>CAUJIP010000001.1 GCA_963205235.1 Pseudomonadota bacterium
CCTTCGTCATCCAGCGGCTTGTCGCCTTCGCCGGACCGCAGGAACAGGTCGTAAGAGGATTTCTGAACCTCGATCAGGTTCGGCATCTCCAGAACTTCGCGAATCTTGCCGAAGTAACGGCGAACGCGCTTCTGGCCAACATAAGCTTGCGCCATGTTTGTCTTTACCTTTCAATTTTTCGCTGGCGCACCACCCGTCGGGCCACGGGCGCGCACCGCTTGCGAAGAGACCGTCCAGGTTCCATTCGTGCCGCCCGTCCCGAAGGGTGGCTCCCGAACCTGTCCGCGTCCTGGAAGATGCTTTCGCAAAAGCCCCTGCCAAGACGCGCATGGCTGGGCCCGACACTGTCGGACCCAGCCCTGTTTTCCCTTGGGGTTGCCCCCAGTCGGGATTACTTCAGTTCGGCCTTGGCGCCAGCTTCTTCGAATTTCTTCTTCAGAGCTTCAGCGTCAGCTTTCGAGACGCCTTCCTTGATCTTGCCACCGGCTTCGGTCAGGTCCTTGGCTTCTTTCAGGCCCAGACCGGTGATTTCGCGCACGACCTTGATCACGTTGATCTTGTTCGCGCCGGCGTCGGTCAGGACGACGTCGAATTCGGTCTGCTCTTCAGCCGGAGCTGCAGCAGCAGCAGCCGGGCCAGCCATCATGACGGCGCCACCGGCGGCCGGCTCGATGCCGTACTTGTCTTTCAGGATGGTCTTCAGTTCCTGAGCTTGCAGGAGGGTCAGACCAACGATCTCTTCGGCGAGTTTGTTCAGATCAGCCATTTTGTTTTCCGTTCGTTTAAAGATGGGTTCCAACGGCGTGGGATGAACCACGCGGGATAAGGATCAGGCCGCAGCCTTTTCCTCGATGGTCGACAGGATGCTTGCGATGTTCGAAGCAGGCGCACCAATGGCCCCGGCGATGGCGGAAGCAGGCGCACCGATGCACGACACGATCTGAGCGATAAGCTCTTCGCGCGACGGCATGGAAGCGACAGCCTTGACACCGGCCTGGTCCAGAACCGTGTCGCCCATAGCCCCGCCAATGATGACGAAATTTTCATTCGTCTTGGCGTAGTCTTGGCAGACCTTGGCCGCAGCCACAGGGTCTTCCGAGAAGGACATCACGGTCATGCCCGTAAGCAGGTCACCCATCTTTGCAGCGGGCTTCCCTTCAAGGGCGATCTTGGCGAGCGTGTTCTTGGCAACGCGAACGGACCCACCCACATCGCGAAGCTTCGCGCGCAGGTCCTGCATCTGTGCAACCGTCATTCCCGCGTAGTGGGCAACCACCACGACGCCAGAGCTTTCGAAGATCTGGCCGAGTTCCTCGACCACTTTCTCTTTCTGGGCTCTATCCACAGTTTCACTCCAAGGTTGGGGGTTTCCCCCCGGCTCATGTATGCCACCCCGAAAGGCGGCGTTCGGGTCCGTAACGGTTCCCGAAACCAAGATCACCCGAAGGTGGTCCCAAATCTCGTTCCCCATCTCGGGCAGGATTTATGGTGTTTGCGCACCACCCACCGTCTCGGACAGAACCGGGCGTTTCCGCCCGGGTAGACCTGACCTTTGCGGATCAGGAATTCGTAGGGTGCGCTACAGCGCACCGATCCTTCAGGCCTGCGTCGCCGACGAGAGGTCGACCGAAACGCCCGGCCCCATGGTCGAGGACAGCGAGACCTTCTTCACATAGGTGCCTTTGGCCCCGGTCGGACGGGCTTTCGCCACGGCTTCAACAAAGGCGCGCACGTTCTGTGCCAGCTTGTCTTCGGTGAAGGACACCTTGCCGATCCCGGCATGGATGACACCGGCCTTTTCGACCTTGAACTGGACTTCGCCGCCCTTGGCCGCTTCGACGGCCGTTTTCACGTCCATCGTCACGGTGCCGACCTTCGGGTTCGGCATCAGGTTGCGCGGGCCCAGGATCTTGCCCAGACGACCAACCAGCGGCATCAGGTCCGGCGTTGCAATGCAACGGTCGAACTCGATCTTGCCGGACTGGATGGTTTCCATCAGGTCCTCGGCGCCAACGATATCCGCACCGGCGGCCTTGGCTTCGTCAGCCTTGGCACCGCGCGCGAAGACGGCGACGCGCACGGTCTTGCCGGTGCCGTTCGGCAGCTGCACCACACCACGGACCATCTGGTCGGCGTGACGCGGGTCAACGCCCAGGTTCATCGCGATTTCCAGCGTCTCATCGAACTTGGCCGAAGCCGTGCCCTTGATCAGCTTGACGGCATCCTCGACCGAGATCAGGGATTTGCCAACGAAGGCTTCGTTCGCCTTGGCGACGCGTTTTGCAATCTTTGCCATGGTGATCAGCCCTTCACTTCGATGCCGCAGGACCGGGCGGAACCCAGGATGATCTGCATTGCAGCTTCAACCGAATTCGCGTTCAGGTCTTTCATCTTCGTCTCGGCGATCTTGCGCAGCTGGGCTGCGGTGATCGAACCGGCGACTTCCCGACCGGGCTTCATCGAACCCTTGGCGCGGGCGCGCTTGCCGACTGCCGGCAGACCAGCAGCCTGCTTGATCAGGAAGGAGGCCGGAGCCGTCTTCAGCTCAAGGCTGAACGACTTGTCCTGATAATAGGTGATGATGACCGGCGTCGGGGTGCCCAGCGGCAGGTCGGCGGTCTTCGCGTTGAATTCCTTCACGAAGGCCATGATGTTCAGCCCGCGCTGACCCAGCGCCGGACCGACCGGCGGGGACGGGTTGGCTTGGCCCGCTTTCACTTGCAGCTTGAGGCTGCCGATAATCTTCTTGGCCATCTGGCCTCTCCTTTGTCACTGCATCCGAAGATGCGGTTTAGTGGTCCGGTCCGTCACGCCCCTTTCGGAACGCGCTCGCCTCCCACGCGATGCACTCAGGCCCCTTTCGAGACCTGAGTGAATTCCAGTTCAACGGGCGTCGCCCGGCCGAAGATCGACACGGTGACCTTCAGGCGGCTGTGCGCCTCGTCCACATCCTCGACCATGCCCGAAAAGCCCTCGAACGGGCCGTCGGTGACTTGCACGGTTTCGCCGATATCGAAACGGATCAGGTTGCGCGGGGCTTCCAGACCTTCTTCGACACGGTTCAGGATCGCATTCACTTCGCCGTCACGCATCGGCATCGGCTTGCCCTGAGGGCCAAGGAAACCGGTGACGCGGTTGATCGACGAAATGATGTGATAGCCCCGGTTCGTCATTTCCATGTGAACCAGCACATAGCCTGGCATGAAACGGCGCTCGGACGTTACTTTCTTGCCACGACGAACCTCGATCACCTCTTCGGTGGGAACGAGGACCTCGTCGATTTCCTCTTCAAGCCCCGCATCGGCGACGGCGGTCTTGATCTGCTCGGCCACTTTCTTCTCGAAGTTCGAGAGAACGCTTACCGAATACCAGCGCTTCGCCATCTTGCCTGCTTCCTTGCTGCCCGGGCCATTCGGCCCTGTCTTCGTCATTGTCCCGGAACAAAAAACAGCGCGCACCTCGAATCGATGCGCGCCGGTGTCCCTTTGGTTGGCGCGGGGTCTACCCCCTGCCCGCCGTCAATTCAAGAGGGAATGCCGCTCAGCCGCCGATGATGTAGTGCAACCCGGTACGGATTGCCAAGTCGACCAGGCTGAAGAAGGTCGCGGCGAGGGCAGAGAGGATGAACACCATCAGCGTGGTCAGCATCACTTCGCGCCGGGTGGGCCAGACCACCTTCGCGACTTCGGCACGCACCTGCTGCAGGAATTGAACGGGATTGGTGGTGGACATGGGGATTCCGGGGTTGGGTCGCCCGGTGAAATACGGGGTCGGGCGGGGAAATTCAAGCGGTGCTCGCAACAGAGTGACAAATGAGGGCCTCTGCGCCCCGTGGGACAGGGGGGCGCAGAGGGTGGCCGACGCTTACTTCAGGCGGCTTACCACGCCATCAGCGAAGGCATCGACCAGACGGGTGTAGGCTTCGGTCGTATCGGTGGACAGCACAACGGTCATGCCTTCCGGCACAACGACCTGCGCGTTTTCCAGCGAAACGGTCAGTTCGTAGCCGTCGGCATTGGTGTTGTCGGTGTCATCGACGATCGTGACCTGTCCGACCAGAACGGCATCACCGAGGTTCAGCTCGCGCTCGAAGGCATTCGCAAGCTCGACTTCGCGCACATCGACGATGATCTGGCTGCCGTCGATCTTGCCGTCTTCATCCGGCTTGACCTCTTCGGAGGCCAGTCGGTCGGTCAACCGGGCGGCCAGGGCATTTTCGAGGTCGGCCTCAAGGTTGGCCCAGTAGGCCGCCGCGGTCTCGTTCTGCACGGCGGAAAGGTCGACCGAGGCGTCGATCTTTGCCACCTTGTCGACGCCGGCAAAAAGCGGCGCGGCCAAGAAGGTGACAAGCGCAGTGGTCGCAAGGGTGCGATGAGCAATCATGAGTTTCTCCATTTTCCTGTTGCCAGGGTTACGGAGACAGAACGCCCGAGGCACGGACGGGTTCCCATCGGGCGTGCAAGTCGGCAGAGTTCCCGAGAGAGATGGGCAGGGGCGGCGGGGCGGGCAGTCGAGTGGTGGCAAACGGCGGAAGGGGCTTGCCTCGGCGACGACCGACAAAGCGGCCTGAATCGTTCGACTGCACCGTCACGCCTGGCCCTCGTTCCTGACCCTAGCGGGCAGCCACGGCCCGACCGTAGAACCCGGTCTGCTCCTTGGCTGTCATCGCCACGCCAGGGCGGTCGAAGAACGAGAAGATCGCCACGATGCGCTCGACCGGACCCTTGACCTGGACCACCCGGTGCAGCGTGTTCACTCCCCGGAAGACGTTGAGCGCGCCCGTCGCCAGCTTCGCGACCTTCACCGCTGGGTCCTCGCCCCGCAGCAGGGCAGCCACGCCGTCGTAGTTGGGGTCGTCCGCGCTGCGCAGGTTCGACCGGTATTCCAGTTCGCCGCCGATCTCGGGGGCTTGCAGCAGGATCGTCGTGGTGAATTCGGACCGGTCGAAGTGCCAGTTCAGCGCCTCGCCATCGCGTGAGGCCTGGACGTTGACCCGGGCCATGGGGTCCTCCATCCGGTAGAGCGCGGGCTTGCCCATCGCGGCGGCCAGGAAATCGGCGAAGGGCTGCCATTCGTAAAGCGCGATCACCGGATTGCCGACCAGCTGATCGGCGGTCAGGGTGTGGTTGACCGTCTCGACCTTTGCCAAGGCAGGGTGGTCGGCTGCCAACCCTTCGACGGTATCGCGGAAGTAGATGTTGTGGCTGCGGGCGTGGCGGAAGCTCTCGGTCGCCATCGCCGGCTTGGTTGCATCGGCTGCGGCCTTTGTCACCTCGGGACGCAGGAAACCGGGAAGATCGAACATGCCGTCTTCCGCCAGCCGCTTGCGGCAGCTTGCCACCAGTGCTGCGTACTCAGGGCTGTCGGGCCGGTCGAGCGGATAGGTGTCAAGATCGAGCAGGTGGTTCATGACGCGTCCTCCTTCGGGTGGTGAGGCCGATTTTCCCTGTGCCAGCGCCATTTCTCAACCGGGACAAATGTTAGCGACCTTAAGCCTGGCTTAGCCAAGGGTCGGGACCCCCGCCGCATCCGTCAGCCAGGTTGCCAGCGCCTGAACATGGCGCTTGCGCCCCTTGGCGCGCGGATAGGCCAGGCAATAGGGATGCCCGAGTGCCAGGCCGATGTCGGACAAGGGCACCAGACGACCCGCCGCAAGGTCATCCGCCGCCATCATCCTTTGCCCCAGGGCCACGCCCTGACCCTGGCGCGTCAGGTCAAGCACAAGCGAGGACCTTCCGACGCGGTAGCCCTTTCCCTCGGCCGGGGGCTTCAGCCCGGCCTTCAGGAACCAGGAATGCCAGGTCGGATGCGAGCCGAAGCTTTCGCCCCAGCTGGTGTGGATCAGATCCTCATGCGGGACAGCGTCGATCCCGTCCCGCGCGCCTGGGTTGCGGTCAAGATAGGCGGGGGCGCACAGCGGCAGAACCATGTCCTGAGGCAGCAGGACGATCATCTGCTCGGGGTACTGGCCGGGATCATAGCCGATGCGCAGGTCGATGTTGTGCCGGGCGAAGTCCACCGGATCGGGTTCGACCCGCAGGTCAAAGCGGAAATCGGGGTAAAGACGGCAGTAGGCCGCCAGCCGCGAGATCAGCCATTTCTCGGCCACCGATTCAATGCTGCTGATCACCAGCCGCGATTTCGACCTGTCGGCCACCAACTGCTCGGTCTGGTCCGAGATCATCTGCAAGGCCGCCGCCGTGCCGTCGTGGATGGCATGTCCCGCATCGGTCAGGACTACGCGGTTGTTCAGCCGCATGAACATCTGCTTGCCGAGATAATCCTCCAGCTTGCGGATCTGCTGGCTGATCGCGGCGGGCGAGACGCCCAGTTCCTCGGCCGCCGCAACATAGCTGCCAGTGCGCGCCGCCGCCTCGAAGGCGCGCAGGGCATTCAGTGGAGGCAGGGTCAGCGGCATGGGTCAGCCTGAGCGCGGCAATGTATCGACCGGCAGATGACAGCGGATCACATGGCCTGCCGCAAGCGCGATCTGCGGTGGCGGGGTGGTATCGCACAGGCCCGCAACAGCCTGCGGGCAGCGGCTGTGGAAGATGCAGCCCTTGGGCAGGTCCGCCGTGGTGGGCAAGGCCCCCGAAAGCCGGACCCGCGCCTCTTCGCCCTTGGTCGACGATAGCAGCGCCGCCGTATAGGGGTGGTGGGGGCCGTTGAACACCGCCTCGGCCGGGCCGATTTCCACGATCTCGCCCAGATACATCACCGCGATCCGGTCCGACAGATAGCGCACCACGCCCAGATCATGCGAAATCAGGACATAGCTGACCCCGGTCCGCGCCTGCAATTCAGCCAGCAGGTTCAGGATCGCGGCCTGCACCGAGACATCCAGCGCCGAGGTCGGCTCGTCACAGATCAGGACCTCGGGTTCGCTGGCAAAGGCGCGGGCGATGGCGACGCGCTGCTTCAGCCCGCCGGAAAGCTGGCGCGGCATGGCGGACAGGTGCCGCGCCGTCAGACGCACGCCCTTTGTGAGGTCTTGCACCCGCGCTTCCCGGGCGGCGCCGGTCAGACCGGCAAGCAGGCCGATGGTCCGCTCCAGCATCCGGCGCACGGAATGGGACCGGTTCAGCGCGGAATCGGGGTTCTGAAAGACGATCTGGATCGATTTGACCTGATCGCGGCTGCGGCCCGCCGTGGTGCCTGCCAGTGCCGCGCCATCAAAGTGCAGCGAACTGCCGGGGTCGGGTTGCAGAAGGCCCAGGATGCAGCGCGCCAGCGTCGTCTTGCCGGAGCCGCTTTCCCCGACAAGGCCCAGCGTCTCGCCCTTGAACAGGGTCAGCGACACGTCGCGCAGCACCCGCTGACGGGCGGGGCCCTGGCCGAAGCTTTTCGACAGCGCCTCGATCTGCAGAACAGGGTCCGGCGTGGCGGGTTTTGACCCGGCGACGGTTGGCGCAAGTGGAGCCAATGCCCCGGCCCGGTCGGGGAAGTGGCATTTGCTGGCGTGGCCGTCGCGCAGCAACAGGCCGGGGTCTTCCTTGCGGCAGCGGTCCTCGGCGATGGGGCAGCGTGGGGCGAAGATGCAGCCTTGCGGCACCTCTCCCGGCGTGGGGAGAAAGCCGGGGATGGTCGCCAGCGGCGTCTCCTTGCTGCGCCCGGCCTGTGGCAAGCACGACAGCAACCCAGCGGTGTAGGGGTGGCGCGGCGAGGCGAAGATCTGCGCGGTGGGGGCCTCCTCGACCAGACGGCCCGCGTAAAGGACGCCCACCCGGTCGCACATGCGCGCGATGACGGCGAGGTTGTGGCTGATGAACAGGATCGCGGTGGAAAGTTCGTGTCGCAGGTGCTGGATCAGGTCCAGCACCTCGGCCTCGACCGTGGCATCAAGGCCAGTGGTGGGTTCGTCCAGCACCAGTAGCTGCGGGTTCGAGGCGATG
>CAUJIP010000002.1 GCA_963205235.1 Pseudomonadota bacterium
GGGGATTTCCCGCCCAGTTCCAGCGTGAAGGGGATCAGTGCGGCAACAGCGCCTTCGGCAATCTTGCGGCCTGTCGCGGTCGATCCGGTGAAGGCGATCTTGGCAATCCGTCCCGAACGGACCAGCGCATCGCCAGCCTCGGCCCCGGTGCCGTTGACGATGTTCAGCACGCCAGCGGGAAGCAGGTCGCCGATCAGTTCCATCAGCACCATGATTGCCGCCGGGGTCTGTTCCGCCGGCTTCATCACGATGCAGTTGCCAGCGGCCAGCGCCGGGGCCAGCTTCCACGCCGCCATCAGGATGGAAAAGTTCCACGGGATGATCTGGCCGACAACGCCCAGCGGCTCGTGGAAGTGATAGGCGACGGTGTCGTTGTCGATTTCCGACATGCTGCCTTCCTGCGACCGCAGCACGCCAGCGAAGTAACGGAAATGGTCCACCGACAGCGGAATGTCGGCGTTCACCGTCTCGCGGATCGGCTTGCCGTTGTCCCAGGTCTCGGCGCGGGCGAGAAGATCAAGGTTCGCTTCCATCACGTCGGCGATTTTCAGCAGGATGTTCGACCGGTGCGCGGCACTGGTCTTGCCCCAGGCGTCTTTCGCGGCATGGGCGGCATCCAGCGCCAGCGCCATGTCGGCCCTGTCGGACCGGGCGACTTCGCAGATCACCCCACCCGTGATGGGCGTGACGTTGTCCATATAGCGGCCCGAAACCGGAGCCACGAATTTGCCGCCGATATAGTTGTCGTAGCGGGTCTTGAATGGCGAGGCGAGCTGGCCAGCCCCTTTGGTCATGTCGTTCATCTTGGTCTCCTCCACGGCCCCACCCTCCCGGCGGGCCTTGGAATGACCATGCGCTGACGGGGGACACAGGTCAGCCGGGGCGGGGCAGGGCGCAGGGGCAACCTGTCTCAGGACTGAG
Source organism: Pseudomonadota bacterium (assembly GCA_963205235.1). Lineage (GTDB taxonomy): Bacteria > Pseudomonadota > Alphaproteobacteria > Rhodobacterales > Rhodobacteraceae > Tabrizicola. The sequence continues at coordinate 922 of CAUJIP010000002.1, forward strand.
ACACATCAGCCCCTTTCGTCGATCCCCAGCCGCTTCATCCGCCGGTAAAGCGTGGCGCGACCCAGCCCAAGGGCGCGCGCGGCCTCGGACACATTGCCCTCGGCCCGGGTCAGGGCGCGAATCACTGCCGCCCGTTCGGCCCCTTCCAGACCGGCGGGGCCCCCCTCGCGGCCCAGAAGATCGACCACCGGACGCGGGCGGATCAGACCCATCGGTTCCAAGCCATGGCGGCGGCGGGCATCCCGCGTGGCGCCCACGACCACATCATCGCCATCCACCGCCAAAAGCGCGGCACTGGACGGCTCGGCCCCATCGGCCAGCACGATGCGGTGCTTGGGAAAGGCTTGGCGGAACAGGTCGGATTCGATCTGGGTCGCGACCCGCGTCACCATCGCCTCGATCAGCCGGTTGAAGCCTTCGGTCTGGTCGGCACGGGCGGAACTGACATCCAGCGCCGCGATCAGCCCACCATCGGGGCCAAAGACCGGGGCGTCGATGCAGCTCATCCCGATGTTCTGCGGCAGGTAATGCTGGTCGCGGTGAATGGTCAGCGCCCGCCGTTCCGCAATGCTGGTCCCGATCCCGTTGGTGCCCTGCGCCGCTTCGGACCAGTCGACACCGGGGGTCAGCCCCCATTGCCGGAACACATCCACATCGCCCGCCCCGGCGCGGGCATCGATCACCAGACCTTCCGCATCGGTCAACAGGATGCCACAGCCGCAATGCCCGATCATCGCGTAAAGATCGTCCAGCTTGGGCGCGGCCACGACAAGCACCTGCTCCATCGCCTGACGTTGCAGGCGCAGGCGGTCGCCGTCGGGCGTGCTTTTCGGGGCAGGGGCGGCGGGATCAAGCCCGTGTTTCTGAAACGACCGCTGCCACGAGGCCGCCAGCCGCGACTGCGCCGCCGCATTGCCCGAACTTAGCGTGTCGATCACCTTGGTGACGTGATCCTTGGCCCTGGCCATGCCGCCCTTCCGAAAAAGCCGTCTTCGGCCAAGCCTAGGCCAAACCATCCGCAAAGCAACAAAAGAGCATGGTCCGCGCTGCGACAGGCGATCTCAGGCCGACAGCGCGACCGTCATCGGCACATGCGCTGGGCAGGCAAGCTCCAACCCTTCGGCATAGATCACTTCGTCGTCGGCGAATTGCAGCGAAAAGAGGCGGGCATCGGCGCGGGTTTCGGCCAGAATGAATTCGCCATCCACCAACCGCGCCGCCGGTATCGCCGCAACAGGCTGACCGAAAAGCACCTTGGCCCGCCAGTCCCGGATCAGCACCGGCTGATCAGGCGACAGAAGAAGGTCGCTGTCGGGGCGGTCATGGCCAAGGCTTGACGCCCGGATGCGCACCAGATCGGCGCGGTCCAGATGCCGGGCCGCAACCCCCAAAAGCCGCCGCGCACCTTGACGGCAGACGATCCGGTCACCGGGGGACAGGAATTCGACGGGCAAGACCCCGTCCAGCGTGCGCACCATGGTTCCGACCAGAATTCCGCCGGATGGGGCATTCGTCCCCCCCGGTCGGATGCTGGAATCGGTTACCCTTGCAGCCACGGCTTCGCCTCACCTTGTGCAAGATCAACTTCGGCACGCTTTATGGTGCGGTTTCGGTCCTGTTTCGGTGTTTTCGTGGCAGTTGTGGCGCAATCCCGCGCAAGTTGTGGCGTGATTGGGGCGGCGCTTTCCCTCTCGCACCTTGCCACGGGCTTTGCTAGAAGGCCCCCGTTGCCCATCTGTGCGGGTGTGGCGAAATTGGCAGACGCACCAGATTTAGGTTCTGGCGCCGCAAGGCGTGGGGGTTCAAGTCCCTCCACCCGCACCATGGCAAGCCGATCAAAGGCTGGCGATTCCCCCTTACACCGGACCGAAAGCTTTGCTAGAAGTCCCGCGACTTCGCGCTGGGTTTCGGCCCTGCGCCAGTAAACTATTGCGCGTGAAGCGCCCGAATGACTTAGGAAGGACGTCCCCCATGCAGGTCACCGAGACCCTGAACGAAGGCCTCAAGCGCGGCTATACCATCACTGTGACGGCGGCCGAGCTGGACGCGAAAGTCCAGGCCAAGCTGATCGAGGCGCAGCCCGAGGTCGAGATCAAGGGTTTCCGCAAAGGCAAGGTGCCGCTGGCGATCCTGAAAAAGCAGTTCGGTCAGCGCATCCTTGGCGACGCGATGCAAGAAGCCATCGACGGCGCGATGAAAGACCACTTCGACAAGACCGGCGACCGTCCGGCGCTGCAGCCCGACGTCAAGATGGTTGACGGCGAAAACTGGAAAGAAGGTCAGGATGTCGTGGTCGAAATGACCTATGACGCGCTGCCCCCGATCCCGGAACTTGACGCCTCCAAGGTCAAGCTGGACCGTCTGATCGTCAAGGCCGACGACAAGGCCATCGACGAAGCGCTGGAAAACCTGGCCGGGTCGGCCAAGGACTTTGACGACCGCAAGAAGGGCGCCAAGGCCAAGGACGGCGACCAAGTCGTGATCGACTTCAAGGGTTCGGTCGATGGTGAACTGTTCGAAGGCGGTTCGGGCGAGGATTATCCGCTGGTTCTCGGCTCCAAATCCTTCATCCCCGGCTTCGAAGACCAACTGATCGGTGCCAAGGTTGGCGACGAAGTTTCGGTCAACGTGACCTTCCCGGAAAGCTATGGTGCCGCGCATCTGGCTGGCAAAGCCGCTGTGTTCGCCTGCACCGTGAAAGCGGTCAAGGAACCGAAACCGGCCGAGATCAACGACGAACTGGCCAAGAAGTTCGGTGCCGAAGACCTTGCCGCGCTGAAATCGCAAATCGCCGAGCGTCTTGAAGCCGAATACAAAGGCGCTGCCCGCGCGGTCCTGAAGCGCTCGCTGCTGGATCAGCTTGACGGCATGGTCACCTTCGAGCTGCCCGCGAACTTGGTCGAGGCTGAAGCCGGTCAGATCGCCCACCAGCTTTACCACGAAGAGCATCCGGACGATCACGGCCACAACCACGGCTCCATCGAGACGACGGAAGAGCACAAGACCCTTGCCGTCCGTCGCGTCCGTCTGGGCCTTCTGCTGGCCGAAATCGGTCGCAAGGCCGAAATCACCGTGTCGGATGCCGAAATGACCCAGGCCGTTCTGGCCGCTGCCCGTCAGTATCCAGGCCAGGAACGCCAGTTCTTCGAATTCGTCCAGAAGAACGCCCAGATGCAACAGCAACTGCGCGCTCCGGTCTTCGAAGACAAGGTTGTCGACCACATCGTGGCTCAGGCCAAGGTGACCGACAAGGAAATCTCGAAGGAAGCGCTGCAGAAAGCCGTCGAAGCACTGGACGAAATGTAAGAGACCGACCAGGTCCGACAGGGAATATCAGGCCGCGCCTTCGGGTGCGGCCTTTTCCTTTTGCCCCATGCGGATCACCAGCATCCCCGCCGCAACAATGATCGCGATGCCGATCCAGCCCAGACCATCCGGGAAATCCCCCCAGAACAGCCAGCCCCACAGCACGGCCCAGAACATGAAGCTGTATTCAAAGGGCGCAACCGTGGCGGCAGGGGCCACCCGATAGGCATAGGTCAACAGCGTCAGCCCGATTGCCGCGATGACACCGCAGACCGACATCAGCAACAGGTCCGCCAGATCCGGCACGACCCAGCCGCGGGTCAGGAAGGCCATCGAAGGATGCGAGGCCCCGGCATAGGCTCCGCTGCCATAGACGGCCGACAGGGCCAAGGCACAGAACAGAAAGCAGATGTTGCCCCAGAACGCCATCGCCGCCGCTGATTCCGTTCGCCCCAGCGGGCGCGCGACCACCATGGAAATCGCATAGCCAAGCGCCCCGATGATCGGCAGGAAGGCGGCAATGTCAAAGCCATCGCCCCCCGGCTTGACCACCATCAGCACCCCGCCAAACCCCGCCGCCAGCGCCAGCGCCGTGATCAGGCGCACCCGTTCGCCCAGGAACAGGACAGCGGCCAGCGTGATGAACAAGGGGCTGGTGAAGAACAGCGCCACCGCATCGGCCATCGGCACATAGGCCAGACCAAGGTAATAGGCGGTATAGGCGACAAAGTTCAAAAGTCCCCGCGCAAACATCTTTCCCCAGTTCGGGGTGGTGATGGTGGAAAGCCGCCCGTCGAACCACCAGACTATGGCCACGTGAAAGGGCAGGGCCGTCAGGCTGCGCAGAACCATCGCCTGATGCAGCGGGTAGTCCCCGGACAAAAGCTTCAGGATCACATCCTGGACCGAAAAAATGGCGATCCCAAGGATCAGGGCAATAATGCCGCGGCTGGTGGCTGTCATCTGCATGCCGCCACGCTAGCGGTGCCAAGGGTGTCGGCTATCCTGCCGCCGACAGCAAATCGTCGGAGTGCGCCACCTGCGGCCGGAAATGAAAAACCGCGCCGGGTTGCCCCGGCGCGGTTTCATAACCCCCGAAGGGATAAGGCTTATTCGTCAGACGCCGCAGCGCCCATTTCGTCGAACAGTTCGGCGATCTCGAACTCTGCTTCGGCTTCCGCTTCCGCAGCCAGCTCGGCGATCGACTTGCCCGAAGCTTGCAGCGCGGCTTCTTCAACCGACCGCGCGACGTTCAGGTTGACCTTGACCGCCACTTCCGGGTGCAAACGCACGGAAACCGTGTGGATGCCCAGGTCCTTGATCGGCTTGTCCAGCACGACCTGGCCCTTGTTGACGGTAAAGCCCGCTTCGGTCGCAGCCTCGGCCGCATCACGCGGGGTCACAGACCCATAAAGCGCGCCTGCGTCCGAAGCCGAACGGATGACCACGAAGGTCTGGCCGTCAAGCTTGGCGCCGACAACTTCGGCCTCTTTCTTGGTCTCAAGGTTGGTCGCCTCAAGCTGGGCTTTCTTCACTTCGAACGACTTGATGTTCGACGCATTGGCGCGCAACGCCTTGCCCTGCGGCAGAAGGAAGTTGCGGGCATAGCCGTCCTTGACGTTGACGACTTCACCCATCTGGCCAAGCTTGGCCACACGTTCCAGAAGGATCACTTGCATGTCATGTGCTCCTTATTTCACGGCATAGGGAAGAAGTGCCAGGAAGCGGGCGCGCTTGATGGCCGTGGCCAGTTCGCGCTGCTTCTTGGCCGAGACGGCGGTGATACGGGCCGGAACGATCTTGCCACGCTCGGAGATATAGCGCTGCAGCAGACGCGTGTCTTTGTAGTCGATTGCCGGAGCATTGTCGCCCGAGAACGGGCAGACCTTGCGGCGGCGGAAAAACGGTTTGTTCGCCATGGTTTTGTCCTTTCTTCAGATCAACGACGCGGAGCGCCGAACGACGGGCGGTCGCCACGATCGCCACGGTCCGGACGGTCGCCGAACGACGGGCGCTCACGACGCTCGCCCCCGAAACCACCACGGTCGCCACGATCACCGCGGTCTTCGCGCTCGTCCCGCTTCTGCATCTGCACCGACACGCCTTCGGCATGCTTGTCGACCTTGATGGTCAGCACGCGCATCACGTCATCATGCAGCCGCATCAGGCGTTCCATTTCCTGAACGGCAGCGGCAGGCGCGTCCGACTTCAGAAAGGCATAATGCCCCTTGCGGTTCTTGTTGATCTTGTAGGCCATGGTCTTCACGCCCCAATACTCGTTTTCAACGACTTTGCCGCCGTTGTCCGCGAGGACGGTCGAGAAGTGTTCGATAAGGCCTTCAGCTTGCGTGTTGGACAGGTCCTGACGCGCAATAAAGACATGCTCATACAAGGGCATGCGGGCTTCCTTTGTCTCAGGGCGGCTTCATAGGACGGGCGAAAACCCCTTCCGCAGCCCGTCCACGAGAGGCATCGCCGATTCATGGATAAGCGGAAGGATGCGGCCTTATACAGAGATACGGGGGGGATGCAAGGGCGGGTGGGGGAGCACGCGCCGCCCCGCAGGGTGTGTGATTTCACGCACCGTTGCCACATCGGCCCGCACAATGGTGCGTGAAATCACGCACCCTATGGGCTCGCTACGGCTCGATGGTTTGTTGGCCACCCGCACTGCGGCTCAATAGCAATCAGCAACCAGTGCCCTCCTTTCTCCTAGCGTAAACGGTAATCGGTTCGCTTCCCGTGTTCTTCCAACGATAGGCGTTGACGAACTCTACGGAGGCATCAAGGACCACCCAAGTCCCGTCTGGGAGCATTGCTTCTCGAATAACGCTTTTCGGCAATCCGCTTGCCCAACATATAGTAGTGTGTGGTTGGTTCACAACCTCGACAGAGGTTTCGTTCGGTGCGACGACGATTGGATCAAGGTCACCAAGCTTAGCGTTCGTCGGCGTAGCCTTGTTCCTTTCTCGCTCCTGTTCTTCCGCAATCCGCGCCTGCTCCAGTTCTGCGGCCACACGTGCTGCCTCGCGCTCGGCTTCAATTTGTCGATGGCGGTTCGACCATGCCACAACTGCAGCCTCAATCTTGCTCTGAAGCTCTGATCCTATTTCGTATCCGCCCGGATTGTCGCCAAGACGATCGGCTCCTTCAATGATTAACGAAAGATCATCCACACGTACTCCGTCGACTGTTGATGAATACTTCGCTTCCGCCGTGAAGGGCAGATCGTCTCCAGCGGTAAGTGTCACTGTATACTCCGCCAAGCGCCCAGAAAGTTCTGGGAACGCGTTGCGGTTCTCGGAATACCACTGGGCGACTTCAGGCTCTGAGATGCCGTGATCCAACAGAAGTTGCTGAATCAACGCTGACGGCTCTCGAGCTTTACTATAATGATCAGTTGCAAACTCAATAGTTCCTGAGTAACTGACGCGCCCCTCATACTTTCCCGAAGGAAAGAATGCGTAGTCCATGGTGACCAATTGAGCCCCGGGAGGGAGAACCGTCAATAGAGCAGATTTCGTATCCTCGTCTGAAGGGGTCTGCTTTCGGAGCATAAGATATGTCGCGCCTATAACTGCGAAGACCAACACGAGAATTACCGACAACCTTACTTTCATGCGATCCCCACTATCGAAAGCTTTAGCCCAGAGAATTCCTAAGAATGACTATCGGAAGCGCAGTTAAAAGCAAGTGTAGTTTAATCACCCCCCCCGATTCGCCGCCCATGGTTAACGTCGCGCCCGACCCCACAGGGCAAGACGCATGGAAGACACATGGAAGACGCCCGGAAGACACCCATAATCCCCATAACCCCCTGAATTAATGCCCAGGTCCCCGCAGGTCGGGGTTCACCCCGACTCTCCCCCTCACCGTGCCGAAACCGGCAACCCGAACACCCGGTCAAACCCCCAGGTGAAGGCGTAGGTATAGGCGATGAACAGCACGATCAGCCCCGCCTCATACCCGGCGGCCTCCACCAGCCCGACCCCAAGCCACCAGGCCATGATCGGAACGCAGATCAGCACCAGCCCGCCCTCGAACAGCAACGCATGCACGGCCCGGCGCAGGGTGGATCGGCCCTTGACCGGTTGCCGCGCCTCCCAGGCCTCGAAGACGGTGTTGAACAGGTAACTCCAGCACAGCGCGATGGTGGCTCCGATCACCGAAAGCGCAAGGGATTGCAAGGGTTTGGCGTCGGACATCACCATCAGGCCCAGCGTGGCCACCAAGGTGCCAAGGGTCTCGAAGCTGACAGCATAGATGATCTTGCGGCGGGTGGGGGTCATGGGCGGAACTCACTGTCCCTAGGGCGCGAAGTCAAGCCTTGGCGTTGCACGAAAGGGGCGGGCGCGGTAAGGCTGCGAAAACAACGGGGGAACACATGAGCCGCGCATTCGTCTTTCCGGGGCAGGGCGCCCAGACCATCGGCATGGGCAAGGCCTTGGCCGAAGCCTATCCGGCCGCGAAAGCCGTCTTTGACGAGGTTGACGCCGCCTTGGGCGAGAAGCTTTCCACGCTGATCTGGGAGGGCGACATTGCCGAACTGACCCTGACCAAAAATGCCCAACCCGCCCTGATGGCCACCTCCATCGCCGCCTTGCGGGCTTTGGAAAGCGAAGGCTATGGCATTGATAAAGCAAGCTTTGTTGCGGGCCATTCCTTGGGCGAATACTCCGCCCTCTGCGCTGCGGGGTCCCTGACCCTCTCCGACACTGCCCGCCTGCTGCGCATCCGCGGACAGGCCATGCAAGAGGCCGTCCCGGTCGGCGTCGGCGCCATGGCCGCCCTTCTGGGCCTTGATTTCGAAGCCGCAACCGCCGTGGCAGCAGAGGCCGCTCAAGGCGAGGTCTGCCAAGCCGCCAACGACAACGATCCCGCGCAAGTGGTTGTTTCCGGACACAAAGCCGCCGTCGAGCGCGCCCTTGAAATTGCAAAGGCCAAGGGCGCGAAACGGGCGATCCTGCTCCCCGTCTCTGCCCCCTTCCACTGCGCCCTGATGCAGCCCGCCGCCCATGTGATGGCCGAAGCCCTGGCCGCCGTCCCGATCCTGAAACCCCTCGTTCCGGTCGTGGTTAACGTCCGCGCCGAGGCGGTGATGGAACCCGACCGCATCCTTGACCTGCTGATCGCCCAAGTCACCGGATCCGTCCGCTGGCGGGAATCGGTTCTGTGGATGGAAAAGGCCGGCGTCACCGAGTTCTGGGAGATCGGCGCGGGTAAGGCGCTTTCGGGCATGATCAAGCGCACCGCCGCCGCCGCCACGACGCGCGCCTTTGGCACGCCTGAAGACATTGCGGCCCTGAAGGCCTGAGGAGACACAAATGTTTGATCTGAATGGTAAAACGGCCCTTGTCACAGGTGCCTCCGGTGGCATCGGGGCCGACATTGCCCGCGCGCTGCACAAGGCAGGGGCCACGGTTGGCCTGTCTGGCACCCGCACCGCGCCGCTGGAAGCCTTGGCCGCAGAGCTCGGCGAGCGCGCCCATGTCCTGCCCTGCAACCTCTCCGACCCGGCCTCGGTCGAAGGGCTGATCAAGCAGGCGACAGAAGCGATGGGCTCGGTCGACATTCTGGTGAACAACGCCGGGATCACCAAGGACGGTCTGGCCATGCGGATGTCGGACGAGGATTGGCAGTCGGTGATCGATGTCAACCTGACGGCGACTTTCCGGCTCTGCCGTGCGGCCATTCGCGGCATGATGAAGGCGCGCTGGGGGCGGATCGTGAATATCTCCTCGGTCGTGGGCACCACGGGCAACGCGGGGCAGGTGAACTATGCGGCATCGAAGGCCGGGATGGTGGGCCTGTCGAAATCCTTGGCGGCGGAAGTGGCCAGCCGGGGCATCACGGTGAACTGCGTCGCCCCCGGTTTCATCGAAACCGCGATGACCGACAAGTTGAACGACCAGCAGAAGGCGGGCATCCTGACCGCAGTTCCCGCCGGGCGGATGGGCACGGCGGGTGAAATTGCTGCAGCTGTGCTCTATCTTGCATCGCAAGAAGCAGGCTATGTTACCGGGGCGACCTTGCACGTGAACGGCGGCATGTCGATGGTCTGATCTTGCGAACGCAAGTCAGGTTAAAGCGTTTGCCATGTGCGTCGACCCTTGCTATAGGCGCGCAGGATTTCGTCGGGGCCACGGCATCGGCAACAAAAGACCCGGCAACGGGGAAAATGCAAAAGGCCGGGAAAGCCCGTGCCAGAACAGAGGAACGGACATGAGCGACATCGCTGATCGTGTGAAGAAGATCGTCGTCGAGCATCTGGGCGTCGAGGCGGACAAGGTTACGGAAACCGCGTCGTTCATCGACGATCTGGGCGCCGACTCGCTGGATACGGTCGAACTGGTCATGGCTTTCGAAGAAGAATTCGGCATCGAGATCCCCGATGACGCCGCCGAAACCATCCAGACCTTTGGCGACGCTGTCGGCTTCATCTCGAAAGCCGCCTGATCCATCCGTCCTTTTCGGGACAGCAGGGCACCCTTCGGGGTGCCTTTTGCATTTGGAATGCCTAGACTGGCCCTCTCATCAGCCCGAAAGGCCCGCCGATGTCGTTCCCCGATTTCTTTGACAGCTTCCCCGCGATTGACGTGCCCTTTCCCGAGGATGTGGTGGGCACGAGGGCCATCCGGTCGGATCAGGGGTTGGTGGTGTTCTTCACCTTTCACCGCGACATGGATTTGCCGATGCATGCTCATGGCGCGCAATGGGGCTCGGTGATCGCGGGCGAGATCACCTCTACCATTGGCGAGGATACCCGCGTCTATCGCTCCGGCGACAGTTATTCGATCCCGGCGGGCGTCCTGCATGGGGCAAAGATCAAGGCTGGCACGCGCGTGGTCGATGTATTTCAGGAGGCGGACAGGTATCCGTTGAAGGCCTGACCAGCGGTCAACCACTTGCCAAGAGGAGGTTTGGCCATCACGCTTGCCGGACGATAGATCGGGGGCAAGCATGACTGGCAACAAGGCACTTGGCACGATGTTCGGGGCGACCGGGGTGTCGACCTTCATGGGGCTTCCGGGCTGTGATGACCTTTCCCAGTTGCAGGCGCGGATTGCCCTGATCGGGGCGGATGGCTGCACGCCTTACCCCTCGGTGGGCTTTTACTGCGCGGGTGGGCCAGCGGCCATTCGTGGGGCGGGGGCGGCCTATGCGGCGAACCTGACGCATATGAACTTTGACCTTGGCGGGCCGGTTTTCCCGCATGGGGTAACGGCGGTTGATCTTGGCGATCTGCCGGTGGCCGAAGGCGATGCAGCGGGTAACAGGGCCTTGTTGCAATCGACGGTCGCCAAGGTGCTGGACCGGGGCGCTGTGCCCTTCCTTCTGGGCGGCGATGACAGTCTGCCGATCCCGATGTTGCAGGCCTTTGCCGGGCGGGGGCGCGAACTTACGATCCTGCAGATCGACGCGCATATCGACTGGCGTGATGATGTAGGGGGCGAACGGCTGGGCTTGTCCTCAACCATGCGACGGGCGTCTGAGATGGACCATGTCGGGCAGATCATTCAGGTCGGGCAACGCGGCATCGGCTCGGCCCGGCCCGGCGATGTGGCGGATGCGCTGGCCTATGGGGTGACATTCGTTCCGGCGGGGGAGGTTGCGCGTGCTGGCATTGGCCCGGTGGTCGATCTGGTGCCCAAGGGGGCCGATGTCGTGGTCTGCCTTGACCTTGACGCCCTGGACCCGGCGGTGATGCCTGCGGTGATCGGGCGAACGGCGGGCGGGATGAGCTACTGGCAGGTGCTCGACCTGATTTCCGCCGTTGCATCCAAGGCGCGGATCGCGGCCTTCGACATGGTGGAATTCATGCCGGATCGTGACATCGACGGGCAGGGCGCGGCGGTTGCAGCACAGCTTCTGGCGGGCGTCATGGGGATCGTGGCGCGGCAGGATGCTGGTTAAGCGATCCTGAATGTCCACAGCCAAGCCTTTGATTTTGCCAGTTCGGCAAGGTCTGTCCCGCGTGGACACCCTCATCCGCCCGCCGATCCCGATGACCCAAGGTTGCGCGGGCGAAACCGCCCGTGTATCACCCCTTGAAAGCCGTCTTCCTTGGGAGGGAAATGCATGCGTCGTGTCGTGATCACGGGTCTTGGAATGGTCACCCCTCTGGCCTGCGGGGTCGAGGAAACCTGGAGCCGTCTTGTTGCCGGAAAGTCGGGTGCGGGGACGATCACGAAGTTCGATGCAAGCAATGTCATCACCCAGTATGCCTGCGAAATTCCGCGCGGCGATGGCACGGATGGCACCTTCAATCCCGACGACTGGATGGAGCCGAAAGAGCAGCGCAAGGTTGACGATTTCATCATCTACGGGATGACCGCAGCGGTTCAGGCGGTGCGCGACGCGGGCTGGGACAACCCGTCCGAAGAAGAAAAGCTGCGGACCGGGGTGATGATCGGTTCGGGGATCGGCGGGCTGAATTCGATTGCCGAGACGGCGGTCCTGATCAAGGAACGTGGGCCAAAGCGGGTGTCGCCGTTCTTTATTCCCGGCGCGCTGATCAACCTTGTCGCGGGTCAGGTTTCGATCCGTTTCGGGTTCAAGGGGCCGAACCATGCGGTGGTCACCGCCTGCTCGACCGGGGCGCATGCCATCGGGGATGCGGCGCGGCTGATCCAGTGGGGGGATGCCGATGTGATGGTTGCGGGGGGCGCGGAAAGCCCGATCTCCGAGATTGGCATCGCCGGGTTCAACGCCTGCAAGGCGCTGTCGACCAAGCGGGCGGATGATCCGACAAAGGCAAGCCGCCCCTATGACGCGGACCGCGACGGGTTCGTGATGGGCGAAGGCGCGGGCGTGGTGGTGCTGGAGGAATACGAGCACGCCAAGGCGCGCGGCGCGAAGATTTACGCGGAAGTTCTGGGCTATGGGATGTCGGGCGACGCCTATCACATCACGGCCCCTTCGGAAGATGGGGACGGCGGGTTCCGGTCGATGTCGGCCGCGCTGAAGCGGGCGGGGATGCAGCCTTCGGATATCGACTACATCAACGCGCATGGTACCAGCACGATGGCCGACACCATTGAGCTTGGCGCAGTCGAGCGGCTGTTGGGTGACCATGCACCGAAGGCGACGATGTCGTCGACCAAGTCGGCGATTGGCCACCTTCTGGGGGCTGCGGGCGCGGTTGAGGCGATCTTCTGCATCCTGGCGATCCGTGATCAGGTCGCCCCGCCGACGATCAACCTGGACAATCCTGCCGTGACGCCGAAGCTGGACCTTGCGCCAAACAAGGCGGTGAAGCGCAAGATTGACGTGGCCCTGTCGAACAGCTTTGGCTTTGGCGGCACCAACGCCAGTCTGGTCATCGGCAAGGTTCGCTGAGGATGTGGAGATCCGTCGCCTCGAACGCGCTGACGTTCTTTGTTGTCGTGCTGATTGCGATGGCGGCACTGGTGGCCTGGGGGCGGAACGAGTTCGTGAAGCCTGGTCCGCTGACCGGCCCGATCTGCCTGCAGGTGGAAGCCGGGGCCTCGCTGAGTGCGGTCAGCCGGAACCTGGAAGAACGCGGCGCGATTACCGACGCGCGGATTTTCCGGATCGGGGCGGAATATGCCAAGCTGGCCGATGATCTGAAGTTTGGCAGTTACATGCTGCCTGCGTCGGCCTCGATGTCGGAGGTGCTGGAGGCGATTACCTCGTCGGGCCGGTCAACCTGCGGGATGATGGTGAATTTCCGGATCGGGATCGCGAAAAGCGACGTGGTGCTTAGCGAGCGGAATCTGGGAACGGATTCGTTTGTCGAGAAGACGCGGTTCGATGCGGGGGTTGATCCCCTGCCGCCCGAGTATCTTGCCGTCGCGGACGACCCGGCGGTGAACTTTCAGATCACCGTCGCCGAAGGGGTGACCAGCTGGCAGATCGTCGATTCCCTGCGCAAGGCGGATTTCCTGAGCGGAGAGCTTGATGTCGTGCCAGATGAGGGCACGCTGGCTCCGGGCAGTTATGAGGCCAAGCGGGGCACGGACCGGGCCGGGTTGATCGAAGAGATGACCTCGCGGCAGGCGACGATCCTTGCCGAAGCCTGGGCCGGACGGGCGGAAGGTCTGCCCTATGACACGCCGGAAGAGGCGCTGATCATGGCGTCCATCGTCGAAAAGGAAACCGGGATTGCCGAGGAACGGGGCCGGGTGGCCAGTGTCTTTGTCAACCGCCTGCAGCAGGGAATGCGGCTGCAGACCGACCCGACGGTGATCTATGGCATCACCAAGGGGGAGGGCGTGCTGGGCCGGGGCTTGCGGCAAAGCGAACTGCGTCGCGAGACGCCGTGGAACACCTATGTGATCGACGGGTTGCCACCGACGCCGATTGCCAACCCCGGCGCGGATGCGATCCGGGCGGCGATGAACCCCGATCAGACCGATTTCCTGTTCTTTGTGGCCGACGGCACCGGGGGGCATGTCTTTGCGGCAACCCTGGACGAGCATAACGAGAACGTCGCCAAATGGCGCGCGATCGAGGCCGAGCAGGGGACCGAAGGCGAAACCGGGGTTCAGGGGGACTGACCGGTTAAGAAATGGTTAAAGCTGAGTTCTCCAAGCCATTGAAACTAATTGCGTTTTATCTTGACTTGGCGCGCGGTCTGATGTAGACCTTTTGGCATGCTAGAAGAAGTGTCGAAGCGGCCCGGGGCAACCCGTTGGCCGCTTTTTCATTTCGCTCGTGCCGGGCAGCATGGGGGTGGGCGGACCTAGATGACAGTGAGGTTTACGGAAGACGCGGGCAGTGCCGAGGATTTCCTGACGGTGGCCGAAGGGGTGTACCGCGAGGCGGCGATGGACCTTTACCGGACCATTGCGGCGGTCAGGGCGGGCGAATTTTCAGAAATCAAGACGGCTCAATCAGCGGTGCGCGACCTGCGCGCGGCAGCGCTGCATGTGCTGGATGAAAGGAACAAAGTTGACAAACTTCGCAAGCAGATTGCCGGCCAGGTCGGAGCCGGCGGAGCCCTTGATTTCGACGGAGCCCGAGCTGAGATCGGGCGCCGCCTGGCTTGCCTCCGCGACGCCGGAGGCGGTTGACGATTTCCTGGCCGGGTTAAGCGAGAACGCGCTGTTGTCGCTGCCGTGGCTGTTCGACTTCTGGGCGCTGCCGCATCAGCTGCCGCCACGGGGCGAATGGAAGACCTGGGTGATCATGGGCGGTCGCGGGGCGGGCAAGACGCGCGCCGGGGCGGAATGGGTTCGGGCGCAGGTCGAAGGGGCCGGGCCGGAAGACACAGGCCGCGCGCGGCGGGTGGCGCTGGTGGGCGAGACGGTCGATCAGGTGCGCGACGTGATGGTGCTGGGCGACAGCGGGATCATTGCCTGCTCGCCCCCAGACCGGCGGCCGGAGTGGCAGGCGACGCGCCAGCAGTTGATGTGGCCGAATGGGGCGGTGGCGCAGGTGTTTTCGGCGCATGATCCCGAAGCGCTGCGGGGTCCGCAGTTCGATGCAGCCTGGGCGGATGAGCTGGGCAAGTGGAAGAAGGGCGCCGAGGCCTGGGATCAGCTGCAGTTCGCGCTGCGTCTGGGCAAGAACCCGCGGCAGGTGGTGACGACGACGCCGCGCAATGTGGGGGTGCTGAAGGCGATCCTGAAGAACCCCTCGACGGTGATCACCCATGCGCCGACCGAAGCGAACCGAGCCTATCTGGCGGAAAGCTTTCTGGCCGAGGTGCAGTCCCGCTATGGCGGCACTCGGCTGGGGCGGCAGGAGCTTGAGGGCGTGCTAGTCGACGACCTGGACGGCGCGCTTTGGACTCTGTCGATGCTGGAGGCGGCGCAGGCGGCAACCCGGCCTGAGGTCAGCCGGATCGTGGTGGCGGTTGACCCGCCGGTCACGTCGATGAATTCCAGCGACGAATGCGGAATCGTGGTTGTCGGGGCCGACACGCGGGGCGATCCGAAGGACTGGCGCGCGGTGGTGCTGGAGGATGCTTCGGTCAACGGGGCGTCGCCCGAAGGCTGGGCACGGGCGGCGCTGGCGGCGATGGAACGGCATGGGGCGGACCGGTTGGTGGCCGAGGTCAACCAGGGCGGCGATCTGGTGGAGCGGCTGGTCAGGATGATCGACCCGCTGGTACCCTATCGCGGGGTGCATGCGACGCGGTCCAAGATGCTGCGCGCGGAACCGGTGGCGGCTTTGTACGAACAGGGCCGGGTTGCGCATATGCGGGGCCTAGGGGCGCTGGAAGACCAGATGGGCAAGATGACGGTGCAGGGCTGGCAGGGGGCGGGGTCTCCCGACCGGCTGGATGCGCTGGTCTGGGCGCTGACCGATCTGATGATCACCCCGTTGCCGATTGCGCGGCCCAGCGTGCGGTCCCTTTAGCAGATGTTCGGAGCCGTCGGGTCATATGGCCGGGCGGTTCAGACAGGCCCCCGACGGGCAAGACCTGCTTGCAAGCATGAAGGAGTGCTAGGATGGTGTTCGATTTTCTGCGAAGGGCGCCGGTAGAGGCGGTTCCTGAGCGCAAGGCCAGTGCCGTGGGTCGGGTGATTGCCTGGGGCAACGCGGGCCGCGTGGCCTGGAGCCCGCGCGACACCGCCAGCCTGACGCGGACGGGGTTTCAGGGGAACCCGGTCGGGTTCCGGGTGGTGCGGCTGATCGCCGAGGCGGCGGCGGCGCTGCCCTTGGTGTGCCAAACGCATGAACAGCGGTTCGAGACGCATCCGGTGCTGGACCTGATCAGCCGTCCGAACGGCGCTCAGGGGCGGGCGGAGTTTCTTGAGGCGGTCTATGGCTATCTGCTGCTGGCCGGGAACGCCTATGTCGAGGCGGTGCCCGGGGTGACGTCGGTGCCGGGCGAGCTGCATGTGCTGCGGTCGGACCGGATGAACCTGGTGCCGGGGGTGGATGGCTGGCCGGTGGCCTATGACTACACCGTCAGCGGGCGGGCGCATCGGTATGACGTGACCGGGGAGGTCAGCGCGATTTGCCACCTGAAGACCTTCCATCCGATGGACGACCACTATGGGTTCTCGCCGATGCAGGCGGCGGCGGTGGCGGTGGACGTGCACAACTCGGCTTCCAGCTGGTCGAAGGCGCTGTTGGACAATGCGGCGCGGCCTTCGGGGGCGATTGTCTACAAGGGGGCGGATGGGGCGGCCTCGCTGTCGACGGACCAGTATGACCGGCTGGTCTCCGAGATGGAGGCGCACCATCAGGGGGCTCGCAACGCCGGGCGACCGATGCTGCTGGAGGGGGGCCTTGACTGGAAGCCGATGGGGTTCTCGCCGTCGGACATGGAGTTCCAGAAGACCAAGGAAGCCGCCGCGCGGGAGATCGCGATTGCCTTCGGCGTGCCGCCGATGCTGCTGGGGATCCCCGGCGACGCGACCTATTCGAATTATCAGGAGGCGAACCGGGCTTTCTATCGGCTGACCGTGCTGCCCTTGGCGACCAAGGTGATGGCGGACCTGGCGCATTGGCTGTCGCGCTTTGCCGGTGAGGCGGTGGACCTGAAGCCCGACCTGGATCAGGTGCCGGCGCTGGCGTCGGAGCGGGACCAGCAATGGGCACGGGTGGCTGCGGCGGAGTTCCTGACCACGGCGGAGAAGCGGATGCTTCTGGGTCTGCCGAAGTTGGCGGAAGAGGAATGACGGCGCGGCGGGCCGACGGCGGGTCGCGCTTTCTGTACGACAGTTTCGACGCGGCGGCAGCGCGGATCGAGGCGAACGAGCGCGTAGCAGATGAGCGCTGGGCGGGGCTGGAGTATCGGCTGGGGCTGATCGAGGCGACGCTGGAGCGGCTGGAGAAACGGATCTGGGTCGGCGTCTACGGTGTGGCGGCGTTCCTGTTGGCGCAGATGGCCGAAACGGTCATCAGGGCAGCGATGAGGTGAGGCGATGAGTGAAGTCTGTGCGAAGCAGGATTGGGGAGCCCCTGAACGGAAGTTCCAGCAGGCCGAGGCGGGCCTTGTGGTGACCGAGGGGCATGTGGTCGAGGGCTATGCCTCGCTGTTCGGCAAGACCGATCAGGGCGGCGACATCGTGCAGAAGGGTGCCTATGCGGCGAGCCTGAAGCGGTTGGATGCGCGGGGCGGACGGGTCAAGATGCTGTGGCAGCATGATCCGGGCCAGCCCATCGGTGTCTGGGACGAGGTGCGCGAGGATGCCTCGGGCCTTTGGGTCAAGGGGCGCATCCTGACAGAGGTGGAGCGGGGCCGCGAAGTGGCGGCGCTGCTGTTGGCGGGAGCCATTGATGGCCTTTCCATCGGCTACCGCACGGTCAAGGCGGAACGCGACGGCAAGGGCAAGCGCCTGCTGTCGGAGCTGGAGCTTTGGGAGGTGTCGCTCGTGACCTTCCCGATGCTTCCCGAGGCGCGGGTCGCGGCCAAGGCGGATGCCCTGGATGACGGTTGGCGTCATATCGCGGCGGTGTTCGAGGACGCGCGACGGAGCCTCGCCGGGCTTTAGCGGCCTCCCATCAGCAACCGAAGGAGAAGACGATGACCGAGACGAAGGCTCGGGCCGGGGAATCTATGCCCTCTGCCCAGACACCGGCCGCCGAGGCAAAGGCGGCCATGACCGGGTTCCTGAGCGAATTCAACCGCTTCCAGGACGACGTGAAATCCACGCTGAAACATCAGGAAGAGCGACTGACCATGCTGAACGCAAAGACGATGGCCTATGGCCGCCCCGCACTTTCGGCCCGTGCTGAGGTGGAAGCCCCGCATCAGAAGGCGTTCAACGCCTATCTGCGGTCGGGCGATGATGACGGCCTGCGCGGCCTGACCCTGGAAGGCAAGGCGATGTCGACTGCCGTGGCTGCCGATGGTGGCTACCTGGTCGATCCGCAGACGGCCGAGCGCATCCAGTCGCTGCTTCTGTCGACCTCCAGCCTGCGGTCGATTGCCAATGTCGTGCAGGTCGAGGCGACGTCGTTCGACGTGATCGTGGACCGCAGCGAAGTCGGCTCGGGCTGGGCGACGGAAGCGGCGGCCACCACCGAAAGTGCGACCCCGGTGATCGAGCGCATCTCGATCAAGCTGCACGAGTTGGCGGCGATGCCCAAGGCCAGCCAGCGTCTTCTGGACGACAGCGCCTTCGACGTCGAGGGCTGGCTGGCCGAAAAGATCGCCACCCGCTTCACCCGCGCCGAGGCGTCGGCCTTCATCAACGGCGACGGCGTGGACAAGCCGAAGGGCATCCTGCTGCCGACCAAGGTGGCGAACGCGTCCTGGGTCTGGGGGCAGGTGGGCTATATCCCGACGGGTGCCGCTGCGGACTTTGCGCCGACCAATTCGGTCGATTGCATCGTCAACCTTGTCTACGCGCTGGGTGCCGATTACCGCGCGAATGCGGCCTTCGTGATGAACTCGAAGACCGTGGGCGCTGTGCGCAAGATGAAGGACGCGGATGGCCGCTTCATGTGGTCGGACGGTCTGGCGGCGGGTGAGCCGGCGCGTCTGATGGGCTATCCGGTGCTGGTGTCGGAAGACATGCCGGACGTCGGGGCGAACACCTATCCGATCGCCTTCGGCGACTTCCGCGCGGCCTACACCATCGCGGAACGCCCGGACCTGCGGATCCTGCGTGACCCGTTCTCGGCCAAGCCGAATGTCCTCTTCTACGCCAACAAGCGTGTGGGCGGCGACATCACCGACTATGCGGCAATCAAGCTGCTGAAGGTCGCCGTGTCGTGACGCTTTGGCCCGGTCCCTTCAGGGGCCGGGCATCCCCCGTGCCTTGCATTTCGCAACGACCCGGCCGCTGGCGGAGAGCTGATCATGATGTTGACCGAAGAAACCCCGGTGCCGTCGCTGGCCCTGCCGGTGGAAGAAATGAAGGACCATCTGCGGATGGGGTCCGGTTTTGCCGACGACGGGCTGCAGGACGGGCTGATCGAGACCTATCTTCGCGCGGCCCTGGCGGCCATCGAGGGGCGGATCGGCAAGATGCTGTTCCAGCGTCGGTTCCTGTGGGAAGTGGAGTGCTGGCGCGAGGACGAGCAGGCTTTGCCGGTGTCGCCGGTCACGGGGATCGTGAGCGTAACGCTGGTCGATGCGACGGGGGGCGAAACGGTGGTGCCCGGGGCGACCTACCGCCTGATCAAGGACCTGCATCGGCCCCGGCTGGCGGGGAAGGGGACGGCGCTGCCGACGATCCCAAGCGATGGGGCGGTGAAGGTCGTCTTCGACGCGGGTTTCGGCGCGGCATGGACAGATATCCCGGTCGATCTGCGGCAGGCGGTGCTGCTTCTGGCCGGGGAATACTACGAGCATCGGCATGACGATGGCGCTCAGGCGGCGGGGCTGCCTTTCGGTGTTGTGACCCTGATCGAGCGCTGGCGGACCGTCCGCATCCTCGGTGGGGGCAAGAAATGAACGCGCCACATCTGAACCGGGCGCTGGTGCTGGAGGGGGTCGTGAGGACTCCGGACGGTGCGGGCGGCTTTACCGAGGCCTGGACCGCGCTTGGCACGCTTTGGGCCGAGGTGCTGCCGGGGTCCGGAAGCGACACGCTGGGCGAAGAGCGGATGCTGTCGGCGGTGCCTTACCGGATCACGGTGCGGGGGACGCCGGTTGGGTCTCCATCCCGCCCGACGGCCGGGCAGCGACTCCGCGAGGGAACGCGGCTGTTCTGGATCCAGGCGGTCACCGAGCGCGACCAGTTCGGTCGCTACCTGACCTGTTTCGCCCGCGAGGAGGTGCCGAAATGAGCTATGGTGCAGCGCCCGCCCTGCAGACGGCGGTCTTTCAGCGGCTGTCAACATGGGCCCCGCTGACAGGAGTGGCGATCTATGACGCAGTGCCGCCGAACGTGACGGGGACCTTCGTGTTGATCGGCCCCGAAGAGACGCGGGACCAGTCGGACAAATCCGGCGCGGGGGCCGAGCATCAGATGGTGATCAGCGTGATCACCGATGCCACCGGTTTCCTGTCGATCAAGACCATTGCCGCCGACATCTCGGACGCGCTGATCGGCGCGCCCTTGAGCCTGACGCGGGGCAGCCTGGTCAGCCTGTTCTTCCTGCGGGCTATGGCGCGGCGGATCGAAGAGGGCGAGACGCGGCGGATCGACCTGACATTTCGGGCGCGGGTGCAGTTGTAGGGCGTTTGGGCCGCTCATCCAGCCCTTGCGGGCTGTCTTCGCTGAGCGGGCGGCGACGGTGCGGCGGTTAAGGACCAGTCTTCGGCGGCGTCGCCGGGGATTCATCACTTCAGTTTCGGAGAGCTAACATGGCTGTGCAAAGCGGCAAGGATCTGCTGATCAAGATCGACCAGACCGGGGACGGCCAGTTCGTCACCATCGCGGGGCTGCGCGCCACGCGGATAAGCTTCAACACGGAGCAGGTGGATGTCACCAGCCTGGAGAGCCAGGGTGGCTGGCGCGAGCTGCTGGCCGGGGCGGGCGTGAAGTCGGCGGCGATCTCGGGGTCGGGCGTGTTCCGGGACGAGAATACCGACGAGCGCGCGCGCCAGGTGTTCTTCAACGGCGAGATCCCGGATTTTCAGGTGGTGATCCCGAGCTTTGGCGTGATCGAGGGGCCGTTCCAGATCACGAGCATCGAGTATTCGGGAAGCCACAACGACGAGGCGAGCTATGAGATGGCGATGGCCTCGGCCGGGGCGCTGACCTTCACGGCGCTTTGACATGGCGAACCCTTGGGCAGGAGAAGTGGCGATCATTCTGGACGGCCAGCGCCATGCGGCGAAGCTGACGCTGGGCGCGCTGGCCGAACTGGAAGCGGCGCTGGAGACCGGGTCGCTTCTGGAGCTGGTGGCGCGGTTCGAGGAGCGGCGCTTTTCGACGCGCGACGTGCTGGCGCTGGTCGTGGCGGGGTTGCGCGGCGGCGGCTGGCAGGGGTCCGCCGCCGATCTCTTGCGGATCGAGATCGGTGGCGGGCCGGTCGAGGCGGCACGCGCGGCGGCGGAACTTCTGGCCCGCGCCTTCGCGCTGCCGGAGGAGCCATGAGCGGCATCGACTGGCGTGGCCTGATGCAGGCGGGGCTGCATGGGTTGAGCCTTGAGCCTGCGGTCTTCTGGCGGCTTACGCCGGTGGAACTGAAGATCATGCTGGGGCGGGAGGGTCTGGTCCCGCCCCTGACACGCGCGCGGCTGGCGGAACTGGCGGCGGCGTTTCCCGATGCGAGGAAGGATCAGGGCGATGGCGGATATCGGAACGATGCAGGAGCAACTTCAGGCGCTTGAGGCGCAGCTGGGCTCATCCGTGTCGATGGTGGCGGCGTTCGATGGCGAACTGGCCCGGATGCGCGAGACGATGATCTTTACCGGGCGCGAGGTGAACACGCTGTCGAGCGGGATCAGTGGTGGGTTGCGCAAGGCGTTCGACGGGCTGGTCTTTGATGGGATGAAGCTGAACGACGCGCTTAAGTCGGTGGCAAAGACCATCGTCGACACGGTCTATTCCATCGCCATGAAACCGGTCACCGGGGCGTTGGGCGGGCTTCTGGCGCAGGGCGTGGCCGGGATCATGGGCTCGGGCATGCCCTTTGCCAACGGCGGGGCCTTCAGCCAGGGGAAGGTCATGCCCTTCGCCAAGGGCGGCATCGTCGGCGCGCCGACTACGTTTCCGATGCGGGGTGGGCGCGGGCTGATGGGGGAAGCGGGGCCTGAGGCGATCATGCCTTTGACCCGTGGCCCCGATGGCCGTCTTGGCGTGCAGTCGGCCGGGGGCAGGGCCGTGAACGTGGTGATGAACATCACGACCCCCGACGTTCAGGGATTTCAGCGCAGCCAGACCCAGGTGGCCGCCCAAGTGACACGCGCGCTTGCGCGCGGTCAGCGCAACCGGTGAGGAGTGATCATGGCCTTTCACGAGATAAGGTTTCCGGCAAACCTGAGCTTCGGTTCGGTGGGCGGACCGCAGCGGCGCACAGAGATCGTGACGCTCGCCAACGGATTCGAAGAACGGAACACGCCCTGGGCGCATTCCCGCAGGCGGTATGACGCGGGTCTTGGATTGAGATCGCTTAATGATCTTGAGACCTTTATAGCGTTCTTCGAAGCGCGGGCCGGGCAGTTGCACGGCTTTCGCTGGAAGGATTGGTCGGATCACAGATCCTGTGCCCCCTTGGCGACACCCGGCCCTCTGGACCAGGTGATTGGCACCGGGGACGGGATCACAACCGTCTTCCAGCTGCAGAAGACCTATGTTTCCGGTCTGCAAAGTTATGCGCGCCCGATCCGGAAGCCGGTGGCAGGCACTGTTCTGGTTGCGGTTTCGGAAGACCCGAAGATCGAAGGGCAAGAGTTCACGGTGAACCCGGAGACGGGCGAGGTGACCTTCACCTTGCCGCCCGAATTGGGAACGCGGGTCAGTGCTGGGTTCGAATTCGATGTGCCGGTCCGTTTCGATGCGGACCGGATACAGACATCGGTCGCATCATTTCAGGCAGGTGACGCGCCCGAGGTACCGGTGGTGGAGATCCGGCTATGACTGGCGAGGCGCTGTACGCGCATCTTGCAAGCGGGTCGACCACGGTTTGTCGTGCCTGGACGGTTCTGCGACGGGATGGGGTGATGCTGGGCTTTACCGATCACGACCGGGATATCGTCGTGGACGGTGTCAGATGCCGCGCGGATACCGGGATGACTGCGAAGGCCTTGCAGCAGACAACGGGCCTGTCGGTCGACAATTCGGAGGCGGTCGGGGCACTGAGCGACGCAGCGATCACCGAGGGCGAAATCCTAGCGGGACGGTTCGACGGGGCCGTGGTGCGGTCTTACATCGTCAATTGGGCGCAGCCTGGGGACTGGGTTGAACAGTTCAGGGGTTCCTTTGGTGAAATCACGCGGTCGGGCGGATCGTTCCGGGCAGAACTGCGCGGGTTGAGTGAGGCCCTCAATCGTCCACAGGGGTTTGCCTATCAGCCGACGTGTTCGGCCATTCTTGGGGACACACGATGCCGGTTTGACGTGACTTCCCCCGGATACTTTGCCGAACGGCAGGTAGAGGCGGTGGACGATGGCCGGATCTTCGATTTCGCCGCCTTCTCGGGTTTCGATGACCGCTGGTTCGAGCATGGGCGGTTCGAGATGCTTACGGGCGAGGCGGCCGGGCTGGTCGGGGTTGTCAAAGGGGACCGCCTGAGCGGAACGATCCGGCGGATCGAGCTTTGGCAGTCGCTAGGGGCTTTGGTTGTCGCTGGTGACAGCTTCCGCGTGATCGCCGGGTGCAACAAGGCCGCGGCGACTTGCCGAACCAAGTTTGCCAACTTTCTGAATTTTCGCGGTTTCCCACATATTCCGGGCGAAGATTGGCTTGCCTCGTATCCGGTGCCAGACCGACCAAATCCAGGGGGGCCGCGTCTGCCGGTACCACGCGATTGACCCAGGAAGAGCGGATCATCGCCGAGGCTCGGGCCTGGATTGGCACACCGTACCGGCATCAGGCCTCGATCAAGGGTGC
Organism: Pseudomonadota bacterium; assembly: GCA_963205235.1. Lineage (GTDB taxonomy): Bacteria > Pseudomonadota > Alphaproteobacteria > Rhodobacterales > Rhodobacteraceae > Tabrizicola. The sequence goes on from CAUJIP010000002.1 coordinate 24,600, forward strand.
CGGGACGGACTGCTTGGGGCTGCTGCGTGGCATCTGGCGCGCGGTTCTGGGAAGCGAACCAGAGCCAGTTCCCCCCTATACCGAGGATTGGGCCGAGCCTGCGCGACGTGAAGTGCTTTTCGAAGCCGCCGAGCGCTGGTTGTTGCGCAAGTCGATTGCCGAGGTCGCGCGTGGCGATGTCCTGCTTTTCCGAATGCGGGATAGCGGAATTGCCAAGCACCTGGGTATTCAGGCCGAAACAGGCCGAAAAGCCGGGTTCATCCACGCCTATACCGGGCACGGGGTGATCGAGAGCCCGCTATCGCAACCGTGGCAGCGCCGGATCGTGGCGCGCTTCAGATTTCCATTGGGAGCCGACTGAATGGCAACGCTTGTTCTTTCCGCCGCCGGAGCGGCTATCGGCGCAGGATTTGGCGGCGCAGTTCTGGGGCTTTCCGGTGCCGTTATTGGCCGGGCGATTGGTGCCACGCTTGGGCGCGCAATCGACCAACGGATTCTGGGGGCCGGATCGGACGCGGTCGATATCGGGCGTATCGACCGGCTGCGTCTGACCGGCGCGGGCGAGGGTGCCCCTATCGGTCAGCTTTGGGGCCGGATGCGGTTGGCTGGGCAAGTGATCTGGGCAACCGAGTTTACTGAGACCGTGCGCCGCCACCGTTCAGGCAAGGGTGCGCCGAAACCGAAGATCAACGACTACAGCTATTCCGTCAGCCTGGCCATCGGGCTTTGCGCTGGCGAAATCTTGCGAGTCGGCCGGGTGTGGGCGGACGGCAACGAAATTTCGCCTGCGGACTTGAATCTGCGCGTCTATCCCGGCAGCGAGAGTCAGCTTCCCGATCCCAAGATCGAAGCGGTCGAGGGCACGGGGCTGGCCCCGGCCTATCGAGGGCTGGCCTATGTCGTGATCGAGGACCTTGAGCTTGCCCCCTATGGCAACCGGGTTCCGCAGTTCAATTTTGAAGTCGTACGTGCGGCGCAAGGTGAGCTGGTAGATCCTGAGGCGACCCTGACGGGCGCGCTGCGTGGTGTGGCGCTGATTCCGGGAACGGGCGAATATGGATTGGCAACCACTCCGGTACACTATGCCTTGGGACCTGGGCAAAACCGGTCGGCAAACGTGCATTCGCCGTCTGGGTTGACCGACTTTGCGACCAGCCTGGCCCAGTTGGGCGAAGAGCTTCCAGGTGTCGGATCGGTATCACTGGTTGTTTCATGGTTTGGCAGCGACCTTCGCTGTGGCTTTTGCCAAGTGCGTCCAAAGGTCGAGCAGACAACGCGCGACGGAGAAGGGATGCCGTGGCGGGCTGGTGGCATTTCGCGTTCCGCTGCGATGGAGGTTCCACGATTTGAAGGTGCGTCGATCTATGGGGGAACGCCCTCGGACGCATCGGTCATCGAGGCAATCGAAGCGATCCGCGCGACTGGAAAGGAAGTGGTCTTCTATCCATTCATCCTTATGGATCAGTTGGAGGGCAATACCCTTCCCGATCCTTGGACAGGTGCGGCATCACAACCAAAGTTGCCTTGGCGAGGACGCATCACACTTGTTGCCGCGCCAGGTATTGATGGGTCGACGGACCGGAGTGGTGCTGCCGAAGCCGAGGTTCAGGCTTTCTTCGGCATGGCCGAACCCGGGCATGTCACGGCAAGTGGTCAGACGCTGTCCTACTCGGGCCCCGAAGAATGGAGCTATCGCCGCTTCATCCTGCACTATGCCCGTCTTTGCGCAGCTGCGGGTGGGGTGGATGCCTTTTGCATCGGGTCGGAATTGCGGTCCCTGACGCAAATCCGCGGTGCTGGCGATGCGTTCCCGACGGTCGAGGCATTGCGGGACCTTGCCGCTGATGTCCGTATGATCCTGGGACCCGCGACCAAGATCGGCTATGCGGCTGATTGGTCGGAATATTTTGGATATCAGGCAGACGGGAATCTGTATTTTCATCTCGACCCGCTTTGGGCAGATCCCGAGATCGATTTCGTTGGCATCGACAATTACATGCCATTGTCAGATTGGCGGGACGAAGAGCATCACGCGGATGCCGAATGGGGGTCGATCTACAACCTTGGCTATCTGAGGTCCAACGTGGCCGGAGGCGAAGGTTATGATTGGTACTATGACAGCCCGGAAGGCGCGTTGGCACAACGGCGTCTGCCGATTACCGATGGTGCCCATGATGAAGCCTGGGTCTATCGCTACAAGGATCTGAAATCCTGGTGGTCGAACCTGCATCATGAGCGCGTGGCTGGATTGCGCTCAGGAACGCCGACAGCGTGGATCCCCGGGGCCAAACCGATCTGGTTCACCGAATATGGCTGCCCGGCGATAGACAAGGGGACGAACCAGCCGAACAAGTTCGTCGACTCCAAGTCATCGGAATCCGCATTGCCGGTCTGGTCAAACGGTCGACGGGATGACCTTATTCAGATGCAGTATCTGCTTGCCGTGTCCTCGTTCTGGTCCGATCCTGCCAACAATCCGGTTTCGCACCTTTACGATGGCCCGATGGTCGATCTTGCTCACGCCCATGCCTGGGCCTGGGATACCCGACCCTTTCCCGAATTTCCCGGCCAGATCGATGTCTGGAGCGATGGTGGGAACTATTCCCGTGGCCATTGGCTGAACGGTCGAGCAACCAATCAGTCACTTCCGGCTGTGGTCGCCGAAATCTGTGAAGCGTCAGGCGTCACTGAAATTGAAACAGCCGAACTTTATGGCTTGGTAAGGGGCTTTCAGCAGCCGGATGTGACGACGGGTCGGTCGGCGCTGCAACCGCTTTTGCTGGCGTTCGGGTTCGACGCTGTGGAACGGGATGGAAAGTTGCGGTTTCGCAATCGGGACTCAGCAGTCGATGCCGATCTGACGGCGGACGATCTGGCCATCCTCACTGACATCGAGGGCGACTTCGAGACGACCCGGGCACCCGATGTTGAAATTGCGGGTCAGGTCCGGATTGGATTTGTCGATTCACAGGCGAGTTACGAGGTCCGTGCGGCAGAAACACGCTTTCCCGATGAAGAGGCACGCGGTGTCTCGCAGACGGACCTTCCCCTTGCGCTGACCCGGAACGAGGCGCTTGCCACTGTCGAGCGCTGGCTCTCCGAGGCCCGAATTGCACGGGACGGGGCCAGATTTTCCCTGCCGAAGTCGCGGATTGCTGTTGGGGCGGGCGATGTTGTGCAGCATTTGGGGCAGCGCTATCGCATTGACAGGGTTGAACAGTCGGAAGCGCAGCTTCTTGAGGCTGTACGCGTGGAACCGGGGGTGTACCGACCTGCGCCAAGCGACGATGAAAGCATCGTGACCCGCAGTTTCGTTCCGCCCGTGCCGGTCTATCCTGTCTTCCTTGACCTGCCGCTCTTGACTGGCGAAGAGGTTCCGCACGCCCCCCACATTGCGGTTGCGGCCGAACCCTGGCCGGGTTCGGTGGGGGTCTGGGCCTCAAGTCAGGATTCGGGTTACGAACTGAACCGTCTTGTTGCGGCAGCGGCGGTTATCGGATTGACCGAGTCTCCCATGCAGAAAGCCAGTCCGGGCGTTTGGGACCGTGGAGCGCCTCTGCGGATCAAGCTGAGTGATGGTGAACTTGCTTCGGCCGACCTGCTATCCGTGCTCAACGGGACGAATGCCATGGCAATCGGCGATGGCAGTGGATCGAACTGGGAAGTCTTCCAGTTTGCAGATGCCCAACTTGTCGCGCCGATGACGTATGAGCTCTCAACCCGTCTTCGCGGTCAGGTGGGTACTGACGGTTTGATGCCCGAGGTTTGGCCGATCGGAAGCACCGTTGTGCTTCTGGATCTCGCGCTTGTTCAGCTTGACTTGCCGGTCTCGGCATTGGGGCTGGCGCGTCACTACCGGGTCGGCACGACTGCCAGAGGCTATGACGATCTGAACGTGATCCACCGGATCGAAGCCTTCGACGGGGCTGGTCTTCGTCCCTATCCAGTGGCGCATTTGCGGATGGTTGTGGATGCGTCTTCCAACCACGTTCTTACCTGGAAACGCCGCACCCGGATCGGCGGGGACAACTGGCAGGCGCTGGATGTGCCATTGGGCGAGGAAAGTGAAGCCTACATCGTCCGAATCGTGCAAGGGGACGAGATCAGGGCAGAATACACTGTCTCAACGCCACGCTTCACCTACACTTCGGCCATGCGGTCCACCGATGGCATCGTCGGGCCCTATCGAACGGACGTCGCGCAAATATCGGCGCTGATCGGCCCCGGCCCCTTTCGCGGGCTGGACATCCTGGCCTGACATGCGACCCGCTACGTTGACAGAACTCGCGCTGCTCGCGCGGGTTCTGGTCCGGGCCGAACCGAAGGATCGCTTTGCACTCGCAGCAAGAATTCTGACCGAGGTCGAGGGTGCCGCCGCCCATTTGCTGTCTACTGGTCGGTCTGATCCAAGGTTCGGCGATGGCAGCCTGATGTCGCGCTGTCTGACCCTTTCCCCAGTATCTGAACCCTTGGCAACGGACCCGGATTTTCTGTCTGCCATGATCATCGCCTGCAACGCGCTGCGCGATCATTCCAAATCGTGAAGGCGAATTGCACAACTTTGCGTGTCGTCAAGACCCGCGAATGTGGTAGAAAGCCCTATCAGGAGGCTACGCCATGTTCGAAACCAAAGCCAAGCTAAGCACAGTCGACCCGGTCTGGCGGCGTGTGTGTGAAGAGGCTGACGAAGC
>CAUJIP010000003.1 GCA_963205235.1 Pseudomonadota bacterium
GGCATCTATGCACGCAACACCATGCGTGTAAAGCCAAGCAAATCCCCACAAATTCCCAAAAACACAACACCAGAAAACCACTCTGCATAACCCTGGGGATAACCCTGGGGATAACACAAAATCCCCAGAAAAATACCGCCCTTTCCGGGTCAATCGGCATGTGCCGTTTATCACCCGGCAGCAAGCGGGTGGCGCGCGTTGGCCCTTGCACAGTGGATTTTCTTGTCAGAGGGGAAGGATCGTCAGAATCACGCGATCACACCGATGCCGGATCAGCCCACGATCGAGGGGAAGTCGTCGAAAAGCTTGATCGTGTAGTTCAAAAGCTCGGACCCAAGGATTCCGGCCATGGCGACGATGGTCAAGGCCACGGCGATCAGCTTGACCGCAAAGCTGAGCGTCTGTTCCTGGATCTGGGTCAGCGCCTGCACCAGCGACACCAGCACACCCACCACCGAAGCCACGATGATCGGCGGCATCGACAGCACCATCACAAGCATCATCGACTCGGTGATCTGGAACATGGCGTCTTCGGGAGACATGGCTACCTCATGAATAGGTCTTGATGATGCCGAGGATCAGGCGGGACCAGCCATCGACCATGACGAAGAGAAACAGCTTGAACGGCAGCGAGATGGTCAGGGGCGAGACCATCATCATGCCCAGCGCCAGCAGGATGTTCGACACGATGAGGTCGATGGCGATGAACGGGAGATAGAGAAGGAAGCCGATCTCGAACGCCTCGCGCAGCTGGCTGACGGTGAAGGCGGGCAGGATGATCGCCAGGTTGTCGGACGTCGCTGCAGCTTGCAGCGTGGGCGGCCAGATTTCCTTGGCGGCTTCGACGAAGAAAGTCGTCTCACGCGCGTCGGCATGTTCCTTCAGCCAGGCCAGAAGCGGTTCTTTGGCGGCGGTAAAGGTGTTGCGCACGGCATCGACGCTGTCGAACTTGTAGTTGCCCGATGCCAGGATATCGAAGGTTTCCACAAAAACCGGGGCCATTATGTAACCCGACATGATGATCGCCAGCGCGTTCAGCACCATGTTCGGCGGGATCTGCTGAACCCCCAGTGCGTTGCGCACCAAAAGCAGGATCACCGAAATCTTGATGAAGGCGGTCGCGACCACGGCGATGAAGGGCACCAGCCCCGCAACGACCAGACCAAGGATAAGGTTCAGCGGATCAATCATCTGGGCTTAGCTTTTCTTCGCGGCCATTCGCGCGACCCGCACGGCAAACCTGTCGTCGATCTGGATCAGATGTCCTTCGCCCACTGTGACGCCATTGGCCTGGATGCGGACCGAAAGACCCGCAGCAAGCGGCTCGGTCTCGATCGGAAGGATCACCCCGACCGAAAGGCCCTGCAGATCGGCCAGGGCGATGCGGCGGTCCTCGGTCACGAAGCGCAGAGTCACCGGCACGTCATCAAGGCTGACTTCGCCACTTGCCGCTTCGGGATTGTCGCCAGTCATTCGGATCTCCTTCACGGCCCAACCTTGCGCAGGGTTGGCTTCGCCTTCGGTCATGGTCAGCTTGCCGATCTCGACCTCATGCGCGCCAACATGGAACAGGCGGCGGTCGGGATGGATTTCGCACAGGATGACATCGCCTGGCTCAATCGACCACAAGGTCGCAACCGGCAGGATGGATTGGCCCGCAGAAAGTGCAACCTCGACCGAGATGCCGTCAAGAAGCGGGATGGGCATCCGGGGGGCAGCCCCTGCGGCGGCAGGGAAAAGCCGGGAAAGGACCTGTACAAAATCCTGACGCCTTGCCCCGATGCGACAGCGCGCCAGGGCGCCGGACCCAAGGTCGAAAACTGCGGAAAGCCAGGTTTCCCGGGGTTCGACTGCCCCGGTTTGCGGCGGAAGTTGCACCTGCGTGGCCAGGCTGACCGGCAGGGCGGCGCGCAAGCTGTCAAGCGCGCCAAGCAGAAGGCCCTCGGACAGCGGCGCGGGCAGGGCCATGACCTCATCCAGGGTGATTTCCACCCCGGTCAGGCGGCCAAAGGGATAGTCTTCCAGCACAAGGCTAAGCGATGCATTGGGCGGGATGCCGATGGCAAAGCGCGCGCCTTTGGCCACGGGCGGGTCCGCCTCGGCCAGAACCACCTGCCCGGCGGGCAGCGGCAAGGCCAGACCGAATTGCCGCACGATGGCATTCCAAAGCTGCGTTTCCGTCGTGAATTGAGTGGGTTCCAGTGTCACTTTCGCCGCCCAACCGGTTCCTTGAAGGGATTGAATTCTGCCGGATCCGAGGCGTTGCGACCGTCCTCTTCGCTGCGCAGCCGGATCGTCCGGTTGGGATAGCGCTGCGCCAGCGCCTGGGCAAGTTCGCCAAGGGCTGCGTTGACCACGGTCGTATCTGCCCCCGCCCGGACCGGGAAGACCACGGTCAGTTCGGCCTTTGCGACCACCAGCCGCGCTTCGGCAAGGCCAAGGGCCGTGGCGTTCAGGGGAACGGTCAGCGTGATCGGGCCGTTGCCACCAAGGCGGATGCGGTCGCTGGTCTCGACCTGGGCGATCACGGTCTGTGCCAGCGTGGAAATATCGGTTCGGCGCTGGACCGGATCCCCCTCGCCCTCGGCTGCAAGGCCGAAGATCACCGGCGGCGGCGGTGCAGCGGCCACGACCACGACATCCCCCTCATCATCAGAATTCAGCGCAGGAGTGGCCCGGGCATTGGCAAGCTGCATAGCAAAGGCGGCAGACAGGACCATCTCGCTGGCATCCTCGCGGCCCGTGTTGCCGTTTCGGGCATCCTTGCCAAGTCCGACATCGGCACTGAAATCCATGTCCGGGCGGCTTTGCATCAGGCCGGAATTGGCCTGCCCCCCCTGGTTCGACAATGGCGCGGTCATGCTGCACCCTCCACGACTTCGGCACCCGGTTGCTTTCTTGGGCGCGAGAACAGATCCTCGATCTCGGTCTCTTCCTTGGCGGTCTTTTCTGCGATATCGGCCTGCACCAGTTCATCGGTGATCGTCACGATCTTTTCGACATCCGCCTGACGGCGACGCAATTCGACCCGCGCCTCGACAACCTTGGCTTCGCAGCGCGCCGCATGTTCCCAGGCGCGGTCACGACGGTCCAACAGGGCCTGATGGTCGGTCATCAGTTGCAGGACCTGTTCCTTGACATCATCCACCGCGCCCATGCTGACGACCTTTTGCAGGATCGTCTCATAAAGCCCGCGTTCACGGGCAGAGAGCGTGCGGATGCTTTCCTCGGCCTCGGCGGTCAGCGCCTCGGCCCGTTCCACGGCCTTGCGATGGGCCGCCCGTGCAGCCTCCAAAGCGCGCATCGCCTTGTCCTCGCGCAGGCGTTTGACCTTGGTCAGCATGCGGAACTGCGGGATCATGTGAGCAGCGCCTTCAGCTTGGCCAGCGTCGTGGCATAGTCCTCAAGCTCGTCGGTCCGCTGGCGCAGGAAGTCGCGGATGCGGTCCTGCATGGCGATAGCCTTGTCGGACCGGGGGTCGCTGCCGGTCTGGTATTCGCCGATCTTCACCAGAAGCTCGACCTCGTTGTAAAGGGCAAGCCATTCATTGACCTTGCCCGCCGCATCCTGATGGTCACGTTCGACGACCTTGGTCATGACGCGGCTTTTCGAGGCCAGGATGTCGATGGCCGGGTAATGGTTCTGCGCGGCCAGCTTGCGCGACAGGATGATGTGGCCGTCAAGGATCGACCGCGTTTCATCGGCGACGGGTTCGTTCATGTCGTCGCCTTCGACCAGCACCGTATACATCGCGGTGATCGAGCCCTTGTCGTTCATCCCGACCCGTTCCATCAGCTTGGGCAGGGTGGAAAAGACCGAAGGCGGAAAGCCGCGCCGGGTCGGGGGTTCGCCTGCGGCAAGGCCGATTTCGCGCTGCGCGCGGGCAAAGCGGGTGACGCTGTCCATCAGGAACAACACACGCTTGCCCTGATCGCGGAAGTATTCGGCGATGGACGTGGCGACGGACGCCGCCTTGGCCCGTTCCATCGAGGATTTGTCGGAGGTTGCGCAGACGATGATCGACTTCTTGATCCCTTCCGGGCCAAGTTCGTGTTCCAGAAACTCGCGCACTTCACGTCCGCGTTCGCCAATCAGCGCCAGCACCGTGACATCGACATCGGCGCCGTTCACCAGCATGCCAAGAAGCGTGGACTTGCCCCCGCCGGCAGCGGCAAATATGCCCATGCGCTGGCCTTCGCCCACGGTCAGCATGCCGTCAATCGCCCGGACCCCCATTGATATGGGGTCGCTGATGATCCGCCGCGTCATCGGGTCGGGCGAGGCGCGATAGACCGGATAGAAGGTCTCGGGCTCGAACGGATCGGTCTTGCCGTCGATGAAATTGCCGAACCCGTCCAAAACGCGGCCAATGAGGCCCGGCCCCACAGCGACCGACTGCACGCGGCCCGTGGGCAGAACCTCGGTATTGGGGGACACGCCCATCGTGTCGCCGATGGGGGAAAGCAGCGCCTCGGCCCCGACAAACCCCACGACTTCGGCGGCCAGACGGTGGCCGGTTTCGCGGGTGTGCAGGTTCACCAGCTCGCCGATCTGCACATCGGGGGCGATGGCGTGGATGATCGTGCCAACCACCTTGCGGACGCGACCTGTCATCCGGAACGGCAACACCCCCCGAGCCTTGCCACGCAGACGGTCGGCGATGCCATGGAATCGATGGTCGATCAGGCTGGCATGATCGGGCGGCGGTGCGTTCAGTGCCATCCCCTCGGCCATGACGGCATGCAAGCCCACCGGAATCTTGGCGGATCCAGCCGGATGGGGCTGGGTATCATGCGTCAGGCTGGCTGCCGCGTCCATCATCCTAGCGTTGCTCCAACAGCCGTCGCAGCGCGTCCAGCGCGTCGTCCAGAACGAAGGTCACCACCCCCATCGCGCTTTCCAGCCGGACATTCGGGGCCTGAAGGTCCGCGTCCTCGATCACGTCGATCAGCTCGATCTCGGGGAAATCGCGCAGCACATCGGCCAGCGCCGCACGGGTGTGTTTCAGCGCGGCAGTCGACACGTGCAATTGCCCGCGCTGTTCCGACCGCATCGAGGCCAGCGCCGAGCGCGCCACCTGTTCGGCCAGCGCCTCGTCCTCGAAGCCCTGGATGATCTGGCGGACGCAGGCAAAGACCACGCCGCCAAGTTCACTTTCCAGATCGGCAAGGCGCGCGTCGATGCGGGCGGTATCCTCGATCATCCGGACTGCCCGCTCGGCATCCGCTTCCGCCCTGCCTTCGGCATGGCCGCGGAGTTTCTCGCTTGCATGGACACGCTGCGCCTCGGCGCGCAGCTCGGCGGCCTGACGCTCGGCCTCGGCCAGAACGTCGCCGGCTTGGCCCAGTTCGTCCATGGCAGCGGCCTTGATCACGCCGCCCGTGACTGCAACCCCGTGCCCAAACGCCTGAAGTCGGTAGAAATCTGCCATCACCGGGCCTCTCGCTGCCAAAGCCGCAGGACGTCGGCGCAGTGCGCCGGACCAAGGGGAACCGGGGTGCCCAGGGCAGGCGATCCGCTTTCGCGTATGGCAAGGATTGCGGCGGCCAGCGGCGTTTCGGCGCCAATCGCCGCAAGGATCACCCGCGCGGCAAGGGCATTGACCGGATGGGCCGCGAATTCGGTGCCATCAGCCCCGCGCAGGGCGGGCGTGACGCTGGGGGACAGATCGGCCAGTGCGGGGTAGAAGGTCGCGGCCTGACGCGCGGCGAAGTCCTGCACGTCACGGCCAAGCAAGGCCTCGATCGCCTGACGGTCAGCCCTGAGAAGGGCACCCCGCACCGCATCGCGACAGATTGCGCCGATCACAAAGGCCTTCAACCGATCAAGCCGATCAAAAGGGGCAAGGGCGATGTCGATGGCCGTGACCACCGAACTGCGCGCGGCAAGGCTGTTCAGAAAGGTCGCATCGACCGCCAGATCCTTTGCCCCGGTCACAGTGGCAAGATAGGCCTCGACCGCCCGGCGCGCGCCTGTGGCGTCAAGCATCGGCCGAACATCCCGCCCACCAACATCGGCCAGCCAGCGGTCAATCGCGGGACGGGCAAGCAAGGTCCCGGGCCGTGCCATGAACCCTGCAACCTGAAGGGCCGTGCGACCGGAAGCCAGACCGGGGCTAAGCGCGGCCACCATCGATCAACCATCCGCCTGATCGGCACGGGCCAGCCTGGCCCGAAGCCCGCTGTTCATGCGGAACAGATAGGCGGCCCCGGCTGCGAGGCCGAGCACAAGCGCTGCCGCCACACCGACCCAGACCCAGACGGCCATGCTTGACCCCGTGGCAACGCGCAGTCCGGGCAGGGTTTCGACGACACCGGCATCTTCGGCATGCTCGGACTGCGACTGCGGCTGGGCTTCGACCAGCACGACCGAAACCTCTTCGTATTTCACCCCCTCGATGGAATTCGCCACCAGCCGCCGGATCTGCGGCACGAGGAAATCAAGATCATAGCCGACCTTCTGCTTGATGAAGACCGCCGCCGAAGACGGCTTGGCCTCTTGCCCAAGTTCGGGCGCTTCGGGCATCACCACATGGACCCGCGCCACAAGGACACCGTCGATCTGCTGCAGGGTCTGCGCAACTTCTTCGCCCAGCGCGTAAATATAGCGGACCCGCTCCTCGAACGGCGACGACACGATCCCCGATTTGGCGAAGACCTGACCGATGCTTTGCCGGTTGCTTTGCGGCAGGCCCTGGTCGTTCAAAATCGCCAAAGCCTCACGCACGTCTTCGTTCGCAACGGCCACTGCAAAGTTTTCTTCGCCGATCGAGCTTTTCTCGGCGTCGATGCCGCTTTCCATAAGCGCGGCCAGCATCTCGTTGGCCTCACGTTCGGACAGGTTCGTGTAAATCTCGGTCTGGCAGGCAGTGAGCAGGAACAGGCTGGCAAGCAACCCGAATATGGCACGACTCTTCGGCATCGATCAGCTTGCCCCACCCAAAATCCGCAGCTGCGCCATTGTCATCACTGACCCTTCATCAAGCTGTCGACCGCAGTCGTCACTTTGCCGGCAAGCTTTGACGACACGTCGACCAGCACCGAATATTCGACCAGATCGGCCTGCAACTGCATCATCGCAGTCACATCCAGCGTGGTTCCCTGCAGCTTGGACCCGACCGAGTCATATTGGCTGTCAAAGACCGACCGCAGTTGTTCCAGACCGTCCAGGATGGAATTTCCCGGCCCCACATCGTCGCCAGTGGCAAGGCCCAGACCTTCCGCGGCACGGATGCCTGCATCGGTTTCCGTCCCCGGCGTGACGCCACTTACCGGAGGCGTGCCGGGGGCGGTCAGGACGGGCGCGACCATGTCGGTCGCGGTGGCACCCGGTACGGCAGTGGTCGGATCGGCCTGCGCAAGCTGGATATCCACCGTGACCGGCGCGTTTGCCGCTCGCAGGGCGTCTTCGAAGTTCCGCACCGACATCGAATGCCCAAGATCGTCAAGCTTGGGCGGCTGGACACCATTGGTGGCCGCAGTCGGCGCCACTGTCATGAACGACTGTGTTGCTTCAATCCCGTAGCTCATGTCTCTCCCTCGTCTTCACGTCCCGCTTTTGCGGATTGTCCGTCTTCAAATGTCCGGGCCGGTCAGCCCTTGCCCAGCGCCCCTTGCGCCATGTCCAAAAGTGTTGCTTCAGCGCCCATCGCCTCAAGATCCTCGACGAGGGCGCGCGCGGCGGCCACCTCGCCAAGGCGGGCATGCGCCAAGGCTGAAAAGGCGATGATCGTCGCCGTCTGCTGGGCTGATTTCAGCGCCTTGATGGCAGAATCAGGCCGATCCGCCGCCAGTGCCGTCAAAGCCATGCCAACGGCCCCCGCCTCTTCGCCCGGTCGCAAGCTGCGCAGCATGCCAAATATCGTTTCCGCCTGCCCGGTATGACCGCGGCTCAGGCCCAGAAACCCGATCTCGGCGAAAAGCCTGACAGCATCGGCCTTGAGTTCGATCGCCATTGGTCCCCCTTGATTTGCCAAGGTGTCGCACACGAGCGCCTGCGCGGGAATGTCATTTGATACTCGCCGCGAAAGAAGCAACCGGTTAGCCCTTTTGACAGACCGGCACTCTGTCCAGAGTGGACAACGATAAATGCCTCGTCCACAACAAAGTGACGGACAGAAAGGAAGCGCGGCGTGCAGAAGTTTCTGGTCATGATGTCGAAACGGAACGACGTCATTCTGGCGGCGCTTCTGGTCTGCATCATCTTCATGATGATCCTGCCGCTGCCGACAGTGCTGGTCGACATCCTGCTGGCCATCAACCTTGCCTTGTCGGCGATCCTTCTGATGGTGGCGATCTACATCAAGGAAATCACGGCGCTTTCCGCGTTTCCGTCGATCCTGCTTTTGACAACGCTGTTCCGGCTGGCGCTGTCGATCACCACGACGCGACTTATCCTGTTGCAGGCCGACGCCGGTGAGATCGTCGAAACCTTCGGCAAGTTCGTGGTGCAGGGCAATCTGGTTGTCGGCGCGGTCGTCTTCCTGATTCTGACCATCGTGAACTTCATGGTCATCACCAAGGGGTCCGAGCGCGTGGCCGAGGTTTCGGCGCGCTTCAGCCTTGACGCCATGCCCGGCAAGCAGATGTCGATCGACAGCGACATGCGCGCCGGTCTTATCGACCTTGAAACCGCCAAGGCTCGCCGCAGCAAGCTCGAGATGGAAAGCCAGCTTTACGGCTCGATGGACGGGGCGATGAAGTTCGTCAAGGGTGACGCCATCGCCGGGCTGATCATCATCTTCGTCAACATCATCGGTGGCATCACCATCGGCGTCACCCAGCACGGGATGAGCACCGGCGAGGCGCTGGAGGTCTATTCGATCCTGACCATCGGTGACGGTTTGGTCGGCCAGATTCCTGCGCTGTTCATATCGATAACCGCAGGTTTCATCGTCACGCGGGTTGCGTCGGATAAAAGCGAAAACCTTGGCACGGATATCGGCGACCAACTGGTCAGCGAACCGAAGGCGCTGCTGATCGCGTCCGGCATCATGCTGGTCTTTGCCGCCACGCCTGGTTTTCCGACCTTTGTCTTCCTTGGCCTGGCAATCGCCGTTGGCGGCACCGGCATCCTGATCCTGCGCCGCCGCAAAGCCGAGGCGACCCAGGCAGGCAACCGGTCAATGCCCGCGTTGGCCCCTGCCCTGGCGCCGACAGGCAAGGCCCCGTCTTTCCCGTCAAAGGGCGGCGACGATTTTGAACGGGTCGATCCGGTGACCTTTGCCCTGACAGTGCCCTTGATCGTCGACATCGCCAGTTCGGTGCGCAACTACATCGAACCGCGCCGTCTGGACAACGAGGTCGCCAAGGTCCGCCGTGCGTTGTACTTCGATCTTGGCGTGCCCTTCCCCGGCGTGCATCTGCGTTTGAACGAGATGCTGGAAGAGGACGAATACCGCATCCTCGTGAATGAAATCCCGGTGGCTGCGGGCAAGTCGCGCCCTGGCAAGTTCATCGTTCGGGAAACCGAAGCCAACCTGAAGATGTTCGACATTCCCTACGAAAAGGGCGACGACTTCCTGCCGAACACGCCCTCGCTTTGGGTGTCGAACAAGCATGAACCGCTATTGCAGCGCGCCGAAATGCAGGTTCTGAACCTGCCCGCGATGCTGACCTATCACCTTGCCCATGTGCTGAAATCCCACGCTGGCGAATTTGTCGGCGTGCAGGAGACGATGTACCTGCTGAACGAGATGGAGGCGAACTTCAAGGAACTGGTCCGCGAAGTGACCCGCGCCCTGCCGATCATCACCATCGCCGATGTACTGCAACGCCTTGTGTCCGAGGAAATCTCGATCCGCGACATGCGCACGATCCTTGAGGCGCTGGTGGAATGGGGCCAGCGCGAAAAGGATGCGATCCTGTTGACGGAACACGTCCGGTCGGCCCTGAACCGCTATATCACGCACAAGTTCGCCGGTGGTCAGTCGGTGATCTCGGCATACCTTTTGTCCAAGAAGATCGAGGATGAAGTGCGCGGGGCCATCCGCCAGACCTCGGGCGCGTCCTATCTGGCGTTGTCGCCGGACACGCACAAGAAACTGCTGGCGGGCCTGTCTGCCACCATCGGCGATTTCTCGCGCCATTCCTTGAAGCCCGTCGTTCTGGCCCCGATGGATATTCGCCGCTTCATGCGCAAGATCGTTGAACGCGACTTCCCCGATCTGGCGATCCTTTCATTTCAGGAATTGTCGCCACAGGTGAACATCCAGCCGCTTGAGCGGATTGATCTGAAATGACAGCACGCCCGGACCCGCGAAAGTCCGGTGTGGTGCTTCTGACCGCAGCGGCAGTGGCGGCGTTCTGGGTGGGCTGGGGGCTTGGGCTTCTGCCGCACAGCCCGATGATGTCGATGCTTGGGGCTGGAATGATCTCTGCCCTGGTCCTGCTTCTGACCGGGACGCAGAGCTTTCAGGGGCTTGCAGGAACACTGCTTGGCCTTTGCCCCTGCATCGCGCTGCTTGTCACGCTGGCGATGGCCGATGATCTTGCCGACGTGGCAGACCGTCTGCGCCTTGCGCCACTGGTGCTGTCCTTGTTCGCTGCAGTCCTTGCATTGTCGCTTATGCCCGGCATGGCGACGCGGGTTGGATTTGCCCGCGCGGGGTTTGTGCTGGCCCTTGGACTGACCCTTGCCATGCCGCTTGGCCTTGGCGAGTTTGCCGACCGCTGGGTGCTGCAATCATCCGTGCATCTGATGATCGTCTTCACCGCCTGCCTTGTCTTTGCCGCACAGGCCCGTGTCGCCCTTCTTGGCCCGCCCGACCGAGACGAGGCGCGGCTGACCGCAGGCATGGCGCAGCTTTTGCCGCTGCTGGGCTTTGCCGGAACCGTCTGGGGCATCATGGTCGCCCTTGGTGCCCTGCCCGCGATCTTTGCCACAGCCGTTCCGTCAAGCGCATCGCTGCAGACCCTGCTTGGCGGCCTTGGCACAGCCTTTGAGACGACGCTTCTGGGACTTGCCGCAGCGGTCATCGTCGCGATCATCGACTTGCTGCTGCCGGAAGCTGACCGGACCCCATGACAGGCCGAACCGATCCGTCGCATCCCGCGTTGAACCTGGTTGCGTCCGACCTGTTCTTCGGGCTTGGCGCGGTGCTTCTTGTCATGGTGGCCGCCCTGTCCCTTGGCCTGCGCGAAGTTGTCACGCAAATCGTCGCGGACCGCAGCGCCACGCCAGAAGACACCCGCCAAGCCGTGTCCACGCTGGGCGCCGCCACGGACGGGTCCGTGCTTTTGGCAGATGATCAGGGCCTGCACCGGATAGCGGGGCAAACCAGCGAACTGATCGCCCTTGATGCGCTTTGGACCTCGGACCAGTTGCCCGACTGGCTTGGGGACAACCCTTTGCTGATCGTCGCGCTTTCGGGTCAGGACGTTGCCTTTCTGACCTTTGCCCGCGCCGCCGAAACACACCCTGCCCCCTTGGCCACGCTGCGCCTGACCGAAGATTGCCACGCGATCCGTCAGGAAGCCCAACACTTCCTTTGCTTGCCATGAAGGGGCTGCCCGGCCCGATCCTTGCCGATATCGCTGCGAATGTGCTGGCGATGACCTTGATGGTCCTGATCGCCGTTGCGCGCCTGACCCAGCAAGAACCGGTCCTCCCGACACCGATCACCCTGAACGCACAGCCGGTCAAGCCGGTTGGAGGGGCGGAGGCCGTCGAGCTCCTTCGACAACGGCTTTTGCCGGGGACGACTGGCTTTGCCGATCTTGACGGCAGCGACACCGCCATTCCGCCGGGCGCTACCGTCCTGTTCATCCTTGATCCGAAGGGATACCCCGCCGCCATATCGCACCTCTCGACCCGGCCGCCGCAGGAACTGACAATCCCTGATGCGCTCAAGACCGCCGACAATCACTGGCATCCCGATTTTCTGGCGCTGGCCGAACTTGCCGCAAAGCCCGATGCCTTCCGCACCGGGCTTCAGCTTCTGTTGACCCGCAGCCTGAAGGATGGAGGCAATGCATCGGCGGGCACGATGGGTGTGGGTGCGGCGTCGGGCCTGTCGCTGCGGTTTGGCCACTGGTTTCGAACCGCACTTGATGTGCTTGGCCTTGCAGTCCTTTTCACGGCGCTCTGGGGCATGACCCGGGTTCGCCGCTGGTCGCTCAAAGCTTAAGGCGACGTCGGCCAGGTCGCCCGCTCTCGTCAGGGTCCTCACCATTCACAAGCGCCTCTTGCAGCGCGGCGCTTTCCGACATCTGCCGGAAGGCAAGCTGTATGCCGCTGGCAATCGTGCTGATCGTTTCAAGAAAGGCAAAGAGCAGTCCCTTGACCTCGTCCTTGTCGATCAGGTCCAGGTCTTTCAAAAGCTTGCGCAAGTTGCGCAGGAAGGCATGGCCCCCGCCGATCTTTGCCATATAGGCGGCGGCCTCTTCGGGTGACAGGCCTTCGATGGCCGCAGCAAGTTGATGCAGCATCGCCTTGGGATTGATCCCTTCGGCCCCGTCCTTCGCGAATGCGCTGGGAAAGGGCCAACCGGGGATCATCGCGGCATTGAAGATCACCCCGGAGGCGACCGACGTCGACCGACCGGCCGCATCTGCGGCGATCAGGCTCAGCAGTGCCTCGGCAAAGACGGCGACCTGGGCCACGGCACCGGCACGCGCTGCCACGGACCCGCGTACTTCGGCGGCAGAAGCAGGCCGTGCGTCGGCGGATCTTGTCGACGATGCCTCATCCCCCAGCGCCGCTGGATCTGTCGCCCGCGTAGTCGCACCTGCCTCTGCCCGCACCCCCGCGTCCCGAGGCGCGGCATGCGCGTCTTCGGATCCGGTCACTTGGCGTGCACCGGTTGACAGACTCTGTTCGGCTGCAGCCATCATGCCGGGCGCCGCAGCCCGGTCGGGCCCGGTCAGGCCCCCCGACGCACCGGCAGGCAGGCCCGAGCCGCCCAAGCCGGACCCAGCGGACTGGCCAAGGCCACCGCTGCCGGGGAAAGCTCGCGCAGAGGCGCGGCCATCGGCCTTGACCGTGCCAGAGACCAGCCCCTCTGCCAAAAGCCGCAACATGTCTGATCGGGGCGGGGCGATGTGACCAAGCGAGACGGCGGGCCGGACCGCTCCACCCTGCCCCGGCGCAAGCGTGTCGGGAAGCGCGGGCGCAAGGCTTTCGGCCTCGGACCCCGGCAGTATGGTCGCAGCCGCGGTCGCGAACGTGGCGTTCGCACCCTGGCCTGCCTGAGTACCCGACGGGCCAATCCCCCGGCCGCGCGGATCAATGGCCACCTCAGAAGTGACTGACTGTGGCGTGGTGGCCGGGGTCGCGCCGTCGTCAACTGCGTTGAAACGCTTGGCAAGTTCGGCGGCCGAGGCACTGCGCAAAAGCGCAAATATCTGGCCCGCCTCGGTCATCTGCGGCGCAGCTCGATCAGGGCAGAAAGCCGCTTCATCTCGGTCGCCAGACTGGCCTTCTCCGGGGCCATGGCCGCCGCTGTGAACGCTGTCGCCTGATCAGCGGCATCGCTCCAGCGGCCCTGTTGGCAAAGCACTTCGCACAGGTGAAACCGGGGGGCAGCGGATTGGGGGACAAGGGCCACGGCGGTCTGGAACGCGATCCGCGCCAGATCAAGCTGGTCCAGCGCCCGGGCGCAAATGCCCAGCCCCAGCCAATGATCCCGCACCTGCGGGGCAAGGAAGGACAAGGCCTGGAACAGCGACTGCGCTGCGGCATGATCGCCCGCGCCAAACCGGGCAACGGCCTGCGCGTAAAGGATATCAACCGTCTCTTCCGGGATCTGCAGCGCCTCGATCAGCGAGCGTCCCTTGCGCAGCGCGGCAAAGACCCCTGCCACGTCCAGATCGACATCCTGCGTCAACCCCTTCAGCACCGCCTCGCAGGCATCAAGCTCGGCCGGGTTCAACCCGGCAAGGACGCTGCTCTCGGCAAAGGGTATCCCGGTCATCTCAGGCGCTTTCCACTGCGATCAGGGTCTGACGGGCAATCTTGCCAATGGCGGCAAAGCGCGGGTGGGCATCGGCCAGGGCGATGGCGTCGGTCAGGTCCTCCCGCGCCAGCACCGGTTCGCCCATCGCCAGACAGGCCTGACCCGAGAGCAGGAAGCCTTCGGGGCGGTCCGGGGCAAGCCCAATGATCACTGCGGCCGCCTGCATGGCAAGCTCGGGCGCATTGGCCTGCAATGCCGCCTGCGCCAACCCCAGTTGATACTGAACCGACATCGGGGCCAGCAGAACCAGGGTGCCAAAGTCGCGGAACGCCGCAGCGATATCCCCAGCCGCCAGCTTTTCCATGGCTCGATTGTAATTCATGCTGAAATGCGCCTCGGTCAGGCCCAGACGATCGATGATCGGGTGATCGACCAGCTGCCGCTGGATCTCGCCCAGAATGTCGTCCATGCGCACGTCCTGTCCTTGCCTTTTGCGCCCGTCAGGGCTGAAAGATGATCATTTCCGCATCCGAAGACGGGCCGCTGCCCGGTTTGGCTGAACCGGGCTTCCCGTCCTCATCGACGCCTTGCGTCAGGATGGAGCCTGTCACGGACTGCCAGTCAAGCACTGCCCGCAGGGCTTGCAGAACCGTTACCGGATGGGCAAGCGATGCCGTCGCAAGCGCAAAGACCGGAACCGGGCCTTCGTGGCCGTTGTCAAGAATGTCCTCTGCCGCAGCCGCATCCAGCACGGCACCATTCAGCGCCACCAGACCAAGACCAAGCCGCAGCACTCGTGACAGCTGATCGCCCGCCTCGTGCGCATTGCCCTCCAGAAAGCCGATACGTCCCCTGACCGTCACCGTGTCGCCGTTGTCCTGCAGGTCCAGCCGGATCAGCATTTCGCCAAGGTCGAATTCGAACTCGGCTCCGATCGTCTCGGCCGGCGGGGCCATGCCCAGCTCTTTCCAAAGTGTCGCGACGATCGGTCCAAGCCCGGCCATGGCAGTCTTAGACCCTGGTCATCGAGGCCATCAGATCGACCTCGGCCGACTGCATGGCTTTCAGGAACTGGATCGCCGATTTGACCATTTCCTCAATGTCGTCCATCGCCTTCTTGGTCACGTCCGCTGCCGCCTGCTCGTCGGTCGCCGAGGCTTCCTTCAGCTTGCCCTGGGAATCATCGATCTTTGCATCGCCCTGCAACGCACCGCTGATGAGGTCACCGACGCCGGTGCCTATCCTGGAAATGGCCGTCCCGATGTCGGCTGTGCGCCGCGCGGCCAGCGTTTGCGACTCGGCAAGGGCACCCAGATTCTTCGACGTTTCCTTCAATTCCGGCGCGATGGAATCCCCGGTGGCCTTGGTCTCGCTTGCCAGCCGTTCCGCAGTATTGGCCTGCTTCGACGTATTGATCGCCTGGGCGCTGCTTTTGATCGAGCTGACCGATGCCCCAAGCGACACGCCCGCCGAAATCCCCGCCACCACAGCCGAAACCACAGCTGCGGCAAACTGCTTGGTCGCGGCTTCCTTCATCTCGGCTGCGGCGCCTTGAAGGTCGGACCGTGCGGCCGACCGCGCCTGAAGCCGTTGATCCAGAACCTCTTCCCGGCTCATGTTCGACAGCTTGATCATAAGCGCTGCGATTTCTTCCGCATTGGCCCCGCTGCCAATGGCTGCCATCAGCGTTTCCCGCAGGTTCGGGTCATCCTGTATCTTCTTGAGGATGTCTTCCATTTCGCTGGCCGCCGCTCCGGGGTCTTCCGGCAGCGGTTGCGAGTCGAAGATGACAACCTCCGGTGAGCGCGAGGGCGGGGGCGGAACGGCTCCTGTCTCGCTGCTGGACCCGCGACCGGTTCCGTTCACATTCGATTCAGGTGTCGTATCGCCGACTTGAAAGCCAGGGTCCGTCCCCGAAGTGCTGGGGAGCTTTGGCGGCATTGCAATTGCCATGATTCAGTTCTCCTTCGAATCTATCCGGCGAAGCGGGTGTTGGACAGGGTGTTGGAATTGTCCTGCGCCATCTCGGTCACGCTATCCATCATGGCGTTGAACCGCTCGGTCGAAGACATCAGCAAAGTCATCGCCTGGTCGATCAGGTCGTCAAGCTGCTGCATGAAGGCTTCGTTCTGCTTGCCCTTGGCCTGAATCTCGGTCCCGTCCTTGCTAAGCGATGCGGCATGGGCCCCATAGCCGGTGCTCACCGCGGTCGACACCGCCCCGGCCGTCGACGCGATAGAAGAGCCGATAGACAGCAGGTTCTGCATCACCCCAACCAGTGCCGGGCCTGCGGCTCCGCCCGAAACCACCGTTGCCGCAATCGCCACCACTGCCGTTGCAACGGCCAGCGTGATCCCGACACCCATGTCGACATTGCCTGCGGTTTCCATGTCGGCCCCGGACGCTTTGGCAATCGAACCGCCAATGCCAAGCCCGTCTTCCGTCGATGCGGCCACGATCGAGTTGATCGCCGACACCATCATCAAGACTGCACCGGCAATCATCAGGGCACCCGCCGGGCCACCGACGCCAGTCGCGATCAGAGCGGCACCAAGGGCTGCCATCAGAACCGCACCCAGCATCTGGAAGGCAATGCTGACCTTGTTCCAGATGTCTCCGTTTTCACCCTTCCCTTCGGCCGCGTCCATTTTCTCCTGGGCCTTTTCCATCTTCGCTTCGTTTTCCTTGAGATTGAGCTTCTTGGTCTCCATCTCATTGGTGACGCGGTTCTTTTCGGCTTCCGAGTTCGTGGTCTTCAGCTTGTCCGTCACCTCGGCCAACCGGGTCTCGAAGTCAGCACCAAAATTGACCGGCATGAAAGATATCAGCGCCATCGTCTGGCCAAGCAGCAGTTCAGAAAGGCCGGGATCCGGCACCTGGCCAGTCTGACTGCCGATGCCGCCCCCGGTGCCCACCTCTTCGGTCGTGACTTCGCTGGTGGTCGTCAGGCCTTGAACCGAGTTGCCCGTCGTCTTGGTTACAGATGACATTCCCTATTCCCCCTTGCCCAGACCGGCCAAAGCACGTTCGGCCTGTTCGACTGCATTTTTCGGGCCATTGCCCTTGAGCGCCTCACGCAGGGCGACATCAAAGACCTGCCGCGCCTGTGCGCGATCTCCCTTTGCGGTCAGGCATTCGCCGATCCGCAGATAACCTTCGGGATTGGTGGCATCGAGCGCGCAGAACCGCGCGAAATCGTCAATTGCCACGTCCCAATGCTGTTTCATCTGCCGCACAACCCCAAGGCAGTAGTGGTTCTTCGCCTCAAGTGGGTCGATCAAGCACAGTTGCAGAAAGACATCCTCTGCCCGCTTGGTATCGCCGCGCGTGATGAAGCTGAAACCATAGGCATAAAGCACTTCAAGATCCGCTCGGCTCAGCCCCTTGACCTGCGCAATGGTCTGACCATCCAGAACGGCCCGGAACGATGGGTCTTGGTCCAATCCCGCCTCGGCAAGGGCTTGCATCGCGATCTGGATGCCTTCTTCCAACTGCTTGGCCACTTCTGGGCGGCTGAAAGTCTCAAGATCCACGGTCCGTTTCCCTTTGCGATGCCGATCCTCTTCTGCTCACCCTATGCCGGTTCGCACGGCTATCGGGTGACGTAAGGCACACCTCATCCCGTCAAACGGCGCAGTCGCCCCGAAAGCAGCGAAAAAGACTCGGTCAGCCAGGGAAGTGAAAATCCGGTTGGATCGCATTGCAGCGCCAGCACCGGCTGATCCGACCGGTTCATCCCGCAATGCACCAGTTGATCGCGGTCCCGGTCGTAACCGCCCAACGCTGCCAGGCGCGCAAAGCCGCGCATGTCGCCCAGATGGATGCGCGCGGTCAGGCTGACGATCACCGTGCCCTCGTCGCTTGCCAGGACCGACAGCCTGCCGCTGCGTTCGAAATCGAAGGAATAGGCCCCATCGGGGGCCTCATAGGCGTCGATATCCATCTGCCCGGCGAATTGCCGGACCGTCGCCTGTGCCGATGAGCCAAGCTTTGGCATGCCTTACCCTCCGTACTGCGCCTCTTCGGCCGCGACAAGCTTGTCGGAAATCATCTGCAACACCTTGTCCTGCTGCAACCGCGCCGTTTCGGTCGGCATCGCGCTGTCGTGGATGCTTGCATGCAGGTTGCGCACCATGTTGACCGCGACCACCGGAATCTCGGGCGCCGTGCCCTCGAAATTCGAGATGATCCGTTCAGCATCGCGCCGCGCGCTGGAGGCCACGAAATGCAGGATCTGCGACACCAGCTTGACCGAGTCCGGCATGTCCGCCGCCTTGTCCGGGAACATCCGCCCCAGCTTGTCCAGCATGTCGACCGTCATCCCCATCGTCGTGCGCAGGTTCTTCAACACGGTCAGTTCGGCAATGACATCCCCCAGGATCACCTTGTCGGCTGACGGGCCAAAGCTTTTCATGTCGTCGCCCGCGACCTGGATAAAGCTGTTGATCACCGTCTCGAATACGGTCTTCTCGCCCTTCATGCCGCTGGTGGCAAAATCGCCCAGCGAATCGAAGATCCGGCCAAGATTGCCGCCCGAGCGCAGCATCTGGCGATAGCTGTCGCGAAAATCCTCGGGGGCCGAGTTGAAGCGGTCGGCCAGATCCTTGGCCTCGCGCGCCGAAGCAAACCCCGCCTTGATTTCCTGCGCCGTCTCGGGCTGGCGAAGCTCTTTGCGAACCTCATCAAGTAGCGCCAGGAACGACGGCGGCGCGCCTTTTGCTTCGAACCGCAGCCGCACATCCTCAAGAGCTGCGAACTGGTGGCTGACATCGCCGTCGAATTCGCGCAACAGGTTGCGGATATCCTCGGCGGTCGGCAGGTTACCCCCCCCCTTGCCACCCTCCTTGAAGAATTCCTCATAGGTCTCAAGCTTCTTGATCAGATCAAGCGTCGTCTGGTTCGTCGGCAGGTTCGGCAGCTTGTCGTAGAAATCCGCGATCCGGGCCAGCGCCTCCAGATCGGTGCCTGCCCCCTTGCGGACCTTCAGCTTTGAAAGGTCGACCTTGCCAAGGGTCGCCTTCATCATGCCGACTTCTTCCTTCATGTCGTTGATGTCGGCTTCGTTTGACGAAACCTGCACCGTCTCGCCCGTGCCGGGTGCCCGGCCCATCTTGGCGGCGACATTTTCCGCCCCGACGGGCGAGATCGAGTTGTAGGTGGCAAGCAGCTGGTTCGTAGTTTCGCGATTGCTGACTATTTCCGGCATAGCGGGCACCTTGGACCGGTTTCGACGACAGGATAAGACGCTAGCATGTGACCAGTTCGCTTCACGGTGACGGACAGCACTCATGTCCCGCGTGGCGTCAGGTCATTCTTCCGGCAGAGGTCCCGGCCACGGCATGCAACTGGAAACCGTCACGCTGCTCTTTCAAGAGTTCAAGCTGATCCTGGTCGGCTTTCTTCTGGCTTTGCCGCGCTGCTATGCCTTCATTGCTGCCTCGCAACTCCTGCCTCCGACAGCGGTGCCGCGTCTCGCGCGCAATGTTGCGATCCTGGTCATCGCAATGCCGCTGACCCCTGCCCTGACCCCCTATGCGCCGTTCTTCATCGAAAACATCCCGCTTTTCATGGGGTATTTCCTGAAGGAAGCCGCGCTTGGCTTCGTGATGGGCTTCTTTGTCACCTGGCTGTTCTGGGCCGTACAGGCCGCGGGAAACTTCATCGACAACCAGCGCGGCGCGGCCATCGCCTCGTCCATCGACCCGTTGCAAGGCCACGAAAGCTCGCCCCTTGGGCTTTTGTTCAGCCAGACCTTCATCACCTATTTCTTCACGGTCGGCGGGTTCCTGATGGTCACGGGCCTCCTTTATGCATCCTACCGGGAATGGCCGGTTGTCCAGTCGCTGCCGCTCTTTCTGGATGCCTTCCCCGAGATGATCCTCGAGGTTCTCGACCACGGGATGCGGCTTGCCTTCGTGATTGCTGCCCCCGTCATCGCGATCATGTTCTTCGCCGAGTTTGCCCTGGCCCTGGTGTCGCGTTTCGCACCGCAGATTCAGGTCTTCATCCTTGCCATGCCGATCAAAAGCGCTTTGGCCATCGGGGTTCTGGTGATTGCCGCGCCAATCCTGATGCGCTACGCGCTGGACCAGTATCCTTTCATGCCGGGCTATTTCGACCGGTTCTACGAAATCCTGCGGGTCGGTGAAGGCGCCGGTCGGCCCTGAACTGACGGACATCTGTCAAGCAGACACCCACTGCGGAAGACGGCCGACCTAAAGCGTCTGCAACATTTGGGGTTCAAGCACATGAGTTCGCATTCACCCCATGTTTGCCGGCGCTTCCGTTCCAAAAGCCGACCGTGCTTGCGTGCCAATCTCGGCCAATGTCTCGCCTACATAGCGGATCTTCACCAAGGCTTCCGCCTTCTCCCGACGCAGACGGTCCGGCGTGGCGTCAAGGATCAGCCCATTCTGCCCGGCCCTTCATCTTTGCGCAAATATCCTCGCCGAAGGCGTTTGACGTCGGGCGAGAGCGGGGTGAACCCGATCCTGCGGTTGCTTTCGCATTCGAAACTATGATGACTACATCAATCCATACTCATCTTCAAATCCGAAGCGTACCCGCACTACGCGCCCACCTTCTTTGTAAATAACTTCAATAGACCTTTCATTAACTCCGTCACTATATGGAAAAGAGTCCACCATCGGATTATTTTCAAACGCGGCGGCTGCATGAATTACAGGATGAAATGGGGAATGAATTTGAAGTACTTCCTGCTGTGTCATTCCCTCCTTGATTGCAAACACGCCTCGAGGGAGAAACGCTCCTTCAGGTGATGAAATAAAGTCCACATCCGTTTCCCTACTTCCAGATGGAATACAGGCGGAGAGAGTACTGGCAACAATGAAAATGCGCAGCGATGAGCGCAGAGTGGGTGCCGACACACCTACTGACTTTGCAATTCCACCCATCCGCCAATCCCCCTCACCAAACCTCATCCCCCCTCACGCCCGTCCCGCCCCGGTCCCGCGAAAGGCCCCTAGCGGCCCCCGGTCGGTCGGGCAGCCCCTCCCGGCCCGGGCGCTGCCAAGCACAGCCCCTCGCCTTGAGCCTCCTGTGAGAGATATCCCCAAAGCCCCCATCCCCTGCCTCTGCCGCAGGCCCCCCGCCGCCGCGCGGGGGTGGTTGGCTGTCACGCGCGCAATTCTCATTCCCAAATCCCGTCCCTATTCCCCAATCTGACACCGCCGCCTCACGCGCCGTCAATCCGGCAAGGTCCGGTTCGCGCCGTCTTTGCGCAGGCGGAGTCTGTCGGGCCCGACATGGTTACCCGACCCTGAATGTTCACGGCCAAACCGTTGATATGATTGGCCCCGATTCTCTGCCCACGCGCGGGCAGGGGGGCTATTGCAGGCTCATGAGGTAGCGCAGCTGGTCGGTCAGGTCGGCGACCTGGTTGGTGTTGCGGACCACCCTTGGCGTGATCAGGACCAGAAGTTCGGATCGGTGCT
>CAUJIP010000004.1 GCA_963205235.1 Pseudomonadota bacterium
ACGGCAAAGCCCGCCGCGAAAGCCCCGAACAACGCCATGATTGCCAGCACCACGTCACCCCTTGAAAGACGCCGTTAACCATGATTTCCGTTAACCTATTGACGGAGCATGGCTTTTCGCCGCGCTTCATACCACGAAACAGCCGGTGGAAAAAGACGCTTGGCCCGCGCGTCTTGCGGATTCTGCAAATACCCTTAACGCCCGGTTACCCGGTCGCTTGGCCCATTTGCCCCTTCCCTTTGGCCCCGATTCCCCCTATACGCCCGCATCCGCCCGCTGGACGGAGCCTCCAAGGGCCTTGCTGGACGACATCCCGGCCTGCGCCATCACCCTTAACCCAGGAGACCCCGATGTCGATCACCGTTGAAGAAAAAGCCCGCCTGATCAAGGACTACGCGACCAAGGAAGGCGATACCGGTTCGCCGGAAGTCCAGGTTGCGATCCTGTCGTCGCGCATCGCTACCCTGACCGAGCATTTCAAGGGCCACAAGAACGACAACCATTCGCGTCGTGGCCTTCTGATGATGGTCGCCCAGCGCCGCAAGCTGCTGGACTACCTGAAAAAGGTCGACGAGGCCCGTTATGCCTCGCTGATCTCGCGCCTCGGCCTGCGCCGCTAAAGCGGTTCAGGTCTTCATAGAGACATCGAAGATCGGAATTCGAACACTCTTGGTTTGAATTCCGATTCAAACAAGGCCTGAACCGTTCTATCCCGGCCAAAGCCTGATCCGACGCCCGTGCCAAAAGCGCGGGCGTTTTCATTTGGATATCCCGACCTTGAGATATCCGCCCGCTCTGTCCATATAGACCAACCACGGACGGAGGGCCCCATGGCAGAAGACAAATTCCCCGGCTGGCACGGCACCACCATCCTTGCGGTTCGCCGGGGCGGGGAGGTCGTCGTCGCCGGTGACGGCCAGGTCTCGCTTGGGCAAACCGTGATCAAGGGCACCGCCCGCAAGGTCCGCCGCCTGTCGCCGGGCGGCCATGACATTGTCGCCGGTTTCGCCGGGTCCACCGCCGACGCTTTCACCTTGCTGGAAAGGTTGGAGAAAAAGCTGGAAGCCGCCCCCGGCCAACTGGCTCGCGCCTGTGTCGACCTCGCCAAGGACTGGCGCATGGACAAATACCTGCGAAACCTCGAGGCCATGCTGATCGTCACCGACGGACGCGATCTTTACGTCATCACCGGCGCGGGCGACGTGCTGGAACCCGAACATGACGTCGCCGCCATCGGATCGGGCGGGAACTTCGCCCTCGCCGCCGCCCGTGGCCTGATGACCACCGACCTTGCCGCCGAAGACATCGCCCGCCGCGCCATGGCCATCGCCGCCGACATCTGCGTCTACACCAACGGCAACCTCACCGTTGAAAGGATCTCTGCATGACGCTGACCCGCGAAGATCTGCGTGCCGCCATTGCCGCAGGCATCCTGACCGAGGCGCAGGCCGCAAGGCTTTCCGCCCTTGGTCAAGAGCGGGAAGGCAAACGCGCCGCCCTGCCGCAGGAAGACGAACCCTTCGAATTCTTCCGCGGCTTTTCGGAAATCTTCATCTCGATCGGCCTGATCATCCTTCTGTCCGGCGTCGGCACCATGCTGGCCTTCTTTGGCGGCCTTACCCTGCTGACCGCCGTCCCACTGATCTGCGCCGCCATCGCCTGGTGGTGGGCGGGCTATTTCACGATCAAACGGCGGATGACCCTGCCCTCGATGGTGCTGGCCTGCGCCTATGGAACTGGGGTCAACCTGTTCTTTTTCGCCGCGCTGATGCAACTGGGCGTCGATGACCAGGACCTTCTCATCGCCAGCTTCGGCCTTTCCACCCTGGCAATGATCGGTTGGTACCTGCGCTTCAAGCTGCCATTCTCGGCCTTCCTGACCGGCATTCTTGCACTTGCGACCCTCTATTCCGTCACCTCTTCCGTCGGAAATATTGATCAGATTCTGGCCGGACAGGGCCTGGATGCGCTGTTCGACCTTGGGGAAAGCCCCGCCTTTGCCACGGCAACGCTGGCCTTCGGGATCGCGGCCTTTCTGGTCGGCATGCGCTTTGACATGGCCGATCCGCACCGCATCGGCCGCCATGCCGCGACCGCCTTCTGGTGCCATCTGCTGGCGGCCCCAGCCCTGGTGAACACTGTCGCCGTGACGATCCTTGGGTCGGACAGCTCCGCCCCAATTGGGCTACTCTCCATCGCCCTGCTGATCATCACCATCCTGGCGCTGGTGATTGACCGCCGGTCCTTCCTGACGGCGGGCATTGTCTATATCGCCATCGTCATTGGCTATCTGGCCGGGGACAGCGCTGATTTCGGCACCTGGACCTTCATCCTGATCCTTCTGGGTGCCCTCATCACCGCCATTGGCACCTGGTGGGTACAGCTCCGTGCCGTCGTGATGCGCATCCTGCCGAACTTCCCCGGCAAATCCCGCCTGCCCCCCTATGGATCGACCGAATGACCGACCTGACCCCCCGCGAGATCGTTTCCGAGCTTGACCGCTTCATCATCGGCCAGCGCGACGCTAAACGCGCCGTCGCCGTGGCCCTGCGCAACCGCTGGCGGCGGAAACGCTTGGGCGACGACCTGCGGGATGAGGTTTACCCCAAGAACATCCTGATGATCGGCCCGACCGGGGTCGGCAAGACCGAAATCTCCCGTCGACTCGCCAAGCTCGCGAAGGCGCCCTTCCTCAAGGTCGAGGCGACCAAGTTCACCGAGGTCGGCTATGTCGGCCGCGATGTCGACAGCATCATCCGCGATCTGGTCGACGTGGCGATCAACGACACCCGCGCCCGCATGCGGGACGAGGTCAAAGCCAAAGCCCAGCGCGCCGCCGAAGACCGGGTGATCGAGGCGCTGGCCGGCAAGGACGCCCGCGACCAAACGCGCGAGATGTTCCGCGCCAAGCTGAAGCGCGGGGAACTTGACGACACGATGATCGAGATCGAGGTGACCGATGCCGCCCCCGCCATGCCCATGGGGTTCGGCATGCCGGGGATGGAGGGGCAGATGGGCGGGTTGCAAGACCTGTTCAAAGCCTTCGGCGGTCGCACCAACCGCAAGCGCCTGACCGTGGCCCAAAGCTATGACATCCTGATCGGGCAAGAAGCCGACAAGCTTCTTGACGACGAAGCCGTCCGCGCCGCCGCGTTGGAGGCCGTGCAGGACAACGGCATCGTCTTTCTGGACGAGATCGACAAGATCTGCGCCCGCGCCGATACCCGGGGCGCCGACGTCTCCCGCGAAGGCGTCCAGCGCGACCTGCTGCCCCTGATCGAAGGCACCACCGTCAGCACCAAGCACGGCCCGGTGAAGACCGACCATATCCTCTTCATTGCTTCCGGTGCTTTCCACATCGCGAGACCGTCGGACCTTCTGCCTGAACTGCAAGGCCGCCTGCCGATCCGCGTCGAGCTTGCCCCCCTGACCGAAGATGACTTTGTCCGCATCCTGACCGAAACCGACAATGCGCTGACCCGGCAATACACCGCCCTGATGGGCACCGAGGAAGTCGCGGTCAGCTTTACCGATGACGGCATCGCCGCCCTCGCCCGCATCGCCGCCGAGGTGAACCGCGCCGTCGAAAACATCGGTGCCCGCCGCCTTTACACCGTGATGGAACGGGTGTTCGAAGAACTCAGCTTCAACGCCCCCGACCGCTCCGGCCAGAAGGTCACCGTCGACGCCGCTTTCGTCGAAAAGAACATCGGTGCACTGGCCCGCTCGGCAGATATCTCAAGGTACGTTCTCTGATCTGCCCCCTGCTCTTTCTCTTCGCCAAATATCCTCGGGGGGAAGCCAATGGTTCCTCGGAACCAATGGCGTGGGGGGCGAAGCGCCCCCGCGACCCGAGGAGGAGGCGAAGCCCGACGACGAGACAAAAGACTTGCGACCCTGCAAGGGGCGCTCAATCTGACAGGCCCAACAGTCGAATCCTGATGAACCAATCGTTACTGTCCACAGCCAAGTCCTTGACTCCGCGTGGTTCTCGAAATCCGTCCAGCGTGGATAGACCCCTTCCCTGACCGCCCCCGCCCCTGTAGTCTCGCGCGACCGCAAGGGGGGCCCAAGTGACCGAAGACACCGTCACGCCGATGATGGCGCAGTATCTGGAGATCAAGTCCCAGAACCCCGGCGCCCTCCTTTTCTACCGCATGGGCGACTTCTACGAGATGTTCTTCGACGACGCCGTCGCCGCCTCCGCCGCCCTCGACATCGCCCTCACCAAGCGCGGGTTTCATCTGGGCGAACCCATCGCCATGTGCGGCGTCCCGGTCCACGCCGCCGAAGGCTACCTTCTGACCCTGATCCGGAAAGGTTTCCGCGTCGCCATCGCCGAACAGCTGGAAGACCCCGCCGAGGCCAAGAAGCGCGGCTCCAAATCCGTCGTCAAACGCGACGTCGTCCGCCTCGTCACCCCCGGCACGCTGACCGAGGACTCGCTCCTCGAAGCCCGCCGCCACAACTTCCTCGCCGCCTTCGCCGAGGTCCGCGACCAGGCTGCCCTCGCCTGGGCCGACATCTCCACCGGCGAATTCCGGGTGATGCCCTCCTCCCTCACCCGCCTTTCCCCCGACCTCGCCCGCATCGCCCCCCGCGAACTTCTCCTCTCCGAGGCCCGCGAGGCCGACGTCACCCCCCTCCTCGAAGGCACGGCAATCACCCCCCTTAGCCGAGGCAGCTTCGACTCCACCAACGCCGAGAAACGCCTCTGCGACCTCTTCCACGTCGCCTCCCTCGACGCCTTCGGCTCCTTCGACCGCGCCGAGGTTTCCGCGATGGGTGCCCTCGTCGACTACCTCCACCTCACCCAACGCGGAAAGATGCCCCTCCTCCGGCCTCCCGTCCGCGAACCGGCAGGCGGCACGATGCAGATCGACGC
>CAUJIP010000005.1 GCA_963205235.1 Pseudomonadota bacterium
CCAAGAACTTCATGAAGATCATCTCGCTGGCTCCGGAGGTGCTCTGATGGCTGCGAAACTCAAGAAGGGTGACACGGTCGTCGTGCTCACCGGCAAGGACAAGGGCAAGAAGGGCGAGATTTCGTCCGTCAACCCGGATGCAAACAAGGCCGTTGTCGACGGGCTGAACGTGGCGATCCGCCACACCAAGCAGTCGGCCAACAGCCAGGGCGGCCGTCAGCCGAAGGCGATGCCGATCGACCTGTCGAACCTGGCCATCGTGGACAAGAACGGCAAGGCAACCCGCGTCGGCTTCCGCATGGAAGGCGACAAGAAGGTGCGCTACGCCAAGACCACCGGGGAGGTGATCTGATGCTGGATCAAGCCACCTACACGCCGCGCCTGAAAGCCGAATACAAAGGCAAGATCCGCGCCGCGATGAAAGAAGAGTTCTCGTACAAGAACGACATGATGATCCCGCGTCTGGACAAGATCGTCCTGAACATGGGCGTCGGCGAGGCGGTCAAGGACACCAAGAAGGTCAAGCAGGCCGCCGAGGAACTGTCCCAGATCGCTGGCCAGAAGGCTGTCATCACCAAGGCCAAGAAGTCGATCGCCGGCTTCCGCGTCCGTGAAGAGATGCCGCTGGGCTGCAAGGTCACGCTGCGCGGCGACAAGATGTACGAATTCCTGGACCGTCTGGTCAACGTGGCCCTGCCCCGCGTCCGCGACTTCCGCGGCGTCAAAGGCACGAGCTTCGATGGCAATGGCAACTACGCCATGGGTCTGAAAGAGCACATCGTGTTCCCCGAGATCAACTTCGACAAGGTCGACGAAGTTCTGGGGATGGACATCATCATCTGCACGAACGCGAAAAACGACACCGAAGCCAAGGCGCTGTTGAAGCATTTCAACATGCCCTTCACGTCGTAAGCGCGAGGAACATAGATATGGCAAAGAAATCCATGGTGAACCGCGAAGTGAAGCGCGCCAAGCTGGTGAAGCAGCACGCTTCCAAGCGGGCCGCGCTGAAAGCGGTGATCAACGACCAGGCGAAACCGGTGGAAGAGCGCTTTAAGGCGACCCTGAAACTGGCAGAAATGCCCCGCAACTCGGCTGCTGTGCGCATGCACAACCGCTGCCAACTGACGGGCCGTCCGCATGCGTATTATCGCAAGCTCAAGCTCAGCCGTATCATGCTGCGTGATCTCGCCTCGTTTGGCCAGATCCCCGGCATGGTCAAGTCCAGCTGGTAAGGAGGACCGGATATGATGATGAACGATCCTCTCGGCGATATGCTGACCCGTATTCGCAACGCTCAGATGCGTGGCAAATCGACGGTGATGACACCCGCCTCCACTCTGCGCGCCCGTGTGCTCGACGTGCTTCTGACCGAAGGCTACATCCGTGGCTATGACAAGGCAGACACCTCGAACGGCCAAGGCGAATTCACCATCAGCCTGAAGTACTATGAAGGCGAGCCCGTGATCCGCGAACTCAAGCGTGTCTCGAAGCCCGGCCGTCGTGTGTACATGGGTGTGAGCGAGCTTCCCTCGGTCCGTAACGGCCTTGGCGTTGCAATCGTCTCGACCCCGAAGGGCGTTCTCACTGATGCAAATGCACGCGCGGCCAATGTTGGCGGCGAAGTGCTTTGCACCGTGTTCTGAGGAGGGTGTAATGTCTCGTATCGGCAAGAAACCCGTCACGCTCGTCAAAGGCACCACCGCCTCGATCAGCGGCCAGACCGTCGAAGTGAAAGGTCCGAAAGGCACCCGCAGCTTCACCGCAGGCGATGATGTCACCCTGACCATCGAAGGCGATGCCATCAAGGTCACTCCGCGTGGCCTGTCCAAGCGTGCGCGTCAGCAGTGGGGCATGTCCCGCTCGATGATCGCGAACCTGGTGACTGGCGTCTCGGAAGGCTTCAAGCAGGAAATGGAAATCCAGGGCGTCGGCTATCGCGCCGCCATGGCTGGAAACGTCCTGAAACTGTCGCTGGGCTATTCCCACGAAGTGAATTTCGACGTGCCGAAGGGCGTGACCATCAGCGTCCCGAAGCAGACCGAAATCGTCGTGGAAGGCATCGACCAGCAGCAGGTTGGCCAGGTGGCTGCGAACATCCGCGAATGGCGCGCCCCCGAGCCCTACAAGGGCAAGGGCATCCGCTACAAGGATGAGTATATCTTCCGCAAGGAAGGCAAGAAGAAGTAAGGACGAGAGAAATGGCAAGCAACAAAAGAGAGCTGTTCCTCAAGCGCCGCCTGCGCGTCCGGAACAAGATCAAGGCAACTTCGCATGGTCGCCTGCGCCTTTCGGTGCACCGGTCGTCGAAGAACATCAGCGTGCAGCTGATCGACGATGTGAAAGGCGTGACCATCGCCTCGGCTTCTTCTCTCGAGAAGGATCTGGGCGTGGTTGGCAAGAACAACGTCGAGGCTTCGGCCAAGGTTGGCGCGGCGATTGCCGAGCGGGCAAAGAAGGCCGGAGTCGAGGAGTGCTACTTCGACCGCGGCGGGTTCCTCTTCCACGGCAAGATCAAGGCTTTGGCCGATGCTGCCCGTGAAGGTGGCCTGAAGTTCTAATCAAGCGGGCGGCGGTTTCGCCGCCCCGATGATCCGGGCCCCGGACATGATCCGGGTCGCACCAGGATTGGCGATGATCGGCGCCGATGTGCGCCACCAATGAAGGAATGCCTTATGGCAGAACGTGAAAACCGCCGGGAAGGCCGTGGCAATGACCGCCGCGACAACCGCCCGGAAGAAAACCCGGAATTCGCCGACCGTCTGGTCGCGATCAACCGTGTCTCGAAGACCGTCAAGGGTGGCAAGCGCTTTGGCTTTGCCGCACTCGTCGTTGTCGGTGACCAGCGTGGTCGCGTCGGCTTCGGCAAGGGTAAGGCCAAGGAAGTGCCGGAGGCGATCCGCAAGGCCACTGAACAGGCCAAGCGCAGCCTGATCCGCGTGCCGCTGAAAGACAGCCGAACCCTGCACCACGACATGGAAGGCCGCCACGGCGCCGGGAAGGTCGTGATGCGGACCGCCGTTGCCGGTACCGGCATCATCGCGGGCGGCCCGATGCGCGCCGTGTTCGAAATGCTGGGGATCCAGGACGTCGTTGCCAAGTCAATCGGCTCGACCAACCCCTACAACATGATCCGCGCCACCATCGACGGCCTGAAGCATGAAACCTCGCCGCGCGCTGTTGCGTCGCGTCGTGGCAAGAAGGTCGCCGAAATCCTTCGGAAGCCCGAAGCTGAAACCGTGGAGGCCTGAGCATGGCTGCCAAGAAAACCATCGTCGTGAAGCAAATCCGTTCGGCAGCTCGCCGTCCGGCCGTGCAGACCGCAACGCTGAAGGGCCTCGGCCTGAACAAGATGAACCGCACCCGTGAACTGGAAGACACGCCTTCCGTCCGCGGCATGGTGAATTCGATCAGCCACCTCGTCGAGATCATCGAAGAGCGCGGCTAAGCCCTATCCGGATTGAAAAAGAAGGCCCCGCAGGTTTCTGCGGGGCCTTCTTTTTCTGTGTGCATACCAAGCGCTATTGTGCAATCGCCTCGGCCGCCAGCCAGCGCGCTGAGACTAGGGCATCGCGCACGTTGGCCATTTCCAGGATCAGGCGTGGCATCTCTGGCAAGGCAGCCAGTGCCTGAAAGACCGCATGCCAGCGAATCGTCCCGCGCCCGATGGCCCAATGCCGGTCTGCCCAGCCCTCTGCGTCCTGCAGGTGGACATGAGCAAGGGCGGCCCCACCAGCGCGAACGAAAGCATCAACCGGCGGGGCGCCATGTGCCCCGTGGGCATAATGTGCGTGGCCAGTATCCAGCGAGACCCGCACCGCAGGGCTGTTGAAGGACGCGGCCAATGCGACCCGCTCGGCGGGATCGTTGTCTTCGCAGTTCTCGATTACCAGAGTCAGCCCCTCGGCCTCGGCCAAACGGACGAGTGGGGCAAGGCAGGCATGGGTGCGATCATGGATTCCAGCGCAATCGTCGTAGAAGGTGCCCCGATTGAACGAATGCCAGGTCGTGTAGGGGCTGTGAACGACCATATGACCGCCGCCTTTGCCGCCCTGCATGGCGGCCAAGGCAAGCAAGCCGTTCTGCATCCGCTTCTGGACGATGGCTCGGATCTCGGGGTCAGGCGTATCGATCATCAGACCCTCATAGGGGCCGTGAATTCCGACCCGCCCCCGGTGGCCGTCCAGCATTCGCCGCGCACGGGCGGCAATCGCGTGCCAGTGGTCGGGTTCGCTGCGTCCAAGGATGACAAGGTCGCGGATTTCCAGATCGCGGTCCCGGTCGAAAAGAAAGTCACGCAGGCCGGGGACGGATTCAACCTCGTCCAGATGCGCGGCAAGGCCTACGGTCGGAAGCATGTTGGCGGTGGTCATCGTTGGCTCCTGCAGCGGATTTGGGATGCGGCGCGAAAACTTGTCATCGGCCCTAAATCCATTCGTGTTGCACTAGACCACATGTTTGCCAGGTTCTGCACCACCGAAAGAAGGTTCACCGCAGGTTCGCTAGGCATTCCAGCAGATGAAAGGCACGCTTCCAGCGTCGCTCTGATCGCGCCGCAATTGGTGATGTCTGATTGCGGCATGACGGCAAGCCACCAGGGTCGACCGCCCGTCGCGGCAAGGAAGCCGAAGGTACAGTCATGCAACGCATTTTTGCGATGTGGTCAAACGATCCCTATTCGGCGCCGAACCAGATCCGTCTGGCATTGCTGCCAAGTATCCGCTTGCGATCCGTCGGGCTTTGATCCTCGAGCAAGGCAAACGAGGTTGCGACCCATTCCGCCAGCGAAGACTGCAAGGTGCAGACCGGGCTGTCCGAGCCCCATACGATGCGACGTGGTCCAAAGACCTCGATCAGGTGGCTTACATAGGGTCTTAACGTCTTCAAAGTCCAATCCGCTGGACCATAGGCGCTGATACCCGAGAGCTTGGCATTGACGTTAGGTCGTTCCGCGATGCGGCTGATATGGGCGGCCCAGTCGTCGAAGGATCCGGAGGCGATGTCGGGCACGCCGCAGTGGTCGAGGATGAAAACCGTGTCTGGGCAGGCATCGACCAGATTGATCGCCAGAGGAAGCTGGCGCTGAAGCATGCAGATGTCGAAGGGCAACCCTGCCTGACCAAGTTTGCGGATATTCTGGCGAAAGCGGTCATCTTCGGACACGGCGTCCGGAACGACGTGCAACACCCGCCGCACACCCCGCACGACCCTGCGGTCCACCCGGTCAAGCCATGCCTCGAACCGGTCGGATTCAGGCCGGGCCGCGCTGATCGCCCCACGAAGCGGGCTGCCAGGACGGGCCATCAGTTCCGCGATCCAAACGGTTTCGGCGTCGATGTCGGTTTCGGCGACGTCCACCTCCATGTGCAGGACATCGGTGATCCCGACTCGTGCTGCCGTGGCGGCGTAGGTGTCGAAGTCCCAGTCACGATCAAGGGGGGGAAGGCTGGCCAGCCAAGGATAGCTGAGCCGCGATCGGTCGATAAGGTGCAGATGCGTGTCGAAGATCATTCCGCTCTCCCGGGTTTCGCGTGTGAGGTGCACTTTCACATATAAACGCAGCTTGACGCAGTCTTTCAACTGCATTTATACATAAAACATCGTTCCGGATATAAAACTTATAGCGGTGCGAGGTGCGGTCTGTGACGGCACGGCAACAGCCTGGGAGGAAATGCCATGAAGACATTCACGGCCAGCAGCGCGCTGGCACTCTTGGCGGGGCTTGGCCTTGCCTCTGCCGCGCTCGCCGATGGCGAGTTTGCGGGGATCACCATCGACGCCAAACTGATCGGCGGGCAGCAGTATGAAGCGCTTTATGCGCGCATTGCCGAGTGGGAAGCCAAGACCGGCGCCAAGGTCAATATCGTCAGCCAGAAGAACCACTTCGAGCTGGACAAAGAATTCAAAGCCGATATCGCGTCGGGGTCGATCACCTGGTGCGTGGGGTCGAACCATTCGTCCTTTGCATCGCAGTATCCCGCACTTTACACCGATCTGACGCCGCTTCTGCCCGCCGAAACCGTCGCTGGCTTTGTCGGCGCAAACATCGCCGCCGCCACCCTCGACGGCAAGCTGGTGATGCTGCCCAGGGCGCAGTTCGACGTCTCGGCACTGTATTACCAGAAGTCGCTTTACGCCGACCCAGCCAAGGCCGAGGCGTTCAAGGCCGAGTACGGCTATGATCTGGCTGTGCCGGAGACCTGGGACCAGGTGCGCGATCAGGCTGTGTTCTTCTCGGATCCGCCGAACTTTTACGGCACGCAATATGCCGGCAAAGAAGAGGGCATCACCGGGCGATTCTATGAACTTGTGGTCGCCAATGGCGGCGTGATGTTCAACGACGACTTCTCGCCCGGCTTCAACTCGGATGCGGGTAAACAGTCGCTGCAATGGTTTGTCGATCTGTACAAGGCTGGCGCCGTGCCACCGGGGACCACGAACTATTTGTGGGACGATCTTGGCAACGGCTTCGCCTCGGGCACTATCGCGCTGAATCTTGATTGGCCTGGCTGGTCGGGCTTCTTCAACGATCCGGCGGCGTCCAAAGCTTCGGGCAATGTCGGTGTTGCACCTGCGCCGAAGGGGGCTGCGGGCGTGCGGACCGGCTGGTCAGGCTTCCACGGCTTTTCTGTCACCGAAGCCTGCGCCAACAAGGAAGCTGCGGCATCGCTGGTGGACTTCCTGACGAACGAGGAAAGCCAAATTCTGGAATCCTCGGCTGGTCCGCTGCCGACCCGTACGGCGGTTTGGGACAAGGTCATCGCGGATGCGGCGGCTGACCCCTATAAGGCCGAGGTTCTGGCTGCCTTCCAGGAAACCGCGAAGACTGCGTTCCCGGTGCCGAAGACGCCTTACTGGATCGAAGCGACGAACCTGATCTACCCGGAACTGCAGGCCGCCATTCTGGGCGACAAGACGGTGGACGAGGCGCTGCAATCTGCATCCGATGCAGTTGACGGCCTGATGCGCGAGAACGGGGTTTACTGATCCCCGGGTCTTGCCCCTGGAAGCGGCGTTTCTCCCGGCGCCGCTTCCTTTCCCTTATTCCTGATTACAGGCCAGACATGTATCGCTTGCGACTTCCACCTTGGCTGGTGCTGCTGACACCTGCCTTTGTCGTCTTGCTTATGGTGATCGCGATTCCGCTGGTGCTGAGTTTCTATTCCAGCTTCACCGCGTTTCAGTTGACCCGACCAGAGACGATCACGCGCTGGAACGGTTCGTTCAACTACAAGAAGGCGCTGTCTGACGTCTATTTCTGGAGCGCGTTCGGGCGAACCCTGCTTTTGGTGACGGTGGCGCTGAACCTTGAGATGCTGTTGGGCCTTGGGCTTGCGTTGATGGTGGCCAAGGTTACGCGCGGGCAGCGGCTGTTGCGCACGATGATGATGTTCCCAATGATGTTTTCGCCCATTCTCGTGGGCTTTCAGTTCAAGTTCATCTTCAACGACAATGTGGGATTGCTGAACAATGCCCTGCAATCGCTGGGCCTGACCGATATTGCGATCCCGTGGCTTGTGGATGGTCACCTCGCCTTCATCGCAATTGTGACTGCGGAAGTCTGGACCTCGACCTCGGTCTTCGCGATCCTGATCCTGGCGGGGCTGTTCGCCATTCCGCAAGACCCGGTCGAGGCTGCACGGGTGGATGGCTGCACGCCGTGGCAGACCTTCCGCTATGTCACGCTGCCGTTCCTGATGCCCTTCATCTATATCGCCATGGCGATCCGATCGCTGGACGTGGCGCGGGCCTATGACATCGTGCAGGTCATGACGGCGGGCGGCCCGGCGCGGCGGACGGAGCTGTTGTGGACGCTGATCGGGCGCACCGGATATGTCGATGCGCGGATGGGATATGCCAATGCGATGGGCTATATCGCGATCCTTCTGTCCATCGTCTTTACAGTCTACTTCTTCCGCAAACTGACCACGGCGCGGACGAGCCTCGGGATGGGGGACTAAGGCCATGGATCAGGGTCGTAGCCACCGCATTCGCCGTCGCCTGCTGTCGCTGGCGCATTTCATCGGGCTTTTTCTGGCGATGAGCCTGATCTGCCTGCCCGGTCTTTGGGTGGTGCTGAACAGCTTTCGCCCGACAGTCGAGATCATGGCCAAGCCGCCGGTCTGGATTCCGACCGAGCTGAACCTTGACCATTATCGCGCGATGTTCGGCGGGATCGGCGAGGGTGGGGTTCCGGTGCTGACCTATTTCCTGAACTCGCTGGTGATTTCGCTGACATCGACGGTCATTGCCTTGCTGGTCGGCATGGCTGGGGGATACGCATTTGCGCGGTATCGCATTCCGGGCAAAGGGGCGATCTTTGTCACGTTGATGGTGACGCGGGCGGTGCCTGGCGTGGCGCTGTCGCTGCCCTTGTTCATCCTGTTCGGACGGCTTGGCATCATCGACACGCATTTCGGCATGATCCTGGTCTATGTCGCGCTGAACGTGCCCTCCACCATCTGGCTGATCGACGGGTTCTTCCGGCAAGTGCCGAAGGAATTGGCAGAGGCGGCCGAAATTGACGGCTGCACCCGTTGGCAGGCGTTCTGGAAAGTGGAATTCCCGGTGGCGCGGGCGGGTATCGCATCAGCGGGCATCTTCGCCTTTCTGACCAGTTGGAACGAATACGCGCTGGCCAGCCAGCTGACGCGGTCGCTGAACTCCAAGACCATGCCGGTGGGCCTGATGGACTTCACCTCGCAATTCACCCTCAACTGGGGCGGCATGTGCGCGCTGGCGGTCTTGATGATCATACCCGCGCTTTTGCTGACCTTCCTAGTGCAGAAACACCTCATCGCCGGGCTGACCTTTGGCGGCGTGAAAGGATAAGACATGGCAGACGTGGTCCTGCGGGACGTTGTCAAAAGTTACGGTGCGCTGCCGGTGGTGCATGCGATCAACCTCGACATCGCGCATGGCGAGTTCGTGGTGCTGGTTGGGCCTTCGGGCTGCGGCAAGTCGACCACCCTGCGGATGATCGCGGGGCTGGAGGACATCTCGGGCGGTACGGTCAAGATCGGCGACCGGGTGGTGAACGACCTGCCGCCGCGCGACCGCAACATCAGCATGGTGTTCCAGAACTATGCGCTGTACCCGCACATGACGGTGCGCGAGAACCTTGGGTTTTCCCTGCACATTGCCAAGCGGCCCAAGGACGAGATTGTGAAGGCTGTGGCGCAGGCGGCGGAGATCCTGTCGCTGACGCCTCTCCTCGACCGCAAGCCCGGCCAGTTGTCCGGGGGCCAGCGCCAGCGTGTCGCGATGGGGCGGGCCATTGTGCGGCACCCGGATGTGTTCCTGTTCGACGAACCCTTGTCGAACCTGGACGCGAAACTGCGCACCCAGATGCGGGTGGAAATCAAGCGCCTGCATCAGAAGGTCGGCACCACGATCATCTACGTGACGCACGACCAGATCGAGGCAATGACCTTGGCCGACCGCATCGTCATCATGCGTGACGGGCATATCGTACAGATCGGCACGCCGCTGGAGGTGTTCGAGCGTCCGGTGAACGCCTTTGTCGCAACCTTTATCGGCAGCCCACCGATGAACCTCTTGCCCGCCACAGTGACGGACGGCGCGCTGCGTCTGTCGGACGGGACCGCCATTCCCCTGCCGCCCGGCCTTACCGCGCGCGACGGGCAGGCGGTACAATTTGGCGTCAGGGCTGACAATATCATGCCAGAAGGCCATGCGATGCCGCCCACCTCACATATGGCCTTTGTCGACATGCCGGTGACCTTGACCGAGCCTTTGGGCACGGAAACCTTGCTGTTCGGCACCCTCGCCGGGACCGAGGTGCAGGCCAAGATGCTGAACCCGCGCCCAGTGCGCACCGGTGAAGTGCTTCGCTTTGGCATTGCGCTGGACAAGTGCCACCTGTTCGACGCCGAAACCGGCGCAAGTCTGAGGGTCTGACATGCCGCGTATCGAAAAGGCGGAAGCCTTCCTTGTCGATCTGGTGCCAAAGGTGAAGCGGACGGATGCGATCCAAAGCTTCAAAAGTCAGGAGACGATCTTCGTCACCCTGACCGATGCCGAGGGGGCCACGGGGCGGGGATATAGCTACACCATCGGTGACGGCGGGCCTTCGGTGCTGGCCTTGTTGCGCCACACCCTTCTGCCCGCGCTGATGGGGCGTGAGGCCGAGATGATCGAGGCCATCTGGCGCAATCTGCTATTCACCAGCCACGCCACTGCGGTGGGCCCGATCATGTCGCTGGCCCTTGCCGCCATCGACACCGCGCTGTGGGATTTGCGCGGCAAGCGGGCGGGTCTGCCGCTGCATATCCTGGCGGGCGGGTCGAAGACGCGCGTGCCGATGTATTCGACCGAGGGTGGCTGGCTGCATATCGAGCCGCAGGCTTTGGTCGACGACGCGCTGGCCATGCGCGCGTCCGGGTTCCTTGGGTCGAAGATCAAGATCGGCAAACCTACAGTCGCGGGTGACGCGGCACGTCTTGGGGCGGTGCGCGAGGCGCTTGGGCCGGATTACGAGATCATGACCGATGCCAACCAGTCGATGACACAGCCCGAAGCCGCGCGGCGGTTGCCGCTGCTGGAGTCGCTCAACATTGGCTGGTTCGAGGAACCCTTGCCCGCTGACGACATCGCCGGCCACGC
This sequence comes from Pseudomonadota bacterium, assembly GCA_963205235.1. Taxonomy (GTDB): domain Bacteria; phylum Pseudomonadota; class Alphaproteobacteria; order Rhodobacterales; family Rhodobacteraceae; genus Tabrizicola. The sequence continues at coordinate 10,627 of CAUJIP010000005.1, forward strand.
CCGCCTTGCCCGCCAGTCGCGAGTTCCGATTGCGGTGGGCGAGAGTCTCTATTCCCCCGGCCAGTTCGCCGACTACATCGCCGCCGAAGCCTGCGGCATCGTGCAGGCCGATGTGGCACGGGTGGGGGGGATCACGCCTTGGCTGAAGGTTGCCCATATGGCCGAGGCGCACAACCTGTCGATCTGCCCGCATTTCCTGATGGAGATTCACGTCAGCCTCGTCTGCGCCGTACCGAACGCGCCCTGGCTGGAATACATCCCCCAGCTTGACGACATCGCCGCCCCAATGGCGTGGGACGGGGGCTTTGCGCTGGCCCCGACTGCCCCCGGGATCGGGATTGACTGGGACGAAGACGCGCTGAAAGCTCGGATATCCAAAGGCAGTCAGTTCGAGGTAACGCTATGAAACGCTACGGTTCCGTCATCGGAGTAAGCGAGGAGGGCAAGGCTGAATACAAGGCGCTGCACGCCGCCGTCTGGCCCGCCGTTCTGGCCAAGATCGCGGACTGCAACATCCGCAACTATTCGATCTTCCTCAAGGAACCCGAGAACCTGATGTTCTCGTATTTCGAATACCACGGGACGGATTTCGCCGCCGACATGGCGCGCATGGCCGCCGACCCGGAAACCCAGCGGTGGTGGGCGGTGAACATGCCGCTGCAACGCCCGCTGGACACCCGCAAGGACGGCGAATGGTGGGCGGATATGGAGGAGATCTTCCATGTCGACTGAACTTGCCCAATCGCTGCCCCTGCCGAAAGCCAGCCTGCCCATCGTGATCTTCGGGGCCGGGTCCATAGTGACCGACGCGCATCTGCCCGCTTATGCTCGGCTTGGGTTCCCCGTCGCAGGCATCTACGACCCGGATCATGCCAAGGCGACGGCGGTGGCGGCCAAACACGGCACCCGCGCCTTTGCCACTGTGGCCGAGGCGGTGGCTTTGGGCCTTGGCGCTGTCTATGACCTTGCCACGCCCCCCGCCGCGCATCCGGGCCTGCTCGAGGCGTTGCCGGATGGTGCTGTCTGCATCCTGCAAAAGCCGATGGGGTCCGATCTGGCCGAAGCCGAGCGGATCATCCGCATTTGCCGCAAGAAGGGCCTGAAGGCCGCCGTCAATTTCCAGCTGCGTTTTGCGCCCGCTCTGCTGGCGTTGAAAGACGCCATCGCCAAGGGCCAGCTGGGGCAGGTGGTGGATATCGACGGGCTTCTGGCGGTGGACACGCCCTGGCACCTTTGGGCCTTCCTTGCCAACCTGCCGCGGGTGGAAATCCTTCTGCACTCCATCCACTACCTCGACACGATCCGCGATCTTCTGGGCAACCCGCTGGGCGTGCATGCCAAGACGATGGGCCACCCGTCCTCCACCGTGTCGAACACCCGCACGGCGATGATCCTGGACTACGGTCCCCAGGTCCGCTGCGCGCTGTCGATCAACCACAACCACAGTTTCGGTCGCAAGTTCCAGGCCTGCGAGTTCCGCATCTGCGGCACCAAGGGCGCGGCCTATGTCAAGCTGGGCGTGAACCTGGATTACCCCAGGGGCGAGCCCGATGAGCTTTGGCTGAACACCGGCGCGGAATGGGAACAGGTGCCGCTGCAAGGCAACTGGTTCATCGAGGCCTTCCTTGGCCGCTTCACCCAACTCATGCGCTTTGCCGTGGGCGAGGATGCCACGTTGCACGGCAGCGCCGAGGATGCCTGGCACACCATGGCGCTGGTGGAAGCCGCCTATGAGAGTTCGGCCAAGCCCGCCCATCCGATCAAGGGGGCGCCAGATGCTTGAGCAAGCCAAATACTATGAGGACTTCGTCATCGGTGAAGGCCGCCAGACCATGGGCCGGACCATCACGGAAACCGATTTCGTCGTCCATGCCGGACACTCCGGCGACTTCTTCCCGCATCATCTGGATGCCGAATTCTGCAAGACCCTGCCCTTCGGTCAGCGCATCGCGCATGGCACGATGGTGTTCACCATCGGCGTCGGGCTGACCGCGACGATCATCAACCCTGTCGCCTTTTCCTACGGCTATGACCGGCTGCGCTTTGTGAAACCCGTTTTCATCGGGGACACGATCCGGTCCCGGGTGGAAATCATCGCTGTCGAGTCGATGGAGAAACGCCCCGGTTTCGGACGGGTCACCGAGCGGCTGACCGTCACCAACCAGCACGGCGACACGGTGCTGGTCGCCGACCACATCTACATGGTGGAGCGCCGCCCATGACTGCACCCGAGACCGGCCCTTTCCTGCTGCTGCATCCCGATGACAATGTGCTTGTGGCCCGCGCCACGGCACCCGAGGGGACCGAGGTCACTCTGGCCTCGGGCACGGTCCGGCTGACCCAGTCGATCCCGATGGCGCACAAGATCGCCCGCAGCGCCATCTCGGCGGGCGACACAATCCGCAAGTACGGCATGCCCATCGGCATCGCCACCGCCGACATCGCGCCGGGCGCGCATGTCCATGTTCACAACATCCGGTCCGGTTATACCCCCAGCGTGGTGTTGCAGGACGCTGACGGAAGGGCAGGCTGATGGAAGGCTGGCTGCGCGCCGACGGGCGCAAGGGGATTCGCAACACGGTTGTCGTGGCCTATCTGGTGGAATGCGCGCATTTCGTTGCCTCCGAGATTGTCGCGGCCTTTCGGGGCCGCGATGTGCAGCTGATCGGCTTTCCCGGCTGTTTCCCGAACGAATACGCCGCCCGGATGATGGAGCGGCTGTGCACCCACCCGAACGTGGGCGCAGTGCTGTTTGTCTCGCTGGGGTGTGAGAGTTTCGACAAGGTGCGCGCTTCGGCAGCGGTTGAAGGGTCGGGCCGTCCGGTCAAGACTTTGGTGATCCAAAAGGCCGGTGGCACGCGAGCCACGGTGAAGGCCGGGCAGGACTGGGTCGAAGGTGCGCTGGACAGCATCGGCAACGTGCCGCGCGTGCCGATGGAGGTTTCCGACTTGGTGATCGGCACCGTCTGCGGCGGGTCGGACGGCACTAGCGGCATCTCGGGCAACCCGGCGGCGGGGCGGGCGTTTGACCTGCTGGTCGCCGAAGGGGCGGCCTGTATCTTTGAAGAAACCGGCGAATTGATCGGCTGCGAAGAGATCATGGCCGAACGCGCCATCACGCCCGAACTTGGCCGGATCTTGCGCGAAAGTGTGCAGAAGGCGGAACGCTATTACGCGACGCTGGGCTATGGCAGCTTTGCCGCCGGGAATGCGGCGGGGGGCCTGTCCACCATCGAGGAGAAGTCGCTCGGGGCTTACGTCAAATCCGGCGGTAGCCCGATTTCGGGGCTAATCAAGCCGGGCGACGTTCCCCCGCGCGGCGGGCTTTACCTGATGGACGTGGTCCCCGACGGCGACGTCCGCTTTGGCTTTCCGAACATCAGCGACAATGCCGAGATCGTCGAGATGATCGCCTCTGGCGCGCATCTGACGCTGTTCGTCACCGGGCGTGGGTCGGTTGTGGGCAGTGCAATCTCCCCGGTCATCAAGATATGTGCCAACCCCGACACCTTCCGCGCGCTTGCCGAGGATATGGACGTCAACGCGGGCGACATTATCGAGGGTCGCCGCACGATTGATCAGGTTGGGCGGGAAATCCGCGATTTTGTCGTGGCGGTGGCGGATGGGCAGCAGACAGCGTCTGAAGGCCTTGGACATCGCGAATTCATCCTGACCTACAAGAGTTTCGACCCCATCGGCCCGGCCTGCCTGCCGCGCACGGCCTAAAGGAATGATCATGGAAAGATTGCACGGAAAGACAGCGCTGGTCACGGCAGCGGGGCAAGGGATCGGGCGCGCAAGTGCCGAACGCATGGCTCGCGAAGGGGCAAAGGTCATTGCGACCGACGTGAATGATGCTGCGTTGGCGGAACTGGCGCAAGTTCCGGGGATCGTGGCACGAAAGCTGAACGTGCTGGACCCGGCTGCGATCACCGCTTTGGTGGACGAGATCGGGCCGGTCGACATCCTGTTCAACTGTGCGGGCGTGGTCCACAACGGCACCGTGTTGGAGGCGACCGAGGCGGAGTGGGACTTTGCCTTTGACCTGAACGCCAAGGCGCAGTTCCGGATGATCCGCGCGGTTCTGCCCGGCATGCTGGCCAAGGGGGCTGGGTCGATCATCAACATGTCCTCGGTCGCGGGGCCGAAGAAGGGACCGATCAACCGGGCGGTCTATTCGGCGTCCAAGGCGGCGGTCGTGGGACTGACCCGGGCGGTCGCGGCGGATTATGTGACCAAGGGCATCCGATGCAACGCGATCTGCCCCGGCACTGTGGACAGCCCCAGCCTGCATGAACGCCTCCGCGCCACGGGGGATTATGATGGCGCGCTCAAGGCCTTCATCGCGCGGCAGGCGATGGGCCGTCTAGGCCATGCCGACGAGATTGCGGCGCTGGTCTGCTATCTGGCGGCGGACGAATCCGGTTTCACCACCGGGACGGAACATGTGATCGACGGCGGCTGGACCGCCTGAACGGAGGATGCGATGAAACTTTGCCGCTATGGCGACCGGGGGGCCGAGAAACCCGGAATGATCGACGCCGAAGGCCGGTTGCGCGACCTGTCGGGCCATGTCGCCGATATCGCGGGACCGGTGCTGGCTGACCTGTCAGCCTTGCGCGGCCTTGATCCTGCAAGCCTGCCGCTGGTGCCCGGCACCCCCCGCTTTGGGGCAGCGGTCGGGGGTATCGGCAAGTTCATCTGCATCGGCCTGAACTACAGCGACCACGCGGCGGAAAGCGGCATGGCCGTCCCGCCCGAGCCGGTAATCTTCGCCAAGTATACCAGCGCCGTCTGTGGCCCGAATGACCCGATCATCATTCCGCGCGGGTCTGAAAAGACCGACTGGGAGGTGGAACTGGCCTTCGTCATCGGCAAGCCCGGCAAATACATCGCCGAGGCCGACGCGATGGACCATGTCGCAGGCTTCATGGTCTGCAACGACGTGTCGGAACGCGCGTACCAGACCGAACGCTCGGGCCAATGGTCCAAGGGCAAGTCGTCGGACAACTTCGGCCCGATCGGCCCCTGGTTGGTGACCCGCGACGAGGTGCCGGACCCGGGCAACCTGCACATGTGGCTGGAGGTGAACGGCAAGCGGATGCAGGACGGCAGCACGGCGACGATGGTCTACAAGGTGCCGTTCCTTGTGTCCTACCTGTCGCAGTTCTTCACCCTGCATCCGGGCGATGTGGTCAGCACGGGCACACCCCCCGGCGTGGGGTTAGGGATGAAGCCGCCGCAGTATCTGAAAGCGGGCGATGTGGTGGAGCTAGGGATCGAGGGCCTTGGCCAGCAGCGCCAGGTCTGCGTCGCCGATACCTGACGGAAAGGCCCGCGCCGATCAGGCGCGGGCTTTCGCCTTTGCGGCCATCTTTGCCTTTGCTTCCTCGGCAAAGGGGGCCGGATCGCGATACAGCGCGGTCAGCAGGTGTTCGGCGTACAGCACCAGCTCTCCCTCGCCCTTGTAGACGGAATAGCTGACCTTCAGCTTGCCCATCGTCAGGTTGTGAACCTCTTTCGACAGGTTCTCGCGGATCGTGTAGATCGTGTCGCCGATGAACACCGGTTTGATGAAGCGCAGACGGTCATAGCCATAGCTGAACGAATTCAGGCAATTGGTTGCGGCAAGTCCAAGCCCCAGCGAAAAGACGAAGGCCCCCGCCACCAGACGGCGGCCAAAGACGCCCTCTTCCCGCGCAAAGGTCTCGTCACTGACATAGGGGTGGTGGTCCATCACCAGGCTGTTGAACATCATCGACTCGCCTTCCGCGATGGTGCGGCGGATGGAGCGGATCTTGTCGCCGATCACGAAGTCCTCGAAATACCAGTCCTCGGAATTCCAGACCGGGATAGCGGCATGGTCCTGGGGCAGGCCCGCCAGGGCGCGCGCGTGGACGCCAATCTCGGCCATGTCTTACCCCCATCCCTTTGCAAGCAGGTCATTCGCATCGCCAAGTGCCGGCGCCGCGCGGGATGCGGCGGGGCGCTGGCCGTCGAACTTGATCGGCAACCGCGTCGTCTTTAGTCGCACGTCGCCGCGTTCCACCGTCTGCAGCATGTCCAGCGTCTCCATCATCCCGGTCGCCACCAACTCGCGCCAGTCCAGCACCGGGGCCGCCCAGATGTCGGCGGCGATGAAAGCCTCCATCCAGTCCGCCGTGGGCTTGGTCGCGAGCGCCGCCGCCAGACCCGCCTTGATCCGGTCGCGGGCGGTGAACGGGTCAAGCGCGGCTGTCTGGCTGTCCAGCCCGGTGATCCCGGCAAGAATGTCCAGCTTGCCCATGGCAATCGCCAAATGCCCGTCCGCCGTGGCATAGACCCCATAGGGCGCCGCCAGATAGGCATGCGCCGGGTTCTGCCCCGACCGCTGCGGCATCCGCCCGCCATCGTTCAGCCAGGTGGTCAGAAGCTCGAACTGCAAATCCGCCAGCACCTCGATCAGCGAGGTTTCGACCAGCCCGCCGATCCCGTGCCGTTCGCGCCGGAAAAGCATCGCCAGCACCCCATGCGCCAGCGCCGCCCCTGCCAGCACATCGCCAATGGGCAGACCCACCGCCACCGGGCCGTCCTGTGCGCTGCCCGTCAGCCACATCATGCCAGAGCGCGCCTGCGCCAGCAGGTCCTGTCCCGGCAGATCGACCCATGGGCCTTCGGTGCCATAGCCGGTGACGGACCCATAGACGACCTTGGGGTTGATCGCCCGCACGGCCTTATACCCGAAGCCCAGCCGGTCCATCACCCCGGGGCGGAAGTTCTGCAAGACGACATCTGCGCCCCGCACGAGGTCACGGATCGCAGCGCGGTCGGCGTCGGATTTCATGTCCACCGAAACCGACCGCTTGTTGCGGTTGATCGCGTGGAAGATCGTGCTTTCGCCGCCAATCCGCGTGTCGGTCAGGTAAAGGTGCCGCGACAGATCGCCGGTGCCGATGCGTTCCACCTTGACCACATCCGCGCCCATGTCGGCCAGCTTCAGCGCGGCGTAGGGACCGGCCAGAAACTGGCTGAAATCAAGGACGCGCAGGCCGTCAAGCGGCAGGGGAAGGGGGGTCATTCCGGGAAGCTTTCGATGAACCGTTGATCCAGCGCGTCCAGCGCCGCGGCGTGCGGGATGCGGCCTGTGATGGCCTCAAGGACGATGTGGCTGCCTTCCTCTTGAAAGGCCATATAGCCTTTGTGGCGCGGACGTAGCCAGGCCGCCTCATGTGTCAGGCGGGTGTTGGCATAGGCGTTGCCGACAGCCGCATTTACTGCCGCATCGCCCCAGGCGCGGGCATTTCCGGGCTGGCCGTTGTTGGCCGAATAAAGCCCACGCTGCACGTCGGCCGAGGCGAGCCAGATCGCAAATTCCGTGCAAAGCGCGGGGTGTGCCGTCCGGGCGGAAATCGCGATGCCGGTGCCCCCAAGGGCCGAGCCGATGGGCCCGCCCGTGCCGATGGCCGGGATGTCGTGAAAGGCGATGCGGTGGGGGCGGTAGCCTTCCCGCGCGTAGGGGGCATAGAGGTAGGTCAGCGGAATGATCCGGTGCCGGGGGCTTTCCGCAAGGGCATTCAGCGCGGCAATGGGGTCCATGCTGCGGCAGGCCGGATCGACAAGATCCGCCAGCGCCTGCAGGGCCAAAAGGACGGCTAGACCCGTCTGGCGCGACACAAGCGGGCCCTTGGTCACTGCGCAGGGGTCGCCAAGGTTGGCTGACAGGGTGAAGAAGCCCATCAGCACATGCGGTGGGCGCAGTGGCCAGAGAACGGCCCCATCGCGTGCGGCCTTCATCACCTGTTCCCAGCGCTGCGCCGGGGCAGGTTGCAGATCGGGACGGATCGCTTGCACCTGGGTTGCGGCATCAATGGGAAGCCCCCACTGATGCCGGCCAAGATGGTACGAGGCAAAGCTTTTGCCCACCGTCTCACCCTCAAGCTGCAAAAGGGCGTCGGGATCGGCGTGCAAGTCGATCGGCAGCAGACAGCCATCAGCAACGACGGCCCCAACATGGGGATGATCGATCACCATCAGGTCATAGGTCGCGGCAAGTTCATCGACGGCGGTGGATTCGAACCCCTGCAGTGATCGCTTGTCCCAATCGATGCGAACGCCAGGGTGCCGTTGGGCGAATTCGACTGCGGCGGCGACGACGGGATCATACCCGCGCGGGTCAGACCACGTCATTCCTCTCAGGGTGATTTCCGATGGCACAACCTGTCCTCCCGCACTGTAGACTTTGTAGCAAGGCGAGATTTACAAGTAAAATACAATTTCACATTTCAAACTGCCTTACGAGTTTGATTTCAGATTTGAACCCATGCTACCACTGGCAAAAGAGGACACGGCATGGCGCGCAAGACGCAGGATGAGGACGACTTCGACGACGTCGAAGGGGCGGAAGACAAATATCGCGCCCCGGCCCTGTCGAAGGGGCTGGATATCCTCGAACACCTGGCCAGCGAGGCCGAGGGGAAGACACAAGCTGACATCGCAAAGACATTGGGGCGCACGACCTCCGAGATCTTTCGGATGCTGATGGTCCTGCGCAAGCGCGGCTATGTGCACCTGAACGAAGAAGACGACCGCTACAGCCTGACGACCAAACTCTTCGAGATTGCTCATCGCCATCCGCCGGTGCGCCGTCTGACAAGCATCGCGGGTGACGCGATGCAGAAGTTGGCTAACCGCATCAACCAGTCGATGCACATGGCGATCCTGCATTCTGGCAAGGTCTTGGTCATCGCGCAGGTCGACTGCAACGACAACAACATCACTGCCGTGCGTCTTGGCGCGCAAATCTCGCTTTATGACACGTCTTCCGGTCGCGTTCTTGCGGCCTGGATGGACGAAGAGTCCCTGGCGGGATTGCTGGTTGACGCGGGGCCAGGCACCGATGACAGGCACGCAGCCTTTGTCCGCGACCTGCCGGCCGTCCGGGCCGCGGGCTATGCGCAGAACGAGTCCTTCACGATCGCCGGCGTCGTCAACATCGCAGCACCCGTCCGAGACATGACCGGTCGCGTGGTGGCAGCCATCACCATCCCGTTCGTGCGCCGCCTGTCAGGGACCAACACGGCGTCGATCGACGGGGCACGGGAGGAGTTGCTTGCGATGGCAGCGGCGATTTCGCAGCGCCTGGGTGCAGGAGCGACCCGCGAAAGCTGATGGCACTTTAGGAATCGTCGAACAGGTCGCGGTGGCTTTCGCGGCAACCGTCATGTTCTGGCTTTGACGATTGATCACTCTGTAGCATGCGGAGCGTCCTGCAGCGCAAGGATATGCTGCCAGATGATCTCTTCCGCAGGGCTGCGTGTGCTGCGCAGACGGATGGCGCGGATGGTCAGGCTGCAACTGGGCAGGATCGCGGAAAGATCGCAAACCCCGCCCTGCGCGATGCTGACACGGGCAAGCGAGGCAGGCACCCAGGCCACGGCCACGCCCGCGACGGCCATTTCCAGTGCTGCAAAGGTCAGCGCAGTCTCGGCCCTCGGCAGCGCGGTCGTCCGCGCGTCAAGCGCCGGAAGAATCCGCTCGGCCATGATCCGCCCGAAGAATACGCCCGATGGATAGGCGACATAGGGCAGATCGTTCTGATACCCCCCCTGCTGCAGGCCCGACACAAGATCGGGTCTCAGCACCGGGACAAGACGGTCTGGCCGGATGTCGATAGCCTCCAGAAAGTCGTTGGACCCCGCTTCATGGTCCGGCGCGTGATAGACAAGCGCCAGGTCCGCCTGCCGCGACAACAGCATGGCAAAGCAGTCGTCCAGATTGGCCGACCGCAGGCGGACAAAAACCTGCTCACCCTCGTTCTGCAGGCCCTGGATGATCTGCGGCGCAAGCGATGTCGTCAGCGAATGCTGGCTGGCAATCACGATGCGGTTCGATGCAACGCGGTCCCCCCGGCGCAGATCGGCCACCAACTGGCGCAGCGCAGTGGCAATCTGCTCGATCTGCGCGCCCTGCGCCTGCGTCGTCGGGCGCAGTTGCACGGGCTTTCGGCTGCGGTCGAACAGCTCGACCCCGACATGGTCTTCGATCTGCTGGATACGGCGAGAAAAGGCGGATTGCGTCAGGTTCCGACGCTCAGCCGCACCGCTGAAAGAACCGGTCTGGGCAATCGCAAGGATGTCTTCCAGCCATTCCAACCGCATGGTGCACCATAACATGCAATTTCAGAAAGATATTCTACGGATTTCGCATTTGCAATTGGATTTATCCCGTTTAAGTCTTGTATTCTGCAAGTTACTTCAGGACATGATCCATGCATCTCGCTCGTTTCCCGCGCATCTTCCTTGCCCATCTTCCAACACCGCTAGAGCGGTTGGACCGGCTGTCGAAAGAACTCGGCGGGCCCGAGATCTGGATCAAGCGTGACGATTGCACCGGGCTATCGACCGGCGGGAACAAGACCCGGAAGCTGGAATTCCTGATGGCCGAGGCTATTGCCCAAGGGGCCGACACAGTCATCACCCAGGGCGCGACCCAGTCCAACCATGCGCGCCAGACCGCGGCCTTCTCGGCCAAGCTGGGGCTTGCCTGCCATATCCTTCTTGAGGACCGGACCGGCTCGAACGACGCCAACTACAACACCAACGGCAACGTGCTGCTGGACCATCTGCACGGGGCCACGACCTCGCGCCGGGCCGGGGGCGTGGATATGGCCGCCGAAATGGAGGTGCTGGCCGACCAGCTTCGGGAACAAGGCCGCAAACCCTATGTCATCCCCGGTGGCGGGTCGAACCCGACGGGGGCGCTGGGGTACGTCAACTGCGCCTTCGAACTCGTTGGCCAGGCCAATGACCGGGGCCTTGTGATCGACCACATTGTCACCGCGACCGGATCTGCCGGCACACAGGCCGGGCTGATCACTGGTCTCAAGGCAATGAACGCGGGAATTCCCCTATTGGGCATCGGCGTGCGGGCACCGAAAGAAAAGCAGGAAGAGAATGTCTTCGCGCTGGCGCAACGCACAGCCGACAAACTGGGCTGCCCCGGTGTCGTCTCGCGCGCTGATGTCGTGGCCGACAGCACCTATGTTGGCGCGGGCTACGGCATTCCGCGCGCCGATACGCTGGAAGCAATCCAGATGTTCGCCCAGCTTGAAGGCCTGCTTCTGGATCCGGTCTATTCCGGCAAGGGGGCGGCGGGCCTTATCGACCTTGTCCGCAAGGGCCATTTCAAGAAAGGCCAGCGCATCGTCTTCTTGCACACCGGGGGCGCGGCGGGGTTGTTCGGCTATGACGCGGTCTTTGCCGACAAGCGAAAGGCGCTGGAGGTCTGACGCATGACGGACAGGCGGGCTTAGATGCGGTGCGTGGGGATACTGGGGGGGATGGGGCCACAGGCCACCATCCTCCTGATGCAAAAGGTGCTGGACGCTGTCCCGGCTGACGATGACGCCGACCATATCCCCCTGCTTGTCGACCAGAATCCGCAGGTCCCGTCCCGCATCCGCCGCCTGATCGAAGGCACTGGCGATGACCCCGCCCCGGTCTTGGCTGACATGGCGCGGCGATTGGTGGGTGCCGGGGCCGAAGCGCTGGCGATGCCCTGCAACACCGCCCACCACTATGCGTCGGCGATCCGGGCTGCGGTAAAAGTGCCGTTCCTCGACATGGTCGACCTCTCGGTGCGCCGCGCCGCCGAACTTGCCGGTGTCGATGGCCGTGTCGGCATCCTTGCCTCGCCCGCTGTGCGCAGGATCGGCCTTTTCGACGCCCCCCTTGCCCGATTCGGGGTGCAGGCGCTTTATCCCGAAGACGAAGGCGCGATGCTGGCCACGATCCGTCGGATAAAGACAGCGGGACCCGAGCCAGAAACCGCATCCGCGCTGCGGGCAGCATCAAATGGGCTCTTGCAGCGGGGCGCTCAGGTGCAGATGATCGCCTGCACCGAGTTTTCGTTGCTTGCCGATGCCACGGCGGACGGTGCGACCGCTTTTGACACGCTGGACGTGCTTGTCGCAGCGATCAAGGCCTTCGCGGTGGGCGACGGCGCAAGCGCGGGACAGTAGACACGTCGACACAGTGAAACCAAAATAAACACCAAGACCCAACAGAGGAGACAATCATGAGCCTGAAACTGAAGCAGATTCTTCTTGGCGCGACTGCGGCGGCCCTTCTGGCCGGGCAGGCCTTTGCCGAAAAGATCATCATCGGCCATTTCGGCAACCCGACGCCAATGCAACTTCTGTCCACCTCGACCGAACTGGCCGATGCAACTGGCTGGGAGATCGAGTGGCGCAAGTTCGACTCCGGGACCGATGTGATCGCGGCCATGGCCTCGGGCGATGTCGTCCTGTCCGAACTCGGCTCCTCGCCGGTCGCCATCGGGGCCAGCTCGGGCCTGGAGATCGAGTTGATCGCCTATTCCGATGTGATCGGCAAGGCAGAATCGCTGATTGCCCGCGCCGATTCCGGCATCGCTTCCGTGGCCGACCTGAAGGGCAAGACGGTCGGCGTTCCGATCGGCTCGACCGCGCACTATTCGCTGATGGGTGCGCTTCAGCACGAAGGGCTGACCGAGGCTGACGTGAACATCGTCGGCATGAAGCCCGACGACATCGCGGCGGCCTGGGGCCAGGGCAGCATCGATGCAGCCTGGATCTGGCAGCCGGTCCAGTCGGAAATCCTGAAGACCGGAACCCTGGTCATCGGTGCAGACCAGACCGCCGAATGGGGCTTTCCGACCTATGACGGCTGGGTCGTCGACAAGGCCTTTGCTGCGGCGAACCCCGACAAGATCGTGGCTTTCCTGAAGGCCGTGGACAAGGTCAACGGCATGTATCTGGCCGACCCCGCCGCCTGGAACGCTGACAGCGCCGAAGTCAAGGCTCTGGCAGCCGCCACCGGCGCCGATCCTGCGCAGGTTCCGGATATCCTTTCGGGCTTCACCTTCCTGCCGATGGCCGAGCAGACCGGCGATGCCTGGCTGGCCGGTGCCGCACCGAAGATCAAGACGACGGCAGACTTCCTGGTCACTGCGGGCCGCATCGATGCCGCGCTTGACGATTATACGGCCTTCGTGAACCCGACTTACGCCGCCGCAGCTGCGGCCCAGTAAGGCAACAGACGATCTGCCCGGGCCATCTGGTCCGGGCAGCCCTTAAAGACGCAGAAGGACGGGATCTTGAGCCTGAAAATCGACAATGTTTCGGTGATCTACCCGGCGGCTGACGGTCGCCCGCCCGTTGCTGCCCTTAGCGAAATCAATCTTGAGATTGTGGAGGGCGAGTTTGTCGTTGCCCTTGGCGCATCGGGCTGTGGCAAGTCCACCCTTCTGAACCTGATCGCAGGCTTTCTGTCCCCTTCGACAGGCTCGCTGGTGCTGGATGGTCGAACGGTGTCTGGTCCGGGGGCTGACCGGGCGGTGGTGTTCCAGAAACACGCGCTTCTGCCCTGGCTCAACGTGATCGACAACGTGGCCTTCGGCCTGGAAATCCAGGGCATCGCAAAGCAGGCGCGTCACAAGACCGCCAACGAATTCATCCAGCTTCTGGGTCTTGACGGGTTCCAGAACTCACCGGTCTACAAGCTGTCAGGCGGGATGCAGCAGCGCGTCGGCATCGCCCGCGCCCTGACCTGCGACCCGAAAGTATTGCTTATGGACGAACCCCTTGGCGCGCTTGATGCGCTGACCCGGGAAAAGGCACAGGAACTGATCCTGAAGATCTGGGGCGAGACACGCAAATCCGTCTTCTTCATCACCCACAGTGTCGAAGAGGCGCTGTTCATGGGCACCAAGCTGATTGTCATGTCCCCCCGCCCGGGCCGCATCACCCATGTCTTCGACCTGCCCTTCTCTCGCCTGTTCCAAAGCGGCGCGCCCGCGCGGCAGGTCAAGGCCTCGCCCGAGTTCATCGCCCTGCGCGAGAAGGTCCTGAACATCATCTTCGCCGACGAGGAGGCCGTTGAATGACCGATCCGGTGTCCTCCAAAGGTCCTGGGCTTCTGGCCCGACTGGCCCGCGCCCGCCCGACCAAACCCGGCGAAATCTACGGCGTGCCGGGGCAAGGCAATACGTTCTGGCTGTCCATCGCCTCGGTCCTGGTCCTTTTGTTCATCTGGTGGCTGGTAACCGCGCTTGGCCTGGTCAAACCGCTGTTCGTGCCCTCGCCGCAGGCGGTTGTGAAGAAGTTCATCCAGATCTGGAACGAGGGGTTCACCAACACCCCCTTCCTTGAACACGTACTTATCTCGACCTTCCGGGTTTTCGGAGCCTTTCTTCTTGCCTGCGCCATCGGCCTGCCTCTGGGTCTGGCCATGGGGATGAGCCCGCTCATGCGTGGCATCTTCGACCCGCCGATCGAATTCTACCGGCCGATCCCGCCGCTCGCCTATCTGCCGCTGATGATCATCTGGTTCGGCATCGGCGAGACGTCGAAGGTGCTTCTGATCTTCCTGTCGGTCTTTGCACCCATCGTGCTGGGGGCCCGGTCTGGGGTGAAATCGGCGGCCATCGAGCAGATCCACGCCGCCTATTCCTTTGGCGCGACCCGCTGGCAGGTCATGCGGCATGTGATCCTGCCCTCGGCCATGCCCGAGATTCTGACCGCGATGCGCGTGGGGATCGGCTTTGGCTGGACGACGCTGGTCGCCGCCGAGATGGTCGCAGCGACCAAGGGGCTTGGCTACATGGTCCTCTCGGCCAGCCAGTTTCTGCAAACGCCGGTGGTGATCATGGGCATCTTCGTGATCGCCATCATCGCCTTCGGCTTCGACCTTCTGATGCGCTTCCTGGAACGCCGTCTGGTGCCCTGGAAGGGTCGGATGTGACCTGAAAGACCCGTTATGATCTACCTCAAGCAAGCACTGACAACGCCCGAGACCGACCATCAGGATGTCCGCGATCTCGTGCAGGTCATGCTGGCCCGCATCGCAGTCGAAGGCGAGACGGCGGTGCGCGACTATTCCCGGACCTTCGACAAATGGGGGGGCGATCTTGTCGTCACCCGCGACCACCTTGCTGCGGCCGCCGACCAGGTGCCTGTGCGGCTTAAGGACGACATCCGCTTTGCCCATGACAACATCCGCCGCTTTGCCGAGGCGCAGCGGGCCACCCTTTCGGACTGCGCCGTGGAAATCCTGCCGGGCCTGATGGCAGGGCAAAAGCAGATCCCCGTTGCGGCGGCGGGCTGCTATGTGCCAGGCGGGCGCTACAGCCATGTCGCCAGCGCGATCATGACGATCACCACTGCCAAGGTCGCAGGCGTGCCCCATATCGCCGCCTGCTCGCCCCCGCGACCCGGCACCGGCATCCCGCCCGCGATCCTGTATGCGATGGACCTTTGCGGCGCCGATGTGATCCTGAACCTAGGCGGCGTGCAGGGCGTGGCCGCCATGGCGCATGGCCATTTCGGCCTGCCCAAGGCCGACATCCTGGTCGGCCCCGGGAACCAGTATGTTGCCGAAGCCAAGCGGATGCTCTTTGGTCAGGTCGGCATCGACATGTTCGCGGGTCCCACCGACAGCATGGTGCTGGCCGATTCCAGCGCGGATGCCGAGATGGTGGCCTACGACCTTGTCGGGCAGGCCGAGCATGGCTACAACTCGCCGGTCTGGCTGGCGACGACCGACGAAGCGCTGGCCCGGAGGGTCCTGCGCTTGGTGCCCGGCCTGATCGACACGCTGCCACCGGTAAACCGGGACAGCGCCCTTCAGGCTTGGGACAACATGGCCGAAGTCATCCTGTGCGAGACTCGCGAGGAGATGGCGCAAGTTGCCGACCGCTATGCCCCGGAACATCTGCACGTTCAGGCGCGCGACCTTGATTGGTGGCTTGGGCGGCTGACCGCATATGGCTCGCTGTTCCTTGGCGAAGAAACGACCGTGGCCTTCGGCGACAAGACATCGGGCCCGAACCATGTTCTGCCCACCTCGGGTGCCGCACGCTATACCGGTGGCCTGTCGGTCCACAAGTTCATGAAGACCGTGACCTGGCAACGCGCCACCCGCGACGCGGCCAAACCCCTGGCTGAAGCAACTGCCCGCATCTCGCGGCTGGAAGGCATGGAGGGCCATGCCCGGTCTGCCGATGTCCGCCTGCGCAAGTTCTTTCCGGGAGAGTCGTTCAACCTCGGCTCAGTCGATGTTGCTTCATAGGCAGCAGGCCAGCACGATCCTTTGCCCGCATCCTGCCTCGGCCGGTCTGTCCTTTCGGGGCTGACTGGGCTTCCCTGTGCCACCAAGGCCTGCATGGTCAGGCAAGTTCCGCTTCCAGCCTTAAGCCGGGGCGAAGTGCAATGTCTGCCAGCGTCGAGCGGTCCAGATCGGCCAGGAAAGCGACCTCGGCCGCGCGTAGCCGCGCCTTGAGGCGACAACGACCGTCGATGGTGCAATCGCCGCCGCTGGTTGCAAAGCATTCGACCAGCGGCTGCCCTTCCTCAAGCAAGCGGACGATGGACCCCAAACGGATCTCGCCTGCTGGCCGGGCCAGCATTGCCCCGCCACCGCCACCGCGACGGGTGGTGACATAGCCGGCCTGGGCCAGTTTCTGGATGATCTTGGTCAGGTGATGCCGCGACAGCCCGAATTCCTGCGCCATCTCGGCGGTGGAAAATCCCTGCCCCGGTGCCCCCGCCATGCGCATCAGCATCCGCAATCCGTAGTCCGTGAACGAGGTAAGCCGCATGATCTGTCCTGAAGAAGTATTTACAATACCAATTAACCGGCCTAGACAGGAATGCAAGCCAAACCAGAGCTCCGGACATGACGCTCGCTGCACCATCCGCTACGTCTGCCCGACCGGCGATCACCGCTGCGCTGATGGAAGAGACCGGCCTTGATGAGGCGATCTTGCGCAATCTTGTCCACCGCTTTTACGACAAGGTCCGGGCAGATGAGGTGTTGGGGCCGGTCTTTGCGGCGCGCATCACCGACTGGGGGCCTCATCTGGAGCGGATGGTGACCTTCTGGTCCTCGGTCGCGTTGATGACCGGGCGCTATCACGGTGCGCCAATGCCGGCCCATGCCAACTTGCCCGTAACCTGGGCGCATTTCAGCCGATGGCTGGACCTGTTCCGCCAGACAGCGACCGAGGTCTGCCCGACCGCCGGAGCCGCGCACGTGATCGAACGGGCGGAACGCATTGCGCGGTCGCTGCACATGGCGGTGGAAGATACCGCCCGCGGCACCGGGTTGACGCCGTCGCTTCGCTGAAAGGAAGGAGATTTGCCCATGACCCAGAGCCTACGCATTGACGATCCCGCCGCACTGACCCGGCACATCGAGTCCCGGTATCACGCCCGCCATCGCGAACAGTTGCCCACATTGGCCGCTCTGGCCGCAAGGATCGAGACGGTGCATTTCGGCGATGACCATGTGCCCGAAGGCCTGACCGACCTCTTGCAGCGCATGATCGGCGCGCTGGAGGTCGACATGAAGAAGGAAGAGCTGATCCTGTTCCCGGCGATCCGCAGGGGCGGCGGTCCGGGGATCGGCATACCGATTGCTGTGATGCGGGCCGATCATGACCACCACTCTCGCGATGTGGCCGAGATTCACCGCCTGACTCGGGGCCTTAGCAAACCCGACGGGGCCTGCCGCACCTGGACCGACCTTTACGCCGGGCTGGGCGAGTTTCTTTCCGATCTGGCAGAGCACATCCGGCTGGAAAACGACGTGTTGTTCCCACCCTTCGAAACCGAGGCCGCCAATGTCTGACCCGTCGCTGCCGCGCGCCACGCGCGAGATGGTCGAACGTCGCCGTGATCTGGCACCCGGGGCCGAAGATGCCTTCCGCTCCTTCTCCAAGGCTGTCTTTGCCGAAGGGGCGCTGGACAAGCGCACCAAGCAGCTGATTGCCGTGGCGGTTGCGCATGTCACGCAATGCCCCTGGTGCATCGAGGGTCATGTAAAGGCCGCACGGCGCGAGGGTGCCAGCCCTGAACAGATCATGGAGGCGATCTGGGTCGCCGCCGAGATGCGGGCGGGGGCCAGCTATGCACATGCTTTGAAGGCCGTGCAGGCAATGGGCGGGGCAGGCTGATGCCACCAGTTCCGCCCGTGCCAGATGCCGCCGCCGACCGGATCCGGGTCAAGCGCATCTACCGGGCGGCGCGCGTGTCGGACGGCAATCGGGTTCTTGTCGACCGGCTCTGGCCGCGTGGCCTTTCGAAAGACCGCGCCCGCCTGCATTCCTGGTGCCGCGAGATCGCGCCCAGCGATGACCTGCGGCGTTGGTACCATGCCCACCCCGACCGGTGGGAGGACTTTGTTGACCGCTATCAGCATGAACTGACCCTGAAGGACGATCTCGCCCGCGATCTTGCCAGCATGGCCCTTGACGGTGTGCTGACCCTGCTGTTCGCCTCAAGCGTCGAGACGCGCAACAACGCCACCGTGTTGCGTGACCACCTGCAACAATATCTCGAAATGACGGGGGATCCCGATGCCCGGCCCTGACCAGAGACCTGCCCTGCGCACTCCGCTTTGTGATCTGCTGGGCTGCGAGGTGCCCGTACTGCTGGCGGGCATGGGCGGTGTCGCCCGCGCCGAACTGGCGGCGGCTGTCGCCCTTGCCGGGGGTTATGCCATGCTGGGGATGGTGCGGGAAAGCCCGGACCTGATCGAGGCTGAGATCACCGCCTATCGCGTGGCCACCGATCGACCCTTTGCTGTCAACGTGATCCCGTCTGCAACCGATCCTGCGCTGTTGCAGGCCCAGATCGGGCGATGCCTTGATCTGGGGGTGCGGGCCTTCACCTTCTTCTGGGATGTGCGGCCAGAGGTGATCGCGCAAGTCAAGCGCGAAGGATGCCTCGTGCTGCACCAGGTGGGAACCCTTGCCGCCGCCCGCGAGGCCGAAGCGGCCGGCGCCGACGTCATCATAGCGCAAGGGATCGAGGCCGGGGGCCACGTCCATGGCCGCACCGGTGCCTTCGCCCTAGCCGAGGCGGTGCTGGACGGTGCCCGAATTCCCGTTGTGGTGTCGGGCGGCATCACAACCGGCCACGGGTTGGCGGCCGCGCTGATGCTGGGCGCGCAGGGTGTGCAATGCGGAACGGCTTTTCTGGCAACCGAAGAATCTTGGGCGCATGACTATCACAAGGCCCGCGTTGCTGCCGCCAGCGTCGACGATACCGTGCTTACCGATGTCTTCGTGCTGAACTGGCCAAAGGGCGCCGCCGTTCGGGTGCTGGGAAACAGTGTCACGGCCGGTCTGAACGGCCACCTGACGGGCCACGATCCCGCCGCCCTACCGCGCGAGGTGATTGCCCATGACGGCGGCCAGCCCTTGTTGCGCTTCAGCACGGATTCGCCGATGCGCCACACCTCCGGCGCGCTGGAGGAGATGGCGCTCTATGCCGGGCAAGGTGTCGGCGCGGTGCGCGATGTGGTTCCGGCGGCGGACCGTTTGCACCGGATTGTGCAGGAGGCCGAAGCCTGCCTTGCCAGAACCAGGCTGCTGCCATGACCGACGACGCCGAAGACGTCCGGCCCTTCGCCTCGCCGCCTTGTCTGGCGGGCGAGATCAACCCGGCATATTCCGGCCTCGTCGCCCCGGTTCCGAAAGCGCCGGATGATGTCGCAGGCTGGCGTCGGGCCGAACGCCACCGCCTTCGCACCGCACGCGAAGCATCGTCCGTGACCGCACGTCAGGCTGTCGGGACGGCGATTTCCGGCCATCTGGACACCCTGTTGCGCAGTGAGTTCGGCGACCTGAGGGGGCGGGTCTTTTCGGGGTACTGGCCGATCAAGGCAGAACCGGATTTGCGCCCGCTGATGGCGGCACTCCATGCCGAAGGTGTGCTCGTTGCCCTCCCATTGGTCGAAACGAAAGCCGCTCCGCTGGTCTTTCGCCGCTGGACGCCAGAGACCCGGATGGTGCGTGGCGACTGGAATATCCCGGTGCCACCACCCGAAGCCGAAGCGGTGACGCCCGACATAGCCCTTGCCCCACTGGTCGGCTGGACTGACGAGGGCTTCCGCCTTGGCTATGGCGGCGGCTACTTCGACCGCACGCTGGCAGCTTTGTCGCCCCGACCCTTCACCATCGGCATCGGGCTTCAAGCGGCCCGTTTGGCGACGATCCATCCCCAGTCACACGACATCGCTCTGGATGCGATCGTGACCGAGGAAGGCTGTGCTCTGACGGATTGGCAGGCCTGAAGCTACATCAGGTGACACAGCACTATTCGGACGCAGGGGGACTGACCGACGCCACCTCAAGTTGGCGTGTCTCTGCTGTCCGCATCGTCCAGGAAATCATCGCGCCTTCGCGCAGGCCAAGAAGGGCCACTCCGATCGGCGTCAGGACCGAAATCCGATTGCGGCCGATATCGGCCTCTTCGGGGTATACCAACGTCACGGTTTGCGCTTTGCCCGTATGCAGATCACGGTAGGTCACCTCGCTTCCAAGCGTCACGACATCGTCGCCCAGATCATCGGGTGCGACCAGGTCGGCGCGCGCAATCTCATCGATCAGCCTTTCGCCGATTTCCGGTGAGCGCCGGAGAACTGACGAGGCCAGTGTCTCGAGACGGTTGACCAGCGTGCGGTCCAGCTGGACATTTGGCAGCCGGTCCGAGGGGCTTTTCGCTTTGCTCGACATATGTGTCTTCCTTGGGCTTGAAGGGGTGGTGAACGCAGACCCCACCGGGGTTCTTTTGCTATCTGCGGAACGTTCTGGCAGATGCCTCGCGCTTCGGAGGCCATCGATCCAATTGGTCGGACGATGTCCGGATCCTGAGATCAGGGTGTCGGGGTTTGACGTCTAACGCTAAGCAGATGAACCCTCCGCAAGGTCCCTTCTGATTGCAGGAGCGGGCCGAAGGTTCCGACTTTCATGCCGATCAGTGTGGCAACCAGCAATGTTCTGACGGAAAGGCCATTCTGTCCCTCAGAAGACTCACCGCAAAGGAAGATGGTGGCTGACTGCGGTTCAAGATCGTCGATCGAAAACGTGCAGCGTGATCCACTCGCCGCAATTGCGTCGGCAACCCGAACTCCTGCTAGAAGTGACGCATAGACCAGTTTCTGGCTGAGCAATGCCGTCATCATGGGATAGGCACCAATGCCGACTCTGTGCACATGCACCAGCAGTTCCGCCAGGGCAACGCGGTCGGTCCGGTTCAACGCGCAGGCTCCCGCGTGCAGGCGCAGGGCTGCATATCCCTCCGGGCAAATGTCGGGAGGGCGCATGGCGGGATTTGCGTGTACGTACAGGTTCATGTTTCCTCAGGAGGCGGCGACATGGCCGACGCTTCGTTTCAGCATTCGAGATGAGCTGGACGACCGGGGAACAAGCGCGGTTGCGCGCCTTCAAACCGCCCCGGGAAGGGAGCAGTTTTGAAGAAAGACCCGGAAGAGGATAGACACGACAGTCATGGGATTAGTGTGCAGTTTACTGCGATGGAGTCAATTGTAGCACATCGGCGTGATCAGTGCCGCGCTGGTGCAACGGGCCGAATATCCCATGGATCATCGGTGGGTTCGATCTGCTGTGACCCCCAATGACTCATCTATGTTATCGTCTGGCCCCTGGGTGATCTTCTGGCTCAGTCCTGCCGCCGCGCTTGAAGCCAGTCGCGAACCTCATGTGCAGCTTTGGATATGGTGGCGTCACGGGGCCATATTACGTGAAAGTACATGCCAGTGGTCAGCGCATGTTCTGTAAGGCGGACAAGAACCCCCTGCGCCACCAGCCCCTCTACAAGATGGTGCCAGCCAAGGGCGATCCCTTGACCTGCAATGACTGACTGGACCACCGAAACATAGTCGTTGATCTGCAATCCCTTCGGCACGCGACGCCCTTCGATTCCGGCGACAGCAAACCAGTCACGCCAGGTGACGGCTGTCCGAAATGGCTCTTCCAGGTGGATCAATTGGTGATTGAGAAGGTCCAACGCTTGGATCGGCCTGTTGAGACCCGCAAGGTAGCCTGCACCGCAGACCGGGAAGATCTGCTCGCGCACCAAAGGCGCCGTCTCATACTGCGGCCAGTCATTGGGATCGCCGCCGCGCACTGCCAACGGAATTCCCTCCCCTACAAGATCAAGATCGCGGTCAGCGGTCTGGATTCGCAGGTCGATGTGGGGAAGTGCGGCGCGAAACTGTGCCATTCTCGGAACCATCCAAAAGGCGGCGAAGGCACTGGAGCAGGACAGCGTCACATGCTCACCGGTCGCCACTGCCCGCAGATCATGCGCCGAGCGCTGGATATGGGACAGGCCGATGGAAACATCCGCATGAAACCGTCTCCCGGCCTCGGTAAGGCGAACGCGGCGGTGTTCACGCAAGAACAACGCGGCACCCAAATGCGCTTCCAGTCGGTGAATCGCGTAGGAAACGGCAGCCTGGGTCATCAGCAACTCACGTGCGGCCCCAGTAAAGCTGCCATGGCGGCCGGCCGCTTCAAACACGACGAGGCTGTTTATGGAAGGGAGCAGGCTGCGAAGATTTTCCATAAATCCAGCTTATCAAATCTATGAAACTTTTCCAGCGTCACAACCATAGGACAAAGTTCTAACCTCACGGAGGATTATCGAAAAGGCGGAAATCATGGCAGACGGCGATCTTCCCGAAGGCAAGCGGCAGCGCGGCGGGCGGCAGAAGATGCGCGAGGCCCGTGTCGGCGTCGAGGCGGGTGTCCACCGGCCCTACATCGTCCGTGGCATCCCGACCTATGACATCCTTTCCGAAGAAAGCCTTGTCGCCATCGAGACCACCGCCGACCGCATCCTTGCCGAAATCGGGATCGAACTGCGCGACGACGTCGAGGCGATGCAGCTTTACAAGCGCGCGGGGGCTGATGTCACCGAGACCGCCCCGCAAATCTGGCGCCTGCGCTTCGAGCCCGGCATGCTGCGCGAGGTGCTGAAGACCGCCCCGCCCGTATTTGCGCAACATGCCCGCAACCCGGCGAACACCGTGCAGATCGGCGGCAACAACGTCGTCTTCGCACCCTCCTACGGCTCGCCCTTCGTAATGGACCTCGACCGCGGTCGCCGCTACGGCACGATCGATGACTTTCGCAATTTCATCAAGCTGGCCCAGTCGTCACCCTGGTTGCACCATTCTGGCGGCACCGTGTGCGAACCTACCGACGTCCCGGTGAACAAGCGTCACCTCGACATGGTTTACAGCCACATCCGCTATTCCGACCGGGGCTTCCTTGGCTCGATCACCGCGCCGGAACGTGCGGCGGATAGCGTCGAGATGGCCCGCATCCTGTTTGGCGAGGCCTTCACCGACCAGAACTGCGTGGTGATGGGCAACTTCAACACGACCTCGCCGCTTGTGATCGACGGCGTTACCGCCGCCGGCATCCGCACCTATGCAGCCGCCAACCAAGGTTCGATCCACCTGCCGTTCCTTCTGGGTGGCGCGGTCGCCCCGCTGACCACCGCCGGTATGGTCGCGCAGGGATTTGCTGAATCAATGGCCTCCTGCGCCCTGGCCCAGCTGACCCGCCCCGGCGCACCGACGATCCTGGCCTCATTCTTCTCGTCGATGTCGCTGAAGACCGGCTCGCCCACTTTCGGAATGCCGGAACCGGCCATCGGCTCGCTTGCCATGGGTCAGTTGGCCCGCCGCATCAACCTGCCCCTGCGTTGCGCGGGGAACTTCTCGACCTCGAAACTGCCGGACGGGCAGGCGATGTGGCAAAGCATGATGTCGATGATGTCAGCCATACAAGGCGGGGCGAACTATGTCCTGCACTCGGCCGGGTTCTTGGATGGCCTGCTGTCGATGTCCTACGAAAAGGTCGTAATGGACACCGACATCTGCGGCGCGCTGCATTCCTATCTGGACGGAATGGTGGTGAACGAGGACACGCTGGCGTTCGAGGCTTTGAACGAACTTGGGCCGGGACAGCATCTGTTTTCCACCCAGCACACGCTGCGGCACTATGAGACCGCCTACTGGGACTCTGCGCTGGATGACAACCAGCCGTGGGAGACCTGGGACGAACAGGGCGGCATCGACTATGCCCAGCGCGCCAACACCCGCTGGAAGAAGATCCTGCGTGAATATGAGGCCCCGGCGCTGGACCAGGGCACCGACGAGGCTCTGCTTGACTTCATCGCCCGCCGCAAGGCCTCGATGGAAGACATGTGGTACTGACCGCCTGATCTGACCTGCCCAACTTCCCAAGATCAACGCCCCCGGCCCGGGGGGCTGCTTCGTGCATCCACAATCACGCCGCAGCCTCAGACGTTACCTCTCGCGGTGTTGCATCGCCAATTGCTCGGCACGGGACCGAATCCGAAGCAGTCGGTTTCAGACGCTAACGCCGAAGATCCTGCCGACACCAGCCGTGATCGCCATGGCCGCCGCGCCCCAGAAGAGGACACGGACCGTGGCCGGAAGCTTCGGCGCGCCGCCTGCTGCAGCGCCGATGGCCCCCAGCGCGGCAAGGCTGGCCAGTGTGGTGACGACGACGGCGGGGATAATCTGCGCTGTCGGGGCCAGCAGGGCCGCCGCAAGGGGCACGGCAGCCGCGATCGTGAAGGTCACACCCGAGGCGAAGGCCGCCTGCAACGGGTTGGCGGTGTGGACTTCGGATAGACCCAGTTCATCGCGCGTATGGGCGCCAAGGGCGTCCTTCTCGGTCAGTTCCCGCGCCACCAGGGCCGCCGTGGCGGGCGACAGGCCCCGGGATTCGTAGATCGAGGCCAACTCGGCCTCTTCCGCTTCCGGCGTGTCGATCAGCGCCTGGCGTTCGCGGGCAATGTCGGCGCGTTCGACGTCGGACTGCGAACTGACCGAGACATACTCGCCCGCCGCCATCGACATGGCCCCTGCGGCAAGGCCCGCAGCCCCGGCCACAAGCACGGCTGTCGGGCTGGGATCGGCGGCAGCAACCCCGACGATCAGCGACGAGACCGAGACGATCCCGTCATTGGCCCCCAGAACAGCCGCCCGCAACCAACCGGCGCGGTCAAGATAGTGCAACTCTGCATGGGCGGATTTGTAGGCGAGTGTCATTGGGTCCGGTCCTTCTGAAAGGGGGTGGTGCCGTGCAGGGAGATGCAGGCGGAAAAGCCGGTGGGTTTGCCGGGCAAGGGTGAGGTCAGGCGAAGCGGCGTGCCGATCCGCTCGGCAATCGTGTGGACGATTGCAAGGCCAAGGCCGCTGCCTTCACCCGCTTTCTTGCCGCGCACGAAACGGCCGGACAGGGCGGCAAGCTCATCGGAAGGGATCGGCGGGCAATCGTTCTCGACACAAAGGGTGCCAGTGCGGTCCAACGTCACGGCCACCGCGCCCTGCCCGTGGCGCAGTGCGTTCTCGATCAGGTTTCGCACGATGATCGCCACGGCATCGGGGTCAATGTCCGAGGGCACAGGCCCCTCGGGCAGCGAAAGTGCCACGCGACCGGCATCAGGGCCTTGGGAAAAGTCCCCGGCCACGATCTTCAGAACCGGGCGCAAGTCTTGCGGGGCATCGACCAGAAGGCGCGCGCCCTCGGCCCTTGCCAGCTGCATCAGGCGTTCGGACAGGCGGGTCAGGCGTTTCAGTGTGGCCTCGATCTCTCCCGCCCGGCGCGCGCTGTCGGGATCGGTCGAGGTCTGCCGCAGCCGCTGTACCTGTGCCAGCGCCCCGGCCAGCGGGGTGCGAAACTCATGCGCGGCATTGGCGGTAAAGCTGCGTTCGGCGGCAAAGGCGGTTTCCAGCCGGTGCAGAAGCTGGTTCAGCGTCTCGGCAATCGGGCGCAGTTCGGTGGCCATCTCCGTCGCGGGCAAGGGAGACAGGTCGTTCACCCCCCGTCGCGCCAACTGCCCGCGCAACTGCCCCAGCGGGCGCAGGCCATAGCCCAACCCGTAGAAGATGCCCAGGATACTCAGAGGGATCATCACAACCAGCGGCAGGGCCAGCGAGAACGCCATCTCGCGCGCCACCTCGCGGCGGTGCGACAGGGGTTCGGCAATGGTCAGCGCGATGGTGCCTTGCACGGCTGTCTCGTGATAAAAGCGCAGGTCGTCGGATTCATGAAAGCCAGTCTCGGCAAAAGCGGGGAAATGCACAGGGTCCGCGCGGTGCGATGTCAGAAGGATGCGCCCCTGGTCATCGCGAACGACATAGGTGAAGTGCTCGTCATGGTCGTCCAGCGCCATCACATGTCGGGTGACTCCTTCTTCTTCCCGCTCCAGCACGTCGACGACGGCAAGTTGCAGGATGCGCTGCCCGGTTTCCTGCAGGGCGGAATCGAAGACCTCGTTCAGCTCGGATGTCAGCAGCCGCGCCGTCACCAGCGCCGTGCCAAGCCAGATCAGCGTGACGATCACCGACAGCGCGGCCGCGGACCGCAGGCGGATCGAGGCGCGTGTCATGCCGCGCCCAAGCGGTAGCCAAGCCCGCGTTCGGTGACGATGACATCGGGCCCCAACTTCTTGCGCAGACGGCTGACATGCACCTCGATCGTATTGCTCTCGATCTCGGCATCAAAGGAATACAGCCGCTCTTCCAGCTGCGGCTTGGACAGAAGCTGACCGGGCTTTTGCAGGAACGCTTCGAACAGCACCCATTCCCGGGCGGTCAGCGGGATCGGGCGGCCTGCCTTGCTGACCCGACGTTCGGCAAGGTCGATGGACAGATCACCAAGGGAAATCAGCGGGTTGGGGTTGCCGGAATAGCGCCGCGCGACGGCCCCGATCCGGGCGGAAAGCTCGGACAGGTCGAACGGCTTGACCAGATAGTCATCCGCCCCGGCGTTCAGCCCTTCGATCCGGTCGGACACCTGATCCAGCGCTGTCATGATGATCACCGGGGTCTGGCTGCCCTTGGCCCGCAGGCTGCGCAGAAAGGGCAGGCCCCGGCCATCAGGAAGCATCAGGTCAAGCAGGATCAGGTCGAAGCTGGCCGTGGCAAGGGCATCGGACGCCTCGTCCAGCCGCGCGGCCCAGTCGACGGAATGGCCTTCGCCCTCGGCCTGCTCACGCAAAGCAGTGGCGATCACCCGGTCATCCTCGATCAGCAAGATGCGCATCCCACCTGTCTCCTTCGGGCCCCGCATAGCGCGGCAACCTGACAGCCACCTGAAGCAGATAATCGCGCGGCTTCAGGCTGACGTCAGCTTCACGCGCCATAAGGCGTGCAGGACCTGAAGCGGAGTGTCGTCGATGATCGGGATATCAACAAGGTCGATGCTGACCCTGGCGCTGATTGCCAGCCCGGCGTTGGCGCGTGACGAATGCATCGTGCCGATGACCGACTGGCAGCCGCGCGAGGCGGTGATGAAATTTGCCGCCGAACAAGGCTGGGACCTGCGCCGGATCCGCATCGACGACGGTTGCTACGAGGTGACCGGTCGCGATGCCGAGGGTCGCGTGATCGAAGTCAAGCTCAACCCCGCAACCTTGGCCGTGGTCGAGATGGAGTTCGAGGGCAGCGACGATGATGCGCATGAAGACAGCAATGATGACTGACAGGAAGTTCGGCGCATCTGCGCAGCCCATCCACTAACCCCAAGGAGAGACAGAATGAAACGTACCTTTGCCCTTTTGCTGATCACGTCGGCCCTTGGCTCTGGCTCGGTGGCAAACGCCGGCGGACATGGTCTTTTTCTGGCACCCGAAGTCAGCACCACCTTGCGGATTGTGCCGGGCGCGAACCTGACCCTGATCGACGGGGATGAAGAAGAAGACGGTGGCTGGCTGTGGTCGTGGTCCGAAGATGAGGACGAGGACAACGATGAAGATGACGACGAGTGCGAAGATGACGACGACGAAAACGACTGCGCCGCCGGGGCAACTGGCAACGCGGCAAAGGCAGGCACCGCCCCGCCACCGAATAACGGACTTTTCACCGACGGCACTGCGCCGGTGCAGTCGAACTGATCCCTTTCCTACCGGAGTATCCAGGATGAAATCCCTGATCGCAGCCCTTGCCCTGTCCACCGCCCTGATCGCCCCGGGGCTTGCCCTTGCGCGGCCCGTCACGTTGACCGTCAACATGGCCCAATATGGCGGGCCGGGGGCATATCTTGCCGTCTATGTCACCGATGCCTCGGGGGCCTATGTGGGAAGCCTCTGGATGGCGGGCGGAAAGTCAAAATATTACAAACACCTGACCGACTGGGCGCAGATGACCGGCGGCGATGTGGCGCAGGTTGACGGGATCACCGGGGCCAGTGTCGGGGCGGGCCAGCAGCTTCAACTGTCTATGGACCTGGCCGACGCCCTGTTCGATGCGGGCTACACCTTGCACATCGACGCCGCCGCCGAGGAGATGCGCGACAGCCCGAACGAGATCGCCGTGCCCCTGACCGCCGCAGGTGCCGGACAGGCTGTCCGTGGTCGCCGCTACATCGCCGATTTCACCTACGGTTTCTGATCGGACCTGCCCATGCTTCGCCAAATCCACCGCTGGCCCGGCCTTCTGGCCGCAGCCTTGATCCTTACCCTTGCGCTCAGCGGGGCGGCCTTGTCCCTGTTCCCGGCGTTGGAGCGGCTCTCCTCTCCCGCCGCGGTCAGCGGCCAGACGGTGGGCGATCTGGCGGCGAAGGTGCTGGCGGCGCATCCGGGGGTCGAGCAGATCCGACGCTCGCCCTCGGGCCGGATCACCGCCTACTGGTTCGAAGGCGATGTCGCCGGGGCTGCGGTGGTGGACCCGGCGACGGGTCAGGATGTGGCCAGCGCTGACCAGGGCGCGATGCAGCGCTGGCTGACCGATTTCCACCGCTCGCTTCTGTTGGGTGACGCGGGGCGTTACGGGTCGGCGGTGGGGGCCGTGGCGATGCTGGTGCTGGCGCTGTCCGGAGCGCTGCTGGTTGCGCGCCGTCAAGGCGGCTGGCAACGCTGGTTCGCGCCGATCAAGGGGCCTTTGGCCGGACGCTGGCACGCCGAACTGGCACGGGTTGCCGTCGTCGGCCTTGGCCTTTCCGCGGTGACGGCACTGTGGATGACGGCCTCGACCTTCGACCTTCTGCCGTCGGATGAGGCGAACCCTGCCCTGCCCCAGACGGTCAGCGGCGAGGTGGGCCTGTCCCCCGCCGCGATGACCGCGTTGCAGCAGACGCCGATGGCCGACCTGCGTGACCTGACCTTTCCCTACGCCGGGGACGCAACCGATGTCTTCACCCTGACCACGGGCGCAGGCACCGGCTACATCGATCAGGGCACCGGAGAGATGCTGGCATGGCAGTCGCCGGGGCCGTGGACGACGGTCGGGGAATGGATCTACCTCCTCCACACGGGGGATGGCGCTGCGCTTTGGGGGTTGCTCCTTGGTCTCGCCGCGCTGACCGTGCCGGTGCTGTCGGTGACTGGCGGGCTGATCTGGTGGCGTAACCGCCAAAGCCGCCCGCGCCTGCACGGAATGGCGGCGGCTTCGATGGCCGAGACGGTGATCCTTGTCGGCAGCGAGGGCGGCACCACCTGGGGCTTTGCCGCAGCCCTGGCCCGCGCGATGCAGGGACACGGGCAAGGCGTGCATCTTGCAGCCCTCTCCAGCTTCGCGCCGCAGACCTACGCCCATGCCAAGCAGATCGTCGTCATGACCGCGACCTGGGGCAATGGCGATGCGCCGACCTCGGCCAGGGGTGCGCTGGAGCGGATCGCCAAGGCCGCCCCCCTGACCGGGGTGCCGCTGGTGGTGCTGGGCTTTGGCGACCGCAATTTCCCCGCCTTCTGTGCCTATGCCGAAGCGGTGGAAACCGCCGCGCGGACTGCGGGCTGGGCGTTGCCGATGGCGCTGGACCGGATCGACCGGCAATCACCGCAGGCCTTTGCCCGCTGGTCCCGCGCCTTTGGCGACCTGATCGGTTTGCCCTTGGACATCACCCACCAACCCGAAGCGCCGCAAAGCACCGCCCTGCGCCTTCTGTCCCGCAAGGACTATGGCGACAGCGTCCAGGCCCCCACCTCGATTCTGCGCTTTGCCCTGCCGCAGACCCCGCTCTGGCAACGCCTGACCGGGCGCGGGATCGGGCGGTTTTCAGCGGGCGACCTTCTTGGCATCGTGCCAGAGGGCAGCACGGTGGCGCGGCTGTATTCGCTGGCATCTGCTCAGTCGGATGGCTTTGTCGAAATCGTCGTGCGCAAGCATCCGGGCGGCCTTTGTTCCGGTCAGCTTCTGGCCCTCCGGCCGGGGGACACGGTGCAGGCCTTTCTGCGCCCGAACCCCGGCTTCCAGCCTGACACCTCGAAAGCACCGCTGATCCTGATCGGCGCAGGCACCGGGATCGGGCCGCTGGTCGGGTTTCTGCGTGCTAACCGGGGACACCGGCCGATGCACCTGTGGTTCGGCGCGCGGCATCCGCAGGCGGACTATCTTTACGCCGAGGACCTGGCCACCTGGCAGGCCGACAAGCGGCTGACCAGCCTGCGCACTGCGTTTTCCCGCATGGGGCGACGGCACTATGTGCAGGATGTCCTGCGTGAGGATGCCGAGGCGATCCGCCGCCTGATGGCCCAAGGGGCGCGGATCATGGTCTGTGGCGGACGCGAGATGGCAAAGGGCGTGCGCGACGCGATGACGGATATCCTGCATCCGCTTGGCCTGTCCCCCGCCAGCCTGCGGGCAGGAGGGCGCTATGCCGAAGACGTCTACTGACACCGCGATCCGCCTGGAGGGCCCGACGATGGGCACCCGCTGGTCGGTTCTGATCGACGATCCGTCCGTCGATGCCGATCGGAAGTCCCGCCTTCAGGCCGTCG
Organism: Pseudomonadota bacterium; assembly: GCA_963205235.1. Classification (GTDB taxonomy): domain Bacteria; phylum Pseudomonadota; class Alphaproteobacteria; order Rhodobacterales; family Rhodobacteraceae; genus Tabrizicola. Next base: position 41,210 of record CAUJIP010000005.1, read on the forward strand.
TCGATCAGGTCGATGCCCAGATGTCGACATGGAAGCCCGACAGCGACCTGATGCGCCTGAATACGGCCCCGCTGGACGCCTGGGTCACGCTGCCCGACGACCTTTTGACTGTGCTGTCGGCGGGCCTTGCGATCAGCCGCCAGACCGACGGCGCGTTCGAGATGAACATTGGCAACGCCGTCCGCGCCTGGGGCTTCGGGCCGGACGGCATCAGCCTCGACGCGATCAAGGCGGCAAGTGCCGAAAGGCGGGTTCCGGCGACCGACGCGCTGGAACTGGACATCGCCAACAAACGGGCCCGCAAATCCGCTGCCCTTTCGCTGGACCTGTCCGGCATCGCCAAGGGCTATGGTGTGGACCGCCTGGCCGAAACCGCGAAACAGCTGGGACTTGGCTCGACGCTTTGCACGATAGACGGCGAAGTGCGGGCCACGGGCCATCGGCTGGACGGTCGGCCCTGGTCCGTCGCGGTCGAAGCGCCCGACGCGGAGGCCGTCGCCCGGCATTCCCTCTTGGCGCTTGAAGATATGGCCGTCGCCACGTCAGGCGACTATCGCCACTTTGTCACGGTTGGCAAAACGCGCCTGTCCCACACGATGGACCCGCGGCGCGGCGCGCCATTGGTGGCGGCACCGGCGTCGGTCAGTGTACTGTCCCCCGCCTGCATGTTGGCGGACGCAATGGCCACGGCACTGATGGTCATGGGGGAAGAGCGGGGACTGGTGTTTGCGCAGGCCCACAAGATCAGCGCTCTATTCTTGCAGCGATCTTCTAAAGGAATGATCGCCAACGGCACCGGAGCCTTCGCCACAGCTGACGAAGAAGAATCGGTATCCGACTCGCCCGGATTGTGAAGATCTCGGCCCCATCAAACTTTTTGAGGACCGGACCAAAGCGATCTGATGGCATCGGTGTCTGGTCCTGATGCCCGCCTGCCTCGCGCAGCGACCTTGTCCATGGATAAGCCCGTGATCCGATCTGCGGCCCTCCAGCTGGCTTTTGTCCACGAAACTGTCGCTTGCCGTAGCCCACAAAAGCAAAGGGCCCAGGCAAATATGCCTAAGCCCTTGAATTTCGTGGCGGACCCGGAGCGATTCGAACGCCCGACCCTCAGATTCGTAGTCTGATGCTCTATCCAGCTGAGCTACGGGTCCGCAATGACCGGCGATGTAACCTTGCGCGCGGGGCAATGCAAGGGGCAAATCACCCGTCGGGCTGGGCAATATCCTTTGGCAAATGCAGGACGAACTCGGTCCCATCCGCATCGCTGCGCACCAGATCAAGCCTGCCGCCATGGCCGCGCACAAGTTCGGCGGCGATGGTCAGGCCAAGGCCGGTTCCGCCCTTGCGCGCCCCGCCCTGAAACGCGGCAAACAGGTTCTCGCGCGCTTTGGGCGGCAGGCCGGGGCCGGTGTCGCCAACCCGGATCCACCAGTCGCGATCCTCCTCGCCAGCGGACAGTTCGATAGTGCCGCCCGCTCCGGTCGCCTCGATGGCCTGTCGCGCGTTCCGCACCAGGTTCGACAGGATCCGGTAAAGCTGTTCCCCATCTGCGCGAACGGTCAGCCCCGGCGGGATGTCGATCAGGCAGGTGATCGGCGTTTCGGCCCCGATGCCTTCGCTTTCGGCGACTTCGCTGGCCAGATTGGCAAGGTTCAGGCGGCGAAGTTGCGGCGGGGGCTCCTCGGCCTTGCCGAAGGCCAGCGTCGCCTCGCACAGGCTGACCGCCCGACTGATCGAGTTCACCAGCTTTGGCACCGTCCTTGACACGGCAGGGTCGGCGCTGGCCTCGATCCGGTCGGCAAAAAGCTGGGCTGAGGTCAGGATGTTGCGCAGATCGTGACTGATCTTCGCCACTGCCCCGCCAAGCTGTGCCAGCCGCTCTTTCTGCCGCAGGGCGCCGGTCAATTGGGTCTGCATCGATTTCAACGCATCCTCGGCCAGCCGCAGTTCGACCACATCGGCATTGGGCTCGATCACCCGGCGCGCATCCTCTGGCGCTTCGGCATAGGTCTGCATGTGGCGAACGACCCGGCGAATCGGCAAGACCAGCAGGCGGCGCACCGCAAGGAACAGAAGGAACGCCGTCACCGCCGAAATCAGCGCCGACAACAGCAGGATTCGCAGCCCGTAATCGACCATCGCATCGCGAAGCGGTCGGGTCTCCATCGTGACTTCGATCAGGGTGCCCGCATCCTGCACCGGATAGCCGATCACCCGGATGATCCGGTTCTGCGAATCAAGCAGGCAGGAAAAGGCGTCGCGGATCAGCTCCCACGGGCCGGCCATGCGCAGGTCATAGGTTTCGTGAATGGCATCGGGCAGCGGCGACGACAGGACCAACTGCCGCACTTCATTTCGGCGCAGGACGACGTTGAACACCTCGGCGTTCTTCAGAAGCTCGGCCTCCAGCTCGGGCATGATCATGTCTTCGGTGGCAAGCTGGGTCAGCGCCGCGATCTGCGCCTGCTTCAGCCGCGTCAGCATGAAATCGGCCCGGAACCGCGCGATGGACGGCACAAAGATCAGGATTTCGGCCAGCATCACGAAGACGACGGTCAGGATCAGGAACCGGCCGGAAAGCGTATTCAGAAAGCCCCGCCGCATCACCCGGAAAACCCTTTCATGGCCCGATCACGGGATCAGGCGCTGTACCAGCCGAACAACCCGCTTCAGCACAGGACTAGCAAAGAGTTTCGGGGAAAAATAGGCACCCGCTGCGCGTTTCGAAATCTCGCCCAGCGTCGGATAGGGCAGCACGGTCCCTGCAATCGCGGAAAGCTTCAACCGGGCGGAAATCGCCAGCGACCATAAGCCGATCAACTCTCCTGCCTGCGGGCCAAGGATTGAAACACCCACCGGGCGGCCCTTGACCACCATCAGCTTGATCATTCCCTTGGTCTTGCCCTCGGCCTGGGCCCGGTCGTTATGCGCAAAATCGATTCCATGCACGCTCAGGGCGGCACCATGCCTTGCCCGAGCCTCAACTTCGCCAAGCCCCACATGGGCCAGTTCCGGTTCGGTATAAGTCACGCGGGGAATGGCGTCGCTGCGCGCGCGGGCCGGAAGGCCCAGCACCGCCTGCCGGATGATGATCCCCGCATGCCAGCCCGCGACATGGGTGAACTGCAAGCCGCCCGCAGCATCGCCCACGGCATAGACCCGCCGGTTCGTGCTGCGCAGCCGGTCATTGACCGTGACACCCTTCGCCGTGAATGCCACCCCAGCCTTGTCCAGCCCCATCCCTTCCAGCGAGACCTTGCGGCCCACCGCCATCAGAAGATGCGTCCCTTTCACCAGCGTTCCATCGCCCAGCGTCACCTCGACCGCGCCTTCTGTCCCGGTCAGACGCACCACGGGCTGTCCTTCCAGAATGCGGATGCCTTCGGATTGCAGGTGCCCGACCAAAAGGGCGGCAAGATCGGGGTCTTCGCGGCCTAGGGCACGACCAGCTTCGATCACCGTGACCTCGGACCCAAGCCGTCGATGCGCCTGCGCCAGTTCCATACCAATCGGCCCGCCGCCGATGACCAGCAGATGATCCGGGCGCTGCCGAAGGGTAAAGATCGTCTCGTTGGTCAAGAACGGCGTTGTCTCCACCCCCATGATCTGCGGCACAAAGGGGCGCGATCCGGTGGCGATCACGAACCGCCGCGCGCGGATCACCTGCCCCCCGGCCTCTACCTCACGCGGCGAAGTGAAGCGTGCAAAGGCCCGGATCACCGTGCACCCCAGCCCCTCGAACCGTTCTTGGCTGTCGACCGGGGCGATTTCGGCGATGACGGCGGCGACGTGATCCTTGACGGCGGCGTAGTCGATCTTCGGCTCAACCGAGGCGATCCCGGCAAACCCCCGCCGCTGCGCCTCGGCGGCCTTGGCAGCAGCGATCAGCGCCTTCGACGGAACGCAGCCCGTGTTCAGGCAATCGCCCCCCATCTCGCCCGCTTCGATCAGCACGACCCGCGCGCCCATCTGGACGGCCCCGGCGGCAACTGACAGGCCCCCGGACCCGGCCCCGATCACGCAGATATCGGTCTGGATCATGTCACGCCTCTTTCCGAACGGCTTTCAGAACCATCGGCAAAGCGGCAATCAGCGCAAGCCCAAGGATCGGGATCATGATCTGCGGTTCAAGCAAAAGACCAAAGTCCGGGCGCTCGCCCCGGGCGAAGACCTCACCCAGACCGGCACCGACAGCGGTAAAGACCAAGGTGGCCGGAAAAATTCCCAAGAATGTCGTCACGGCAAACCGCCAAAGGCTGGTGCCAATCGCCGCGGGCAAAAGGTTCGCCAGAAAGAAGGGAATTACCGGCAACAAACGCATCAGGAACAGGACCGACCATTCATTTCTGACAAGCCCCGCCCGCAGCCGCGCCACGGCGCCACCCCCCTTGGCCATCCGGTCCGAAAGCGCCGTTCCAAACCCGGCCCTGGCCGCCATGAACACCACAATCGCCCCGGTTCCGGCACTGGCCACGTTGTAAAAGACGCCGGGAAAGACCCCGAACAGATATCCGCCTGCCAAAGTGGCCACCGTCGCGCCCGGAAGGCTTAGCCCGACGATCGCCACATAGACCAGGATGAACCCCAGCACGGTCACAAGGTAATGCGCATCGCGAAAGCCAAGCAGATCGGCCTGGTGCCGGGCCAGCGCATCGAAATCAAGCTGATCGCGCAACAGAACCGCGCCAAGAACCGCTGTCGACAGAATCGCCAGAATCGGCAGACGGCGAAGCCATGTACGTTCTGCGCCCGGCGCAGGGGCGGGATCGACGTCTGACTGTGCGGGCTTGCCTTGCATAGGGGCTGATCATGACGCAGGAAGCGGACCTTGGACAGGGTATTGACTGGCCTCTTCACGCCGCATTGATCATGTTAGGGGCTTCTGCGAGCACGCTGAAACATTTGCCGGCGTGGCATGGGGAAATGTTGCAGGAAAAACGCTCGGCCCGCGTTGACTTGGGCGTGAAGCACCCGTAAAGACCGGGCTTCAAGAATGACCCCTCGAATCCTTATCGGTTCGAGACGCCTGATGGAGAGCCGCGATGAAGCGCACCTTTCAACCGTCGAACCTGGTTCGCAAGCGTCGGCACGGCTTCCGTGCCCGTATGGCCACCAAGAACGGCCGCCTTGTTCTGGCTGCGCGCCGGGCCAAGGGACGTCACAAGCTGACGGCCTGATCCTTTCCCCTGTTGGGGAAGATGAGGTGACGATATGACACCGCCGGAAAGCCAGGGCCAAGGCAGCAGTGCCGAACCGCCCGCGCTCCCGGCGGTTTCGTTTTGCGTGCTGGCCAAGCGTGCCGATTTCCTGAAGGCAGCTTCCGCCCGGCGGCAGGGGGTTGGTGGCTTGTTGTTGCAGGCGCGCGACCGGGCCGATGGCTCATCCCAGGTTCGGATCGGGTTTACCGCCTCGAAAAAGATCGGCAACGCAGTCCTGCGCAACCGCGCCAAGCGCCGCTTGCGCGCCCTTGCGCGTGAGGTTCTGCATCCCGTCGCCCGTCCCGGTTGGGACTATGTGCTGGTCGCCCGCCCCAATGAAACCGTCACCCGCAGCTATGCCGATCTTCAGGCCGATCTGGCCGAGGCGCTGCGTTCGGTCCATCGGTTGCGGACATGACCCCGCTGGCGCGTCTGTTTGCCCTGCCGGTGCAGACCTATCGGCTGGTGCTGTCGCCCTGGGTCGGACATGGCTGCCGCTATCAGCCCACCTGTTCCGCCTATGCGCTTGAGGCGCTGGAACGCCACGGCGGGATCAAGGGTGGCTATCTGACCCTGCACCGCATCTGCCGCTGCCATCCCTGGGGCGGCTCTGGCTATGATCCGGTGCCGGGTGCTGACCCCGACCACGACCAAAGCCGCTGACCGCAGGTCCAAATCTTTTCGAAAAGATTTGCAAAGTCCTTCGAAGGATTTTGGCCTAGGCCAGCGTTGCGATCAAGGCGCGCAAGGTCTCGATCCCTTCGCCCTTTTCCGAACTGGTGACCACGATCTCGGGGTAGGCCGCCGGATGCTTGGCCAGCGCGCCCTTCACCTGTGCGATCACTGCTTCGCGTTCGACCCGGTTGATCTTGTCGACCTTGGTCAGCACCGCCTGAAAGGTCACGGCGGACCGGTCAAGCAGCGTCAGGATCTCGTCATCCACCGCCTTGATCCCGTGGCGCGCGTCGACCAGAACGAAGGCGCGGCGCAGGGTTTGGCGTCCAGCCAGGTACTGCTTCAGCAGGGCCTGCCACTTCGCCACGATGGCCACCGGCGCCTCGGCATAGCCATAGCCCGGCAGGTCGACCATATAGCGGCTGTCCCCCAGCGCGAAATAGTTGATCTCTTGCGTCCGACCCGGCGTGTTCGAAGCCCGAGCCAGCGATTTCCGCCCGGTCAGCGCGTTGATCAGGCTGGACTTGCCAACATTCGACCGCCCGGCAAAGCAGACCTCAATCCGGTCGGCAGGGGGCAGTCCGGGCATCGCCACGACACCTTTCACAAAATCGACCGGCCCGGCAAACAGCAGGCGGCCGGCTTCACGAGCCTCGTCCTCGGGTTCCGGCGCCAGTGTGAATTCCATCTTCATGTCAAAGACCACCCATCCCCGACGGCGACCTGACCGCCCTCGATCACCCTGGCATAGACACCAAAGTCCTGATGCCCAAATGCCCGCGCCAGACCCTGCAGCGTGTCGGCATCCCGCTCGCCCGTCTTCGGGTTGGCCATGGTCGCCGTGCAACGCCCGATCCGTTCCTCGATCCGCAGTACCGCGCCGCCGACCCGGATGTCGCGACCGATCCAGTCAAACTCGGCAAATGGCTTGGCCCCGGCGATCCACAGGTTGCCCCGGAACCGGTCGGGCGACAGCGCCACACCCATGCTGTCCGACAGGGCCTGCAACGATGTTTCGGACAGGATCGAAACCGATGGAAAGTCACTGTCGGTCATGCCCCGCCCCGCGCTGACGATCCGCACCGGGCGGGCCCGATCCGCCGAGTTCAGCGGCCCGACCCAATCCAGAAACCGGGGCAGGTCCGCCGCATCATCGGGGCGAAACGTCAGGCTCCCGCGACCGGGATGCATCAGCGTGACCTCGCCGGTCGCCTCATCCAGCCGCGACGAAATCGCCATCAGCGCCGGGGCCTTGGCCGCCCGCGCGAAATTCATGCAGGGGCTCCAGCCGTCATTCAGCTTTGCTGCCTCATGCGCCACGGCCCAGTGCCGGTCCCAGGGCAGGCAGGCGTCCGGCGAAAGGAAAACGGACGCAAGATCCTCGCGTCCGTGTGCCTTGATCGGATACCGTGTGACCTGGGTCAGCCGGTTCATTTCTTCCTGGCCTTGCCCGTTGGCGGCGTCGTCTTGTTCGCGGGCACTGCCACTTTGGCCGCAACCTTTGCCGCCTTGGCCGATCTGATGTTGCCAAAGATGTCGGGCCGTTTCCCGTGGCTCCACATGATCAGGTACTGCTGGGTAAAGGTGATCGTGTTGTTGGTGATCCAGTAGACGATCAGGCCGCTGGCAAAACCACCCATCATGAACATGAAGACCCAAGGCATCCACGCGAAGATCGAGGCCTGAACCTGATCGGTGGGTGCCGGGTTAAGCTTCTGCTGCAGCCACATCGAGATGCCAAGGATCAGCGGCAGGATGCCAAGGAAGATCGTTGCCATCAACGAATGCGGTTCAGGCCCCGCCCAGGGCAACAGCCCGAAAAGGTTCATGATCGAACTGGGGTCCGGTGCCGAAAGGTCGCGGAAATACCCAAAGAACGGGGCCTGCCGCAGTTCGATGGTGACGTAGATCACCTTGTAAAGGCTGAAGAAGATCGGGATCTGGAACAGGATCGGCAGACAGCCCGCCGCCGGATTGACCTTCTTGTCCTTGTAAAGCTGCATCATCTCGCGCTGCAGCTTCTGCTTGTCCTCACCCGCGCGTTCCTTCAGCGCCTCAAGTTCCGGCTGCAATTCCTTCATCCGCGCCATCGAGACATAGGACTTGTAGGCCAGCGGCAGCACCAGAAGCTTCAGGAAGAAGGTCAGCGCGATGATCGCCAGACCCATGTTGCCGATCAGCCCGTGCAGGAAGTGCAACAGCTTGAAGATCGGCTTGGTCAGGAAATAGAACCAGCCCCAATCGATCGATTCGATGAAGTTCGGAATCCCGGCTTCTTCTTGATAGGCGCTGATCGTTTCCCATTCCTTGGCCCCGGCAAAAAGGCGAATGCTGTTCTTCACCTCGGCACCGGGCGCGACGGTCAGCACCGGCTGGCGGATCTCGGCCTGATACTTGTCGCTTTCCGCGATATGCTTGGTGACTTGGGTGAAGGTTTTGCCCTGTTCGGGAACCAGCACGGTCATCCAGTAGTGGTCGGTAAAGCCGATCCAACCCTCAGCCTCGGCCTGGATGGTTTCAGAGGCGGCGCGTTCGGCGGGGTCAAGGTCAAGGTCGACGATATCCTTGTAGCGAACCTCTTCCAGCGTGCCGTCAGTCGACCGGACCATGCCTTCATGCACGACAAAGATCGACTGCATCGGCGGCAGGCCGTGCCGGGCGATGATGCCATAGGGGTACATCGCGGCAGAGGCCGTTCCGGTATTCCCGACCGTGTCGGTCACGGTGAAAAGGTATTTGTCGTCCACCGCAATTTCGCGGGTAAACTCCAGCCCCTTGCCGTTGTTCCAGGTCAGGATGACCGGCTTGCCGGGAGCCAGAGGTCCCGGTGAGGTTGCCGTCCAAAGGGTCTTGGCGTCCGGCAGATCGCCCGCTGCGGTCTCGGCACCCGGGGCCCAGCCGACAATGGCGTAATAGGGGTCGATTTCGCCAGTGGGTGACAGAAGGCGGACTTCGGGCGAAGCCGGGTCGATCGTCTCGCGGTAGGTGCGCAGCGAAAGATCGTCGATCCGCGCGCCAACAAGCGAGATCGAGCCGGTCAGGCGCGGCGTGTCGATCACCAGACGCGGCGCTTCGGCACCCGCGTCGCTTTCCGCTGTGGCGGCCGTCGTGTCGGTTGACGGGACGGCGGTCGGCTCGGTCACGGTGGCGGCGGGATCAGCCACCTCGACTGCGGGCTCCGGCGGCGGGAAGAACACCATCCAGACCAGCATCACCAGCGCGCTAAGAACCATCGCGAGGATCAGGTTCTTGTTGTTCTGCTCTTCCATGCGTCAGCCACCGTTCCGAACATCAGGATCAGCGGTGCTTCAACGACAGGGCAGGGCAAAGGTCAAGCGCTTTCGCCCGATTCAGACCCATGTGTCGGGACGATTCAGAGTGTTTGGCGGGCATTCCACAACTGCGGCCCTTGGGGTTTGGTCAGGGTGGTGTGGCCCGGCAGGGTCAGGGTGGTGCGGCCCGGCAAGGTCGGATCACCTGTCGCCTGCAAGGCCATGCCGTGGGGATCGGCGGGATCCCACGGTGTAGGCCGGCCCAGGCGTCGGACTTGCGCCATAGTAGCAAGGCACAGACTTGGAGCCCGCAGCGCCGCCAACAGGGCAACCTCGCCCCACATTTCCGGCCCTTACCGGGCGCGCATTTCAATGCGCAGCGCCCGCGGCAGTCTTTCCCGGTGCTGGCGCAGCCAACTGGCAACCTCTTCCGGCGGCAGGGGTTTGGAAATCACATAGCCCTGCACATGCCCGCAGCCAAGCTGCGCCAGCATGGCGTGTTCGGCCTGCGTCTCGACCCCTTCGGCCAGCGATTCCAGGCCAAGCTGTTCGGCCAGCGCCAAGATCGCCGTCACCAGTTTCTGCTGGTCGCGGATATAATCGACCCCGCGCACGAAGCTGCGGTCGATCTTCAACCGTTGCAGCGAGAATTGCCGGATCGAGGTGATCGACGCGTTGCCGGTGCCGAAATCATCCAGATCGACACCGCAGCCCATCAGGGCGATCCGGTCAAGGTTGCGACGGATGATATCGTCATCGACCCCGGCCACCACCGATTCCAGCACCTCTATCGTCAATCGTCCCGGCGGCAGGCCATGTGCGTCCAGAGCCCAGGCCAGCCGGTCAGGCAGCTGCGGATCGCGCAGGTCTTGCGGCGAAAGGTTGACCGACACTGCTGGCACGGCAAGCCCGGCACGGTTCCACTCGGCAAGGGCCGAAAGCGACTGGTTCAGCATCTCACGGCCAAGAAGTTCCATCAGGTCGGTGCCTTCCAAGGCGGGCAGGAAATCGCCGGGGGCCAGCACGCCGCGGTCGGGGTGGTGCCAGCGCGCAAGCGCCTCCATTCCCGAAACCTCGCCGCTGTCGGTGGAAACCTGTGGCTGGAAATGCGCCCGTATCTGACCGGCATCAATCGCTTCGGCAAAGCCCGACCGCAGCCTGTCGCGTGTTGCTCGGATCAGGGCAAGGTCGTCGGTATAGGCCCGAATCGCCCCGGGCCGGTGACGCATCGCCTCATCTGCGGCGATCTGGGCCGCCTCAAGCAGGGCACGTCCGGTTTCGGCATTGATCTGGCGGGCGTGGCAAAAGCCGATGCAGCACGAAAGCTGAACCGAGATATCGCCAACGACCATCGGCTGTTGCACGACCAGCTGCATCCGGCCCGCAATCCGCACCATGCCTTCAAGGTCAAGCCGCTGCGACGGGGCCAGAACCACCACAAGACTGCCGTCTTCCAACGGGAAAAGCCTGTCGCCCGGTCGCATGGCCCCCCGGATGCGCCCGATGCAGGCGGCAAGAACCTCGGACTGCAGGGTTCGGCCATGGCGATCACAAATCCGGGAGGGGTCATCGAACTGGACGACAAAGCACCCGGTCTGGCGCGGGCCTTCGCTGCGATCATGCAACGCAGCCTCAAGCCGGTCGATCACCTGATCCGAAGCGGCCTTGCTGCCCGGCCAGGGCCAAGACCACACAGCAACCAGCACCAGCACCGGAAGCCCGACCGCAAGGGCCAGAAGCGCCAGGTCCCCCAGAAACCAGTAGACCGCTAGGGCAAGCGCCGACAGGAAACCGGCAAGGCCGGAATGCCGTAAAAGGACAGTGGACCGCATCGAACCAGGCAGCATCCCGATACCCCGCGCATAACGGGCCAATGGCCCTTGGACGGGGTCAACCTAGGGGAATGTTCCTGATTAGTTCGTTAACGCTCAGCCGAAAGTTGCGAAGAATTTTCGCTATCAGCCAAGGCGGTTGTCGCGGCGGTCACAAGGCCGGCAAAATCAAAAAGCTCCGGGTCCGCCAGATGCGAGGGGCGCACATTCATCAACGACCGGAACATCACCTGCCGTCGCCCCGGCGTGCGGGCTTCCCAGTCATCCAGCAGCTTCTTGACCTGCGCACGCTGCAGGCCTTCCTGACTGCCGCAAAGGTCGCAAGGAATGATCGGATAGTTCATCGCCTGGGCAAAACGGTCGCAATCCGCCTCGGCGACAAAGGCCAGTGGACGGGCCAGAAATAGATCGCCCTCTTCGTTCAACAGGCGCGGCGGCATGCTGGCAAGGCGGCCACCGTGGAACAGGTTCATGAAGAAAGTCTCAAGAATATCATCGCGGTGATGGCCCAGAACGACGGTCGAGCAACCCTCTTCCCGCGCGATCCGGTAAAGATTCCCGCGCCTTAGCCGCGAACAGACGGCACACATCGTGCCGCCGGGCTTGGTCTTGTCGATCACGATGGAATAGGTGTCGCGGTATTCGATCCGGTGCGGCACGCCCATCCGGGTCAGAAAATCCGGCAGCACGGTCGCGGGGAAACCGGGCTGGCCCTGATCAAGATTGCAGGCCAGAAGGTCCACCGGTAACAACCCGCGCCATTTCAGCTCATGCAGGATGGCCAGAAGCGTATAGCTGTCCTTGCCGCCCGACAGACACACCAACCAGCGGTCGCCCGGTTTGGCCATGCCATAGGTTTCAATCGCGTCGCGGACGTCCTGCACAAGGCGTTTCCTAAGCTTGCGGAACTCCAGCCCCTTCGGCGCGCCATGAAACAGGGGATGGATGTCGTCGTCAGCGTCGTCAAGCATGGGCAACCCTTTCAGGATGCGCCCTTATGCCAGAGGCACGGACGAAGGGCAAAGGGCCGCTCCTCGCTCGCTTTGCAGAGCTTGTCGCTGGTTCAGCGAAGAACGCTGCAAAGCAAGCGATGAGCGCCCCGTCAGACGTGCTGCGCGCCGTTCACCTCGATCTCGGCACCCGAGATGTAACTGGACTGGTCCGAACACAGGAACCAGATCACGTCCGCCACTTCCTTCGGCTGACCCAGCCGCTGCATCGGCAGTTTTTCCACGATCTTGTCGGTGCCGGGCGACAGGATCGCGGTCTCCACCTCTCCCGGCGCAATCGCATTCACCCGCACGCCCAAGGGCCCGAAATCATGCGCCATTTCCCGCGTCAATGCCGCAAGCGCCGCCTTTGACGTGGCATAGGCCGCCCCTGCAAACGGATGCACCCGCGACCCGGCAATCGAGGTGACATTCACAATCGAGCCCTTCGCCGCCGTCAGTTCATCTTTCAACCCCCGCGCCAGAATCACGCTGGAGAAGAAGTTGACGTGGAACACATGGCCCCAGGTCCGCAGGTCGGTCTCCAACGTGTTCAGCCGCGCTCCACCCGGTCCTTTTGGACTGATTCCGGCATTGTTTACAAGAGCATGGATCTTGCCGCCGACCTTGGCCTTGATCGTCTCGATGGCCGCAATCGTCTTGTTCGGATCGGCAAGGTCAATCTCGATATGGTTCGCCTCACCCCCCGGCCAAGGGCAGCGCGGGTCGAAGGGCTGGCGTGAGCAGGTCAGAACCCGCCACCCCTCGGCACCGAACCGCTTGACGGTCGCGTGGCCGATACCCCGGCTGGCGCCGGTCAGGACAAGAGTTTTCTGCTCGGACATCTTGGTCTCCTTTCCCGCCAAGCTACGCCTGCCAGCATGGAAGGCAAGGCTTGCCCATTATGGCTTGGCGGGGGGGCGGAAAAGTCCTATGCGGCGATAAGACCGGAGGCCCCCATGAAACAGCAGACCCTGACCATGTCCGACGCCATCACCACCGCCAAGATGCTGTCCGAGGCGCTACCGTATCTGCAGCGGTTTGAAGGCGCAGTTGTCGTGGTCAAGTTCGGCGGCAACGCGATGGGCGATGATGCGGCGATGGCAGAGTTCGCCCGCGACATCGTGTTGATGAAGCAGGTCGGGGTACACCCCGTTGTGGTCCACGGCGGCGGGCCGATGATCAACGACATGCTGAACAAGCTGGGGATCAAGTCCGAATTCGTGCGCGGCAAGCGGGTCACCGACAAGGCAACCGTGCAGGTCGTCGAGATGATCCTGTCGGGCCTTGTCAACAAGCGGATCGTGCAGGCGATCATGGATGCGGGGGGCCGGGCTGTCGGGATTTCCGGCAAGGACGACGATCTGATGGTCTGTGAGGCTGACGACCCCGAGCTTGGCTTTGTCGGTCGCCCGGTGGAAATGAACGTGCAGGTGCTGCGCGATCTGTACAATGCCGGGATCATTCCTGTGGTGGCCCCGGTCGCTACAGGCATGAAAGATAACGAAACTTTCAACGTGAATGGCGATACGGCGGCGGGCGCGATTGCCGGTGCCCTGCAGGCGGACCGCTTGCTTTTGCTGACCGATGTGCCGGGGGTCAAGAATGCCGCCGGTGAGGTGATGACCAACATCACCCCGGAGGAGATTCGCCAGATGACAAAGGATGGCGTGATCTCGGGCGGCATGATCCCCAAGACCGAAACCGCGCTGATGGCGATTGATCAGGGAACGCGGGCGGTGACCATTCTGGATGGCAAGGTGCCGAACGCCTGCCTGTTGGAACTGTTCACCGACCACGGCGCCGGGAGCCAGATCCGAAGCACCGAACCGCGGATCAAGCCCCACGTCCGGCGCTGATTGGCGTTCTGGGGGTTAACCGACGGAAACCGTTGCGTTTTCCGCGTCTTCCTTCCGTCTTGAAAACGTCTTCCTTTCGTCTTCCATTTTGGAAGACGCGGGATGCGTTAACCTGTTCCGGCGAATCGGGGGAAAGGATGCGCGATGCCGAATGAACTGATCTGGCGGCTTGGCACTTTCCTGACCCTCTTCGCCCTGTTCGCAGCACTTGAGGCATGGGCCCCACGACGGCCCCGCAGCCAGCCGCAGGCGCGGCGCTGGGCGACCAATCTGGCGATGACGGTGCTGAACACGCTGGCCTTGCGGGGGCTGGCAATCCTTTTGCCGCTGCTTGCGATCGGCGCGGCGCTGGACGCGGAAGCGATGGGTTGGGGGCTGTTGAACCGGGTCGGCTGGCCAGGGTGGGTGGAACTGGGTCTGACGGTGCTGGCGCTGGATTTCGCGATCTGGGCGCAGCATCTGATCACCCACAAGGTGCCCGTCTTCTGGCGGTTCCACCGGGTCCACCATGCCGACCGCGACATGGATGTGACCACCGGCTTCCGCTTTCATCCGGTGGAAATCCTGGCCTCGATGCTGTTGAAGATCGTGCTGGTCTATCTGCTGGGGCCTTCGGCGCTGGCGGTGCTGGTGTTTGAAATCCTGCTGAGCGGGACGGCCCTGTTCAACCATTCCAATCTGGCGCTTCCGTCCTGGCTGGATCGGGCGGTCCGGTTGGTGCTGGTGACTCCGGACATGCACCGCGTGCATCATTCCATCCATCGTGCCGAGCATGACAGCAATTACGGCTTTGCCCTGTCGCTTTGGGACCGGATTTTCCGGACCTATGTGGCAGAACCGAAAGCAGGACAGGACGGCATGACCGTGGGGCTGGAATGGCAGGACAACAGACCGACGCGGCTGGGATGGGCGCTGTGGTTACCCTTCCGGCGCTAGATGCGGCACTGGCTGCCGAGCAGCTTGAGGTGCTGGGCGGGTTTGCCGTGGCCGAAAGTGAGGCAGGTTTTCCCAAGGGGACGCGGACCCTACTGATGCTGGGACCGCGTGAGCCGGGGTTCTGGCCGCATCTGAAAGCCTCGCCCGAATGGGACGGTACCCCCGACCCCGTGGATCGTTGGTCGCGCCGGGTGATCGGGCGGATTGCCTGCGATCTGGGGGCGAAGGCGTTGTTCCCCTTTGGCGGGCCGCCGTATCACCCGTTCTACCAATGGGCCCTGCGGAGTGGCCGTGTCTGGGACAGCCCTGTCAAGCTGCTGGTGCAGGCGGATCAGGGCCTGATGGTCAGCTTTCGCGGGGCCTTGGCGTTGAAAGACGTGGTCCCGGTGCCGCCCCCCGCGACCCGCCCATGTGACATCTGCTCCGCCCCTTGCCTGACCGCCTGTCCCGCCGGGGCATTGACCGGAGAAGGCTATGACGTGCCTGCCTGCCATCGGTTTCTGGACGGGCCCGACGGGAAAGATTGCATGATGGGCGGTTGCCGGGTTCGCCGCGCTTGCCCGGTGTCGCAGACCTATGCAAGACTGCCTGAACAGTCGGCCTATCACATGGGGCAATTTCACAAATGAAGCGGTTGATCCTGACGCGGCACGCGAAATCTTCGTGGGACGATCCGATGACGCCCGACCATGACCGGCCCCTGAATGACCGGGGCAAGGCGGCGGCGGCGGATCTGGGGCAGTGGCTGGCCAGCCGGGACTATGTCCCGCAAGAAGTGCTGTGTTCGGATGCGGTGCGGACCCGGAAGACGTTCTCGGGTATCGCCCCCGCCTTGCCCGGTGCGCCGGTGCTGGAGCTGAAGCCCGCCCTCTATCATGCCGGGCCGGATGTGATGATGGCCGTCTTGAAACATGCCTCGGCAGAGGTGGTGATGATGATCGGCCACAATCCTGGCATCGGGGATTTTGCCGCCCGGCTGGTGGCCCACGCCCCCGCCAACGCCGATTTCGCCCGCTATCCGACCGGGGCGACGCTGGTCGTCGATTTCGATATCGCCGACTGGGGGCAGGTTGCCTTTGGGACCGGGGTGACCGTCGATTTCATCGTCCCGCGTGAGATCGTGGCCT
Source organism: Pseudomonadota bacterium (assembly GCA_963205235.1). GTDB lineage: Bacteria > Pseudomonadota > Alphaproteobacteria > Rhodobacterales > Rhodobacteraceae > Tabrizicola. The sequence goes on from CAUJIP010000005.1 coordinate 57,101, forward strand.
GATCTGTCCACGCAGGGCAGATTTTTCGCCCCAATGATTTCAATGGGTTGGTTGTGGTCATTCAGAATTGGTCAACCAATTCCGCGCCTGACATCCGCGCCCTGTGATTCCGCCCGCTGGGGCCTCGTGTCGGCTGTGGCCGCCCGCAAAATCCGCGCTATCTGATCGCCAAACCAGAGGAGTGGCAGATGCGCACGCTTGTCATCGGATCATCGGGCGGGATCGGCGGGGCGATTGCCACGGCGGCGGCGGCGCGGGGAGAGGTTGTGGGCCTGTCGCGCCGGGACGATGGGTTGGACATCACGGATGAGGACAGCATTGCCCGACTGATCGGGGGGCTGGAGGGGCCGTTCGATCTGATCGTGGTGGCGACGGGGGCGTTGATCATCGACGGCATCGGCCCGGAAAAGACAGTCAAGGCGCTGTCGGCCAAGGCTTTGGCGGCGCAGTTCGCGGTGAATGCGATTGGTCCCGCGCTGGTGATCAAACATGCGCTGCGGCTGATGCCGCGCGACCGGGTGGCGCGGCTGGCGGTGCTTTCGGCGCGGGTGGGGTCGATTGGCGACAATGGTCTGGGCGGCTGGTACGGCTACAGGGCGGCAAAGGCGGCGTTGAACCAGCTTTTGCACACGGCCGCGATCGAGGCGCGGCGGACGCATCCGCAATCGGTTCTGGTGAGCCTGCATCCCGGCACAGTGGAAACGACCCTCGCACCCTCGCAACGGGCCGGGCACCCTGCGGTCTCTCCGGCAGAAGCGGCGCGGAACCTGTTGGCGGTGCTGGAGGCCTTGGGCCCCGAGGCGAGCGGCGGCTTCTTCGACTGGAAGGGCGAGACGGTGCCGTGGTGAGGCTGGTTCTGGTCCTGGGCGACCAGCTTACGCCCGATATCGCGGCGCTGCGGGCGGCGGACAAGGCGCGCGACGTGGTGGTGATGGCCGAGGTGATGGGTGAAGGGGTCAGCGTTCCGCACCATCCGCAAAAGATCGCCCTGATCCTGTCGGCGATGCGCAAGTTCGCCGTCACCCTGCGCGCGGCAGGCTGGCGGGTCGCCTATTCCCGGCTGGATGACCCCGAGAACAGGCAGACTCTTGCGGGCGAGATCCTGCGGCGCGCGGCAGAGGTCGGGGCAACGGACCTGCTGGCGACCAAGCCGGGAGAGTGGCGGGTGCTGCAGGCGTTGGAGGACCTGCCTCTGTCGGTGCGGCTGCTGGAGGATGACCGGTTCCTCTGTTCCGAAGCCGCGTTTCGCGACTGGGCCAAGGGGCGCAAGCAGCTTCGGATGGAGTGGTTCTACCGCGAGATGCGGCGGAAGACCGGGTTGCTGATGGAGGGCGACCAGCCTGCCGGGGGGCAGTGGAATTTCGACCACGACAACCGGAAGGCGGCGAAGGCCGACCTGCTGCGCCCGCGGCCGCGTGATTTTACGCCGGATGCGGTGGTGGAGGAGGTGCTGGGGCAGGTCGAGGCCCGGTTCCCGCATTTCGGGCGGCTGCGGCCGTTTCGCTGGGCCACGGACCGGAAAGGCGCCTTGGCTGCGCTGCATGAGTTCGTGGCGGAGCGGTTGCCCCGGTTCGGCGAGGAGCAGGATGCGATGCTGGAGGGGGAGGCTTTCCTCAGCCATGCGGTGATCTCGCCCTATCTGAACCTTGGGCTTCTGGGGCCGATGGAGGTCTGCCGGGCGGTGGAGGCGGCGTGGAAGGCGGGCAGGGTGCCGATCGCGGCGGCGGAGGGGTTTATCCGGCAGGTGATCGGCTGGCGGGAATATGTGCGCGGCATCTGGGCGCTGACGGGGCCGGAGTATCTGGGCCGGAACGCGCTGGGCCATTCCCGGCGGTTGCCTGCGGCCTATTGGGGGGCCGAGACGCGGATGGCCTGCCTGCGGGCGGCGGTCGGGCAGACCCGGGACCTGGCCTATGCCCACCATATCCAGCGGCTGATGGTGACGGGGAACTTTGCCCTTCTGGCCGGGGTGGACCCTGCATTGGTGCATGAGTGGTATCTGTCGGTCTATGTCGATGCCTTCGAATGGGTCGAGGTGCCGAACACGCTGGGAATGAGCCAGTTCGCCGATGGGGGGATGCTGGGATCGAAGCCCTATGTCTCCAGCGGGGCCTATATCGACCGGATGTCGGACCACTGCGGGGGCTGCCATTACCGGGTGAAGGAGAAGGTCGGCGACAGGGCCTGTCCCTTCAACCTCTTGTACTGGCATTTCCTGGACCGGCACCGGGGGCGGTTTCAGGGCAACCCGAGGATGGGGCAGATGTACCGGGTCTGGGACGCCATGGACGCGGGCCACCGGGCGGCGGTGCTGGCAGGGGCCGAGACGGTGCTGGCCCGGCTGGACTGGGGGGAGGTCGTGTAAGGTGTCCACGGTGGACAGGTTTTCGGGTCTTGGAAAATCAAGGGGTTGGGTGTGGACGTTAACCGGATGGTAAGGGTTCTTGGGGCTCGGGTGCGGTGGGTTGGCACTCACCCTACGGACGACCAGAGCAGAGAATTCAAGCGCGTATCGCAGTGACGCGGACCCGGCAAAGCGTCATGCCTGCCTACTTCTGGGCCGACAAGAGCAGCCCGACGCCGAGGGTGATCACCCCCATCCCCAGTTTCTGCCGGGTGCTGACCTTTTGGCGGAAGACGAAGGCCGAGACGGCGAGGGCCATGATGACCTCGACCAAGGCAAGGGTGCGGACGTTGGCGGCGGTGGTCAGGGAAAAGCCGATGAACCAGAATTGCGAGGCGAAGGCGCCTAGGAAGCCTGCGAGGAGCGAGGCGCGCCAGACCTTGAACGAGGCGACAAGGGCGGTGCGGTTGAAGGCGGCAAGCCAGAGGAGGAGCATGCCGGTCTGCAGCGTCAGGCTGAGGAGCAGCGTGGTCGAGGCGCGGATCAGGAAGCTGCCTTCGGGCAGGTGCAGGATACCGCCGCGAAAGCCGATGGCGGAAAGGCCGAAGCAGAGGCCCGCTAGCAGCCCGGTCGCGGCGGGGCCAAGGTCGTGCAGCATGCTGCGGGTGGTTTCGGGCTTGGTCGAGAGGATCACGACTCCGGTGGTGGCCACGGCGATGGCGGCCAGCATCGGCAGGGTCAGGGCGTCGCCAAGGGCGGCGGCGCCGATCAGGGCTACCATCACCGGTTCGGTCTTGATCCATGCGGTGGTGACGGCGAAAGAGCGGGATTTCATCGTCAGAAGCATCAGCGCGGTGGCGGCGATCTGGGCGACCGCGCCAAGGGCAGTATAGCCAAGCGCGGTCAGGGGGATCGGCGCGGGGGCTTCGCCGGTGCCAAGGCAGACGAGGGTCAGGAACAGCGCCGCGAAGGGCAAGCCGAAGAGGAACCGGACCTGCGTCGCCCCCAAGGTGCCGATCTGTTTTGTCAGGCTGGATTGCGCCGCGTTGCGGGCGGTCTGGGCGGCGGCGGCCACCAAGGTCACGGGAATCCACAGCATGGATCAGGCGGCTTTGGCCATGGTGCTGCGGATCAGGCGGCCAAGGCGGGCGATGCCTTCGTCGATCATCGCCTCACTGGCGCAAGAGAAGCTGAGCCGCAGGGTGTTTTCATTCGACCCGTCGGCAAAGAAGGCGCGACCGGGGACGAAGGCCACCCGTTCGGTTTCCAGGGACCGGGCGAGGAGGCTTGCCCCCTCGATCCCCTTGGGAAGGGTGACCCAGACGAACATGCCGCCCTCGGGCCGGGTCCATTGGACGCCGTCGGGCATTTCGCGCGCAAGGGCGGCAAGCATGTGGTCGCGGCGGGCGGAATAGGTGGCGCGGAGGGTTGCGACGTGGCTGTCGAACAGCCGAAGCGCGACCTTGTGGGTGACCATCTGGTTGATGGTCGAGGTGTGCAGGTCGGCGGCCTGTTTCATCAGGACAAGGCGGCTGATCACCTCACGCGAGGCGCAGACCCAGCCGATGCGCAGGCCGGGGGCGAGGGTTTTCGAGAAGGAGCCGCAATAGATCGTGCGGGTGTCGTCGATATTGCCGGACCGCGCGATGTCGAGGGCGAGGATCGGCGGCACCGGGTCGCCGTCAAAGCGCAGCGCCTGATAGGCGCCGTCTTCGATGATCGGGCAGTTCAGGTCGGCGGCGAGGTCAAGGAGGGCTTTGCGGCCCGGAAGGTCCAGCGTTTCGCCGGTGGGGTTGGCGAAATCGGCGGAGAGATAGGCGAATTTCACCCGGCCCCCGGCCTGCGCAGCGGCTTGGGCGATGTCGGCGGCGGGGCGGTTCGCCTGCGGGTCAAGCCGGTCATAGCGCGGTTCATAGGCGTTGAAGGCCCCCAGCGCGCCTAGGTAGGTGGGCCAGGTTACAAGGGCGGTATCGCTGGGCGAGAGGAGGAGCTTGCCCAGGTAATCCAGCGCCTGTTGCGAGCCGGAGGTGATCAGGATGTTTTCCGCAGCACAGGGAATACCGATCTGCGCCATATGTGCGACCAGCCAGTCGCGCAGCGGGCGGTAGCCTTCCGAGACCGAATATTGCAGCGCCGCCCCTGCGCTTTCAGTCAGGGCCTCGGTGAAGGCGTCGCTGTAGGCCTTGGCGGGGAAGAGGGCGGGGTCGGGGATGCCGCCGGCGAAAGAGATGATATCGGGCTGGTCGAGAAGCTTCAGAAGCTCACGAATTTCAGAGGCCTTCATCCGGGACATCCGGCTGGCCAAGGCGTCATTCCACTGCATCACCGTCTCCTTGCTTGCGGCGATGGTCTGCCGGTTCGCCGGATATGTCAATGGATGTGACCTTTCTTGAGTGCCGCTGAGGGACGGGGTCGCCGTTCAGGTTCCTCGGATCGTCTCGATCATCAGGCTGACGTTGTCGGGGTTGGCGTCCGGGGTGATGCCGTGGCCAAGGTTGAAGATATGCGGGCCTTTGGAGAAGGCCTTGACCACATGGCGGGTGGCGGCGATCAGCGCCTGGCCACCGGTGACCATGTGCTCGGGGGCAAGGTTGCCCTGCACGCAGCCGTCGATCTGGATGTTGGCGGCGGCCCATTCGGGGCTGACGGAGTTGTCGACGGCCACGCAATCGGCCCCGGTGCGGTGGGCAAAGCCGATGTAGCCCGGCCCCGCCTCACGCGGGAAGGCGATGATCGGGGTCGTGGGGTGGCGGGCTTTCAGCGCGTCGATGATGCGGGCGGTGGGGGCTTCGGCGAAATCGCGGAAGTCCTGGCCTTTCAGGGACCCGGCCCAGCTGTCGAACAGCTTGACCACTTCGGCCCCGGCGGTGATCTGGGCGGAAAGGTATTCCACGGTCGCCTCGGTGATGCGGTCGATCAGGGCCTGGAACGTGGCGCGGTCGGTGGCTTTCAGCGCATGGGCGGCACCTTGGTCCTTGGACCCTTTGCCGGCGATCATGTAGGTGGCAACGGTCCAGGGGGCACCGGCAAAGCCGATCAGCGTGGTTTCCTTCGGCAGTTCGCGGGCAAGGATGCGGACGGTTTCATAGATCGGCGACAGGGTGTCGTGGATCGCCTCGGTCGGTTTCAGGGCAGCGACCTGATCGGGGGTGGTCGTCGTCTCCATCCGCGGGCCTTCGCCGGTTTCGAACCAGAGCTTGGGGCCTAGCGCCTGCGGCAAAAGCAGGATGTCGGCAAACAGGATCGCCGCGTCAAAGCCATAGCGGCGGATCGGTTGCAGCGTCACCTCGGCGGCAAGGTCCGAGTTGTAGCAGAGTGACAGGAAATCCCCGGCTTTTGCCCGTGTGGCCCGGTATTCGGGCAGGTAGCGGCCCGCCTGGCGCATCATCCAGATCGGGGGCGTGGGCAGGACCTCGCCTTTCAGGGCGCGCAGGATGGTCTTGGTCATGGAGGCTTCCTTTGGTGTTGTCCTTGGGTCGGCTGGCGGCGTCTGGATGTCAAGAGTTGTCAGCGCCGCGCGGCGGGGGTAAGCCTGCGGCATGCGCGATGATCTGCCCACCCCCGCCCGCCCGCTGAAGATTGGAACCCGTGGTTCGCCGCTTGCCCTGTGGCAGGCGCATGAAGTGCGACGCTGTCTGATGGAGGTGTTTGCCCTGCCGCAAGCGGCGTTCGAGGTGGTGGTGATCAAGGTCACCGGGGACGTCGTGCAGGACAAGGCCCTGCGCGAGATTGGCGGCAAGGGTCTGTTCACCCGCGAGATCGAAGAGGCGCTGCTGGATGGCAGCATCGACATTGCCGTCCATTCGATGAAGGACATGCCAACCTTGCAGCCCGAGGGGCTGGTGCTGGACTGCTACCTGCCGCGCGCCGATGTGCGGGATGGGTTCGTGTCGCACCGGTTCGCATCGATTGCCGATCTGCCGCAGGGGGCGGTGGTCGGGTCTTCGTCCTTGCGGCGGCGGGCGCAACTGGGGTTGCGGCGACCGGACCTTCGCCTCGTGGAGTTCCGGGGCAATGTGCAAACCCGGATGAAGAAGCTGGAAGAGGGCGTGGCCGATGCGACCTTTCTGGCGATGGCGGGGCTGAACCGGCTGGGGATGGGCGGAGTCGCCCGCGGGGCGATTGCACCCGAGGAAATGCTGCCAGCGGTCGCGCAAGGGGCGATCGGGGTAGAGCGGCGCGTGTCGGATGCGCGGGTAGCGGCGATGCTGGCAGCGGTGCATGACCGGGAAACCGGGCTGCAACTGGCGGCGGAACGGGCGTTCCTGTTGCGGCTGGACGGATCGTGCCAGACGCCGATTGCAGGGCTGGCGCTGGTCGATGGCGACGCGCTTTGGTTGCGGGGCGAGATCCTGCGGCCGGATGGATCGGCTTCGGTCACGGGAGAGCGGCGCGGGCCGGTGGCGGATGGTGCTGCGATTGGCACGGCGCTGGCGGAAGAGCTGCTTCAGCGCGCTGGGCCGGGGTTCTTTGGCTGAGGCCGGGGCCAAATTTCTTAAGGAAGAAATTTGACAAATTCCTTGCTTAAGGAATTTGGTCCAGCCCCTGCCGTCTGGTCATTCCTGCGCGCGCAGGGTCTGGGCCGGGCGGGTGGCCAGCGGGCGCAGCGCGAAGGCGAGGCCTGCAAGCAAGGTCGCCAGAATGCCGCCGGTGACGATGCCAAGCGCCGAGACGGGTTCGAACCGATAGCTTGAATCCATCACGAAGGTCATCACGGCCCAACCCGATAGACCCCCGGCAAGGACGGCGACCACGCCTGCGGCGGCCCCCATCAGGGCAGACCGCAGCGCAAAGCTTGCAAGGATCGTGCGCCGTGTCGCGCCAAGGGTTTTCAGGATTGCAGCCTCGATGATGCGGGCGCGTTCGCCTGCGGCGGCGGCCCCGATCAGGACGACAAAGCCGGTGACGAGCGTGCCAGCGGCGGCCCAGGCGGTCGCGGTGGCAATGGCGGACAGGGCCTCGGCCACGCGATCAACCGCCTCACGCACGCGGATGGCGGTGATGTTGGGCCAGGTCTTGGTCACGTCTTTCAGGATCACCGCCTCGGCCTCGGGCGGGGCATAGACGGTGGCGATGTGGCTGTGTGGGGCGCCAGCCAAGGCGGAGGGGTTCAGCGTCATCACAAAGCCCATACCGGCGTTGGAGAAGTCGACCTCGCGGAACGAGGTGATGGTGGCGGTGATGTCGCGGCCAAGCACGTTGACGGTCATCTGGTCGCCCAGTTTCAGGCCCATCTCGGCGGCTTCTTCGGCGGCAAAACTGATCTGCGGCTCGCCGGTGTAGTCCATGGGCCAGAAGGTGCCTTCGGTGATGCGGGTCTTTTCGCCCGGTTCGGCAGCATAGGTGATGCCCCGGTCGCCGCGCACGACCCAGTGGTCACCTGCCACCTCACGTGCGGGCTTGCCGTTGATCTGGGTGATCAGGCCGCGCAGCATGGGGGCGGATTCCGTCTGAGTTACAGCGGGGTTGGCCTTCACCATCGCAAGGAAAGGGTCGATCTGGTCGGGCTGGATGTCGATGAAAAAGAAGGCAGGGGCGCGGGTGGGCAGGTCGGTCGCGATGGCTTGCCGCAGGTTCCAGTCGATCTGACCGACGGCGGCAAGGACCGACAGGCCAAGGCCCAACGAGAGGACAACCGACGTCGCGTCGGACCGTGGCGCGCCGATGGCTGCTAGGGCGGCGCGGGTGGCGGGGCGGCCATGGGTCAGGCGGCTGCGGGCAAGGCGACGCGCGAAGAGGCGCAGCGCGAGGGCGGCGATGGCCAGCACGACAAGCGCCCCCAGCACGCCGCCTGCTGCCCCAAGCGCGAGTTCGGGGATGCCGGACAGCCATGTGGCGCTGCCAATCAGGGCCAGCGACACAAAGGCGAGGGCGGCAAGATAGCGTTTGCGGGGCCAGGCGCGGGTGCCGGTGCCACCACGGTAAAGGGCGGCGGGGCGGATGCGTTCGGTGCGGGCAAGGGGCAGAAGCGTGAAGATCAGGGCGGAGAGGGTGCCGTAGAAGCCGGATTCGACCAGCGCCATCGGGGCCGCGCGGATGTCGGCGGGGAAGGGCAGCGACGCCTCGATCATTGGGGCGGCAAGAAGGGGGACGACGGCGCCAAGGGCAAGGCCGATCGCGATGCCGATGCCGGCGAGGATTGCCACCTGCCACAGGTAGATGCGGAAGATCAGGCCGCCGGTCGCGCCAAGGGTTTTCAGCGTGGCGATGGTGGCCACCTTGCCGTCAAGATAGCTGCGGATCGCGGCGGAAATGCCGACCCCGCCGACAGCAAGGCCCGCCAGCCCGACCAGCACCAGAAAGCTGCCGATCCGGTCGACGAATTCCTCGACCCCAGGGGCGGCATTGCGGCTGTCGGTCCAGCGCAGGCCCTTGTCGCGGAATTTGTCCTTCGACTCATCCTCCAGCTTTTGCAGGTCGGCATTCGGGGGCAGAAGCAGGCGGTAGCGGGTTTCGTACATCGACCCTTCGCCAAGGAGGCCCGAGGTCGCCAAGGCATCGGCGCGGACGACGGTGCGTGGGCCGAGGGTAAAGCCGGTGGACGCGCTGTCGGGTTCGCGGGTCAGGGCGGCGGTCAGGCGAAAGTCTTGCGTGCCAAGGCGGAACGTGTCGCCGATGGTCAGGCCGAGGCGAGAGATCAGGACCGGGTCCATTATCGCGCCGGGGATGCCGTTTTGGTCGGCCAGCGCTTCTGCCACCGGGATTGCGGGGTCAAGCGTGGCGGCACCAGTCAGGGGCCAGGCATCATCGACGGCCTTGACCTGGGTCAGGGCTTGGTCGTCGTCCAGAAGCGCCATCGAGCGGAAGTCGTAGACTTCGGAGACCTTGGTCGCGATCTGGGCCATGAAGGCGCGTTCGGTGTCGTCGGCGGTGCGGTAGGTGAACCGCATCTCGGCATCGCCACCAAGGATCACCGCGCCCTGGTCGCTCAGCCCCTGTTGGATACCGGTTCGAAGCGTGCCCACAGCTGCAATCGCGGCGACACCAAGGGCAAGGCAGGCGAGAAAGACGCGGAACCCGCGAAGGCCGCCGCGAAGCTCGCGCTTGGCGATGGTGAGGGACAGGCTCATTCCGCTGGGTCCGTCGCAAGCTGGCCATCGGCAAGGCGGATCACCCGGTCGCAGCGGGCGGCGAGTTCGGGGGCGTGGGTGACAAGGACCAGCGTCGCGCCGTGGCGGTCACGCAGGCCAAACAGAAGGTCCATGATCGCCTGACCGTTCACCCCGTCCAGGTTGCCGGTCGGTTCATCCGCCAGAAGGATCGCCGGGCGGGGGGCCGCGGCGCGGGCAAGGGCCACGCGCTGTTGTTCGCCGCCTGACATCTGGCTGGGGTAGTGGTGCATCCGGGTGGCAAGACCCACGGCCTCCAGTTCCGCCTGCGCCCGGGAAAAGGCGTCGGCGGCCCCGGCCAGTTCCAGCGGCAGGGCGACGTTTTCCAGTGCGGTCATGGTGGGAATCAGGTGGAAGCTTTGAAAGACAACCCCCATATTCCCCCTGCGGAAGCGGGCAAGCGCGTCTTCGTCCATCAGGGTCAGGTCTTGCCCAAGGGCAAGCACGCGGCCACCGGTGGCACGTTCCAGCCCGCCCATAAGCATGAGGAGCGACGATTTGCCCGACCCGGAAGGACCGACCAGCCCGACAGTTTCGCCGCGTTTGATCGAAAGGCTGATGCCCTTAAGAATCTCGACCGGGCCGGCATTGCCTGAAAGGGTCAGGCGCGCCTCGGCAAGCGCGAGAATGTCGTCCGGCATCGGGGGGGGCATAAAGGGCTTCCTTGGGGCAGTGGTCAGCAAGGGATATGGCGCGATCCGGGTGGTGCGCAATGGGGTTGCGGTCACGTTCCTGTCGGCGGGGGTGGTTTGGGCAGACCCGGCGGTGCTGGTGGTCCTGGGCGACAGTCTGACGGCGGGCTATGGGTTGGCGAACCCGGCGGATGGGTTGGTGCCGCAGCTTGAGGGCTGGCTGCAGGCGCAGGGCGATGCGGTGGTGATCCAGAACGCGGGGGTTTCGGGCGATACCACGGCGGGCGGTTTGTCGCGGGTCGACTGGGCGCTTGGGCCGGAGGCTGACGGGGTGATCGTGATCCTTGGCGGCAACGACATGCTGCGCGGGTTGGACCCAGGCGAGGCGCGGGCCAATCTGGACGCGATCCTGACCAAGGCGGACGCGCGCAAGCTGCCGGTGATGCTGGTCGCGATGAAGGCGGGGGCGAATTTCGGGCCGGAGTACAAGGCGGCCTTTGACGGGATGTATGGCGACCTTGCAGCGGCGCATGGCGCGGTGCTGGTCGAGGATTTCTTCGGCGGCCTGCGCACGGCGGGGGCAGACCCGGCGGACCCCGCGTCGATGGCGGCCTTCATGCAGGCGGACGGCATCCATCCGAACCCGGAGGGCGTGAAGCTGATCGTCGCGGGGCTGGGGCCGAAGGTGAAGGAATTGCTGGCGCGGGTGGGGGAGTAGGACCCGCGCGCAGGATCGAAGGCGGCGGGTTTAAGGGCGACCCAACCGCTCCAGCAGGCGGGCATAGGCGGTTTGACCCCGACGGAAGGCATCCAGCCGGAAGAATTCATCCGGGGCATGCAGGTTTTCGTCGTCATGGCTGAAACCGAACATCACGGCGTGAACGCCCAAGACATCCAGCAAGGTCGTCATCACCGGGATCGACCCACCCAGCCGCGTGCGATAGGGGGGCGTGCCATAAACCTCTTCCAGCACCTGTGCTGCGATTGCGGTCGCATTATGCCCGGTCGGCACCAGATAGGGATCGGCCCGACCGGGGTTCTGCAGAACCTCGACCGTGACGCCCTGAGGGGTGTGGGCCATCACATGGGCGCGGATCAATTCGAACACCCGTTCGGGTGACTGTGCGGCGACAAGGCGGCAGGTGATCTTGGCCCGCGCTTCGGCGGGAAGGACTGTCTTGGTGCCCGCGCCCTGCCAGCCCGAGGTCAGGCCGTTCACATCCAGCGTTGGACGGCCCCACAGCCGTTCCCGGGTGCTATAGCCCGGTTCGCCAAAGGGGGCGGGTGCGCCGGTCTCGGCCAGATAGGCCGCCTCATCAAACGGAATGCGGGCGATGGAGGCGCGCACCTCATCCGTCAGGGGGATCACGTCGTCATAGAATCCCTGAACGCTGATCCGCCCGTCGGCGGCTTTCAACCCGGCCAGAACATGCCCAAGGGCCATTGCCGGGTTGGCAATGCCGCCGCCGTGCAGGCCGGAATGCAGGTCGGACCGGGCAGCGCGCACGACGATTTCCAGCGAGACCAGACCTTTCAGCGCATCCACCAGCATCGGCTGGTCGGGCGACCATTGCAGCCCGTCGGCGGAAAAGATCATGTCCGCCTTCAGCCGGTCGGCATTGGCCGCGACGAAGGGGGGCAGGTCGGGGGAACCGATTTCCTCTTGTCCCTCGAAGAAGAACTTCACGTTGACCGGCAGGCGGCCTGTGGTTTTCATCAGGGCCTCGACGGCCAGAATGGGCACCAGCATCCCGCCCTTGTCATCCGATGCACCGCGGCCCCAGACCCGCCCGTCGCGGATTTCCGGCTGGAACGGCGGGCTTGACCACAGATCGAACGGCTCGGCTGGCTGCACGTCGAAATGGCCGTAGATCAGGATGGTCGGCTTGTCCGGCCCGGCATGCAGCCAGTCGGCACAGACGACAGGATGGCCTGCCGTGGGCATCACTTGCGCATGGTCTGCCCCGGCGGCGGTCAGGCGCGCGGCGACCCATTCGGCGGCGCGCTGCACGTCGGGAATATTGTCGGGCTTGGCCGAGACCGAGGGGATGCGGATGAAGTCGAGCAGTTCATCGACAAAGCGCGCTTGTTCGCGGTCCAGATAGGTTTCCCAACTCATCCTGCGTCCTCCTATTTGGCACAGGCTGACGGAATGCCACTGCGCTGCTTGGCGGCCAGCGACACGGGGGACGCAAACGGCGTATGAGGCCCTTGGCAAGCGTCGTGAGCCGACACCTGCCAAGGGAAGAACCGTCAGTGCCCCAGAATCTGGCTGAGGAACAGTTTCGTGCGGTCGGATTTCGGGTTGTTGAAGAACTCTTTCGGTTCGTTCTGTTCGACGATCTGGCCCTGATCCATGAAGATCACCCGGTTCGCCACGGCCTGGGCAAAGCCCATTTCGTGGGTGACGCAGATCATCGTCATGCCGTCTTCGGCAAGGCTGATCATCGTGTCCAGAACTTCCTTGATCATCTCGGGGTCAAGGGCCGAAGTCGGTTCGTCAAACAGCATGATCCGGGGTTTCATGCACAGGGACCGCGCGATGGCGACGCGCTGTTGCTGGCCGCCGGAAAGCTGACCGGGGTATTTGTGCGCCTGTTCCGGGATTTTCACCTTTTGCAGGAAGTACATCGCGGTTTCTTCGGCTTCCTTCTTCGGCACCTTGCGGACCCAGATCGGCGCGAGCGTCAGGTTCTCAAGGATCGTCAGGTGGGGAAACAGGTTGAAGTGCTGGAACACCATCCCGACCTCGGACCGGACCTTGTCGATGTTCTTCAGGTCGTTGGTCAGTTCGGTTCCGTCCACCACGATCTGGCCCTGCTGGTGTTCCTCCAGCCGGTTGATGCAGCGGATCAGCGTCGATTTGCCCGACCCTGACGGGCCGCAGATGACGATACGTTCGCCCCGGTTTACCGTGATGTTGATGTCGCGCAACACATGGAACTGACCGTACCACTTGTTCATCGCCGTGATCTGGATGGCGACTTCATCCGTGACGGTCATTTTTGCAGCGTTTGCCATGGGCAGGCTCCTTAACGGTGATCGGTCTTGAGCTTCTGCTCAAGATACATCGAGTAGCGGGACATCGAGAAGCAGACGACGAAGAAGATGCAGCCGACGAAGATGAAAGGCTCCCAGTAGATGCCTTTCCAGTCGGTGTCGGCGAGCACGATCTTGCGGATGCCTTGCAGCGGGTCGGCAAGCCCGACCAGCGCCACCAGTGTCGTATCCTTGAACAGGCCAATGAACGACGACACGATGCCGGGGATCGAGATCTTGAGCGCTTGGGGCAGGATGATCAGGCGTTGTGCCTGCCAGTAGTCCAGCCCCAGGGCATCGGCGGCCTCGTACTGACCGCGCGGCAGGGCGGCCAGGCCCCCCCGCACGACCTCGGCGATATAGGCGGCCGCGAACAGCGTCACCAGGATGATGACGCGCAGGATCAGGTCGAAGTTGGTTTGCGGCGGCAGGAAGTACTGCAGCAACAGCGAGGCGGTGAAAAGCATCGTGATCAGCGGCACGCCGCGCACGAATTCGATGAAGCCCACGCAGATCATCTTGACCAGCGGCATGTCGGACCGACGGCCAAGCGCAAGCACGATACCGATCGGAAGCGAGGCCGAGATCGCGGTGACCCCGATCACGAAGGCCAGCAGGAAGCCGCCGAACTGATCGCTGTCCACCTGTTCAAGGCTGACAGGCAGAAGCGATTGCAGACCGCCCGAAACATGGGGTTGCAGTGGCAGCAGGTCGCGCAGGCCGGCTACCGGGCGCAGGATGGATGCCACGGTTTCCGGCGCCAGGACCCAGCCCAGGATCATGCCGAAGAAATCAAGGACCGAGGAGATCGGGTCCATGAACCACGACAGGAACAGGAGGGCGGCAAGCAGGGCCGCCAAGATCATGCCGATGCGCGGAATGGTCCACAGGGCCAAGGCGCCGACCAGTCCAAGACCGATCATCACCGCCACCGGCCCCCAGGCCGAGCCCCCCCAAAGCAGCCAGAACCCGATGCCGGGGAAGGCCAGGGTGACATAGAGCAGCTTCTTGGGCAGCAGCCATGCAACGGCGGTAAGGGCGCCAAACACCGCTGCCGCAAGCCCGATATGCCAGGTGTCGGTCTTCAGCCCGAAGAGCGACAGCAGAAGCAGAAGCCCGATTCCGCCGGTCATGTAGGTGGTCGGGCGACGGAGCCCGAAATACAGCACCGGTGCCAGGGCGACGATCAGCAGCGCCGCCGCAAGGGTTGGCCGCCAGTAAAGCTCGACCGGGTAGAAGCCGTAGATGAACTGGTTCCAGCGCGACAGTACGGCCCAGCATGCGCCAACCGCATCCTCGCCCCGCGCCGCCAAAATTGCGCGGCAGTCGTTCAGCGAACCGGCATCCCAGACGCCGTTCAGCACCCAGGGCAGGCTGTTGGACAGGGCAAAGTACAGCGCCACAAGCGCAAGGATCGTGAGGATCGAGTTGAGCCAGCCCGAGAACAGGTTCTCGCGCAGCCATTTCACGATGCCACGTTCGCTGACGGGCGGGATCTGCGGTTGCAGCATTTCGCTGCGGATGAAGGAGGAGTCGGACATCTTAGCGCTCCTTCAGCTTTACGGAATTGTTGTAGACGTTCATCACCGCCGAAATCATCAGGCTGATGCAGAGATAGATCAGCATCATCAGCAGCATGCATTCCAGCTCGCGCCCGGTCTGGTTCAGCGTGATGCCGCCCAGCGTGCCCTTGAGGTCAAGGTAGCTGATCGCCATGCCCAGCGTCGTGTTCTTGGTGATGTTGAGGTACTGACTGATCAGGGGCGGGATGATTACCCGCAGCGCCTGGGGCAGGATGATCAGGCTCATCGTGCGGCCGGGGCGGAGGCCAAGGGCATAGGCGGCCTCGGTCTGGCCTTTCGAGATTGCCAGAATGCCCGCCCGCACGCCTTCGGCGATGTAGGTGGCCGAATAGACGGTCAGCGCGATCAGAAGCGCGGTAAAGCTGTGGGCAACGTTGATCCCGCCCTGGAAGTTGAAGCCTTTCGACACCCCTGCCTCGTTCGCCGGGAAGGCCGGGACTTCGAAATGCAGGCCAAGGACGGCAAGCATCACGATGGTCGGCAGGAAGATCACGGCCAGAGACTTCCACCAGGTGACGGGGCGGACGCCAGTGGCCTCTTGCACCGCCTTGGCATGCGCGCGGATGCGGCGGTTCACCCAAAGCGATGCGCCGAAGACGGCAAGCACGGCAATGGTCGACAGGTTGATCGGGATGCCGCCGACATCAATCACGCCCAGGGGGCGGTGCAGCAGCGGCTTTGGCACGTTGGTGCCGCGATTGGTGACGGCCACTGTGTCCATGAAGATCATCGAGGCGGCGGGATAGATCCGGCCTTCTTCCGGGCCGGCCCAGCTGTCGACCATCTCTTGCGTGACCTTGAAATCCTTGGGTTCTTTCGGAAGCTCGGAAAACAGGGCGAAGCACAGGACGATCCACAGAAGCAGCGGCACGTTGCGGAAGACTTCGACATAGACCGTCATGAGCCGTGCGACGAGCCAGTTCTTCGACAGGCGCAGGATCCCGACCGTGACGCCCAGGACGGTGGCCGAGATGCAGGCCAGAATCGCGACGGCCATCGTGTTCAGAAGCCCGATCAGCAAGGCCCGGAAATGGGTGCTGTCATTGGTATAGGGGATCAGCTGCTGGTCGATGTCATAACCAGCGCGCGCCCAGAGGAACGAGAAGTCGATGTCCTTGTCCTTGGCGGCAAGGTTGGCGGCTGTGTTGTTCAAAAGCCAGGCCAGAAAGGCCACGAACACCAACAGCACGATCACCTGGATCGTATAGCTGCGATAGCGTGTGTCATAGATAAGTTGGCTCAGCCGAAAGGCATCTTTCGGCGCATCCATTGCAACAGTCATGTTTCCCCCTGTGCAGACCCTTGTGCCTTTGCGGCATCATTGCGGGGCGTCTGGCCCCGGTCAGCGACATTGTTGTGGAATAGGGCGGGTGCGAAAACGCGCACCCGCCCCGGTCAGGTCAGATCAGCGAACCGGCGGTGCGTACTGCAGGCCGCCCTGGGTCCACAGAGCGTTCAGGCCGCGGGCCAGACCGATCGGGGTTGCTTCACCGATGTTGGCTTCGAAGATCTCGCCATAGTTGCCAGCAGCACCGATCGCGCGGCGTCCCCAGTCCTTGTCGAGACCCATCATCTTGCCCATGTCGTTGTCACCGATGCCAAGCAGGCGCTTGGTTTCCGGGTCGGCAGCCGGATCGGCTTCGGACGCGGCGATGACGTCGTTCAGGTTGGCTTTGGTGATGCCTTTTTCTTCAGCGATCAGAAGCGCGTAGTACGACCAGCGCACGATGTCGCCCCAGTTGTTGTCGCCGTGGCGAACGACCGGGCCGAGCGGTTCCTTCGAGATGATTTCCGGAAGGATGATGTGCGCGGTCGGATCAGCCATGGCCGAACGGCTGGCAGCCAGACCCGAAGCGTCGGTGGTGAAAGCGTCGCAAGCACCGGCTTCGTACTGGCGCTGGGCTTCGCTGTCGTCGGCCACGGTGACCGGGGTGTAGCTGATGTTGTTGTGCTTGAAGAAGTCAGCCAGGTTCAGTTCGGTAGTGGTGCCGGTCTGGATGCAGACGGTTGCGCCGTCCAGTTCCTTGGCCGAGGAAACGCCGAGGTCTTTCTTCACCATGAAGCCCTGACCGTCATAGTAGTTGACGGCGACGAAATCGAGCTTGAGGTCGTTGTCGCGGCTGAAGGTCCAGGTCGAGTTGCG
>CAUJIP010000006.1 GCA_963205235.1 Pseudomonadota bacterium
CCCTATGTAGGGTGGGGTCGCCGGGAAGTCTACCTGCGGATACAATGCTGTTTGTCGAGGGAGAGATACGATGTGGTTTCTAATAGGGTTTCTTGCCCTGGTTGTGGTCGAGATCGCGCTGCTGATCCAGCTTGGGGGCGCCATAGGCCTTTGGCTGACGCTTGCATGGATCATCCTGACCGCCGGACTGGGCGTGATCCTTCTTAAGGGCGTGGCGATGCTTGGGTCCGCAACGCTCGGCCAGAAGATGGAAGAGTTTCAGGATCCCAGAAATCCGGTCGCGCATCGGATCCTTGTCGTTCTTGCCGGTATCCTTCTTATCCTTCCCGGCCCGCTGACAGATACGCTTGGCATCCTGCTGCTGTTCCCGCCGATCCGAAGCGTGTTCATCCGGCTTATCGCCAAACGGGTACGCATCATGACCCAGGCCAGCACCCAGCAAGTCGTGGTTGATGGCGAGTGGTACGATGTTTCCGCCTCAAAAGGCCTCGACCAACTCGATCAGCGCGGCCCGAAGCCCTGACTCGTTGGCATTGAGACTGATGGCCCTACCTGCTAGGAACGGGCCAAATCTTTGATGGAGAGACGTCGATGGCCGAAGAGAGCCCCTCGGGCAACAGCGCCGCAGCCGCGCCGCAAGTCCGCTTGCAGGTCCTGGCGCAGTATGTGCGCGACCTTTCGTTTGAAAACCTGGTTGTCCAGAAGGGTGTTGCCACGGGCGACATCCAGCCGGACGTTCAGGTTGCCGTCAGCCTTGATGCCCGCAAGCGGCCTACGCCCAACCAGTTCGAAGTCATCACCAAGTTCAAGGTGACCTCGAAGAACAAGGTCAACGGCGATGTGCTTTTCCTGCTTGAGCTGGAATATGGTGGCACCTTCCATATCGACGGCGTGTCGGATGACCAGATGCATCCGATGCTGCTGATCGAATGCCCCCGTCTTTTGTTCCCCTTCGTGCGGCGGATCATCTCGGACGTAACGCGCGACGGCGGCTTCCCGCCACTGAACGTGGACACGGTCGACTTCCTTGCGCTGTATCGCCAGGAACTTGCCCGCCGCGCGCAACTGCAGCAGCAGGCGACCGAAACGGTCAACTAAGGCTCAGCCTTCTTTCCGCCAGATGGCCGCATCGCCCAGCTTTGCGACCATCGCCTCATGCGCGGCGGACTCTTCCGGTGTGATCCGGGGGGCCAGCGGTTCCGGCCGCGGACGCGGACGCCAGGTCGTGTCACCCGTCGCCCCCTTGACCGGCGCCGGGGCCGCGCTGCTCAGTACCAGACCCGGCTGTCGGCCCCCGATCAGTTCAAGATAGACCTCGGCCAGGATCTCGCTGTCCAGAAGCGCGCCATGCTTTTCGCGCATGGAGTTGTCGATGCCGAATCGGCGGCACAGCGCATCAAGCGAGGCGGGCGAGCCGGGAAATTTGGTCCGCGCGATCATCAATGTATCGGTGGCACGGGCAAATGGAAGTCCGGGCAATCCCACCCGCTCCAGCTCATGATTCAGGAACTTCATGTCGAAGGCGGCGTTGTGGATCACCAGCTGCGCATCACCAATGAAGTCCAGAAACGCCTTCCCGACGCGGGCAAACACTGGCTTGTCCTTCAGCGTAACCCCGCCAGGAACGGCCTTTCCGGGTACCTCCAGAATGTCATGTCCGATCCCGTGAACCTCGAATGCCCCGACCGGCATGCCGCGTTCAGGGTTGATATATTGGTGATAAGTCCGCCCGGTCGGCAGGTGGTTGAAAAGCTCGATAGCGCCGATCTCGACAATCCGGTGGCCCTCGCCGGGCTCAAAGCCAGTGGTTTCCGTATCAAGGACGATTTCACGCATGGTCGACAATCCGGCGGCGAATATCTGCCAGCACATCCTTTACCGCCATGCGGGCGGCATCAAGGCTGGTCGTCCGGATGATGTAATCCGCACGCGCCCGTTTTTCGACGTCGGGTCGTTGCCGTGCAAGGATCATCTGGAAATCCGCCTCGCTCATGCCCCGCTGCAAGACCCGCTCGCGCTGCACTTCAGGTGGGGCCGAGACAACCGCTACGGCATCACAAAGCCCCTCAAGCCCGGTCTCATACAACAACGGAATGTCCAGAAGCACGATCTGCGCACCGCCATTGGCCAACAGAAACGCCGCGCGATCTTCAGCCACCAGCGGGTGGACTGCGGCATTCAGGCTGTCAAGCACCGTCGGATCGGCCTGGATCATCGCGCGAAGCTTTGGACGGTTCACCCGACCGTCCGGATCAACCGCCCCTGGAAACAGCGTCCCGATGGCCAGTGCGGCGGGTTGCCCCGGTTCATAAAGACGATGCACCACTGCGTCGGCGTCCCAGATCGGGACCCCCTCCTCGGCGAACATCGCCGCTGTGGTCGACTTTCCCATTCCGATCGAGCCGGTAAGGCCAAGCCGAAAGCTCATGCCGACAGCACGGCCTGACGGGTCGCCTCGTCAACTTCGGGCCGCAGACCGAACCAGCGCTCGAACCCCGGCGCAGCCTGATGCAAAAGCATGCCCAAACCGTCGACGACCTTTGCGCCCCGCTCTTCGGCCTCGATCAGGAACTGCGTTTTCAGTGGGGTATAGACAAGGTCATTTACCAAAGCATGCGGGTTCAACCGATGCAGCGAAACGGTCATGTCGGGCTTTCCGGTCATGCCAAGCGACGTTGTGTTCACCACCGTCACCGCGTCATCCATCAAATTCGCGCCCTGTACCCATTCATGGACGTGAATCTTCGCCCCGAAATCCGATCGCAGCGCATCCGCCCTGGGTCGGGTGCGATTGGCAAGATGGATCTCGGGCACGCCAACCTCGATCAGCGCGGCGACAACAGCGCGTGCCGCACCCCCTGCACCAAGAACAACGGCCGGGCCCGAAGCCGGGTTCCACTGCGGAGCATTCTGCCGCAGGTTGGCGATGAAGCCAGACCCGTCGGTATTGTCGGCATGGATTTTGCCATCCTTGCGGAAAATCAGCGTGTTCGCCGCCCCGATCAGCGCCGCCCGGTCCGTCACGATATCAGCGATCTGCAAAATCGCCTCCTTGTGCGGGATCGTGACGTTCAGGCCAACAAACCCCAGTCGGGGCAGCGTCCGTACCAGTTCGGCCAGATCGGCGGGGGCGATGTCGATGGGGATGTAGTGCCCCTTCAACCCATAGCGTTTCAGCCAATAGCCGTGCAGCGCTGGGCTGCGGCTGTGGGCAATCGGGTGGCCAATGACGCCGGCAAGCGGGATGCGGGGATTGTCAGTCATCTGGCGATCATGCCCTTAGTTCCCAGCCAAGCCAACAGCGGCAAAAGCGGTAGGCCAAGAATCGTGAAGTGGTCGCCGGAAATGGCGGAAAACAGCCGGACGCCTTCCTCCTCGATCTTGTAGCCCCCGACCGAATGTCGAATGCTCTCCCAGTTCCGGGTGACATAGTCGTCAAGGTAGGCATCGGAAATCTGGTGCATGGTCAGCCGCGCCTCGGCCACATGGCGCCAGACCGGTTCTGCGTTTTCATAGGCGACGATAGCCGAATGCAGCTTGTGGCTTTTTCCCCGTAGAAGGCGCAGATGCGCGCGGGCTTCGTCAGGTGTTTCAGGCTTGGCAAAGGTCTCGCGGTCCAGCGCCAGAACCTGATCACAGCCAAGCACCAGATCACCGGGGCGCTTTTCGGCAACCTTCCGGGCCTTCATCTCGGCCAAGGTATCGGCAATGTCGCGGGGATGTGCGCCCTCGGCCACCAGCGCGTCGCGGATGCTGGCCTCATCCACGCGGGGCGCAGCCGCCTCGACCGAAAGACCCGCGGCGCGCAACATCGAAAGTCGGATCGGCGAGGTAGAGGCAAGGATCAGGGTCATGCGTAACGCTGTGGATATCCGCTGTTTGTTCTTCTGGGTGGTATCGCCCGAAACCGACCTGGCGCAAGGGGCTTGGGACAACCTCACCGTTCCGGGTCCTTCCCGCGCGACATATCCCATTGTGCGCGGACTTTTCACAACGGGCGGGAAAAATGGGTCATCCGGGGGCTTGGGGAAAGTGCCTGTGGAAAGAAACGGTGATACGACTCCCATAAAACATTGAAAACGCTTGCTTTACTTGGTCCTCTCTGTCGAGGCACGGCTTTTCCCCCAGCTTATCCACGGCCCGACACATGTGGACAGCATTGGGGGCACAATCGACAATCCCGATTTTCACAGCTCCATCATCATCATCATTCCTTCTTTCAATTCTTCTTTATAGAAGAGAAGAAAGGCAAGGAGCGGTGGAATGCTTGATACGATCACAGGGTTTCTGGCGGACTGGTATCTGGTGACCAAGTCGCTGCATGTGATCTCGGTCATCGGCTGGATGGCAGGGATGTTCTACCTGCCACGGCTTTACGTCTATCACGCTGAACAGGTGGAAGTGGGCAGCAAGACGGACGTGATGTTCCAGACGATGGAACGGCGGCTTTTGCGGGCGATCATCAACCCGGCGATGATCGCTAGCTTTGTCTTCGGTCTGGCTTTGGTCTTCACGCCCGGTCTGGTGGACTGGTCGCAATGGTGGCCCTGGATCAAGGCTGCGGCGGTTCTGACGATGGGCTGGTTCCATGGCTGGTTGTCGGCCAGACGTCGGGAATTTGCGTCCGGCACCAATACGCGCAGTGGCCGCACTTACCGGATCATGAACGAAGTTCCGACTGTCCTGATGATCGTCATCGTGTTCTCGGTCATCCTTCGCTACTGATCCGTTGACTTTTCGCGGGCTTGGGCCTATCGGCGGATCAGCAGGGCCGTCCGGTCCATCGCACTTCCCGTTCCCAACTTGCGACGATCCGCCTCTGACCGGGGTCGATCCGCCCGAAGGTATTCCATGACTGTCGAACGTTTGAACCTGTCCGAGCTCAAGGCAAAGACGCCCGCCGATCTTCTCGCCATGGCCGAGGAGTGGGAGATCGAGAACGCGCCGTCCATGCGCAAGGGCGAGATGATGTTCTCGCTGCTAAAGGAACATGCCGAGGAAGGCTGGGAAATCGGTGGCGACGGCGTGCTGGAGGTGCTGCAAGATGGGTTCGGCTTCCTGCGCAGCCCCTCGGCCAACTACCTGCCCGGTCCCGACGACATCTATGTTTCGCCCGAAATCCTGCGGCAGTTCAGCCTGCGGACCGGCGACACCATCGAAGGCCTGATGCAGGCCCCGAAGGAAAACGAGAAATACTTCAGCATGACCAAGGTCACGCGGATCAACTTCGACGATCCCGAAAAGGCCAGGCACAAGGTCCACTTCGACAACCTGACGCCCCTTTACCCCGATGAGCGGCTGAAGATGGAAGTCGAGGACCCGACGATCAAGGACCGCTCGGCCCGGATCATCGACCTGGTGGCCCCCATCGGCAAAGGCCAGCGTGGTCTGATCGTGGCCCCGCCGCGGACGGGTAAGACGGTTCTTCTGCAAAACATCGCCAATTCCATCGCGACCAACCACCCGGAATGCTATCTGATCGTCCTTCTGATCGACGAACGCCCCGAGGAAGTCACCGACATGCAGCGTACGGTGAAGGGTGAGGTTGTCGCCTCGACCTTCGACGAACCGGCAACGCGCCACGTCGCCGTGGCCGAGATGGTGATCGAAAAGGCCAAGCGCCTGGTGGAACACAAGCGCGACGTGGTGATCCTTCTCGACTCGATCACCCGCCTTGGCCGCGCTTTCAACACGGTCGTCCCGTCTTCGGGCAAGGTGCTGACCGGCGGTGTCGACGCCAACGCCCTGCAACGCCCCAAGCGCTTCTTCGGTGCCGCCCGGAATATCGAGGAAGGCGGGTCGCTGACCATCATCGCCACCGCGCTGATCGACACTGGCAGCCGGATGGACGAAGTCATCTTCGAAGAATTCAAAGGCACCGGTAACTCGGAAATCGTCCTTGACCGCAAAGTCGCCGACAAGCGCGTCTTCCCGGCGATGGACATCCTCAAGTCCGGCACCCGGAAAGAGGACCTTCTGGTCGACAAGATGGACCTGCAGAAGACCTACGTCCTGCGCCGCATCCTGAACCCGATGGGCACCACGGATGCCATCGAGTTCCTGATCGGCAAGCTCAAGCAGACCAAATCGAACTCGGACTTCTTCGATTCGATGAACACCTGACGGAAGGGCTAGGATGGACACGATCTATGCCCTCGCCACGGCGCGGGGTCGGTCTGGCCTTGCTGTCGTGCGGATTTCAGGCCCCGCAGCCTTTGCTGCGGCCACGGCGCTGTGTGGGCAGCTTCCACCCCCGCGCACAGCCGGATTGCGGCGGCTTACCTGGGGCGGCGAGCTGTTGGACGAAGCCCTCGTCCTGCCCTTCGCCAAAGGCGCAAGCTTCACCAGCGAGCCTGTTGTCGAACTGCACCTGCATGGCGGTCCCGCTGTCATAGGGGCTGTCTTGCGGGCGCTTGCCGTGCAGCCGGGCCTCCGTCTGGCCGAGCCAGGTGAATTCACCCGTCGCGCGTTGGAGAATGGTGTCCTTGACCTAGCGCAGGTCGAAGGTCTCGCCGATCTGATCGACGCGGAAACCGAAGCCCAGCGACGGCAGGCTGTTCGGGTCTTGTCCGGCTCGGTCGGCCAGAAGGTCGATGGCTGGCGGCGCGACTTGATCCGCGCCGGTGCGCTTTTGGAAGCCACGATCGACTTTGTCGACGAAGACGTTCCGGTCGACGTTTCCCCCGAAGTTCTGGCCTTGATCGACAATCTCTCTGTCGAACTAGGCCGCGAAGCAGCGGGCGTTCAAGCCGCTGAAAGGATCCGGGACGGGTTTGAAGTCGCGATTGTCGGCGCGCCGAATGCGGGGAAGTCGACGCTATTGAACCAGCTTGCCGGGCGCGAAGCGGCGATTACGTCTGAAATCGCGGGGACAACACGCGATGTGATCGAAGTCCGGATGGAGATTTCCGGTCTGCCGGTGACCTTCCTGGACACGGCTGGCTTGCGCGAAACGGACGACCGCCTGGAACAGGCGGGAATTGACCGCGCAGTTTCCCGCGCGATATCCGCAGACTTGCGGCTGTTCCTGACCGACGGGTCGCCGATAACGGGCTTGGCCCCGGAAGGCGATGATTTAGTAGTTGTTGGAAAAGCCGACACTAAGACTAGTAGCGAAGGCCTTTCTGTCTCGGGCCGAACCGGGGCTGGCGTTCCGGAACTTCTGGGCCGGATTGGCGAGATTCTGGAACGCCGCGTTGCATCGGCTGGCGCTCTTGTGCGCGAGAGGCATCGCATAGCTGTTACATCCGCAATTGCTGCTCTGGCCGAGTCACGCGCAGAAGTGGTAAGAGGCGACTCGCGCGTCGAGCTAGCAGCAGAACACTTGCGCCAAGCTGTAAGGTCGCTTGATGCACTTGTTGGCCGCGTCGACGTTGATGACCTTCTAGGCGAAATTTTCGCAAGCTTCTGCATTGGAAAGTGAAGGGTGTTCCACGTGAAACACTACGATGTCATCGTTATCGGCGGGGGGCACGCTGGCGCAGAAGCAGCGGCTGCATCTGCGCGCATGGGCGCTGCGACCGCTCTCGTCACGCTGCGAGCCGAGACTTTGGGCGCAATGTCCTGCAACCCTGCAATTGGGGGTTTGGGCAAAGGTCACCTCGTCCGCGAAATCGACGCGCTTGATGGTGTCATGGGCCGAATGGCGGACCGGGCAGGGATCCAGTTTCGCTTGCTGAACAGGCGCAAAGGCCCCGCAGTTCAAGGCCCGCGCGCGCAGATCGACAGGCGGCTTTATCGCGAAGCAATGCGGGCAGAGCTTTCGCAACAGCAAGGCTTGGCGATCATCGAAGGTGAAGCCGCAAGCTTGAAGCTGGAAGGCGGCAAAGTTGCAGGCGTTATGCTGGCTTCGGGCATTGCGCTTTCCGCAAGCCAAGTCGTTCTGACAGCTGGCACTTTCCTGAATGGCGTGATCCATATTGGCGACAAGCGCATGTCCGGCGGTCGGATGGGCGATTCGCCGTCTTGCTTGCTTGCAGCACAATTGTCTGACCTTTCTTTGCCCGTCGGTCGTTTGAAAACTGGTACACCCCCGCGTTTGGACGGCCGGACAATCGATTGGGCACAGCTTGACAGCCAGCCCGGCGACGATGATCCAGCGATGTTCTCGTTCTTGAACAAAGCGCCCGCTGCGCGTCAGATCTCGTGCGGGATTACGCATACTTCGGAAGAAACGCACCAGATCGTGCGGGACAACTTGTCGAAGTCCGCTATGTATGGTGGGCATATCGAAGGTGTCGGCCCCCGATATTGCCCCTCGATCGAAGACAAGATCGTGCGCTTTGCCGACAAGACGTCGCATCAGGTTTTTCTGGAGCCTGAAGGTCTGGACGACTTCACAGTTTATCCGAATGGCCTTTCGACCTCGCTGCCCGAGGATGTCCAGCACGCCTATATCCGCACGATCCCCGGTTTGGAGAACACCTCGATCCTTCAGCCAGGCTACGCGATCGAGTACGACTATTTCGACCCGCGCGGCTTGACGCGGTCTCTGGAAACAAAAGCGATTCGCGGGCTGTTCTTCGCGGGCCAGATCAACGGCACGACGGGATATGAGGAAGCTGCGGCACAAGGTCTAGTAGCCGGCTTGAGCGCTGCTGCAGCATCTATGGGCAAGTCGCCCGTCGAGTTCAGCAGGACAGACAGCTACATTGGCGTCATGATTGACGATTTGACGTCGCGCGGTGTTACGGAACCCTACAGGATGTTCACGTCCCGGGCAGAGTTCCGGCTTACAGTTCGCGCTGACAATGCAGATCGTCGGCTTACCCCGCTTGGTATTGCGGCGGGCTGCGTAAGTGCTGATCGTCAGGCGGTGTTTGAACGAAAGGCCGGAGCGTTGGACAAAAGCCGCGCTGCGCTTATGGAAAGCCTCCTTAGCCCGAAAGCTTTGGCTGAGGCCGGGATCACAGTCAGCAGCGACGGCGGAAAGCGTAGCGCTTACAACGTTTTGTCTCTGTCGGGCGCGGAACCTGCGAAACTGGCAGAAGTGTTTGATGTCTATAGCGCTGTTGACGCGGAAATCCTTGCACAACTGCAAATCGACGCGACTTACGACCAGTACTCAAGCCGCCAAGAGCGTGAAGTAAGCGAGCTTCAGCGCCAAGAGACGCAGAAGATCCCGGATGGCTTCGACTATAGCAGCATTTCCGGCTTGTCGAACGAACTGAAGCAGAAGCTGATTCGCATTCGGCCTGAAACAATCCTGCAAGCTTCTCGCATAGAAGGCGTGACACCTGCAGCACTTCTGCTTGTCCTTGCGCATATTCGGAAACCTGCGTCCGAGAGGCTCGCAGGATGACTACAGAGCGTTTCGAAGTAGCGGATGTAAGTGTTTCACGTGAAACATTCAGCGCACTCGAACAGTTCGCAGAGCTCGTCCG
This sequence comes from Pseudomonadota bacterium, assembly GCA_963205235.1. Classification (GTDB taxonomy): domain Bacteria; phylum Pseudomonadota; class Alphaproteobacteria; order Rhodobacterales; family Rhodobacteraceae; genus Tabrizicola. Next base: position 9,384 of record CAUJIP010000006.1, read on the forward strand.
TCGCTGGAATCCCGCAATCAACCTTGTAAGCAAGTCGACAATTCCAGATCTCTGGAACAGACACATTGTTGATTCAGCACAGCTTTTTTCTCACGCTCCTCCAGATTCCAAGCTCTGGCTCGACATCGGCTCTGGTGGCGGCTTCCCGGGGATTGTAATTGCTGTCCTTGCGAAAGAGCTTCAGCCGCAGTTGAAAGTTGCGCTTGTCGAGTCTGACTTGCGTAAAGCTACGTTCCTGCGCGAAGCCTGCCGAACGCTTGGCTTTAACGCGCAGGTCCACAGTGCGCGAATCGAATCACTTCCGCCCGCTCAGGCAGATGTACTGTCTGCTCGCGCGCTTGCTCCACTGCCGGCTTTGCTTGCTTATGCTGACCAGCATTTGAACACAGCTGGCATAGCGCTGTTCCCGAAAGGCGCACAGTACGATAGTGAGCTTTCTGAAGCGCGCAGAGCGTACTTGTTTGACGTCAAGCTTTTCTCAAGCTTGTTGGAACCTACAGCAGCAGTTCTTGAAATCAGGAATATAGGACGTGCATGACAGCATAGCGCCCCCTCGGCCCCGGATCCTTGCGCTTGCGAACCAGAAAGGCGGCGTCGGGAAGACAACAACAACGATCAATCTCGCTGCTGCGCTTGTTGAACTGGGCATGAAAGTGCTTGTCGTTGACATTGATCCCCAGGGAAACTCGTCGACAGGATTTGGTATCCAGCAAGAAGACAGGAAGAAAACAAGCTACGACTTGATCGTCGACAGCGCGCCGATACAGGATGTAGTTGTCGCGACGAAAGTCCCGGGCTTGATGGTTGTCCCAGCGAACGCGGACTTGTCATCAACTGACTTGGACATATTCACGAACGAGCGTCGCAGTTTCCTTCTGCATGACGCTTTGCGAGCGCCTGAAATCGACGAGTACGACTTCGACTACATTCTGATCGATTGCCCACCAGCGCTCAGCCTTCTGACCGTGAACGCGCTTGTTGCCTGCCACGCTGTCCTTGTGCCGCTGCAGTGCGAATTCTTCGCGCTGGAAGGTCTTTCGCAGCTTATGCTGACAATCCGGGATGTTCGTCGCTCGGCCAACCCGAATCTGCGAATCGAGGGCATCGTTCTGACAATGCACGACCGGCGGAACCGCCTTACTGTCCAAGTTGAAGCAGACGCCCGCGCTACAATGGGCGAACTTGTCCTGAAAACGACGATCCCCCGCAACGTGAGGATCAGCGAAGCGCCTTCGCATGCGCTGTCGATTCTCAGCTATGACACGGCATCAAAGGGTTCCGAAGCATATCGGGCGCTTGCAAGGGAAATCTTTGACCGGCACAAGACTACAGAAAAATCAGAGGCTTAAGTGATGTCTGGCAAGAACGAAAAACGTGGGCTTGGGCGCGGTTTGTCTGCACTTATGGCGGATGTGCATCTGGCTGGTCCTGATCAAACCAACGCGCCGCGCCGTGCCGAGCAGCACTTGCCTGTCGACAAGCTGGAACCGAACCCGCAGCAGCCGCGCTTGGATTTCAAGCAGGACGAACTTGAAAGCCTTGCTGATTCGATTCGCCAGAAGGGCGTGATTCAGCCGCTGATCGTGCGCCGTAAACCTGGCCGCGACGTCTATGAAATTGTCGCTGGCGAACGGCGCTGGCGGGCCGCCCAACTGGCGCAACTTCACGAAGTTCCTGTTGTAATTCGCGACCTTAGCGACACCGAAGTGTTGGAAGTCGCGATCATTGAAAACATCCAACGCGAAGATCTGAACGCGATCGAAGAGGCTTTGGGTTTCCGCCAACTGATGACCCGATTCGGCCATACGCAGGAAAAGCTTGCCGAAGCCCTTAGCCGCAGCCGCAGCCATGTGGCGAACCTTCTTCGCCTGCTGACTTTGCCGACCGACGTTCAGGACATGGTCCGCGACGGCAAGCTTTCGGCTGGTCACGCGCGGGCGCTGATTGGCAGCCCGAAGGCAACCGATCTTGCCGCGCAGATCGTCGCAAAGGGGCTTTCTGTTCGCGAAACCGAACGTCTGATGAAAGACCAGACGGCGCCGAAACCGGGAAAACCGACCTCCAAAGCATCCGACAAGGACGCCGACACACGGGCGCTTGAGGCTGATCTTTCGGCCAATCTCAAGATGCCCGTGCGGATCGAACATTCTTCCGGCGGCGAAACGGGGCAGCTGACCATCAGCTACAAAAGCCTCGATGACCTCGACAAGCTGTGTCAGTTGCTCTCCGGCCTACCAGATGATGTGTGACCTGAACGGCTAAGCCGCGCTGCCGCGATCCGCAAGCAGCGCGCGCAGGACGCCGTTCAGCATCATCACGCCCGCATCCGTCGTGCGGATCAGGTCGCCGTCACGGGCAAGAAGGCCAAGGTCGATCACTTCCTTCAGCGCCGCCTCAGGCAGCGCAGCCCCAGCAAGCGCGGCATATCGGGAAAGCGAAGCCCCTTCGCGCAGGCGCAGCGCAAACATCAGATATTCGCTGGCGCGGCCATCTGGTGAAAGCCGGTCCACAGTCTCGGCAGAACCCGGCGTCGCAGCCGTGCGTTCCAGCCAGGCACCGGGCATCCGCTCGGCTTCCGTCGCGAATCGGCCTTCGGGCAGGGTAAGCCGCCCATGCGCGCCGGGGCCGATGCCCGCATAATCACCCATCCGCCAATAGATCAGGTTATGCCGCGATTCGTCACCAGGGCGGGCGTGATTCGAAACCTCATAGGCTGGAAGACCGGCAGCCGAAGTGACCTCTTGTGTCAGTTCGAACATGTCCGCGGCCAGATCTTCCTCGGGCAACCCGCGCAGCAGGTTCTTGGCGTGCATCTGGCCAAAAACCGTGCCGTCCTCGATCGTCAGCTGATACAGCGACAGATGCGATGTGCCAAATTCCAGCGCTTGCGAAAGCTCCTCGCGCCAAGCGGAAAGCGTTTGGTTCTGGCGGGCATAGATCAGGTCAATCGACACGCGATCAAAAGTCGCTTGGGCAATCCCGATGGCGGCTCTGGCCTCATCCACCGAATGCATCCGACCAAGACGGCGCAAGTCATCCGGGTCAAGCGATTGAATCCCCAGCGAAACCCGATTGACGCCCGCCTTGGCATAGCCTTCAAACCGGGCAGCCTCCACCGACCCCGGATTGGCCTCCAGCGTGATTTCGACATCATTCGCCAGAGTCCAGGTCGCGCGGACGCGGTCCAGAATGCCTTGAACGGTCGCCGCTTCCATCAACGAAGGTGTGCCACCGCCGAAGAAGATCGTGTTCAACACCCGGCCTTCGGTCAGAGCACCGATCCGGTCAATCTCGGCCTCGAAGGCCCGCAGCCAGCGCGATTGGTCAATGCGCCCGGCAACATGGCTGTTGAAGTCGCAATAGGGGCATTTCGACTGGCAGAACGGCCAGTGCAGATACAGGCCAAAACCAGCGTGCTGCCAGTCTTCCATCTGTTTCACGGGAAACAGGCCGCGACCAGCCGCGCGAAAGCATCGGCCCGGTGCGACAGGCGGTTCTTTTCCCAGCGATCCATCTCGCCAAACGTCTGAGAATACCCGTCCGGCATGAAGATCGGGTCAAACCCGTGCCCCTGCGCCCCACGCCCCGGCCAGACAAGCCGCCCGTGCGATTTCCCTTCAAAGACAAGGTCTTCGCCACCGGGCGCTGCCAGAACCAGCGTGCAGCAGAACTGCGCGCGGCGGGGTTCCGGGGCGCCAGCGGCCTCCAGCTCACGCCAGACCCGCTGCATCCCGACCGCGAAATCCCGGCCCCCGGCCACAGTCGCCCAATCCGCCGTGAACACCCCCGGCGCAGCGCCCAAGGCATCCACCGCCAGCCCGCTGTCATCCGCCAATGCCACCAGACCCGAGGCCTTGGCCGCCGCATGCGCCTTCAGCCGCGCATTGCCGACAAAGGTCGTCTCGGTTTCTTCCGGCTCAGGCAGACCAAGCTCACCGGCCCCGACCACCGACACCCCAAACGGTGCCAGAAGATCGGCGATTTCCTCCAGCTTGCCACGATTATGCGTGGCGACCAAAAGCTTGTCCCCACGCGCTAGCATCAAAGCCCCAGCGCCGCCCGCTGCGCCGCAACCAGCGCGGCATTGCCTTCCCGCGCAAGGTCCAGAAGCTGCAACAACTCGTCCTGGCTGAACGCCGACCCTTCGGCAGACATCTGCACTTCGACCAGCTTGCCCGCGCCGGTCATCACGAAATTCCCATCCGTGCCAGCCGCCGAATCCTCCAGATAGTCCAGATCCAGCACCGGCTGCCCGGCATAAATGCCGCAGGACACCGCTGAAATATGGTCCATGATCGGATCGCTGGTGATCACGCCCGATGCCAGCAGTTTCTTCACTGCCAGCCGCAGCGCCACCCAGCCCCCGGTGATCGACGCGCAGCGCGTGCCGCCATCGGCCTGGATCACATCGCAGTCGATCACGATCTGCCGCTCACCCAATGCCTGCCGGTCCACGCCCGCACGCAGTGAACGACCGATAAGTCGTTGAATTTCCTGCGTTCTTCCCGATTGCTTGCCTGCCGCAGCCTCACGCCTGGTGCGCGAGTTGGTGGCGCGCGGCAGCATCCCGTATTCCGCCGTCACCCAGCCTTGCCCGGTATTCTTCAGAAACGGCGGGGCCTTGTCCTCGATCGTGGCGGAACACAGCACATGCGTTTCGCCCATCTTGATCAGGCACGAGCCCTCTGCATGCTTCATCACGCCGGTTTCGATTGAAACCGCCCGAAGATCGCTTAATTTTCTACCTGACGGACGCATTTCAAAGCCTTTCGCTGGACTGCGGCCACATATGCAACCAAGAACACCGGATGCAACCCCGATTGACACGCGCATGACTGGCCATCAGCCGATCCTTTCCGACATGAACGACCGCACGCGTGAGGTTTTTCGCCGTGTGGTCGAAGGCTATCTGACATCAGGCGAACCCGTCGGCTCACGCACGCTGACCCGCAGCCTGACCGAAAAGGTCTCGGCCGCCACAGTGCGCAACGTGATGCAGGATCTGGAATACCTGGGTCTCCTCGACAGCCCCCACGTCTCGGCTGGCCGCATTCCCACCCAGGCCGGTCTTCGGATGTTCGTCGACAGCCTGCTAGAGGTTGGTCAGGTCGCGCCCGAAGATCAAGAAAAGATCGACGCCACGTTTGGCACCAATGATCAGGACGTGACCACCCTGCTTGACGAAGTTGGTGCCGCCCTGTCCTTCATCACCCGCGGTGCCAGTGTCGTTCTTGCCCCAAAGCGTGAGGCCGTGATCCGGCATATCGAATTCGTCAGCCTAGCCGCAGACCGGGCACTGGTGGTTCTGGTCTTTGCCGATGGTCAGGTCGAAAACCGCATCTTCACGCCGCCCGCCGGTCAAACGCCATCCTCCATGCGCGAGGCGGCAAATTTCCTGAACGCCCTTGCCGAAGGCCGCACTCTTTCAGAACTGCGCCACAACATGGCCAGCGAAATCGCGCATCGACGGCAAGAGATTGATTCGCTGGCCCGCCAACTGGTGGAAAGCGGCCTTGCGCTGTGGGAAAACGCGGGCGAATCCTCTGAACGCCTGATCGTGCGCGGCCGCGCCAACCTGATCGGAGAAGCCGCCGATCAAGGCGAGATTGACCGCATTCGCGTGCTTTTCGATGACCTTGAACGCAAACGCGACATCGCCGAGTTCCTGAACCTGACCGAGGCAGGCGACGGTGTGCGCATTTTTATCGGTTCCGAGAACAAGCTTTTCTCACTTTCGGGTTCAAGTCTGGTGGTTTCTCCCTATATGAACGCTGACCGGAAAATCATCGGCGCGGTGGGTGTCATCGGTCCGACTCGGCTGAACTATGGCCGGATCGTTCCGATTGTCGATTACACCGCCCAACTGGTGGGCCGCCTTGTCTCTGAAAGGGGCAAGGGCTGATTAAGGATGAGGAACTGACGATGTCGCAGGAAGAAGCAGCTTTGCCCGAGGTGGAGCTGGACGAAACCGACGCTCTGCTTGGCGAACTTGAAGGCCTGCGGGCCGAGCGCGATGAAATGCGCGACAAATTCATGCGCGCGCTGGCCGATGCCGAAAATTCGCGCAAGCGCGCCGACCGTGACCGCAAAGAGGCTGAAATGTACGGCAGCACGCGCCTCGCGCGCGATCTTCTGCCGGTCTACGACAACCTCAACCGCGCCCTGCAGGCGATCCCCGACGAAAGCCGCGAAGGTTCGGCAGCGCTGATCGAAGGTGTTGAACTTACCCTGCGCGAACTGACCAATGTCATGGCCAAGCACGGGATGACCACGGTCAGCCCGGCAGTGGGCGACATGTTCGATCCGCAGAACCATCAGGCGATGTTCGAAGCCCCGCTTCCCGGCACCAAGGCCGGCCAGATCATCCAGGTGATGACCGAAGGCTTCATGCTGTACGACCGCCTTCTGCGCCCGGCGCAGGTTGGCGTCTCGTCAAACACCCAAGGCTAAGCCTGCCCAACCCCCGAGGAGGGCTGTCTGCCCTCCCCGGACCCCTCCCGAGGATATTTGGAGACGGGAAAGCCAAATTTGAATCAATTTTGATGGGTTCGCCTTGGCGCTTGTCCAAGGACTCTGGTCACGGCTTGGACCGAATCTGAAATCTTAAGATTTTCCTAACGTCCGCAACCAAGTTATTGAAATCATTTGACTCGTTTCATTTGTCCACCGTGGACACTTTCGCGACCCCCTACAGCAACCCCTTCATTTCATAGACCAGCCGCAGCGCCTCCATCGGGGTCAGCTCGTCGGGATGGACCCCTTTCAACCGCGCCTCGACCGCCGAATCTTTCGGGGCCGGTTTCGGGGCCGCGACCGGCATCGCCCGGAACAGGGGCAGGTCATCAATCATCGTCGCGGGCTTCCCGCCCTCACGGTCACCCTTCTCCAGCGCCTCCAGCACCACCTTGGCCCGCTCGATCACCGATGCTGGCAACCCCGCCAACCGCGCGACCTGCACCCCATAGCTGCGGTCGGCGGCCCCTTCGCGGACCTCATGCAGGAAGATGACCTCGCCTTCCCATTCCTTGACCGCGACGGTCGCATTCGACACCCCCGGCAACTTGCCCGCCAGAGCCGTCATCTCGTGGTAATGAGTGGCAAACAGGGCGCGGCAGCGGTTCATCTCATGCAGGTGTTCCAGCGTGGCCCAGGCAATCGAAAGCCCGTCATAGGTTGCCGTTCCCCGCCCGATCTCATCCAGGATCACCAGCGCCCGATCATCCGCCTGGTTCAGGATCGCCGCCGTCTCGACCATCTCGACCATGAAGGTCGACCGCCCCCGCGCCAGATCGTCCGAGGCGCCGACCCGGCTGAACAGTTGCGAAACCAGCCCGATCCGGGCCGAGGTCGCCGGAACATGACTGCCCGCCTGCGCCAAAAGGGCGATCAAGGCATTCTGCCGCAGAAAGGTGGATTTCCCCGCCATGTTCGGCCCGGTAAGCAACCAGATCGCCGGGGTCTCACTGTCTGTCAGCGCGCAATCATTGGCGACAAAGGGTTGACCCTGCCGCCGCAAGGCGCGCTCCACCACGGGATGACGCCCGCCAGTGATCTGGAAGGCGCGGCTGTCATCGACCTCGGGCTCGCACCAGGCTTCATCGGCAGAAAGATCGGCGAAACCGGCGGCAAGGTCGATCTCGGCCAAGGCCCGCGCAGCCTGGGCGATGGGGGCAGACGCGTCCAGAATTCCGGCCTTCAGGGCGGCATAGTGCCGCTTCTCGATCTCAAGCGCGTGGTTGGCCGAGTTCAGGATCCGGGTTTCCAGGTCGGAAAGGGCAAGGGTTGTGAACCTGACCTGACCTGCGGTTGTCTGGCGATGGATGAACAGTTCCGGCATGGCCCGCATGCGGTCTTCATGCGTCGTCGTGGTCTCGATGAAATAGCCTAGCACGTTGTTGTGCTTGATCTTCAGGCTGGCGATGCCGGTCTTGTCGACATATTCGGCCTGCATCCGGGCAATGACCCCGCGACCTTCGTCCCGCAAGGCGCGGGTTTCATCAAGTTCGAGGTCATACTCTAGCGCGATGTAGCCCCCATCGCGGGCAAGAAGCGGCGGTTCGGCGACCAGGGCCCGGTCAAGCAGGCCGACAAGCGCCTCGTGTCCCACCAGCGCGACAGCGGCGTTGGACAAAAGCGGCGGGGCTTCGGATAAAAGGCGGGCGATCTGGCTTGCCTGCTGCAACCCCGCCCGGATCGCCGTCATGTCGCGCGGCCCGTCCCGATCCAGCGCAAGGCGAGACAGCGCCCTATCGATGTCGGGCACCCTGCGCAGGGCGTCGCGAAGCTGGTCTCGCAGGGCAGGGGTTTCGACAAGATAGCGCAGTGCTTCCAGACGACGCTGGATCACGCCAAGGTCAAGCGAAGGGGCTGAAAGACGCCTTTCAAGAAGCCGCGCGCCGCCAGCGGTGACCGTGCGGTCGATAGCCGACAGAAGCGAGCCTTCCCGACCCCCGGAAAGGGCCTGGGTCAGTTCCAGATTCCGCCGTGTGGCGGCATCGATCTGCATCGTCCCACCCAAGGCCTCGCGCACGGGGGGGCGCAGGAAGGGTAGGCGACCGCGCTGGGTCAGGTGGAGGTAGTCGAGGAGCGCGCCCATGGCCGAAACCTCGGCCCGGTCAAAGGTCCCGAAGGCATCGAGAGAGGCGACACCGAACATCTCGCAAAGCCGCTTTTCGGCACTGGCGGAATCAAAGCTGCCCCGAGAAAGCGGGGTGATCGCGGTTCCATCGGAAAGGCTGTTGGAAATCTCACGCTCGCGGGCCTCATTCAAGAGAAGCTCACGCGGGGCGACACGGGCAAGGTCGGGGCCAAGGCGGGTGAGCGAGGATGGCATCACCCGGAACTCGCCGGTCGAAATGTCGGCCCAGGCAATGGCGGCCTGATCGCGGACCTCGGCGAAGGCGGCGAGGAAGTTGTGGCGGCGGGCTTCGAGGAGGGAATCCTCGGTCAGCGTGCCGGGGGTGACAAGGCGGACGACGTCGCGTTTGACGACGGATTTATAGCCGCGCTTCTTGGCTTCGGCAGGGTCTTCCAGCTGTTCGGCGATGGCGACGCGGAATCCCTTGCGGATCAGGGTCAGAAGGTAGCCTTCGGCGGCGTGGACCGGCACGCCACACATGGCGATGGGCTCGCCCAGATGGAAGCCGCGCTTGGTGAGGGCGATGTCGAGGGCGGCGGCGGCGGCCACGGCGTCATCGAAGAACATCTCGTAGAAGTCGCCCATCCGGTAGAAAAGGAGAGCGCCGGGGTTCTGGCCCTTGATGTCCAGATATTGCGCCATCATCGGCGTCACGCTGTCGTCGGTCACTTCGGGCCCCCCTGAGGTCGCGAGAGACTACAGGGGCTGGGGCGGTCAGGGAAGGGGTCTGTCCACGCGGGACGGATTTCGAGAGTCCCAATGATTCAAAGACTTGGCTGTGGACAGTAACGATTGGTTCATCAGGATTCGACTGTTGGGCCTGTCAGA
>CAUJIP010000007.1 GCA_963205235.1 Pseudomonadota bacterium
CAGGCCCGGTTGACCAGATAGCGGGTGGCGAAATCATCGGTCCCGTCCAGCACCAGATCATAGTCGGCCACCAATTCCGCCGCATTGCCCTCGTCGAACGCCCGGTTATAGGGGCGCACCTCGATGAACGGGTTCAGCGCCTTCATCGCCAGCTCCGCCGAAAACACCTTCGGCATCCCGATCCGCGCCTCGGTGTGGATCACCTGCCGCTGCAGGTTCGTGCTTTCCACGACGTCGGCATCGATCACCCCGATGACCCCCACCCCCGCGCCCGCCAGATACAAAAGGACCGGAGACCCCAGCCCCCCCGCCCCCACCACCAGCACCTTTGCCGCCTTCAACCGCTTCTGCCCCGGCCCGCCAATCTCACGCAGCAGGATGTGACGCGCATAGCGGTTCAGCTCGGCCGGGGAGAAGGCCGCAGGCGACGGTGATAGCTGGACTGGCGCGTGCGACCGGGCCCTCAGCCAGCGAATGCCCTCGCCGTAAAGAATTCCGGTCCCCCCGATCAGGCCGAAGGCAATCCACAAATTAGTCCAGCCATGCAGTTCTTCCCCGTCGCGGGCATGCGTCGACAACAGCAGCATCGCCATCCACCAGCCCGAAAGCACGGAATAAAGCCGTTGCCGCGCCCAGCCTCGAAACCAGGCCCAAAGCGCAAGAGCCGCGAAACCCACCAGCCCGAACAGCTTCGAGAACAGGAATGCCACATAGAGATAGTCTTCGGTCACGTCCGCCCCGCCCCAAAGCCGGTTGACCCAAATCCCCCGGTCCCGCGCGCCGTGTCATCCAAACTGTCAACCACAGCAAAGCCTGCCTGCACCACCGGCGCGACCACGGCCTGCGCCACCCGGTCGCCATGGCGGATCGTGTAGGGCTCGGTCCCAAGGTTCACCAAGGCCACGCCCAAAGGCCCGCGATAGTCGCTGTCGATGGTCCCCGGCGTGTTCGGCAAGGTGATCCCATGCTTGGTTGCAAGCCCGGATCGCGGCCTGATCTGCATCTCATACCCCGCCGGGATCGCCACCCTGATCCCGGTCGGACAGATCGCCCGCGCCATGGGTTGCAGGGTCAGACCTGCCTCCCGCTGTCCGGCAGGAAAGTTCGCGCAGAGATCCGCCCCCGCCGCCCCCGCCGTCTGATAGGCGGGAAGGGAAAGCGTCCTGTCGGCCCAATCCTCCCAAACGATCTGAACAACCGGGCGCATCGGTCCTGTCATTTTCTGTCCCCAAATATCCCCGCCGGAGGCTTCAACCGCAGCCTCAGGCCAAGGCTTCCGCAATCCGCGCTGCCAGTCGCCGCGCAACCTCGTCCTTGCCCATCCGGGGCCAGGCTTCGGCACCCGCGTCCGAAATCAGCGTCACCGCGTTTTCAGAGCCGCCCATGATCCCGGTCGCGGGTGACACGTCGTTCGCCACGATCCAGTCGCAGCCCTTGCGCGCGCGCTTGGCCGTCGCATGGGCGACAACATCCGTGGTCTCGGCGGCAAACCCCACCACCAGCCGGGGCCGCTGCGCGCCCTTCGACACCGTGGCCAGAATGTCCGGGTTCTCGGCAAACTCCAGCGCCGGGGCCTTCCCCGACCCGTCCTTCTTCAGCTTCTGGCCGCTGGCATTCGCGACCCGCCAATCGGCCACCGCCGCCGCCATCACCGCCGCATCGGCAGGCAGGGCCGCCGCAACCGCCGCCGCCATCTCGCCCGCCGTTTCCACCCGGACGGTGTCCACCCCCATCGGCGGGGGCACCGTGGCAGGCCCGGTCACAAAGCTGACCCGCGCGCCCAAATCGCGCAGCGCCGCCGCCAGAGCCGCCCCTTGCGCGCCGGAAGACCGGTTGGCGATATAGCGAACCGGGTCAATCGGTTCATGCGTCGGACCCGAGGTCACGATCACATGCTTTCCCGCCAAGGGTCCGCCGCCAAGCGCCGCCCCGATTGCCGCAACGATCGCCGCCGGTTCCGCCATCCGTCCCGGCCCATATTCGCCGCAGGCCATCTCACCCTCATCCGGGCCAACGAACAGCACGCCATCCCCGCGCAACACGCCAAGGTTCCGCTGGGTCGCCGGGTGCTGCCACATCCGCACATTCATCGCGGGTGCTGCCAGCACCCGCTTGTCCGTCGCCAGCAGCAGGGTCGAGGCCAGGTCATCCGCCCGCCCCCCCGCCATCTTGGCCAGAAGGTCCGCCGTCGCCGGGGCCACGACCAAAAGGTCAGCCGACCGCGACAGTTCGATATGCCCCATCTCGGCCTCGGAGGTCAGGTCGAACAGCGCCTCATGCACCTTCGACTTGGCCAAGGCACCGACGGAAAGCGCCGTCACGAATTCCGACCCGGCCCGCGTCAGGACCGGCGTGACCATGCCCCCGGCTTTCTGGATCAACCGGATCAGCTCCAGGGATTTATAGGCCGCGATGCCGCCGCCGATGATCAGAAGTATGCGCTTGCCCGCCAGCATGATCGGGCCCTCCTTTGGGGACTGGCAACAGGTGTAGGGGCCAATCCCCGCAAACTCAACACCTTGGCCAAGCCAGGCCAGCTCCGGCATTCATCCTGGCGCAAATATCCTTGCCGAAGGCAAACCGGAGCCAAGCGCGACGGCGCGCAGGCTACGCCAAAGGAATGCGGGCGCGTTTAGCGCCTGCTCAATTTGACAACCGCCCGAAGCCGGACAATCAGGCCAGAAAATGCTGCAACTCGCGGGTCTGGCCTTCGAGGCTGCGCCGCATCTTGGCAAAGGCCGCCGCCTCAAGCTGGCGCACGCGCTCTTTCGACAGGCCAAGTTCTTCGCCAAGCGATTCCAGCGTCCGCCCCTCGTCGCGCAGCTTTCGTTCGGCCACGATAAACCGTTCGCGCGGGTTCAGCCCGTTCAGGGCGCGGGTCAGCCAATGGCGCAGGTGCGCCCGATCATGCGCGACCTCGACAAGGGCGCTGGCCTGCGGGCCTTCGTCCTCCAACAGATCGATCCATTCGCGACCCTCGTCATCCGCGCCCTGGACCGCGTTCAGCGAATAGTCCGACCCCGAAAGCCGCCCCTCCATCATTTCGACATCCGCCACCGGCACGGCCAATTCGTCCGCAACCTGCTGGCGCAGCGTGGTCTGGTCCAGCACTTCCCCACGCTCAGCCGCTTCACGCACAAGCTTGGCCTGCACCCGGCGCAGGTGAAAGAACAGCGACTTCTGGCTTGAGGTTGACCCGGTCCGCACCATCGACCAGTTGCGCATCACATAGTCCTGGATCCCGGCCTTGATCCACCAGACCGCATAGGTCGAAAACCGCACGCCCCGGTCAGGATCAAACTTTTCCGCCGCTTTCATCAGCCCAAGCGAGGCTTCCTGGATCAGGTCGTTCATCGGCGCGCCATAGCGGCGGAACCGCCCCGCCATGCTGATCGCCAGCCGCATATAGGCCGTGATCAGCCGGTGCAGTGCGCGTTCATCGCGCTGGTCGCGCCAGGCCCGTGCCAGCCGCGATTCGGTCTCGGCGTCCAGAAGTTCGGCCTTCATCGCTTGGCGGGCCACGCTTGGCCCGATATACCCGTCAAGTGCCATGACCACCCCCACGCTGCGCTGCCCCACTTTGCGGCTGACAACCATTTTACGGAGCCCGCCCGTGACCGGATCACTTCCCCCGCTTGGCCTTGTCATCGGCGGTGCCCGTTCGGGGAAATCGTCCTTTGCCGAAAGCCTGATCGCAGGGACGGGTCGGCCCCGCCGCTATGTCGCCACCGCCGAAGCCTGGGACGAAGAGATGCGCGACCGCATCGCCCAGCACAGGCGCGACCGGGGCGACGGCTGGACCACGGTCGAGGCCCCGCTTGACCTGCCCGCAGCTCTTGCCCTGTCTCGTGCCGACGAGGTGGTGCTGATCGACTGCGCCACCCTTTGGCTCACGAACCACCTGCTGGCAGAGCATGACATTGCCGTGGAAACGGCAGCACTTCTGGCAGCATTGGCCGCCTGTCCGGCCCCGGTCGTGATCGTGTCGAACGAGGTCGGCTGGGGGATCGTGCCGGAAAATGCACTCGCCCGCCGGTTCCGCGATGAACAGGGCCGCTTGAACCAGCGCCTGGCCCAAACCGCCGATCTGGTCGTGACCGTGATTGCGGGCCTGCCGCTGGCCTTGAAGGGCCAGTTGCCGTGACGCGCTTCTGGCTGGTCCGCCACGGGCCGACCCATGCCAAGACCATGGTCGGCTGGACCGACCTGCCCGCCGACCTGTCGGATACCGCCGCCCTGCAGCGCCTGTCCGCCCACCTGCCGCAGGCGCCGGTCATCTCCTCCGACCTTTCCCGGGCCATCGCCACGGCAGATGCGCTTGGCCCCCGTCCGCGCCTGCCGCATGACCCCGCCCTGCGCGAAATGCATTTCGGCCAATGGGAAACCCGCGCCTTTGCCGAGATCGAGGCCGAAACCCCCGACCTGATCCGTGCCTTCTGGGAAACCCCCGGCGACGTGCGCCCCCCCGGCGGCGAAAGCTGGAACGACCTTGCCAACCGCACCTGGGGCGCGCTTGACCGGCTGCAAGGCCTTGCCCCCGACATCATCGTCGTCGCCCATTTCGGCCCGATCCTGACCGCCGTCCAGCGGGCGCTGGCGGTTGCTCCGGTCGAAGTCTTCGCGCACCGGATCGACAACCTGTCCGTCACCAGCCTGACCTTCGGCCCGCCATCAAAAGTCTTCGCGATCAATCACTGTCCGTGATCATCACCGGCACAATTCATCGTTTCCCTTTGCCGTCCCGCCACGGTTCAATGGCCGCGAAAGGACAACATACATGACCTATGACTCCCCGACCTATGAACTCGTGATCGGCGACCGCGCCTATTCCTCGTGGAGCCTGCGCGGCTGGCTTCTTTTCGATGCATTCGACATCCCGGTGAAAACCCACTCCGCCCGGCTTTACACCGATGAATTTCCGGATCTGCTGAAAAGCTATTTCCCCGCAAAGACCGCGCCCACCATGCGCACGCCCGACGGCTCGGTGGTCCCCGAAACCATCGCCATTGCCGAGGAGCTGGCCACCCGCCACCCTGATGCCGGGATCTGGCCCAGTGACCCCCATGCCCGCGCCACCGCACGGGTTCTGGCCGCCGAGATGCATGCAGGCTTTACCGCGTTGCGCAGCCATTGCCCGATGAACCTGCGCGTCAGCTATACCGACTGCAAACCGACGCCCGAAGTGCTGGCCGATCTCAAACGCCTGGAAACCCTGTGGTCCTGGGCGCGCCAGACGACCAGCTCCACCACCCCATGGCTTTGTGGTGCCTATTCGGCGGCGGATGCCTTCTTTGCCCCGGTCGCTGCCCGCATCGCGGCCTACAACCTGCCCGTCGGCCCCGAGGCGATGCTTTACGTCAATGCGCATCTGGCGCACCCCTCGTTCCGCCGCTGGCGGGCGATGGGCATGGTCGATGGCGCGGATCAGGAGTTCTACCGCCGCGACTATCCCCGCCGCGACTGGCCGGGTCCGGTGCCGCTGCCCGCCCGCGCGGTCGAAGGCACCGATGCCGTCAACACGGCCTGCCCCTATTCCGGCAAGCCCGTCTCCCATGCGCTGGAAATCTACGGACGGCGTTTCGGTTTCTGCAACGCCTTCTGCCGCGACAAGACCGCCGCCGACGCCGAAGCCTGGCCGAAGTTCATGGCCCTTTACCACTCGTAAACCATTCCAGCCTACCCGTTAACCAAGGTGAATCGGGCAGGGTATGATGCGATCAGTTTCACAAACGATCAGAAGGGCCAGGGATGTCCGTCAGCCACAACCGGCGCGGACACTGTCCTCCTCCATACTCCTCTTGGCCCAAATACTCTCGCCGAAGGCGCGTCCGAGCCGGTTGGCCGCAGGCCAGAGGCGAGAAAAAAGGCTTGCGACCCTGCAAGGGGCGCTCAATTCAATAACCGCCCCGACCCACAGGCCCGCCGCATGACCGCCCGCGCCTATACCGTGGCCTTCGAAGGGGTCGATGCCCGACTGGTCGAGGTGCAGTGCGCCGTCTCGCCCGGTTCGCCATCGTTCACCCTTGTCGGCCTGCCCGACAAGGCGGTGACCGAGGCCAAGGAACGGGTGCGTGCCGCCCTGCAGGCGCTGTCCATCGCGCTACCGGCCAAGCGGATCACCGTGAACCTCTCGCCTGCCGACCTGCCAAAGGAAGGCTCGCATTTCGACCTGCCCATCGCGGTTGCGCTCCTCGCAGCGCTGGAGATCATCCCGCGCGAAGATGTCGAAGGCACCGTTGCCCTTGGGGAACTGTCGCTTGACGGTCGCCTAATGCCGGTCGCCGGTGCCCTTCCCGCCGCCATGGCCGCCGCAGTCGAGGATCGCGCACTCCTCTGCCCCAAGGCCTGCGGGGCCGAGGCCGCCTGGGTGGGTGCGACGCAGGTTCTGGCCGCCGCTTCGCTGGAAGAGGTCCTGCACCATTACACCGGCCGCAGCCCGCTTCAGCCTGCCGAGGCAGGCGAAGTCGCCCGCACGATCAGCCACCGCGATTTCCGCGAGGTGAAGGGGCAGGAACGGGCGAAACGGGCGCTGGAGATAGCAGCGGCGGGGCGGCATCACCTGTTCATGGTTGGCACGCCGGGGTCGGGCAAGTCGATGCTTGCCGCCCGGATGCCCAGCATCCTGCCGCCACTTTCAGCGCCCGAGGCGTTGGAAACCTCGATGATCCATTCGCTGGCGGGACTACTGACCGAAGGCGGCATATCCCGCGACCGCCCGTTCCGCGAACCGCATCACACGGCGTCGATGGCCGCCATTGTGGGTGGGGGCCGGGGGGCGAAACCGGGCGAGATATCCCTCGCCCACAACGGCGTCCTCTTCCTCGACGAATTCCCCGAATTCCCCCGCACAGTCCTTGATACCCTGCGCCAGCCGATCGAGACCGGGTCGGTCATGGTTGCCCGCGCCAATGCCCATATCCGCTATCCCTGCCGGTTCCTGCTGATCGCTGCGGCAAACCCCTGCAAATGCGGTTATTTGACCGATCCCGCCCGCGCCTGTGGTCGCGCGCCGATCTGCGGCGAGGATTACCTTGGCCGCATCTCCGGCCCCCTGATGGACCGGTTCGACTTGCGGGTCGAAGTGCCCCCCGTGGCCTTCGCCGATCTTGACCTGCCCCCATCGGGCGACACGTCCGCCACCATCGCCGCCCGTGTCGCCACGGCGCGCGATATCCAGACAGCCCGCTTCGCCGATCACCCGGAATTGCGGGTCAATGCCGACCTTGAGGGGAAAACGCTGGAAGACCACGCCAGCCCCGACAGCGAGGGCCGCGCCCTGATCGCCCGTGTGGCCGAGCGCATGGGCCTGACCGCGCGCGGCTATCACCGCGTGCTGCGCGTGGCCCGCACGATTGCCGATCTGGATGGCAGCGCCACTGTGCGTAAACCCCATATCGCCGAAGCGATCAGCTTCCGGCTGTCGACGGCGACGGGGGGACTTTAGGCAGGGAGCAGCCCTCGGGCTGCGCTGCCGCAGGATGATCGAAAACGGATGTGCGGCGGAAAGGACGGATGCCTCCGGCGGGAGTATTTTGGCCAAGAGGAGTGATGCATCGCGTGCGGTAGGGTGGGCGATCCGCCCACCCCCGCCTATTCCCCACGCGGGAAGCGTTTGCTCTCTTCCAGGATGTTCAGGTCCATGTGGTTGCGCATGTAGCGCTCGGAGGCCGCGCGCAGGGGTTGGTGATCCCAGGGGAAATAGGCCCCGTTGCGCAGGGCCTCATACACCACCCAACGGCGGGCCTGGCTTTCGCGCACCGCCGCATCATAGGCGGTAAGGTCCCAACGCTTGTCCGCCAGCGCACGCAGGCGGGCAAGGACCGGGGCGGCGGCGGGGTCAGCGGCGCGGTTCACCGCTTCACCGGGATCGGTGGCCAGGTCGAACAGCATCTCGGGGTCGGCGGGGCAGCGGATGTATTTCCACGACCCTTCCCGCAGGGCGACCATCGGGGTGATGGTGCCTTCGGCGGCATATTCCATCGCGACGGGCGCGCGGGGGGCACCGTTTGCCACCGGGACAAGGTTCACGCCTTCAGTCCAGGGCATGACCTCATCCATCGAAATCCCGGCCAGCGCGGCCAGCGACGGGGCCAGGTCGATCGAGGAGACCGGCGTTTCCACCCGCCCCGCAGGCACGCCTGTCGCCGCGATCATCAGCGGCACGCGGGCGGAGCCTTCGAAGAAGTTCATCTTGAACCACAGGCCCTTTTCGCCAAGCATCTCGCCGTGGTCCGATAGGAACACCACTTGGGCGTCTTGCCGGGTCGCCTCCAGCACGGCCAGAATCTCGCCGATCTTGTCGTCGATGTAGCTGATGTTGGCGAAATAGGCTTGCTTGGCGCGGCGGATATGATCGGGCGTGATCTCCATTCCCCGCCAGTCGCAGGCATCCATCAGGCGCTTGGAATGGGGGTCCATGTCGTCATAGGCCAGCCCAGCAGGCGGTTCGCATTCCGGGGCGCCTTCGTAGAGGTCCCAGTATTTCCTGCGCGCGACAAAGGGATCGTGCGGATGGGTGAAACTGACGGTCAGGCTCCACGGGCGGGGATCAAGCCCGCGCGACAGATCGTAAAGCTTCTGGCAGGCCTGGAAGGCGACGTCATCGTCGTATTCGTATTGGTTGGTGATCTCGGCCACGCCCGCCCCGGTGACCGAGCCGAGGTTGTGATACCACCAGTCGATGCGCTCGCCGGGTTTGCGGTAATCCGGGGTCCAGCCGAAATCGGCGGGGTAGATGTCGGTGGTCAGGCGCTGTTCGAAGCCGTGAAGCTGGTCGGGGCCGACGAAATGCATCTTGCCGCTGAGAGCGGTCTGATAGCCCGCGCGGCGCAGGTGGTGGGCATAGGTCGGGATGTCCGAGGCGAACTCGGCAGCATTGTCATAGACGCGGGTCCGGCTGGGCAGTTGGCCAGACATGAAACTGGCCCTAGCGGGGGCGCAGAGCGGCGAGGCGGTGTAGCAATTGGCGAACCGCGCTGACCGCGCGGCCAGCTTGCGCAGGTTCGGCGTGTGCAGGAAGGGGGCCGGACCATCGGGGAACAGCGTCCCGTTCAACTGGTCGACCATCAGGATCAGAATATTCGGTTTCTTGGTCATCGTCTGCCCTTCCGCTGCTGGTCCTGGCCTGCATCACCCGAAGGCCTAACCGGGGCTTGCCCCCGACCGACCTTGACGACACAGAAGCGCCATCCGCTTTTCCGCCCTGACGGGCGTCATCGCTGGGACCCAAGCGAAAACCGCCCGACAGGGAGGGATGAGCGGCGCTTAACTGGCGTAGCCTGCGTCGTCCGCGTCAAGGATCGCCTTCATCTCGCCCAGGTGCGCCTCGGCAAAGCCGGGATAGGCCTCCCATTCCTGTGCGGTCTTTTCGGCGATTTCATCGGACAGCACGCGCAGCGGGCGGCCGGTTTGCAGGGCGCGGATATAGGTCTCGGCGGCGCGCTCGAAATAGTAGAGCCGGTTGAACGTCTCGGCCACCGTCCGCCCGATCACGAGGACGCCATGGTTGCCCATCACCATCGTCGTGACCTTCGGGTCGGCCAGCATCGTGGCACAGCGGGCAGCCTCATCCCCCAGGGCCATGCCGCCGTAGTGATCGTCGACGACCAACCGGTTGTGGAACATCGCGGTGTTCTGGTCGATCACGGGCAGGCGGCTGTCGGCCAGGCTGGCCAGCACGGTCGCGTGGATCGAATGCACATGCATCACGCACCGCGCATGCGGGCAGGCGCGGTGAACCGAGCCATGCAGGCCCCAAGCCGTGGGGTCCGGCGCATCGGGGCGGTCCATCGTCGTTGGATCATTGGCGTCGATCTCGATCAGCGAGGACGCGGTGATCCGGCTGAAATGCCGCCCGTTCGGGTTGATCAGGAATCGCGTGCCTTCGGGGTTCACCGCCAGCGAAAAGTGGTTGGCGACAGCCTCATGCATGTTCAGCCGCGCGGTCCAGCGGAAGGCGGCGGCCATGTCGACACGTTCGGCCCAGTGAGTGAGGTTTGCTATCGGGGCGTTCATGGTGTTCCTCCAAAGGGCCAACGGGTTTCGGCGAATGCCGTGATGGCGGCGGTGATCCGGTCAAAGCTAGCGGCGGCGCGGGGAACGCTGTGGCGGGCGCGCAGATAGCCGTGGACAAGGCCGGGTTCGGTGACGGCATGGGCAAGGCCACCGGCTTCGGTGATCCTTGCGGCGTAGTCATGGGCATCGTCGGCCAAGGGGTCGCATTCGGCGGCGATGGCAAGGGTCGGCGGCAGACCGGAGAAATCGTTGTCTTGCAACGGGCTGACGGTCGCGTCACCTTCGGGCGGCGGCGCGCCGTGCCGGATGTCCTTGTAGAACAGCACATCATCGCGGGTCAGCATCGGGGCATTGGCGTGGGTCAGGTAACTCCCCCGGTCCATGGCGCCGCCAAGGCCGGGATAGATCAGCACCTGGCCAAGGATCGTCACCCCGGACCCTCGCAGGGCATGAGCGGCGGCAGCGCAAAGGTTGCCGCCCGCGCTGTCACCGGCCAGGACCACCGGCCCCTTGGCCCCAAGCGCCCGGATCACGGCGGAGGCGTCGTCAAAGGCCGCTGGGTGCAGGTGTTCGGGGGACAGGCGATAGTCGACGGAAACCACCGTCAGCCCGGTCCGGGCGCGGATGTCGGCGCAGACAGCATCATGGCTGTGCAGGCCGCCGACGACATAGCCGCCGCCGTGCAGGTAGACGACCACCGGGTCGCGGCCCGGATAGATGCGGCAGGGCACGCCTGCAACCGCCTCATCCCGCGAGGTCACGCCGGGCGGGTAGGGATTGTCAAAGGCTTGACACATCCGGTCATAGATTTCCCGTTGCCTTGCGATGGGAAAGCTGGCGGTCTCGGGGGGGTAGAAGCTGTTGGTGCGCTCTATGAAGGCCCAGGTGGGCGCGTCAATCAGGGCTTGGTAGTCTGGCGCGGTCATGATCCCCCCGGGGCGGCAGGAGGGGATCATGCCAAGAAAGTCCTTGCGCAGCAATGGTCGGGCGGAATGGAAAAGGGCGGACCCGCAGGCCCGCCCTTTCCGGATGCTGATCCTGCCCGGCTTCAGGCCAGGGCGAGGTTGGTCGCGCTTTCGCGGCCGTCACGGCCTGCTTCGATGTCGAAGGTGACCGGCTGGCCGTCCTTCAGCGAACGCAGACCAGCGCGTTCCAGCGCGGTGATGTGGACGAACACGTCCTTCTTGCCGCCTTCCGGGGCGATGAAACCATAGCCTTTGGTTTCGTTGAACCACTTCACGGTGCCCTTGGCCATCGTGAATTCTCCTGTCTAGTCTGCCGCCCGC
>CAUJIP010000008.1 GCA_963205235.1 Pseudomonadota bacterium
GATATCCCGTGGGTGACGGGGCAAAGCGGGTGACGACGGGGGTAGAAGACATCGACGTTAACCTTTCGGAAACCATGCAGGGCCTAGGCTTTGCGGGTCTTAGGCAATCATGGGGCGGGAAACAAGGTGGCGTGGGGCCGGGTGCTCCTTTGGCCGTTGTCGGCCCTGCAGACGGCGCGCGGCACGCTGTTCCCCTGGACAGCGGTGCTGGTGGGCTGCGGTGTCGGTCTGTGGTTTTCGGTGACGGATGAGCCGGGAACCGGAACCTACTCGCTTGCCACACTGATCCTGGTCGCCTGCACCGCTTTGGCGGTCTGGGGCCCCGATCTTGCCCGGCCGCTTGCCGTTGCCCTTGCGGCCCTTGCCGCGGGCTGGCTTGCTGCCGGGACCCGCGCCCATTCGGTGGCAAGCCCGATGCTGGATTTCCGATATTACGGCCCGGTCGAAGGGCGGATCATCGGCATCGACCGCTCACAATCCGACGCGCTGCGCCTGACGCTGGATCAGGTGATCCTGCAAGAGGTCGCCCCTGATCGCACGCCGCTGCGGGTTCGTGTGTCGCTGCAAGGCGACAATCCCTGGCTTGCCCCCGCGCCCGGCCAGACCGTGATCCTGACCGCAAGCTTGGCCGCCCCTGAAGGTCCCGTCGAACCCGGCGCATTTGACTTTCGCCGGATGGCGTTCTTCGAACAGTTGGGCGCGGTTGGCTATACCCGCACTCCGGTTCTACTGCTTGAAGATCCCGACGACGGCGCGCTTCCCATAGATCGCCTGCGGCGATTTCTGACCAAGGGCATGCTGGACCATATGGAGGGTCAGGCCGGCGCCTTTGCCGCCGGCGCCATGACGGGCGACCGATCCGCCATTACAGAAGAGACGGTTCAGGCGCTCCGCGACAGCTCGCTTGCCCATCTTCTGGCGATTTCGGGGATGAACATGGCGTTCCTTACCGCCTTCGTTTTCGGCCTGCTGCGCTATGGGCTGGCGCTTGTGCCCTATGTCGCGCTGCGCCTGAACACCAAGAAGGTCGCCGCCGTCGTCAGTCTTGGGGTGGCCTTCTTCTACCTGATCCTGTCAGGCGCGAATGTCGCCACCGAACGCGCCTTCATCATGATCGCGGTCATGCTTGGGGCCGTTCTGCTGGATCGCCGCGCGCTGACTCTTAGATCTGTCGCGGTCGCGGCGCTGGTACTGTTGCTCTTTCTGCCGGAAAGCCTGCTAGACCCGGGTTTCCAGATGTCTTTCGCCGCCACGATTGCGCTGATCGTGGGCTTTGGTGCCGTCGACCGCAGCATCTATTTGCAACGCATGCCGCGATGGGCGATGCCGATGTTTACCCTTGTCCTAAGCTCGCTGATCGGGGGGCTGGCGACCGCCCCCTATGCCGCCGCACACTTCAATCGGTTCACCGATTACGGACTGATCGCCAACCTGCTGACCGTGCCTGTCATGGGGGCCGTGATCATGCCCGCAGGCGTGCTGGCGGCCCTTCTGGCCCCAATTGGGCTTGCCGGTCCGCCTCTTTGGGTGATGGAGCAGGGATCGCGCTGGATTCTTTTTGTCGCTGACTGGATTGCGGAACTTGAAGGTTCTGTCACACCCATCGCGGCCCCCGGGCCCTGGGTGCTTCCCGCCTTCACTCTGGGGGCGCTTTGGCTGGTTCTGTGGCAAGGCAAGATCAGGCTGGCGGGTGTGTTGCCGCTGGCTGCATCCCTTGTGCTCTGGATGGGGCAGGGGCGGCCCGACCTGTTGATCTCGGGCGATGGCAAGCTTCTGGGTCTGGTCGGCCCCGAAGGCCGCGCACTGTCGGCCGGGTCGGGAGGAGGGTTCTCGGCCGAGAACTGGCTTCTGGATGACGGCGATCTTACGGACCAGAAAACCGCCGCCCTCCGCGCCGGGTTTGCAGGCCCCAAGGGCGAGCGTTGGTTCCAGATCGGCAATGAAAAGGCTGTGGCCCTGTCAGGCAAGACGGGTGAGGTGGCGATGGGGCAAGCCTGCGCCTCTGGTGCGTTGGTGAT
Source organism: Pseudomonadota bacterium (assembly GCA_963205235.1). GTDB lineage: Bacteria > Pseudomonadota > Alphaproteobacteria > Rhodobacterales > Rhodobacteraceae > Tabrizicola. The sequence continues at coordinate 2,019 of CAUJIP010000008.1, forward strand.
CCTTGCCGCCAAAGCCGAGGCCGCGCCGAAAGACTGCCGCCTGATTGATCAGGTTATCTTGCGGGAAACCGGCCCCATCGCCTTTTGGGTCGAGGGTGACAGCATCCGCATGGAAACCGTCGCCAAGGCGCGCCGCATCTGGTCACGACCCGCGCGCCCGGTCGACCTGCCAAAACTTGGCGGTCAATAGCTGCGGATCAGCCCCACAAGACGGCCCTGCACCTTGACCAGATGGTCCGGGAAGACGCGCGTTTCATAGGCCGGGTTCGCGGCTTCCAGCGCGATCATGCCACCCCGACGGCGGAACCGCTTCAGCGTCGCTTCGTGGTCTTCGACCAAGGCCACCACGATATCGCCATTCTCGGCCGTCGACTGTTCGCGGATCACGACGATGTCGCCATCGTTGATCCCCGCCTCGATCATGGAATCGCCTTTCACTTCAAGCGCATAGTGCTGGCCCTTGCCCGAAAGCATCGACCCCGGCACCGCCACATGGTGCGACACTTCTGAAATCGCCTCGATCGGCACGCCCGCCGCGATCCGCCCCATCACCGGCAGTTCCAGTGCATGCACGGTCGAGATCGGCATGGCGCCCTTCGGCGGATCGACCCGATCACCTACGATCACCCGGGGCGAGAAGCCCGGCTTTTCCATCGCTTCCGGCAGCTTCACAATCTCCAACGCCCGCGCACGATGCGCCAGGCGGCGGATGAACCCGCGTTCTTCCAGCGCCGTGATCAGCCGATGGATGCCCGACTTCGACCGCAGGTCCAGCGCATCCTTCATTTCGTCAAACGAGGGCGGCACCCCGTCGCGATCCATCCGCGTCTTGATGAAATCGAGAAGTTCCATTTGCTTGCGTGTCAGCATGCCCGTGCCCTCATCCCGTTTGTTAACGCAATGTTCTGCCCGTGTTCCCGTTTTGTGTCAAGAAGTTTTGCAAATCGGTCAAAGCGGCAGGTAAGGCACCTTGTCGCCCCGTGCCACCGGCCCGTCATTCACCGGGCGCAGGAGCATCGCGTTCGCCTCGCCCAGAATCGACAAAAGCGCCGAATCCTGCCGGTCGAATGGGGTGATCACCGGCAACCCCTCGGCCATGGCAAGGCGCGCCCGCATGTAATGCGCCCGCGTCCCATTGGCAGGCAGGTCCACACCCGCAAGTGCGATGCCGGGGCGTGGGGCAGGGTCCGGCATCCCCAGCATCGCCCGCAGCATCGGCACCAGGAACAGATGCCCGCAGACAATGGCCGAGACCGGATTTCCCGGAAGGCCCAGCATCGGCACCCCGTTAAGTCGCCCCGCCATCAGTGGCTTGCCCGGACGGACGGCAATCTTCCAGAACGCATGTTCTAGGCCGACAACCTTGCCCACCAGATCGTGGTCCCCGACCGAGGCCCCGCCAATCGTCACGATCAGATCGGCCTCGGCGGTCAGCGACAGCACGGCCTGAAGTTCCGCTTCAGTATCGCGCGCTATGGGCAAAAGCCGGGCCTCGCCGCCCGCCGCCTCGACCATCGCCTTCAACGCAAATCCGTTCGACGCGATGATCTGGTCGGGCCTTGGGTCTTCGCCGGGCATAACCAGCTCATCCCCGGTCGAGATCAGCGCCACGACCGGCTTGCGCGTCACCTTGACCTCCGGATTGTTCATCGCCGCAAGCAACGAAAGGTCATTGGCTCGAAGCAATCGCGGGGAGAGGCTGTCCCCCACCCGGAAATCCTGGCCTCGGGGCCGGATATTTGCGCCGTGATCGGTGCCGGTCAGCGTGATCCTGTCACCGTCGCGGCGTGTGTCCTCTTGAATGACAACCCTGGTCGCCCCTTCGGGAACCGGGGCCCCCGTGAATATGCGCACGGCCTGATCCGGACCGACACTACCAGAAAATCTATGCCCTGCAGCTACTTCACCGATGATCTTGAAGCTTGACCCCAAGGCGGGGTCGCCCTGAACGGCATAGCCGTCCATCGCAGATGCATCAAACGGCGGCTGGTCGCGGGTGGCCACCGCAGGGGCGCACATCCAGCGACCGGCAGCCTTGGCAAGGGGAACCGTTTCGGGGTCAAGCGGGGCGGCAAGGGCCAGACAGCGGTGCAATGCCTCTTCCACCGAAATCATCATTTGGCCTCGTAACGGCCTGATTTTCCGCCATCTTTCAGGATCAGGCGGACACCGTCGATCACCATCGACTTTTCCACCGCCTTGACCATGTCATAGACCGTCAGCGCCGCGACCGAGACCGCCGTCAGCGCCTCCATCTCGACCCCGGTCTGACCCGAGGTCTTGACCGTCGCCTCGATCCGCACCCCCGGCAGCGCAGGGTCGGCGGTCAGCTCCAGCGCTACTTTGGTGATCGGCAGGGGATGGCACAGGGGTATCAGATCGGCGGTCTTCTTCGCCGCCATGATCCCTGCCAGCCGCGCGACTGACAGGACATCGCCCTTCTTGGCGCGCCCTTCGGTGATCAGCACCAGCGTTTCCGCCGTCATCCGCACCGCACCCACCGCCACGGCCACCCGGTCACTGACCGGCTTGCCCGACACATCGACCATATGGGCCTGACCCCGATCGTCGAAATGGGACAGCCCGCTCACAGCCCATCCTGTGCAGTCAATGGATGCGACAGGATCGCCCGCGTCGCCGCTGCAACGTCGGACTGCCGCATCAGGCTTTCGCCGATCAGGAAGCAGCGCGCGCCATATTGCGCGAGGTCGGCCAGATCCTCGGGCGTGAAGAGCCCGCTTTCGGCGACAATCATCCGATCCTCCGGCACCCGGCGCGCCAGACGGCGTGTGGTATCCAACGACACTTCAAACGTGTGCAGATTGCGGTTGTTGATCCCGATCAGCGGCGATTTCAGCAAAGCCGCCCGGTCCAGTTCCGCCTCGTCATGCACTTCGATCAGCACATCCATGCCAAGATCAAAGGCGGCGGCCTCCATCTCGGCGGCCTGACCATCCGTCAGAGAGGCCATGATCAAAAGGATGCAATCGGCATTCAGCGCGCGGGACTGGGTGATCTGATACGTATCGTACAGGAAATCCTTGCGCAGACAGGGCAAGGGCACTGCATCGCGGGCCGCCGTCAGGAATTCGTCCGCCCCCTGAAACGACGGCCCATCGGTCAGGACCGAAAGGCAAGTCGCCCCCCCCGCCTGATAGGCGCGGGCCAAAGCGGGCGGATCGAAGTCGGCGCGGATCAGGCCTTTGGAGGGGCTCGCCTTCTTGATCTCGGCAATCAGGCCATACCCGGTCAGCGCGGCCTCGCGCAGGGCGCGGGCAAAGCCGCGTGGCGGGCTGGCGGATCTGGCGGCGGCTTCAAGATCGGCAAGGGGCACGGCGGCCTTGGCCTTGGCGACCTCTTCCAGCTTGTAGGCCTTGATACGGTCAAGGATCGTGCTCATCGGCCCCCCTCAGGCGTTGGTCAGGCGGACAAGCTCCGCGATCTTGGCTTTGGCCGCGCCAGAATCGATCGAGGCCTTCGCCATCTCGACCCCGTCCTTCAGGGTCGCAGCCTTGTCGGCCACCACCAGCGCCGCCGCGGCGTTCATCAGCACTGCGTCACGGAAGGCCCCCTTGGCCCCATCCAGAAGTGCGCGGAAGGCGACGGCGTTTTCGGACGGGGTGCCGCCCAGAATCGACTCGAACGGGTGTGGGGCAAGGCCCGCATCTTCGGGATGGATGGTAAAGTCGCGAACCGTCCCATTTTCCACTGCCGAAACGCTGGTTGCCCCGCAGATCGTGATTTCGTCCGTCCCGTCCGAGCCATGGACGAGCCAGGCCTTTTCGGTGCCAAGTTGCAGCAGTGTCTCGGCCATCGGGCGGATCAGGGCATCCGAGAAGGCCCCGGTCAACTGCCGCCTAACCCCGGCAGGGTTGGTCAGCGGGCCGAGAATGTTGAAGATCGTCCGCGTGCCCAGTTCGGCGCGCACCGGCATCACGTGCCGGATCGCCGGGTGGTGCATCGGGGCCATCATGAAGCCGATCCCGGCCTCGTTCAGGCAGCGTTCCACGACCTCGGGCCCGATCATCACGTTAAGGCCCATCTCGGTCAGCGCGTCTGCGGCCCCGGATTTGGATGACAGGTTCCGGTTGCCATGCTTGGCCACCACGACCCCCGCGCCCGCGACGACGAAGGCCGTGGCGGTCGAGATGTTCAGCGTCCCCTTGCCGTCGCCCCCGGTGCCGACGATGTCCATCGCGCCCGCCGGGGCCTTCACCGGGTTGCACTTCGACCGCATCACGGTTGCAGCGGCAGCGTATTCATCCACCGTCTCGCCCCGGGTGCGCAGCGCCATCAGAAAGCCGCCCATCTGGGCCGGGGTGCCCTGGCCCTCGAAAAGGGCGTTGAACGCGGCTTCGGCTTCGGCCCGGCTAAGGGGGCGGTTGGCGGCGGTGCCGATCAGGGGCTTCAGGACGTCGCTCATGCCGGGACCTTTGCCTTCGCTTCGTCAAGAAAGTTCCGCAGCAACTGGTGGCCGTGTTCAGAGGCGATGCTTTCGGGGTGGAACTGGACGCCCTCGATCAGGTGCTTGCGGTGCCGCAGGCCCATGATCGTGCCGTCTTCCAGCCAAGCGGTGACTTCCAATTCGGGCGGGAGGGTTTCCTTTTCGACGACCAGAGAATGATACCGCGTCGCCTGGAAGGGCGAGGGCAGGCCCCGGAAGACGCCCTTCCCGGAATGGTGCATCGTGCCCATCTTGCCATGGACGATCTCGTGGCAGCGGACGACCTTGCCGCCGAACGCCTCTCCAATCGTCTGGTGGCCGAGGCAGACGCCGAGGAGGGGGATGTCGGCGGTTGCTGCGGCCTTGGTCAAGGGCAGGCAGATCCCGGCGGCGGCGGGGTCGCAGGGGCCGGGGGAGAGGACGATCACTTCGGGAGCCATCGCGATCACGTCCTGCACCTGCAGGGCATCGTTCCGCTTGACGACGACATCGGCCCCAAGCTCGCCCAGATAGTGGACGAGGTTCCAAGTGAAGCTGTCGTAGTTGTCGATCAAAAGAAGCATGGCGCGGACCTTGGGGTGGTTCGGCTGGTTATCGCCCATGCTTGGGGCAGTGTAAACCGGGGGTTTCCGGAGCTGTCCAGCGTGGACAGTTTTACGGGTTGTTTGAAATCAAGGGCTTGGCGAGCGGTCTTCAGGATTCGTTAACTTCTGCGCCTCGCGCCCGGCGTCGCTTTTTCGCTTGGCCGGGTTTCGAAAGGAGCGCTTCGCGCAAGGCTTTTGTCTCGTCGTCGGGCTTCGCCTCCTCCTCGGGGGAAGGGGCGCTGCCCCTTGCGCCTTGGGAAGGCGCTACCCCGGGATATTTGCAGAAGAGAAAGCCGTTAGGCGAAAGTGCCGTCAGGGCGGCGCGTCAAGAACCAGATCATCGTCGGCAAGATAGCCGCCCGTCCAGACGTCGATCAGCACTACCGGAATGCGGCCGGGATTGTCGAGACTGTGTATCTGGCCCTGTGGGACAGGGAAGCTTTGGCCTTCGCTGTAAAGCCGCGCCTCGCCGTTGCAGGTCAGTCGGGCGGTGCCTTGCACGACGATCCAGTGTTCGGTGCGGTGCAGATGGGCGCAAGGCGCAAGTGTCGCGCCGGGGTCGATCCGATGGCGTCGCACCTCATACCGGGCACCTGCGTCAAGCCGGGATGAGGCCAGCCCTTCCATCATCGCGCTGTGCAGCCCGCCGTCCATTGCCGCCTCCATGCCCAATTCGCACGTCCATGGTGGCGGTCAAATGGTTACGAAAGCGTTAAGCCGCTCAGGTCCAGTCCAGGACGACCTTGCCGGAGAGGCCGGACCGCATGGCGTCGAAGCCTTGGACAAAGTCTCCGACCTTGAAGCGGTGGGTGATGACCTTGCGGACATCAAGGCCGTTTTCCAGCATCGCGATCATCTTGTACCAGGTCTCGAAGATCTCGCGCCCGTAGACGCCCTTGATGGTAATGGCCTTGAAGACGATGCGGCTCCAGTCGACCGGGCTTTTCCCCGGCGGGATGCCCAGCATGGCGATGCGGCCCCCCATCACCATGTTCTCGACCATCTGGTCCAAGGCCTGCTGGCTGCCCGACATTTCCATGCCCACGTCGAAGCCCTGGCTCATCTTCAGGCTGGGGTAGACGGATTTCAGGTCGGTGGTGGCGACGTTGACCGGGACCACATCGGCGACTTGCGCGGCAAGGTCGAGGCGCGCCTGATTGATGTCGGTGATCACCACATGCCGCGCGCCGACGTGGCGGGCGACGGCGGCGGCCATGATGCCGATGGGGCCTGCGCCGGTGATCAGCACATCCTCGCCGATCAGGTCGAAGGAAAGCGCAGTGTGGACGGCGTTGCCGAGGGGGTCGAGGATCGCGCCGATCTCGTCATCGATGGCGTCGGGCAGGGGGACGACGTTGAAGGCGGGGAGCCGCAGGTATTGCGCGAATGCGCCGGGTTCGTTCACGCCGATGCCGCGGGTTTCGGGATCAAGGTGGAACTTGCCCGACCGGCTTTGGCGGCTGGTCTTGCCGATCAGGTGGCCTTCGCCGGAACAGCGTTGGCCGATGGTCAGGCCTTCGACGTTCTTGCCCAGCTCCACGATCTGACCGGCGAATTCATGGCCGGTGACCAGTGGCACGGGGACAGTCCTTTGTGCCCAGGCGTCCCAGTTCCAGATGTGGATATCGGTGCCGCAGATCCCGGTCTTGTTGATCTTGATCAGCACGTCATCGGGGCCGATCTCGGGCACGGGGCGGGTTTCCATCCAGAGGCCGGGTTCGGGCTTCGACTTGGCGAGGACGGTCATTTCGTTGCTGCGGTCAGTCATTTCAGAACTCCCGTGGCTTTTCCGGCCTTGGTGAAGGCATCGAGGGCGAAGTCGAGGTCGTCTCGGGTCAAGGCCGCATTCATCTGGGTGCGGATGCGGGCCTGACCCTTGGGGACGACAGGGAAGAAGAAGCCCGCGACATGGACGCCGCGTTGGTTCAGGTCGGCGGCCATGGCTTGGGCGAGTTTCGCGTCGCCGAGCATGACGGGGATGATCGGGTGGGTGCCGGGGAGGAGGGTGAAGCCCGCGTTTGCAAGGCCTTCGCGCCAGTAGGTGGCGTTGTCCGTGAGCCTTGCGCGGAGATCGTCGGCGGCTTCCACGATGTCGAGGGCGGCGAGGGCCGCGCCGACCACCGCAGGGGGCAGGGCGTTCGAGAAGAGATAGGGCCGCGCGCGCTGGCGGAGAAGGTCGATCACCGGCTGCGGCCCGGCGATGTAACCACCCAAAGCGCCGCCGAGGGCCTTGCCGAGGGTGCCGGTCAGGATGTCGACCGGAACGCCCGCCCGCGCCGGGGTGCCGCGTCCTTGCGGGCCGGTAAAGCCGGTGGCGTGGCAGTCGTCGACCATCACCATCGCGCCGTATTGGTCGGCCAGCGCGCGGATCTCGGGCAGCTTGGCGTAGTAGCCGTCCATCGAGAAGACGCCATCGGTCGCGACTAGGATAAACCGCGCTCCATCTGCGCGGGCCTGTTTCAACTGGGTTTCCAGATCACCCATGTCGCTGTTGGCGTAGCGGTAGCGTTTGGCTTTGCACAGGCGGATGCCGTCGATGATCGAGGCGTGGTTCAGGGCGTCGGAGATGACGGCGTCTTCCGGACCGAGGAGGGGTTCGAAGAGGCCGCCGTTGGCGTCGAAGCAGGCGGCGAAGAGGATCGTGTCGTCTTGGCCAAGGTATTGGGCGAGGCGGGTTTCAAGGCGGCGATGCAGGTCCTGCGTGCCACAGATGAAGCGGACCGAGGCCATGCCGAAGCCGTGGTCGTCCATCGCCTGCTTGGCGGCGGCGATCAGGCGGGGGTCGTCGGCGAGGCCCAAGTAGTTGTTGGCGCAGAGGTTCAGCATCTGGCGCCCGGCCATCTGGACATGCGCGCCCTGCGCGCCGGTGATCAGGCGTTCGCGTTTCATCAACCCGTCGGCTTCAATGGTCTGAAGCGTGGCGGTGATGTGGTCAAGGAAGGCGGTCTTGTCCGTCATGGCAGAATCCTTTCCGGTTTGGCGGAAACTGGCAGATTGCGGGCGATCTGTCAACTTGGCGGATTCTTATCCGTCATAGTGGAATTCAACTGTCCTGCACGATCAGGATGGCGCGGGCAGCGCCTTCGGCGGCGATCTCGTGCGGGCGGTCGGCGGGATAGCGGGCGACATCGCCGGGGCCCAGGGTCTCGGCGGCATCGCCCGAGGTGACGGCAAGCTTGCCCTCAAGCACGGTCAGATGCTCACGGCAGCCGGGGGAATGGGGGTCGGAAGTCAGGCGGGCGTTCTGGGCGAAGGTCAGTTCATAGACCTCATGCGCGCCGATCATCTCGGGCGCGGACAGGATGCGGATGGTGACGCCGCCGCGCTGGATGACGGGGGCTGCGCTGGCGCGGGTAACTTCGATGCCAGGGGCGGGGCGGCCTTCCAGAAGGCCCGCGAAATCGAGTTGCAGCGCCTGGGTCAGCGCCCAGAGCGTGGCGACCGTGGGAGAGGATTCGCCGCGTTCGATCTGGCTGACCATGGAGCGGGAGACGCCGGAAAGTTTCGCAGCGGCGTCGAGGGAAAGCCCACGCGCCTTGCGGGCGGCGCGGAGCGAGGCGGCGAGGCGGTCGTGGATGTCGGAACGGTCGGCCATGGGCGCATGGTGGCGGGGAAGGGCGGGGGCGTCAATCTTTCGCGGGGCGCTCATCGTGTGACTTCGTCACTCTTCGCTCGCGTCAGCGAAGACCAGCCGAAGGCGCAGGAAGAGCGTCAGGTGCCGCAATAGGTCACATAGCGGCCAAAGCCGGTGGGGGCGGGGAGCATGTAGGGTTCCGCTTCTGTGAAGGGGGACTGAATCGCCGCCAGAAAGACGTGGAAAGGGGCCATGTCGCCTTCGGTGGCAGCGGCAAGGGCCATTTCCACCTGATGATTGCGCGGGATCACGGCGGAGTTTGTCGTGGCGAGGCGCTGGGCGGCACCTTCGCCTGCGCGGGCTTGCCAGCGGGGCAGCCAGGCCTCCATCGCGCGGAAATCGTCGAACAGGGGGCGCAGGCGGGCAGGGTTGGCGAGGTGGCGGAAGGTGAGGGTCCAGTCGGCCCCGGTCATCGCTGTCATCAAATCGTCGGCGAGGGTGGCGTCACCGGCATCCTCTCCAACCAGGCCGAGTTTCCGGCGCATCACCGCCAGCCATTCGGCGCGATACCGCACGGCAATCGCGCCCAGCCTTTCGTTCAGGATATCGACCGCACGGTCGGGATCAGGGTCGATCAGCGGCACCAGCGTTTCGGCCAGACGCGCAAGGTTCCAGCCCAGGATCAGGGGCTGGTTGGCATAGGCATAGCGGCCCTGATGGTCGATCGAGGAAAAGACCGTGCCGGGTGCGTAGCCTTCCATGAAGGCACAGGGGCCATAGTCGATGGTTTCCCCGGAAATCGCCATGTTGTCAGTGTTCATCACGCCATGAATGAAGCCAAGCCCCATCCATTCGGCGATCAGGCGGGACTGGGTTGCGATGACGGCATCCAGAAAGGCAAGATACGGGGCATCAGATGCCGAAATTGCCGGATAGTGCCGCGCTATGGCATAATCGGCCAGCGCCTTGACCTTGTCCTGATCCCCGCGCGCCGAAAAGAACTGGAAGGTGCCGACCCGCAAGTGGCTGGCTGCGACACGGGTCAGGACAGCACCGGGAAGCTTTGTCTCGCGCCAGATCTGTTCACCCGTCGCGACCACGGCAAGCGACCGGGTGGTGGGCACGCCCACGGCAGCCATGAATTCCGAAATCAGATACTCGCGCAGCATCGGCCCGACGGCAGCCTTGCCGTCGCCCCCGCGCGAAAAGGGGGTACGGCCTGAGCCTTTGAGCTGGATGTCGAGTCGGCCCTGCGGGGTCATCACCTCTCCCAGCAGATGCGCGCGGCCGTCGCCAAGCTGGGGGGAGAACCCGCCGAACTGGTGGCCGGCATAGGCCTGGGCGATGGGATCGGCGCCGGGGGGGAGGGATGCGCCGGAGAACCAGTCGCGGGCCTGATCCTCGGTCAGGTCAAGGCCCAGATCGGCGGCAAGCAAGTGGTTCAGGACCAGAAGCCGAGGGGCAGGGGCCACGTCAGGAGCGGCCCGCAGATAGGTGCCGGGCAGGTCGCGGGCGTAGGAATGGTCGAAAGCGACGGTCATTGAGGGAGGCCTTTCCGGATAGGATATGCTCCCTGGAAGATCAGCACGCAAGGCGGCGGCGCGGGAACAAAATCCTTAAGCAAGGATTTTGGCAAATTTCTTGCTTAAGAAATTTGGGTCTGTTGCCGTGCCAGGGCGTTTGAAGTGGTCGGGGCGGAGGGATTCGAACTCTCGACCTACGGCACCCAAAACCGTCGCGCGACCAGACTGCGCTACGCCCCGACTGACGCCCCTTTAGCGGGTGGCGCGGCGAATGAAAAGCCTTAGTCGTCACAAGGCCAGGCGGCATTGTCCTGAGGTATGGTCGGATGGCGAAACACGGCCCCAGGGCCTATCCCCAGCTTTTCGGCCAGCCCGCCGTTGATTTCCAGCACGAAACCCACGCCGTCGCCCCCATCGATCGGGGTCAGGTCTTGCGGGATCGCGTTCGAGTGGACCCTGGTCACCATGCCGGTCATGTCGGCAAAGATGATGTCCAGCGGAATCAGCGTGTTCTTCATCCAGAACTTCGGACTGTGCGGGCTGTCATAGACGAACAGCATCCCGGCCCCCAGGTCGAGCTTTTCGCGAAACATCAGACCGCGCGAACGTTCCGCCGTATCGTCCGCAACTTCGACGGCAAAGGTTTCGTGCCCGGTGTCCCAGCGCAACTGCAGCCGGGTGTCGGTGCATTTCGCTTCGGCGTGACCCTGTGAAGTCGCGCTTGCCAGCAAGAGAATGGCCAGAAGCCGTTTCATTCCGTGCTGCGCGCCGCAGCGTCCCACGAGACGGCCTGGACCGCCATTCGCCCCCGCTTGCCATCGACAATGCGCAGGGCCACGGCCTCGCCGGATTCCAGATCGGCAAAGCCCGAAACGCGCAGCACTTCGACGTGAATGAAGACGTCTTCGTTGCCACCGAAGACATTGGCAAAGCCGAAACCCTTGCTCTTGTCGTACCATTTGACCCGCGCCGGTTCGAGAGGAAGTGCAAGCACCTCTTCGCCCACCATGCTGTGCGATTCTTCGGTCAGGTTCAGCGAGGCACCTTCTGGCGGATCGATGGCAAGCACTTCGACGGCCTGCACGCCCCTCTGCGTCCGCTGGGTGCGCAAGATGATCCCGGCACCGTCGGCGACCGAGCTTTGTCCAAAGTTCCGCAGCACATTCGCGTGCAGCAGGATGTCGACGTCGCAGTCTTCCGAGATGACAAACCCGAAACCCTTCGACGGGTCGAACCACTTTACCCGGCCACGCATCTCCTGCGTGGTCGCAACTTCTTCCGTCATAATAAGAGCCTTCTCCCCAGAAACAGCCCCACGCCGGATCAAATGAGTGCAAACAATGTATGGTTGCAAGGGCAATTTCACGGAGCGAACCAAAGTTGTTGCTGATACGGCAACGGACACTAAACTAGATCAGGGATTTAATCTTTCAACGATCCAATCACTGGCGTTCGCGGGTCGAGTCCAGCGGAAACGATCATGCAAACGAAAAGCCCCATCGGACCAGAATTCGATTTCGACCGGGCGAATCCGGAACCCGCCCCAGAACGGCGGGCGCGGTGGGTTCGTCCCCTTGGTCAGCGCGACCTTGGCAGCCTGCGCCATCAGCGCCTCGCGTGAGCTGAGCGGTTGCGACTGATCGGACGCCCAGGCCCCAAGCCGCGATTTCAGCGACCGGCTGGCGTAATAGGCATCGGCTTGCGGGCCTTCTTCGCGCTCGGTCAGGCCGCGCACCCGAATCTGGCGGCGCAGGCTTTTCCAATGCAGCACAAAGGCCGCCTTGCCCGAGGCAGCAATCTCTTGCCCCTTGGCCGAACCATAGTTCGTGTAAAAGACGAAAGCATCTGCCTCGATCTCTTTCAGCAGCACCATGCGCACGTTGGGCAGGCCGTCCGGGTCGACGGTGGCCAAGGCAATCGCGTTCGGATCATTCGGTTCGCTTGCTTCGGCCTCGGACAACCAACTGCGCGCAAGGGCAAAAGGGTCGCCGCCCGCGAAAATACCCGACCGGTCCATCTGTGAAACTCCCTTCCCCGGCGGCAGGTCCCGCCTTGAAGGACGGCCCCGCTTCGCCTACACGTCAGTTCAATGAAATGGTGGGCAAGGGGTCGGCAATGTCAACCGGACTGATGCAAGGCAAGCGCGGGCTGATCATGGGCCTTGCGAACGACAAGTCGATTGCCTGGGGGATTGCGCAGGCGCTGGCGGCCCAGGGCGCGGAACTGGCGTTTTCCTATCAGGGTGAAGCGCTGAAAAAGCGGGTCGAGCCCTTGGCGGAAAGTCTGGGCGTGCCGCGGCTGTTCGAATGCGACGTGGCCAACGACGACAGCATCGACGCGCTTTTTCAGGGGTTGCAGGCCGAATGGGGCAGCATCGACTTTCTGGTCCATGCCATCGGGTTCTCCGACAAGAGCGAACTGCGTGGCCGCTATGTCGACACGTCCCGCGCCGGGTTCGCCTTGGCGATGGATATCTCGGTCTATTCCTTTACCGCCGTCTGCCAGCGCGCCGCTGCGATGATGCCGAACGGCGGCAGCCTGCTGACGCTGACCTATTACGGCGCGGAAAAGGTCATGCCGCATTACAACGTGATGGGTGTGGCCAAGGCGGGACTGGAAGCGTCGGTCAAGTATCTGGCCGAAGACCTTGGCCGCGACGGCATCCGCGTAAACGCGATTTCCGCCGGCCCGATCAAGACGCTTGCCGCGTCGGGCATTGGCGATTTCCGCTATATCATGAAGTGGAACGAGCTGAACTCGCCGCTTCGCCGCAACGTGACGCAGGAAGAGGTCGGCAAGTCCGCACTTTACCTGCTTTCGGACCTTGGCAGCGGAACCACGGGCGAAAACCTCCACGTCGATTGCGGCTATCATGTCGTCGGCATGAAGGCGATCGACGCGCCCGATATCGATGTTGTCACCGGCAAGAAGGACGGCGGCCAGTGAGCCGTCTGGGCGCATGAGCATCGCAGCCTTCCTGGCCTTTGCGGGCCTTGTCCTGTTCGCCGTGGTCTCGCCCGGACCCGCGGTGCTGATGTCTGCCCGCACCGGCCTGACCGAGGGCTTCCGGACTGGCGTCATGCTGGCCCTTGGTATCGCAAGCGGTGCGGTCTTCTGGGCGCTGGCGGCGATGTTCGGCCTGCACCTGATCTTTGACGCAGCACCCTCGCTTCTTTGGGCGCTGAAGATCGGCGGCGCGGCATACTTGCTGTGGATGGCCTGGCACCTCTGGCGCGACGCCGCCAAACCCTTCGTGTCCGAAGACAGCCGTCCCGTGCCGCGTTCCGCCTTCGCAGCCTTCCGGCTGGGCCTCTGGACCAATCTGTCCAACCCCAAGGCCGTGGTGATCTATTCCTCGATCTTCCTTGGCACGATCAGCCCCGGCACGCCTTTCTGGGTGCTGGCCTGCCTGATCGCCCTGATCCTGGCCCTGGAAACCGCCTGGAACAGCCTTGTCGCCCGCATCTTCTCGCTTGATCGGACGCGGGCCGCCTATATCAACCTGAAAACCGTGATCGACCGATGCTTTGGGGCAGCACTTGCCCTGCTCGGCGTCAAGATCGTCGCCACCTGAAGGAGCCGCACATGCCCGCCGAACGCCTTCCGCATGAAAAAGGGTTTCACGTCAGCTGGGACCAGATCCACCGTGATGCCCGCGCGCTGGCGTGGCGGCTGGACGGCAAGGGTCCGGGCGAGGGCGGGACGTGGAAAGCCGTGGTCGGTATCACGCGCGGCGGCCTGGTTCCCGCGATGATCGTCAGCCGCGAACTGGATATCCGTGTCGTCGACACGATCAGCGTCAAGTCCTACCATTCGGGCGGCGGGGCTGCCGATCAACGCCGCGAGGCACAGGTGATCAAGGCGCCGCAGGCGGACATCATGGGCGATGGCTCGGGCATCCTGATCGTCGATGATCTGGTGGACAGCGGCAAGACGCTGGAACTGATCCGCGGCCTTTACCCCAAGGCGCATTTCGCCTGCGTCTATGCCAAGCCCGAGGGCGAAAAGCAGGCCGATACCTATATCACCAGCGTCAGCCAAGACACCTGGATCTTCTTCCCCTGGGATATGGCACTGCAATATGTCCAGCCCATGCGCGGGTCGGACTGACCATTTGTCCATCCACTTGGCTAAAATACTCCACGGGGGTCCGGGGGTGTGAACCCCCCGGTTCCACCGCCAGCAAAGGGACGATCCGAATGACCCAACCCCTGAACCCCGCCTTTGCCGCGACCGAGGCCCCCCCGGTGATGGAGGCGCGGCGCTGGCTGGACGGGGTGACGCACCCCGCCGACCGCCCGCTGATCAACGTCAGCCAGGCCGCGCCGGTGGATATCCCGCCGCTTGGGTTGCGCGAAGCTTTGGCCGATGCCGCCTTGAACAACCCCGACGCGCATCTTTATGGCCCCGTTCTTGGACTGCCCGCCTTGCGCGCCGAAATCGCCAGCCAGTTTTCCCGCGCCTATGGCGGCCAGATCGACCCGGCCGAGGTCGGCATCACCCAAGGTTGCAATCAGGCCTTTTGCGCCGTAATGGCGACGCTGGCCGGGGCAGGGGACGAGGTGATCCTGCCGACGCCGTGGTATTTCAACCACAAGATGTGGCTGGACATGACCGGCGTCACCACAGTGCCGTTGGAAACCGACGCGACGCTGATCCCCGATGTCACCGCAGCAGCGGCGCTGATCACACCGAAGACCCGCGCCATCGTACTGGTCACGCCCAACAACCCCGGCGGGGTGGAATATCCTGCTGAAGTTTTGGACGCCTTCCGCGACCTTGCCCGCACCCGTGGCCTTGCCCTGATCGTCGATGAGACCTACCGCGACTTCGACAGCCGCCATTCGTTCGAGATGGGCGGTCGCCCGCATGATCTGATGACCGATCCCGACTGGTCGGACACGGTGATCCAGCTTTACAGCTTCTCCAAGGCCTATCGGCTGACCGGGCATCGGGTCGGGGCCATCATCGCCTCGCGCGCGCGGCTGTTTCAGGTGGAAAAGTTCCTGGATACCGTCGCCATCTGCCCCGGCCAGTTGGGCCAGATCGCTGCACTTTGGGGGATGCAGAACCTGCGGCAATGGCTGGCGGGGGAACGCGACGAAATCCTTGCCCGCCGCCGGGCGCTTGTCGATGGTTTCCCTGCCGTGAAGGGCTGGAAGCTTCTGGGCTGCGGTGCCTATTTCGCCTATGTGGAACACCCGTTCGACATGGCCTCGGATGTGCTATGCAAACGGCTGGTCTCGGAAGCCTCGCTTCTGATGCTGCCGGGCACGATGTTCCAGCCCGAAGGGTCCGAAGCCGGGAAACGCCAGATACGCATCGCCTTTGCCAATGTCGACGCCAAGGGCATCGCCGAAGTGTTGCGCAGGCTGGCGGCGTTCCGGCCCTGAGAGGCGGGCAGGGGTGATCTTGATCTTGCCCCCCGCCCGCCTTCCCACTATTCACCGTTGCCAAAGAAACCCACAGGGCACCCCATGACCAAAAGCGCCGATGACGAAAAGCCACGCGCCCGCCGCAAGCCAACCGAGGTGGCCGTCTGGCTGCTGATGGCGCTTCTGATCCTTGGGCTTGGCGGCTTTGGGGTGACAAGCTTTGGCGGTCGCATCTCCACCGTCGCCACAGTGGGTGATGTCGAGATCAGCGCGCAGGACTATTACGACGGGGTTCAAAGCCAGGTCAGCACCTATTCGCAGCAGTTCGGGATCCAGATTTCGGCGCATGAGCTTCTGGCCGTCGGCCTGGGCGAAAATGTGATGCAAAGCCTGATCGGCCGCGCTGCCCTTGCCAATGAAGCAGGCCGGATCGGCCTTTCGGTCGGGGATGCGGTTGTCGCCTCGCAGATCCTGAAGATGCCGGCGTTTCAGGGCGTATCTGGCAGTTTCGACCGCGAGACCTATCGTTTTCAGCTTGAACGGTCGAAACTGACCGAAGCGAAGTTCGAAGCCCGCGTTCGCCGCGACATCACGCTTGATATGATGCAAAAACTGATCGCGGGCGGGATCACCGCGCCGAAGGACATGACCGAACGGCTGTATGTCTGGGCCAATGAAACCCGCGGTTTTTCCGTTCTTCGGCTGGCCGAGGCCGATCTTGCAACACCGCTGCCCGCCCCGACCGAGGACGAGCTGAAAGCCTTTTACGACGCCCATCCCGAACTGTTCATCAAGCCCGAGGCCAAGCGGATCACCTATGCCGCCTTGCTGCCGCAGGACCTTGCCGCCGATCAGCCGGTGGATGAGGCCGCCGTCAAGGCGCTTTATGACGAACGGATCGATGAATTCGTGATGCCCGAGCGGCGCATCGTCGAACGTCTGGTCTATCCCGACCAGGCTTCCGCCGACGCCGCCCGCGCCAAGTTCGATGCCGGGGCAAGCTTCGAGGATCTGGTCGCCGAACGCGGGATCAGCCTGCAGGACACCGATCTTGGCGACGTGACGCTTGAGGATCTGGGTGAAGCGGGCGAGGGGGTCTTTGCGGCTGCAGAAGGCGACGTGGTCGGACCCTTGCCGTCGAACCTTGGCCCGGCGATCTTCCGCGTGGCGACGGTGCTGGCGTCGGAAGAGACGACCTTTGACGAGGTCCGCGCCGATCTTGCGCTTGAATTGCAGACCGACGCGGCCCGCGCGGCCATTGATGCCCGGTTCGAAGCGATTGACGACCTGCTGGCCGGGGGGGCCACGCTGGAGGACCTCGCCAAGGAAGAGGGTCTGACGCTTGGCACCATCGACTATGTACCCGGCGCGATCGGCAATTCGGCGATCGAGGGCTATGATGCCTTCCGTCAGGCCGCCGATACGGTGGTCGAGGGCGATTTCTCGGAAACCATCGGGTTGGAAGACGGCGGTCTTTTCGCGCTGCGCCTTGACGAGATCGTTCCCGAAGCTCCGATTCCGTTTGACGAGGCGCGTGAGGCTGCAACCACCGCCTGGCATGCCGATGCACTGGACAAGGCGCTGTCGGCGCGCGCCCTTGAAGTTCAGACCGAAGTTGCGGGCGGCACATCGCTGGGCGCTTTCGGCATCGTTGACGTGGTTTCCAAGATCGACCGCAATGGCAGCGTTGAAGGGGCACCCGCCAGCCTGGTCAAGGACGTCTTCGCAATGGTCGAGGGTGAAGTGAAGGTGGTGGACAGCGACGGCTTTGTCGCCGTCGTGCGGCTGGAAAGCATCACCTCCGCCGTTACCGAGGGTGAAGAAGCCGAGGCTCAACGTGCGTCTCTGGCTACAGCTTTTGCGCAGTCGATTTCCACCGATGCGCTGGCAGCCTTCACCGATGCCGTAAGGGCCGAAGCTGGTATGACTCTTGATCAAAGCGCAGTCGATGCGGTGAACGCGAGCCTGCCCTGATGCAGCTTTTCCCCGGTTTTGCCGAGTTCGAGGCCGGTTGGGCCAAGGGTCAGAACCAGATCGTCTGGGCGCGGCTTGCGGCCGATCTGGATACGCCGGTCAGCCTGATGCTGAAACTGGGCGATGCTCGGGCCGATACCTTCATGCTGGAATCGGTCACCGGGGGCGAAGTTCGGGGCCGCTATTCCATCGTCGGCATGAAGCCCGACCTGATCTGGCAATGCCACGGCACCCAAAGCCGCATCAACCGCGAAGCGCGATTTGACCGGCAGTCGTTCACCGACCTGGACGGCCATCCCTTGCAGACCCTGCGGGATCTTCTGGCCGAATGCCGGATCGACATGCCCGAAGGTCTTCCAGCCGTATCGGCGGGGCTGTTCGGTTATCTTGGCTATGACATGATCCGACTGGTCGAACATCTGCCGGACGTGAACCCCGACCCGCTTGGCTTGCCCGATGCGCAACTGATCCGCCCCTCGGTCATCGCCGTGCTGGATGGCGTGAAGGGCGAGGTGACTGTGGTCGCTCCCGCTTGGGTCGGCTCGGGCCTTACCGCCCGTGCGGCCTATGCGCAGGCGGCGGAACGGGTGATGGATGCGCTGCGTGATCTTGACCGGGCGCCGTCAGCGGCCCGTGATCTGGGGCAGGCGGCCCCGGTCGGCCCGGCGCAGTCGAACTTTACCCATGCGGGCTATATGGCCGCCGTGGAAAAGGCCAAGGACTATATCCGCGCCGGTGACATCTTTCAGGTCGTGCCCAGCCAGCGCTGGTCGCAGCGGTTCGAACTGCCGCCCTTCGCGCTGTATCGCTCGCTTCGCCGCACCAACCCGTCGCCGTTCATGTTCTTCTTCAACTTTGGCGGCTTTCAGGTCATCGGCGCCAGCCCGGAAATCCTTGTCCGCCTGCGCGAAGGTGAAGTCACCGTGCGCCCCATCGCCGGAACCCGCAAACGCGGGGCCACACCGGACGAAGACCGCGCGCTGGAGGCTGACCTTCTGGCCGATCCCAAGGAACGGGCCGAGCATCTGATGCTTCTGGACCTTGGCCGCAATGATGTGGGTCGGGTAGCAAAGGTCGGCACTGTGCGCCCGACCGAAACCTTCATCATCGAACGCTATTCCCACGTCATGCACATCGTGTCGAACGTGGTGGGCGAAATTGCCGAGGGTGAGGACGCACTTTCCGCGCTGCTGGCGGGCCTGCCCGCAGGCACCGTGTCAGGCGCACCCAAGGTTCGCGCGATGGAAATCATCGACGAACTGGAGCCCGAAAAGCGCGGCATCTATGGCGGTGGCGTGGGATATTTCGCCGCGAATGGCGAGATGGACTTCTGCATCGCACTGCGCACGGCGGTTTTGAAGGACGAAACCCTGTACATCCAGGCCGGGGGCGGCGTCGTCTTTGACAGCGACCCCGAGGCGGAATATCAGGAAACCGTCAACAAATCCAACGCGCTACGCCGGGCCGCCGAAGACGCCGGGATGTTCGCCCGGCGCGATAACGGCTGACGCCTCCGCGATCGTCTTCTCGTCGGTTCCATACCGACGAGAAGTCCCCGTCAGTCGACCTTCAGCGCGGCGGTCAGGGGCGCCAAAGCCACCGCTCCGGCCCGACCTTCGACAGACCATTCCAGCAAGGCCGCGACCAGATCGGGCGTCACCAGCCCGGCGACGACCACGCGCCCATCCTGCCCGGCCTTGAAGACCGCACGGTCCAGCGTGCGCTTGGCGGCCGCAGAATCGCCGCCGCCTGCGGCCAGGTCGCGGAAAATCACCGCAGCCGCGATGTCGTCGCGCCGCGCCACCTGGTCGGCAGCGTTCAGCCCTTTTTCCCAGGTCAGGATGCCGCGCCCTTCGCCGCCGACAACCGGCACGACAAGGCTGGCCAGCGGTCGGTCGTTCTGGAACACCGGTTCGGCCATATCCATCACGGCAACCGCTTCGGGCAGGCTTTGGGCCATCGACTGGAACGCCACCTCGATGTCCGAGGCCTGTGCCCCCTGCGCGATGCCGGTGGCAAGCATGATCACTTCACGCCCGGCGGCCCGGTAGATCGCCGCGCGTTCCGGTGTCGCCGGATCCATCGGGTCCAGCGCAAAGCTGACCGGGAAGGGCAGTGCAGCCAAACCCGCGCGGTCAAGATCGGCAGCGCCGGTGTCGATCAGGACAATGGCCAGAACGGGCTTGGCCTCGGGGTTGTCAAAATTTGCCGCATAAAGCTTGATCGGCGGGGCGTCAGCCATGGCGGCCTCGTCCACTGCAGGCTCGGCTGCGGCCTCGGCGGTGCGGTCGACAATCACGCCGTCCGACGCAAAACCGGGGGTCGGCGCAAAGGTTGAAGCCGGGCCGTCTTCTGTTTCGGCGGCCCCATCGACAGCGCCTTCGGCGGCGGCCTCGGGCTCGGCAGCAGCTTCGGGTTCGGGTGCGACTTCAGGTTCCGTCACCACCTCCGGTGCAGGCGCTGGCTCGGGCTGTGCGGCTGGTTCTGGCGCAGGTTCCGTCGCGGCGGCCTCGGATGAAGGCTCGGGTTGCGCAGCAGGCTCGGAGGCAGGTTCGGGTGCGGGTTCCGGCTGCGCGGCAGGCTCGGGTTCGTCAACCGGCTCAACTGCCGGTTCAGGCGTTGCAGCCGTGGCAGGCTCTGCGGTCGGTTCAGCGACCGGGTCCGGTGCGACGGTTGCGGGCTCAGGCTCGTCGGTTGCCGCCGGTTCAGCCTCGGACGTGGCTGCCGTCGCTGCGGCTTCCGGATCCGGGGTCGGCGCTGTCGCCGCCATCTCGACCTCTGCCGCCGTCTCGGTGGGTGCGGCGGTGGTGGCCGCGTCCTCGGTCAGGTTGGCAGAGGCATCCTCCTCCGGCAGCGGCAACGCTTCCGGAGCGTCGGATACGGTGGGTGCCACCACTTCGGCGACGGCGGGCGCTTCGCCCATATCCTCGGCGGCGACTTCCGGGGTTGCCGGGGCGGTTTCGGTAACTTCGGGCTGCGACGTTTCGGTCGCGGCGGGTTCTGTGGTGGCCGTCGCGTCGTCAACCGGCTCTTGCGTTGCGGTTTCTGCGGCAGGTTCGGATACGGTGGCAGGTTCGGCGGCGTCTTCCGCGACCGGGGTTTCCGTGACCTCTGTCACCGGCTCGGCTGCGACTTCGGCAGGCTCGACCGGTTCAACGGCTTCAGTTGCTGTCGTGGTAGCTTCAGTGCTCTCGGCCGTCGCGGAGGCCTTGGGATCGTGCACGGGAAACAGCGCCGATGATACCACCATGCCGGCGGTCACAAGGACACCCCCGGTCAACGCTCCGAAAAGAAACCTACCGACCAAAGCTGCCTCCGCCTCTGCACCGTCGCCAACGATCCAGATGCGGTCCGACCATCCGTTGGGTCGGTTTGCACTGGTCCGAAGGTCATAGCCTGTCTTCTGCCCGGCGACAGTATACCGACAGGCGCGGCTCGCTCCATCCCTTTTTGTCGGTTGATGGAACAATCGGCAGTTGTCCTGCCGAACTGTTGCGACCGTCTGATGCGGCGATCTGACATCGGCAGACTGGCGCCGAGGCGAAATCCCCGGTTTGCCCGAAAGCCGGGTATCGCCTATCGGTGCCAAGCGTTGCTTGAGCGGTTTCCGCGCAAGAATTCCGGAAACTTGTTGCGATTTGCGACCATAGTGCCGCAAAGCGGGCATGAAATGAACGAAAATCGCGTCATAGTTGCGGACGCAATACAGGTTCGACCTTTGGTGTCGGACTGAAATCCAGTCGCTGCCACGCAAGCGATCAGCCGCCCGCCAGATACACCGGGCGAAGGAGGGAAGACTGTGCAATCGTTGAATGCCTTCCTTGTCGCCCTGCGGATGATGGAATCCGGCGGCGATTATCAATCGGTGAACACGCTGAATTTTCTGGGGGCCTACCAGTTTGGCGAAGCGGCGCTGGTCGACCTTGGCTATGTCCGGCAGGACAGCGACCCCTATGACAACAATTATTCGGGGGGATGGAAGGGCAAGAACGGCATCGATTCGGCCAAGGAGTTTCTG
>CAUJIP010000009.1 GCA_963205235.1 Pseudomonadota bacterium
GACGAAGGAGCAGATCTCCTTGGTGACCTCGATGATGTCGCGGCCGGATTTCAGGATCAGCGAGGGGTTGGTGGTGACGCCGTCGACCATGCCAAGGTCGTGCAGTTCGCGGATGGCGTCGACGTCGGCGGTGTCGATGAAGAATTTCATGGCGGCTGTCCTTCGTGAAGGGTTGTATGCTCTCGTGCCGGGGTTTAGCCGAAATGGGCGGGCAGGGGAAGGTGACGCGGTGGATCGGGTCTATCAGGCGGGGGATCTGGTTGGCGTCTTGACGACCGAGCCTTTGGGGCGCGTGCTGGACTATCGCGCGCCAGAGGGCGGCTGTGGGGATGGCGATTTCGTCGAGGTGCCGCTGGGGCCAAGGCGCGTGCTGGGCGTGGTCTGGGGGCCGGGGGCCGGGGGCTGGGACCCGGCGAAGATCAGGCCGGTGGGGCGGGTGCTGGATGCGCGGCCGATGCGGGCGGAGTTGCGGGGGTTTCTGGGGCGGGCGGCGGAATACACGCTGACCCCGCTGGCGGCGATGCTGCGGCTGGCGACGCGGACCCCTGGCTTGGGTGAGCCTGCGTCGGTGCGGCGGGTGTACCGGTTAAGCGGCGTGGTGCCGAACCAGTTGACCGAGGCGCGGCACCGGGTGGTGGAGGCTTTGCGTGAGTTCGGGGGCGCTCCGGTCACGATTGGCGAGCTGACCGAGGCGGCGGGCTGTGGTGCTTCGGTGGTCAAGGGGCTGGTCAAGCTGGGGGTGGTGGCCGAGGAGGATGCGCCACGGGATACGCCTTATCCCCGGCTGAAGGCCGACCGGGGGATGCGGCTGCAGGGCGATCAGGTTCCGGCGGGGGATGCGCTGGTCGCGGCGGTGGCGATGGGGGGCTACTCGGCGACGCTGCTCAAAGGGGTGACCGGGTCGGGGAAGACCGAGGTCTATCTGGAAGCGGTGGCGGAATGTCTGCGGGCGGGGAAGCAGGCGCTGGTGCTGCTCCCCGAGATTGCGCTGACGGCGGAGTTCCTGACGCGGGTCGAGGCGCGGTTTGGCGCAAGGCCGGCGGAATGGCATTCCGGTGTCACGATGACCGAACGGCGGCGGCTGTGGCGAATGGTGTCCGAGGGTGAGGCGGGGCTGGTGGTCGGCGCGCGATCCGCCTTGTTCCTGCCGTTTCAGGACCTTGGGCTGATCGTCGTCGATGAGGAACACGACACCTCTTACAAGCAGGAAGACGGGGTTTTGTACAACGCCCGCGACATGGCGGTCTTGCGCGCGGCGATTGCGGGCTGCGCTGTGGTGCTGGCCAGTGCCACGCCATCCTTGGAAAGCTGGGCCAATGTCGAGGCGGGCAAGTATCGGCGGCTGGACCTTGGCAGCCGGTTTGGCGCGGCGGAATTGCCCGATATGGGGGCCATCGACATGCGGGCCGAAAAGCTGGCCGGGGATCGCTGGATATCCGCCAAGCTTGCGGCCAAGGTCGAGGCCACGGTGGCGCGGGGCGAACAGGCGCTGTTGTTCCTGAACCGTCGCGGCTATGCGCCGGTGACCTTGTGTCGAGCCTGCGGGCATCAGTTGGGCTGCGACCACTGCGACGCGCGGATGGTCGAGCACCGGTTCCAGAAACGCCTGATGTGCCACCAGTGCGGCGCGACCAAGCCCGTGCCGGTCGCCTGTCCGGCCTGCGGGGTCGAGGGGCGGATGGCGGCGGTCGGGCCAGGGGTCGAACGGCTGGCCGAAGAAGTGGCGGCGCGGTTTCCGACTGCGCGGCTGGCGGTGCTGTCATCTGACCTGTTCGGGTCGGCCCGCGCGTTGAAAGAGGCAATTGCCGGGATCGCGGCGGGCGGGGCCGATATCATCATCGGCACGCAGATCGTGTCGAAGGGGCACAACTTTCCCCTGCTGACGCTGGTCGGTGTGATCGACGCCGACCTTGGCCTGCAAGGGTCGGACCTGCGGGCAGCGGAGCGGACCTTCCAGCTGATGCGGCAGGTGGCAGGGCGCGCGGGACGGACGGCAGAGCGGAAGGGCGAGGCCTGGTTGCAGACCCATCAACCCGAGCATCCGGTGATAAGGGCGATCCTTGGGGGCGACGAGGAGGCGTTCTGGGCGGCGGAGGCGGCGGAACGGCGGGCCAGTGGCGTGCCGCCCTATGGCCGGATGGCGGGGATCATCCTGTCCTCGCCCGATGTGGCGGAGGTGTTTGATTTTGGGGCTTTGCTTGCCCAGCGGTCGGAGCCGTTGAGGCGGATCGGGGCAGAAGTCTGGGGGCCCGCGCCCGCGCCAATTGCGCGGGTTCGCGGGCGGCACCGGGTAAGGTTGCTGGTCAAGGCCGAGAAGGGGGCGCCGTTGCAGGCGGCCCTGGCGGAGTGGCTGGCGCAGTTCAAGCTGCCGAGGGATTTAAGGCTGGCGGTGGATATTGATCCGCAGAGTTTCTTGTGAGGTGGGGATGGAGAGATTGCCAATCCTACAAACACTAGAGTTTCTCGATGTTGAATAATAGTTACGAGATGCAGATGAAAATCGCAAATTTTCGTCACCACACACCACTTGCAAAGTTATCGATTTTTGGCGAAGGTGCTCTTTGAGTTTAACACGATTTGACAGATCAGGAGAGACGGCACATGTTCTATTCACGTACAAGATATTTATTTATCTCGGCTTTGATCGGTCTGATTTCTGCCTCTCAAGGTATTGCTGGGCCTGTGGAAAATGCGATTAGGTCGGCAGAAAGCTATCTTAGTTTTAGCGGGTTCTCTCGGGAAGGACTTATTGAACAGCTCTCTTCTCCCTATGGTGACGGCTACAGTGTTTCTGACGCGACAGCCGCAGTGGACAGCCTTTCAGTCGATTGGAATCTGCAGGCTGTACGTTCAGCTGAACAGTATCTTCAAATGTCCGGGTTTTCATGCAGCGGATTGATTGAACAACTTTCTTCTGAGTACGGTAGCAAGTTTACCTTAGATCAAGCGACATATGGCGCTCAGCAAGCAGGTGCCTGCTGAGCTGAATGAACACAGGGCCGCGCCCGAGGGGGCGGTCGGGCGCGGCCCGGCGGCGCGTTCGCGCCTTGATTCCGGGCGAAGGAAGAGAAGGCTTGGTCAAGCCGGGGTGATCGCCCTGTAACCTCCGTTGGGATTTTGGCGGGGTGGGGCTATATTCCCACTCGGAAACGGAGGTCCAAGATGTTCTTCACGCGGAAATCGATGGAAATGGTGCGGCCCGAGGATGCTTTGCCGGGGCGGGCTGAGGCTTTGCCGACGGCGGAGACTCATTTCCTGAGCGGCATTGCCCTGAAATCGCCGATGCCGGAAGGCATGGAGGAGGCGATGTTCGGGATGGGCTGTTTCTGGGGGGTGGAGCGGAAGTTCTGGCAGACCCCCGGCGTCTGGCTGACGATGGTCGGCTATGCGGGCGGGTTCACGCCGAACCCGACCTACAAGGAAACCTGCACCCAGTTGACCGGGCATAATGAGGTGGTGCGGGTGATCTTTGTTCCGAAGGTCATCAGCTATGACGGGCTGTTGAAGCTGTTCTGGGAAGGGCATGACCCTACCCAAGGCATGCGGCAGGGCAATGATGTGGGGTCGACCTATCGGTCGGGGATCTACACCTATACGCCAGAGCAGGCGGCGGCGGCGGTGGCGTCGAAGGCCACCTATCAGGCGGCGCTGAAGGCGGCGGGGATGGGGGCGATCACGACGGAAATCCTGCCCGTGCCGGTGTTCTATTTCGCCGAGGATTATCACCAGCAATATCTGGCGAAGAACCCCGGCGGCTATTGCGGGATCGGTGGCACCGGGGTGACCTGCCCGATCGGGGTTGGCGTCCAAGCTTGACCGCAGCCGGGGTCGGGTCTATCCGGCCCCGGAACGCTTGGAGGTCTGCCGATGCCCACCTATTCCGCCCTGACCACGTTGCCCGGCGAAGATGCCGCCCAGGGCCTTGCCGCCGCGATGGAGCGGATGCAGCCGGAACCCACCGGGGTTGGGGTCTTCGAGATCGAGGATGGCTCGGGCCTGTGGGAAGTGGGCGGGTATTTTCTGGAAGCGCCGGATCAGGTGATGCTGGAAGTGCTGGCGGTGGCCTTCGGGGCCAAGCCGTTCGCGCTGTCGGAACTGCCCGAGGTGGACTGGGTCGCGCATGTGCGTCGCGAGTTGTCTCCGGTCGAGGCGGGGCGGTTCTTCGTCTATGGCAGTCACGATGCGGACAAGGTGCCGACGGATGCAGGCCGGGTGCCGTTGCAGATCGAGGCGACGGTGGCCTTTGGCACCGGGCATCACGGCACGACGCTGGGCTGTCTTCTGGCCTTTGACCGTATGCTGACGGCGGGGTTCCGGCCGGGACGCGTGGTCGATATCGGCTGCGGTACGGCGGTTCTGGCGATGGCGGCGGCGGCGACCTTGCCCGATGCGATGATCATCGCCAGCGACATCGACCGGGTCGCGGTGGATGTTGCCGAGGCCAATGTCGCGATCAACGGGCTGGAGGGGCGGATCGAGTGTCTGGAGGCGGCGGGCTTGCAACACCGGCGGATTCAGGCGGCGGGGCCTTATGATCTGATCTTCGCGAATATCCTGAAAGGCCCGCTGATCGAGCTTGCCCCCGGGATCGGCGCAAGTCTGGCAACCGGAGGAAGAGCGATTCTATCCGGTCTGCTCGCAGTGCAGGCAGAGGCGGTCACGGCGGCCTATGTCGCGGCGGGGCTTTGTTTGCTGAGCCGGGACGATATCGGGGAATGGTCGACCCTTGTTCTGGATAAGCGGTGAAATCGTGGACAATCCTTGACTCAGGGGGCTGTCTGGCTGTTTCATGGAAAAATGCCGTAATTTTGCCATAGGTCTTCGGCAGATTCGGTTCGTGCAGAGCTGCTACTCTGGGTGATGATCATGTGGGTTGACCCGAATTTGAACGATTTCTACAGCCGCGTATCGCGGATCGAGAAATCGCATGCCAAGGGCTACGGCTTCGAGGCGACAGGGACTGTAAGTCGCAAGGCGCAGACGCGCAGTGGCTGGCGGATCCTGAAGATTGCCAAGCCTCTTGTCGTCGCGCTGGCGCTGGGGATCGGCCTGAAGGGCACGATCTATTACTATGTCGGTGCGCAGACCTATCAAAGCCGCGTCAGTGCCCTGGCGGCAGGCGAGGGGATCGATCCCGTCGGTGCCTGGCTGATGCGGGCGGACCCGCTGACCTTGTGGGTTTCGTCGCAGCTGCATACGATCTTGCCGCGTTAAGACCGGTTTTGCCGCAAATGGAAAGGGCCGCACCCGAAGGTGCGGCCCTTGTCCATTCTCCGACCGGGGGATCAGCCCCGATGGACCGACCGCTCAGCGGCCGAGAAAGTCGATGTCGCCACGGCAGAGGCCGATATCGTCAAGCTGACGATCCGAGAGCTTGCCAAGGGCTTTGCGGGTGGCGCGTGCATCGTTCCAGGCCGAGACGACGCTTGCAGCGCGCGACAGGGCGTTGATGGCACGGTAGGTAGTGATGGCGCCGAGGGGCGCCGGGCGGGTCGTCTCGACAGCGGCCATGGCTTTCATCCTTACATTCATACTGCTCAAACCGGAGGGTTATTCCTCCTTGTGCGGTCAGATAGCAATGCTGCAGGTGCGAAGCAAGGTAAGGAATTACATTCCTGCCATGCGGTTGCTGCATGACTGATGTCACGTTTTTGTCATCTTAATCAAAGGTTTCGCGACAAGCCCCTTGGATGTGTCGCATTCTTTGCGCAAGTCGTCGGTTTCTGCAAGTGCAAAATGAACGGGTTTGGGCGGCGGGTTGGACGGAAAGCCATTGGCGGATGTTCTCTTTTCGTGCTAACCCTTGTGGCAGGCAGGAAAACGGGGACAAGATGCGGGTTATCGGCATCGATCCAGGCTTACGAAACCTTGGCTGGGGCGTGATCGACGTGGCCGGATCGCGGCTTACCCATGTTGCCAACGGCATCTGCCATTCGGATGGCGACGACGGCGATCTGGCGCAGCGGCTGCTTTCCTTGCACAGCCAGTTGACCGAAGTCTTCCGGACTTGGCTGCCCGAAGCGGCGGCGGTTGAACATACGTTTGTCAACAAGGACGCGGTGGCGACGCTGAAGCTGGGGCAGGCGCGGGGGATTGCGCTGCTGGTCCCGGCGCAGTTCGGGTTGGCGGTCGGGGAATATGCGCCGAATGCGGTGAAGAAGACGGTGGTCGGCGTGGGCCACGCGGCAAAGGTGCAGGTCGACCACATGGTCAAGCTGCATCTGCCGGGGGTGGTGATTGCGGGCGCGGATGCGGCGGATGCGCTGGCGGTGGCGATCTGCCATTCGCACCATCTGCAATCGGCGGATCGGTTGCAGGCGGCATTGAGGGCGGCAGGATGAGGGTGTTGGTGTGATCGGGCGTATTGCATGATTGGCAGGATTTCGGGGCGGCTGGATTGGCGGGGCGCTGACCACGTGCTGATCGACGTGCGCGGCGTGGGCTATATCGTCCATGTCAACGAACGGACGCTGGCCGGGATGCCGGGTCTGGGCGAGGCGGTATCGCTTTATACCGAACTGTTGGTGCGTGAGGACCTGCTGCAGTTGTTCGGCTTTCCGACCATGCTGGAAAAGGAATGGCACAAGCTTCTGGTGACGGTGCAGGGGGTCGGCGCCAAGGCGGCGATGGCTATCCTTGGGACATTGGGGGCCGAAGGCGTGGGCCGGGCGATCACGTTGGGTGACGCGCGGGCGGTGCAGGCGGCTCCGGGCGTTGGGCCAAAGCTGGCGCAACGGGTCATATTGGAGTTGAAGGCGAAAGCGCCGGGGGTGATGGCGGCGGGGGTCGGGCTGTCGGTGAAGGCCGAGGCGGAGGATGTGGTGGTGGAACCGGTCGCGACCCCCGCCCCGCGCAAGGTTGTGAAGGTGGACGAGGGGGCGGCGAAACGCGCGGCGGCCTCGGCGGACGCCTTGTCGGCGCTGGTCAACCTTGGCTACGGCCAGGGCGATGCCGCGCAGGCGGTGGCGACGGTGGCGGGGGATTTGCCTGACGCGGATGCGGCCGGGTTGATCCGGGCAAGTCTGAAAGTATTGGCGCCGAAATGACCTCTGACCCCACCCTTCGGCCCGAGCGGTTGCCTGAGGATACCGACCGTGCCCTGCGGCCCCAGATGCTGGGGGAGTTCATCGGGCAGGCGGAGGCTCGGGCGAACCTTGCGGTGTTCATTGAAAGCGCCCGGATGCGGGGCGAGGCGATGGATCATACGTTGTTCCATGGCCCGCCGGGTCTGGGCAAGACCACGTTGGCGCAGATCATGGCGCGGGAGTTGGGGGTGGGGTTCCGGATGACCTCGGGCCCCGTGCTGGCCAAGCCGGGGGACCTGGCGGCGATCCTGACCAATCTTGAGCCGCGCGATGTGCTGTTCATCGATGAAATTCACCGGTTAAGCCCGGTGGTCGAGGAGGTGCTCTATCCGGCGCTGGAGGATTTCGCGCTGGATCTGGTGATCGGCGAGGGGCCGGCGGCGCGGACAGTGCGGATTGACTTGCAGCCTTTCACGCTGGTCGGGGCGACGACGCGGCTGGGGTTGCTGACGACGCCCCTGCGCGACCGGTTCGGCATTCCGACGCGGTTGGAGTTCTATTCGGAAGCGGAGTTGTTCGAGATCGTGACGCGCGGGGCGCGGCTGATGGGGGTCGAGGCGGAGGCGGAGGGTTGCCGCGAGATTGCCCGCCGCGCGCGGGGCACGCCCCGGATCGCCGGGCGCTTGCTGCGCCGGGTGGTGGATTTCGCGCTGGTCGAGGCGGGCGGGCGGATTTCCCGCGCCCTGGCCGACCGGGCGCTGACGCGGCTGGGGGTCGATCATCTGGGGCTGGATGGGGCGGACCGGCGGTATCTGACGCTGTTGGCCGAGAATTATGGCGGCGGGCCGGTCGGGGTGGAAACCATCGCGGCGGCGTTGAGCGAGCCGCGGGATGCGATAGAAGAGGTGATCGAGCCCTATCTTCTGCAGCAGGGCCTGATCCTGCGAACCCCGCGTGGGCGGATGCTGGGGGCCAAGGCCTGGCGGCATCTGGGACTTGAGGCGCCGAAGGCACCCGAGTCCGCGAAGCCGGGGCAGTCGGACCTTTTCGAGGGCAAGTAAGCGGAGCGGCTTGGCAGCCGCGTTCCCTTTGTCTCGTCGTCGGGACTTCGCCCTCCTCCTTGGCTGAGGGGGCGCTTCGCCCCCCACGCCGGTCTGCCCGAAGGGGGCAAACCGGCTTCCCCCCGAGGATATTTGGCGACAGGAGAATGCTGCGGGACTTGTGCTTTCCGGGGGGCCGGAGTAGCGCGCGGGCTCGGGACAAGGGGGCGGCGATGGACGCGAACGCAGTCGAGGCGATGTTCACCCGCGCGGACGGGTCCTATCTGTTCGCGCGCTGGCGGCGGCCGATCGTGCCGGTGGTCTTTGGCGTGGCCGAGGCGAGCCTGCCGGCCTTCAAGGGGGCGATCGAGGCGGTGGTGGCGCTGGCGGGTCACCAGATGGCCGAGACCGATGCCGAGATGGGCGCGAACCTGATGATCTTCGCCTTCCGCGACTGGGAGGAGCTTTTGGGCATCCCGAAGCTGGAGGGGCTGGTGCCGGAATTGGCGGCTTTGGTGCCCCGGCTGGTGGCGGCGGGGGCGAACCAGTACCGGGTGTTCCGGCTGGAGAAGGACGGCGCGATCCGGGCGGCGTTTGTGTTCCTGCGGATGGATGCCAGCCTTGCCGAAGTGTCGGCGGAAGTGTTGGCCCTGTCGCAGGCGGTGCAGGTGATGCTCTTGTGGTCGGAGCGGGCCTTTGCCGAGATGCCGCCTTTGGGGCGGGTGGACGGGAAAGTGGTGTTGCGGCCCGAAATCGCGGGGCTGATCCGGGCCGGCTATGACCGGGTTCTGCCGGATGTGGCGCGGGACCCCGCGCATGCGTTGCGGCTGGCGGCGCGGGTCGGGGTCTAGGCTGTACACGCGGGACGGGGTGGGATTTCGTAGGGAAATCAAGGGAAAGGTTGTGGACGTTGAGGGTTCGGTAACCTTGTTCCGGGGCAAGATAGCGGCTTGTCGTGCCGCTGGGGCCGCCCTAGGCTTCCCTCCCGATGCCCAGGAGAGACCATGACCCCGCACCAATTCCGCTGTCGCGTCTATTACGAGGACACCGATCTTGCCGGGATCGTCTATTACGCCAATTACCTGAAGTTCATCGAGCGGGGGCGGAGCGAGTGGATCGCCTCGCTGGGGATCGACCAGATGGTCTTGCGGGCCGAGGCGGGGGTCGTCTTCGCGGTACGTCGGGTCGAGGCGGATTACCTGCGCCCCGCAAGGTTTGGCGATGATCTGGTGGTCGAGACCAGCCTGCACTCCATCGGCGGGGCGCGGTTGGTGTTGGAGCAGGTGATCACGCGCGGGGGCGAGCGGTTGTTCGGGGCTGTGGTGACGTTGGTTGCGCTGACCGAGGATGGCCATGCCGCACGGATGCCTGCGGACCTGCGGGCGCGGTTGGCGGGGCCGTTGCACTGACCGGACCAGTTCTTGTCGGTGCGGTGCCTGGGGAGAGCAAGGATGCCTCCGGCGGGAGCATTTTCGCCAAGAGGATGTTGCAGGGCACGATTGGCCTGCTCCGTTGGGCACGGAGCGCAGGGGGCGGACGGCGCACCTGTCGCTGGCCGGCGCCTCCGGCGGGGAATCGTGGGCCAGCCTGACAGGACCGCGCCGGGTTTGAGGCCCGGACGGGTGACATCTTCCGTCACTTTCCGGCAAAACCCTGCCTGCCACAGAGTTGTGTTGGCATTCCCCCTGCAAAGTTGATAGAATCAGCGCTAACGGAGCCGAATAACGGCCCGATCAACAAGAGCAGGCGTATGGACACGAACACCCTTGCGATGGCGCAGGAGATTGATTTCTCCATGCTCGCCCTTTTTGCCCGCGCGACGCTGACGGTGAAGATCGTCATGTCGATGCTTTTCGTCATGTCGTTCTGGTCATGGGCGATCATCATCCAGAAGCATCTGATGCTGATGCGCGCGCGTGGCGAGGCGAGCATCTTTGACCGGGCCTTCTGGTCGGGCGAACCCCTGGACGAGCTGTTCGAGAAGATCGGCAGCGAGCCGCAGGGCCAATCGGAAAAAATCTTTGCCGCCGGGATGCTGGAGTGGCGGCGCAGTCACAAGCAGGATGGCGGATTGATTGCGGGCGCTCAGTCGCGGATCGACCGGGCGATGAATGTGGCGATTGCGCGGGAAAGCGAATTGCTGAACCGGGGGCTGAGCTTCCTTGCCACCACGGGGTCGACGGCGACGTTCATCGGGCTGTTCGGCACGGTCTGGGGGATCAAGCACAGCTTCGAGCAGATCGCGATTTCCCAGAACACCAACCTTGCCGTCGTGGCGCCCGGTATTGCCGAGGCGCTGCTGGCGACGGGTGTGGGTCTGGTCGCGGCCATTCCGGCGGCGGTGTTCTACAACAAGCTTTCGGCGGATATCGACCGGGTTCTGGGCGGGTACGAAGCCTTTGCCGATGAATTCGCGACGATCCTGTCGCGCCAGCTGGACGCCTGACCATGGGCGCGGGGGTTGCGAAATCGGCAGGCGGCGGCGGGCGGCGCGGTCGCCGCTCGGGCCGGTCGGCGGCGATGAGCGAGATCAACATCACGCCGATGGTCGACGTGATGCTGGTCTTGTTGATCATCTTCATGGTGGCGGCCCCGATGCTGACGGTGGGCGTGCCGGTCAAGTTGCCGGAAACGGCGGCGACGGCCTTGCCGACGGAACAGGAAGAGCCGCTGACCATCACCATCACGGCGGATGGGGCGCTGGCGGTGCAGTCGACCCCGATTGCGGATGAGGAGCTGTTGCCGAAGCTGGAGGCGATCGCCAAGGAACGGACCTCGCGCAAGGTATTCCTGCGGGCGGACGGGTCGGTGTCTTACGAGCGGGTCGCGCAGGTCATGGGGGCGCTGACGGCGGGCGGGTTCAACGAGATCGGCTTTGTCACCGATGCGCAGGGGCCAAGCTTTGGGGCGCGGCCTGCGTCTGATGCGGGGACTGATGCAGGATCGGGTGGCTGAGGCAGATGAATACCGGCACGATCTTTTCCGGGATCGGGCACGCGGGGTTGATCCTGTGGGTCCTGGTCGGGGATTGGCTGTTTCCGGCCACGCCCACGGAAGAGATCATCGTCACGTCGGTCAGCATGGTGACCAGCGCCGAGTTTGACGCGATGCAGGCGGCGGCGACCTTGAAGCCGGCCGAGGAAACGGCTCCGGTCAAGCCGCAGTCGCGCCCGGAAGAGGTGACGCCGCCCGAGGAAGTGGTGCCGGAAGAGCCTCCGCCGGTCGAGGCTGCGCCCGTCGAGCCGCCGCCGCCGGAACCTCCACCCGTCGAAGAGCCGCCGCCGGTGGAAGAGGTCGTGCCGGTGGAGCCGCCCCCCAGCGACGCGCCGCAGGCGGAAGAGGAACAGGCGATCCTGTCGGAGTCGACCGAGATCCAGCCCGCGCCCGAAGCCGAAGCGATCATCGCGCCCGATCCGGTGCAGCCAGAGACCGACACCGCGACGTCGGACACCGCTACGCCTGCGGTGACCGAAGACCCGGCAGCGGCAGAAGTGGTTCCGCAAGATCCGACCGAGGCGACGGCGCCGGAAGACACGGGCGACGTGACGCAGACGGAAGCGAATGCCGAACAGACGGCGGAGACGGGGATGACAACCTCGATCCGGCCGAAGTCGCGCCCGGAAAAGCCTGCGCCTGCGCCGGAACCTGATCCGGTCGAGGTGGCGGCGGATGTGCCTGCCGAGACGCCCACAGAGACGGCGGATCAGCCGGTGGACGACACGGCCACGGAAGACGCGATTGCGAGCCTTCTGGACGAGGCGGCGGATGCCCCTGCGACCGAGGACACGGCGGCTGAGACTGGCGGGCAGGACCTGCCGCAGGGGCCGCCACTGACCGGGGGCGAGATGGGCAATATCTCGTCCGCGATTGCGCGGAAGTGGAACCTTGGCGCGGCCTCGACCGATACGATGTCGACGATGATCGTGATCCGGGTCAGCTTTGATGCCAGCGGCAAGCCGGTGGATTTCGAACTGCTGGAGTCGGAAGGGCCGACCCAGACCGGGATCGACAAGCTTTACGAATCTGCCCGGCGCGCGGTGAACCGGGCCTATGCGGATGGCGGACTTCCGCTGCCTGCGGATAAGTTTGACACCTGGCGCGTGCTTGACCTTGTCTTTGATGCCAACGGGATGAGGACAAGATGAACCGGACCAAGGGGGCAGAAGCCCGGAAATTTCCCCTTTATCCCGCCGCAAGAGCGGGCAACGACACAAAGAACGGAGCGTGAGGCGGATGAAACAGAAGATGAGAACTACCCTGAGAACCCTTCTGGCGCTGACCCTTGGTCTTGGCGCAATGGGTCCGGCCCCGGTTCTGGCGCAGGACCCGCCGCGGATCGTGATTGGCCCCGGCGTGATCGAACCGATGCCCATCGCGGTGCCGACCTTCATCGACGAGGGTGGCGCGGGCGAATATGCGGCGGCGATCTCGGGTGTGGTGATTTCGGACCTGGAAGGGACCGGGTTCTTTCGCAACATCCCCGAGGACGCGCATATCAGCAAGATCACCAGCTTTGACGGCGGTGTCGCGTTCGAGGACTGGAAGGCGATCAACAGCCAGGTGCTGATCACCGGGGCGGTGACGGTTGCGGGGGACCGGATCACGGTGAAGTTCCGCGCCTATGACGTGTTCAACGGTCAGGTGCTGGACGGCGCCGCGCTGCAATTTGCGGGCACGACCGACAGCTGGCGACGGATGGCGCACAAGGTGTCGGACGTGATCTATTCCAAGATCACCGGCGAAGGCGGCTATTTCGACAGCCGGGTGGTGTTCGTCAGCGAGTCCGGGCCGAAAAACCAGCGGCTGAAGCGGCTGGCGGTAATGGATTATGACGGGGCCAACGTGGCCTTTCTGACCGACAGCGCGTCCATCGTGCTGGCCCCGCGTTTTTCGCCGGGTGGCGACCGGATCCTGTATACCAGCTATGAGACGGGCTTTCCGCAGATCACATTGCTGGACGTGGGCAGCCTTGCCCGCCAGACCCTGGACGAGCAGGAAGGCACGATGACCTTTGCCCCGCGCTTCAGCCCGGATGGCAATACAGTGGTCTTCAGCCTGGAACGCGGCGGCAACACTGATATCTATGCGCTGTCGCTGTCTTCGGGCGGGCTGACGCAGCTGACCAATGCCCCGTCGATCGAGACGGCGCCAAGTTTCAGCCCCGATGGCAGCCAGATCACCTTTGAATCCGACCGGACCGGCGTGCCGCAGATCTATGTCATGCCCGCCAGCGGTGGCGAGGGGACTCGAATTTCCGGTGGCGAAGGGCGCTATGGCACCCCGGTCTGGAGCCCGCGCGGCGATTACATCGCCTTTACCAAGCAGAACGCGGGACGGTTCCACATCGGCGTGATGCGGACCGATGGCAGCGAGGAACGCCTGCTGACGGCAAGCTTCCTGGACGAAGGCCCGACCTGGGCCCCGAATGGCCGCGTGCTGATGTTCACCCGCGAAACCGCGGGGGCGGGGGGGCAAACCTCGCTTTGGTCGGTGGATATCACCGGACGGAACCTGAAGCAGATCCCGACGGATGGCCCGGCATCAGACCCGGCCTGGTCACCGCTTTTGCCGTAATTCGTGATGCGCCGCCGATTCCCACGGCGGCGCAAAGCTGCTAATGTGCGCCCAATCGAGCCAAAATAAGGAAGAAATCCATGTCCATCGTCGGAAAGTCGCTGCTTCTGATCGCCGTTCTGGGCCTTGCCGCCTGTAACAATCCTGACCGCTATGGTGCCGGTGGCGCGGGCGGTGCTGGCGGTGCCGGTGGCATCGACACCACGGGTCTGGGTGACCCGAACAATCCGACCTCGATCGCCTATTTCAACCAGACGGTCGGCGACCGCATCCTGTTTGCGGTGGACCAGTCGACCCTGTCGCCCGAGGCGCGCACGATCCTTGCCGCTCAGGCGCAATGGCTGATGCAGAACCCCGGCTATGCGGCCATCATCGAAGGCCATGCCGACGAACAGGGCACGCGGGAATACAACCTTGCGCTGGGCGCACGTCGCGCGGCGGCGGTGCAGAACTTCCTGATCAGCCAGGGCATCGCTGCGAACCGGCTGCGGACGATTTCCTACGGCAAGGAACGCCCGCTTGAGGTCTGCTCGGAAGAGGCCTGCTATGCCAAGAACCGCCGCGCCGTGACGGTGCTGTCGGCTGGCGCCGGGGCCTAAGATGCGGCGGCTTGGCCTTTCGATCATCCTGTGTCTGCTTCCGGTTCTGGGCCATGCTCAGGACCGGTTGGAAACCCTGGCCGATATCCGGGTTGAACTTGGCCAACTTGCGGCCGAGTTCAACGCCCTGAAGGCCGAGCTTGTTGCCAGCGGGGCGGCCACCAACGGCGCTGCCGGGGGCGATGCGCTGACGCGGCTGGACACGATCGAGGCCGAGCTGGCGCGCCTGAACGCGCGGACCGAAGAGGTCGAGTTGAAGCTGAACCGGGTGGTTGCGGACGGAACCAACCGGATCGGCGATATGGAATACCGGTTGTGCGAAGTGACCGATGGCTGCGACCCGGCCAATCTGGGCGCAACCTCGGTTCTGGGCGAAACCGGTGCCGCGCCGGTTGATCCGGTGGCAACGGGGACGGAAACCGCGGATACCGCCGGGACCGGTGTCGAACTGGCGGTTGCGGAACAGGAAGATTTCAATCGGGCCAAGGCGGTGCTCGATTCCGGTGACTTTCGCGGTGCTGCAGACCTCTTTGCGACCTATGCCCAATCCTATCCTGGCGGGCCGCTGATCCCCGAGGCGCATTACCAGCGCGGCGAGGCGTTGACCATGCTGGGCGACACGTCGAATGCGTCGCGGGCCTATCTGGATGCGTTTTCCGCCGCACCCGAAGGGCCTTTTGCCCCGGATGCGCTGTTGAAGCTGGGCGAGGGGCTGGCGGCTTTGGGGCAAGTGCCCGAGGCTTGTGTGACGCTGGCCGAAGTCGGAACCCGGTTCCCGACCAGCATGGCGGCGACGCAATCCATGGTGGCGATGCAGGGGCTGGGGTGCCAGTAAAAGCACAGGATCGCCTGATCGGGCTGATCCGCGCCGGGCTGCCGTCTGGGACAACTATTGGAGTGGCGCTGTCGGGCGGGGGGGATTCCACCGCCCTTCTGCATTTGGTGCGGAAAGCCGGTTTCGCGGTCGAGGCGGTGACGGTTGATCACCGACTGCGTCCCGAAAGCGCCGAAGAGGCCGCGCGGGTGGCGGCATGGTGTGCCGCGCTGGGGGTGCGGCATGAGATTCGGGTCTGGGCGCATGGCGATATCAGCGGCAACCTGATGGATGCGGCGCGGCAGGCGCGGGTGGCGCTGATTGCCGATTGGGCGCGGGCGCGGGGCATCGGGGTGGTGGCCTTGGGTCACACGCGAGACGATCAGGCCGAGACGGTTCTGATGGGGCTGGCGCGGGCCGGGGGGCTTGCCGGTCTGTCGGGCATGCGCAGCGGATGGGAGGATGGCGGCGTCTGCTTCGTCCGTCCGCTTCTGGACGCGGGGCGGGAGGAGCTGCGCGACTGGCTGCGCGGGCAGGGCATCGGCTGGATCGACGATCCGTCCAATGACAACGACCGCTTCACCCGGACCCGCGCGCGGCGGGCGCTGGCGGCGCTGGCCCCGCTTGGGATCACGGCGGAACGTCTGGCCGATGTGGCTCGTCACCTGGCCGAGGCGCAGGCGGCCTTGACCGTTCTGGTCGCGGCGGTGGCGGGGCGATTGGTGCGCGAAGCGGCAGGGGCGCTGTGGTTTGACACCGCACTTTGGGCCGAACCGGTAGAGGTGCGGCGGCAGATCGTTCGGGCTTCGGTTGTCTGGCTGGCGGGGCCAGAGGCGCGGCCAAGGGCGGCTGACCTGTCGCGGTTGATGGATGCGATGGCAGCGGGGCGGGATGCAACGCTGTCAGGCTGCCGGTTTCGCAACGGCTGGCTGATGCGCGAACCGCGCGCGGTGGGCGGGCCGGTCACGGCGGGCGCGCTGTGGGATGGGCGATGGCGGGTCGTGGGTGCCGTGGGAGAGGTTCGCGCCTTGGGGGCCGAGGGGCTGCGCGCCAGCCCGGACTGGCGCTCGACAGGTTTGCCACGTGAGGTTTTGCTGGTCACCCCGGCGGTCTGGCAGGGTGACAGGCTGATCGCCGCCCCGTTGGCGGGGATGCCGGGCGATTGTGACGCAAGGATCGAAACGCCCTTTCACCTTTTCGGACTATCGCATTGAACCCCGGCGGCAAAAGTCTATCTTGTAAGCCAAGGCCGCTGTCCTGCCGGGGCAGGCGGATCAAACGGGAGATGCCTCGTGGGCAATATGCGTAACGTCGCGTTCTGGGTTGTGCTTCTGGTGCTGCTCATGGCGCTGTTCCAGCTTTTCACTGGCGGTCAGGCCACGCTTGGCTCGCAGGAAATGAGCTATTCCGATTTCGTTCAACGTGTCGACGAAGGCAAGGTCGCCGCCGTGACGCTGGACGGTGAGCGGATCACGGTCAGGGGTAAGGACGGAAGTTCGGTCTATGTGATCAAGCCGCAGGGCGAGGTGGTGACCGAAAGCCTGACCAAGGACCTGCTCGCCAAGGGCATCGAGGTTGAGGCCTTGCCGCAGGCGCAGTCGGGGCTGATGTCGCTGCTGATGACGTTCCTGCCGTTCATCCTGCTGATCGGCGTCTGGGTCTATTTCATGAACCGGATGCAGGGTGGCGGCAAAGGCGGGGCGATGGGGTTCGGGAAATCCCGCGCCAAGATGCTGACCGAAAAGCAGGGCCGGGTGACGTTTGACGACGTGGCAGGCATCGACGAGGCCAAGGAAGAGCTTGAGGAAATCGTCGAATTCCTGCGCAATCCGCAGAAGTTCAGCCGTCTGGGCGGCAAGATCCCCAAGGGTGCGCTGCTGGTTGGCCCTCCCGGCACCGGCAAGACGCTGCTGGCTCGCGCCATCGCGGGCGAGGCGGGGGTGCCGTTCTTCACCATCTCCGGGTCTGACTTTGTGGAAATGTTCGTCGGTGTGGGCGCGTCCCGTGTGCGCGACATGTTCGAACAGGCCAAGAAGAACGCGCCTTGTATCGTCTTCATCGACGAGATTGACGCCGTCGGTCGCGCCCGTGGCGTCGGCATGGGCGGCGGCAATGACGAACGCGAACAGACGCTGAACCAGCTTCTGGTGGAAATGGACGGGTTCGAGGCGAACGAAGGTGTGATCATCATCGCCGCCACCAACCGCAAGGACGTTCTGGACCCCGCACTGCTGCGCCCCGGTCGCTTTGACCGGCAGATCACCGTGTCGAACCCCGACATCAAGGGCCGGGAAAAGATCCTGGCCGTCCATGCCCGCAAGGTGCCGCTGGGCCCCGATGTCGACCTGCGGATCATCGCGCGGGGGACGCCGGGCTTTTCGGGCGCTGACCTTGCCAACCTGATCAACGAGGCGGCGCTGCTGGCCGCCCGCGTCAACCGCCGCTTTGTCACCATGGTCGATGTCGAGAATGCCAAGGACAAGGTCATGATGGGGCCGGAACGCCGCAGCATGGTGATGTCGCCGGAAGACAAGGAAATGACCGCCTATCACGAGGCCGGTCATGCCATCGTGGGGATGAAGCTGCCGAAGTGCGACCCGGT
The DNA here is from genome assembly GCA_963205235.1 of Pseudomonadota bacterium. GTDB lineage: Bacteria > Pseudomonadota > Alphaproteobacteria > Rhodobacterales > Rhodobacteraceae > Tabrizicola. Next base: position 17,655 of record CAUJIP010000009.1, read on the forward strand.
CTACAAGGCGACGATCATGCCGCGCGGGGGGGCCCTTGGCATGGTGATGAGCCTGCCGGAAATGGACCGTCATTCCTGGCACAAGGACCAGATGAAGGACCGGATCGCCATGGGCATGGCCGGCAAGGCCGCCGAGATCAAGAAATGGGGCGAAGACCGGGTGTCCTCGGGCGCATCGGGCGATATCCAGAACGTCTCGGCTGTGGCGCGGGCCATGGTCATGCGCTGGGGCATGTCGGACAAGATCGGCAACATCGATTATTCCGAGGCTCACGAAGGCTATCAGGGCAATGCCGGGGGCTTTTCCGTCAGCGCCGAGACCAAGCGCGTGATCGAGGATGAAGTGAAGGGCATCATCGACGAAGGCTTTGCCCGTGCGATGCAGGTCCTGAACGAGAATGAAGAGGCGTTCGAGCGGCTGGCCAAGGGTCTGCTGGAATACGAAACCCTGACCGGCGACGAAATCCGCAAGGTGCTGGAGGGCGAGCCTCTGGGTGGCGATGACAGTGGTGCGAAGCCGCCGTCGGGGGGGACGCCGTCGATCGCGGCGCTGCCGAAGACCCGGGCGCGCAAGCCGAAGCCCGACCCCGATCCGCAACCGGCACCGCTTTGACGACATGACACGGATAATCGGCCCCGGTACTTCCGGGGCCTTTTTCTTGCGGGCTTTGACGGCTAACCTTGGCGGGTCGGTCCCGCGGAGGCTGGCGGGCGGAGGATGGGATGATCAGGGCCTACAGATCGCGCGGAACCCGGCTGGAGCCGCTGGACCTGACCACCGGGCACTTGCGCGACGCGCTGTGGATTGACCTTGAAGCCCCGGACCGGGCCGAGGAAGACGCGGTAGAGGCCGCTTCGGGTGTTGGCATTCCGACCCGCGAGGACATGCAGGAGATCGAGGTTTCGTCCCGGTTCTACCGCGAGGGTGAGGCGCTGTTCCTGACCGTGCAGGTGCTGGAAACGCAAAGCGAACGCGACACGGAAATCGGCCCGGTGACCTTTGTGCTGCTGCCGGACCGGCTGATTTCGGTGCATTACCACCATCCGGGGTCGTTCACCCATTTCGCCGACTGGGCGGCCCGGCATGACCAGCCGCTTGCCAATGGCACCGAGGCGCTGCTGGGCCTGCTGGAATCGGTGGTCGACCGGCTGGCCGATATCCTGGAGGGCGAGGCGCGCAAGCTTGACACGCTGTCGAAGGCGATCTTCGCCGCGCATCGGCCAAGCGGCAAGGGCGAGACGCTGGCTGTCGTGTTGCAGCGGATCGGGCGGGCCGAGGATATGAACGCCAAGGCGAACGAAAGCCTGACCACGCTGCAACGACTGGTCGGCTATCTGACGCTGGGGGGCGAGGGTCCGCAAGAACTTGGCGAGGGCGACCAGAAACGCGCCCGTACCTTGGCACAAGACATCCATTCGCTGCGCGAAGTGGCGGCGACCCAGGCGGCAAAGATCCTGTTCCTGCTGGATGCGACACTTGGGGTGATCAACATCCGCCAGTCCGACATCATCAAGATCTTCTCGGTCGTGGCCTTCGTCTTCCTGCCGCCGACGCTGATCGCCAGCATCTACGGGATGAATTTCAAGCACATGCCGGAACTGGACTGGCCCTTGGGCTATCCGATGGCGCTGGGGCTGATGGCGATTTCGGCCTTCGTGCCCTGGGCGATCTTTCGCTGGAAGAAATGGCTTTGATCCGTTGCTGATGATGAGGTTCCGATGCCTGTCTTGATCCCTACACCGTACAAGGCCCGCGTTATCTGGCTGGGTGCCCAGTTTCGCCCGGTGGAGCGGCTGGTGATCCAGTCCGAGCCGGTGCCCGAAATGGTGCTGGGCTTTGCCGGGTTGCAGGGCGAGGTTCACGCAGGTCTGACCCGCCCGTCGTGCAGCCGGGTGACGGCGCAATATCCGAAGGGGACCGAAATCCGCAACGTCCGGCAGTTGACTGTGGTCAGCGCCGAGGAGATGGCCGAAGTCGCGGCGGGGATGGGGCTGGCGGGGTTCGATTATGCCTGGGTCGGGGCCTCGGTCGTCTTGGAAGGCATCCCGGATCTGACGCATCTGCCACCCTCCAGCCGCTTGCAGGGGCCGGATGGGGTGACGATCGTCGTCGACATGCTGAACCAGCCCTGCCAGCAGGTCGCGGTGACGATTGCCAAGGCCGGGCATGACGAAGGCAAACGGTTTCGAAGCGCCGCCAAAGGCAAACGCGGCGTGACAGCCTGGGTCGAGCGGGAGGGCGTCCTGCGCATGGGCGACGAGTTGGTGCTGCATATCCCCGACCAGCGTGCCTGGGCGCATATTGACGCGGCGCGGCAGGGCGGTTGAGTGGGGCGCTTCTGGCTGGCCGCTGGGGGGGGCACACCCCCCAGGCCCCCCGTGGAGTATTTTTCCAAGAGGAAGCGCAATTTTAGTCAAGTTCGAGGGATTGCGCCGGTCAGCGAGGCGCTGGCGATTTTTCGGGGGTTTAGGTCGGAATCCGACTCCTATTGTCGCAAGTCTTTGGCTATCACCACGCTAACGGAAATCCGCCCCCTGGGAGACAGTCATGGCCTTCAAGACCGATATCGAGATTGCGCGCGAAGCGAAGAAGAAGCCGATCATGGAAATCGGGGCCAAGCTTGGCATCCCGTCCGAGCATCTGCTGCCCTATGGCCACGACAAGGCCAAGGTCAGCCAGGAGTTCATCAAGTCGCTCGCGGGCAAGAAGGACGGCAAGCTGATCCTGGTGACCGCGATCAACCCGACCCCGGCGGGCGAAGGCAAGACCACCACCACCGTGGGTCTGGGCGATGGCCTGAACCGGATCGGCAAGAAGGCCGTGGTCTGCATCCGTGAGGCGTCCCTGGGTCCGAACTTCGGGATGAAGGGTGGCGCTGCGGGCGGCGGGATGGCGCAGGTCGTGCCGATGGAAGAGATGAACCTCCACTTCACCGGCGACTTTCACGCGATCACCTCGGCGCACAACCTGCTGTCGGCGATGATCGACAACCACATCTACTGGGGCAACGA
>CAUJIP010000010.1 GCA_963205235.1 Pseudomonadota bacterium
ATAAAGCGGCGAGGTGCCGATATCGCCGTAGACAATCCCGATCGCCCCCAGCGTCAGGGCCGCCAGCCCGTGACCCTTGGCCTCGTCGTGGTGGATGTCGTCCTCGGCATCGGCCTCGGATCGCAGATAGTCGGCGATATCAAGTGCCGCTTCGTCAAAAAGCGGCAGTGCAGGTTCATCAACCCGCGAAATGGGATTAAATGTCATGGATCACCCAGAGGTGCTTTCCGTTTTTCAGTTGGGGGGGGGTAGGGTCGCCTGCCCGGCCTGGCCATGCCTGCAGCCGCGCTGCATCCTGACGGTCCGGTTCCCCCCCTGGCAGGAGGGGTGCGTTTTGGCTCCGATGCCGTTACCGAACCCGAGTCGGCGTTGCCCGACCTCATACGCCGATAACAGTCGCGTGACAATATGCTGCAACTGCAAAGCGGGTGAGGGGGGCGAACACCCCTCGCACCGCAACAGCCTTACCAAACGGTTCCCGACTTCGGCGTCAGATCGCCACGCGCTCGCCCAGTTCCACCACCCTGTCGCGTGGCAAATGGTAGAAATCCGTCGGGTCCGCCGCCATCCGGCTGAGCGCCACATAGATCCGGTCCAGGAACAGCTCCATCCCCTTGCCCGTCGCCACCGCGCGACGCCGACCCAGAAAGAAGGTCGAGGCCATCACATCGAACTTCAGCCCGGCGCGCCGCGCATGGTTCATCGCGCGGCTGACGTTCGGCGTTTCCATGAAACCGAACCGCAGGATCAGCCGCAGGAAACAGCCGCCCAGGGGTTCGACGGTCACCCGCTCCTCGGCTGTCGCATAGGGCACGCGCAGCGTCTCGACCGTCAGGAACACCGTCTGCTCGTGCAGGCCCCGGTTGTGCTTGATGTTGTGCAACAGCGCCGAAGGAACGATCTCGGCATCCCCAGTCAGAAAGAAGGCGGTGCCCGGAATGACGTTGACCGACGAATTGCGCATCATCTTGATGAAGGACGGCACAGACACGGCCAGCTTTGCCACCCGTGCCCGAACAAGCTGCGTGCCGCGCCACCAGGCCCACATCAGGCCAGCCACAGCACCACCGACCAGGACCGGAACATAGCCCCCTTCCGCGAACTTCGTCAGGTTCGACGCCAGAAAGACCGCTTCGATCACCAGAAACGGCGCGGCCAGGGCAAGGGCAAAGGACAGCCGCAGCCGCCTGACCCGAGAGAGAAACAGAATGCCAAGAATAGAAGTCAGGACCATGGTCCCAGTCACAGCGATCCCATAGGCCGACGCCAGCGCGCTGGAACTGCGGAACGACAGGACCAGCCACAGGACTCCGACCAAAAGCAGCCAGTTGACCGCCCCGATGTAGATCTGGCCGCTCTGCCCTTCGGCGGTGTGCAGGATGCGCATCCGGGGCAGGAATCCCAGTTGCATCGCACCACGCGCCATCGAAAAGGCCCCCGAAATAACCGCTTGACTGGCAATCACTGTCGCCGCCGTCGCAAGCACAACCAGCCAAGGCAAAAGCCCCTCGGAGGCCATGGCAAAGAACGAATTCTCCGCCCGTTCCGGATAGGCCAGCACCATCGCGCCCTGCCCCAGATAGTTCAGCACCAACGCAGGCAATACCAGGCCGAACCATGCAAGCTTGATCGGACGCCGCCCGAAATGGCCAAGGTCGGCATAAAGCGCCTCGCCCCCGGTCACGGCCAGGAAGACCGCCCCCAGAACGACAAAGGCGATGCCGGGGTTGCCCAGCAGGAACGCGGCCCCCCAGACCGGGTTGAACGCGGCCAGAACCTGTGGGGCCTCCAGCAGATACTGGATGCCCAGCGCCCCAAGCGCCAGAAACCACAACACGCAGATCGGGCCGAACAGCTTGGCCACCTTCGCCGTGCCGCCCCGCTGCATCATGAACAGCGCGACCAGGATGCCCAGCGTCACGGGCAGCACATAGGGTGCCAGCGCGGGCAGGATCAGTTCGGTGCCCTCGACCGCCGACAGCACCGAAATCGCTGGGGTAATCGCGGCGTCCCCGGCAAACAGCGCCGCGCCAAACAGGGCCAGCAGCAGGATCGGAAGCGACCGCCGTCCAAAGGCAAGCCGGACCAGAGTATAAAGCGACAGGATGCCCCCTTCGCCCCGGTTGTCGGCGCGCAGAAGGAAGAAGACATATTTCACCGTCACGATCAGGATGAGCGTCCAGATCAGCAGCGACAGGATGCCAAGGACTTCGGTCGCACCGGGACTTGCCGCCCCGGTCGCCTTCAGGGCTTCGCGGAAGGCATAGATCGGCGAGGTGCCGATATCGCCATAGACCACGCCCACAGCCCCCAAGGTCAGGGCCGCAAGCCCATGGCCCCTGGCTTCGTTATGGTGGATGTCGTCCTCGGCCTCGACCTCGGATTTCAGATAGTCGGCGATATCAAGCGCCTCTTCGTCGAAAAGCGGCAATTGGGTATTCAGCCCATTTGCGATGGGGTCATGAATCATGTGTCACCCTTGGGTGTTTGAGTCTTTGTTGCTGGGGTAGGGATCGCTCGACCGGAAGAAAATATCGCACCAGTGGTGCGGTTCTTTCGACCGGGAACCCTCCTGGCAGGAGGGGTGCGTTTTGGCTCCGATGCCACTACCGACCCTGAGTCGGCATGGCGCACTGATACGCCGATAACAGACCCGTGACAATATGCTGCAGGCGCGAAGGGGTGTAATTGGCCAAGGTTGGCGCGCACCGCCACCCCCTTCGATCAGGGTTCAGACCAGATCTCTGATCACTGCCGAAGGTCGGATCGCGCCCTGTCTTCCCAACCCCAATGGTTAACAATCGGCAAATGTCCACAGCCAAGCCCTTGAAATTGCTGGGCTGGAAAATCCGTCCAGCGTGGACAGTTTCCCCCTCACCCCGCCCGCAGGGCCTCGATCAGGCGGCCCATGTCGGGTGGAAGGGGCGAGGTGAACTCCAGCCGTTCCCCCGTCACCGGGTGGTCGAACCCCAGGCTGGCGGCATGCAGGGCCTGCCGGGGGAAATCATTCCCGACCTCAGCCCCCTGCCCCAGAACCGAACCGAGTTTCTTGCGCCCCCCATAGGTCTGGTCCCCCACCAGCCCGTGGCCGGCATAGCTCATGTGGACCCGGATCTGATGGGTGCGACCCGTCTCCAGCCAGCAGTCGACCAGCGCCGCCTGACCTGCGAACCCCTCTACCACCCGGACCCGCGTCACCGCATGGCGCCCTTGATCCCAGACTACCGCCTGCCGCTGCCGGTCGGTCTTGTGGCGGGCAAGGTGGGTCGCGATCTTCAGGATGCCACCCGCTTCGAAGCTGATCCCCCGCAGGCCCCGCAACCGGGGGTCGGCGCTGGAGGGCACCCCATGCACCACAGCCAGATAATGCCGGGTGACCGAGTGATCCTCGAACTGCCGGGCCAGCCCATGATGCGCCCGGTCCGACTTGGCCACCACCAGAAGGCCGGTCGTATCCTTGTCGATCCGGTGCACGATCCCCGGCCGCTTTTCGCCCCCGATCCCCGACAGCGTGTCGCCGCAGTGGAACAGAAGCGCGTTGACCAGCGTTCCCGAAGGCGAACCCGGCGCGGGGTGGACGACCATTCCGGCGGGCTTGTCAATGACGATCAGATCGCCGTCCTCCCACACGACCGACAGGGGGATATCTTCGGCCAGCGTCTCGACCGAAGCCGCCGGATCAAGCCGCAGGTGATAGACCTCACCTTCGGCCACCTTGGCCTTGGGGTCGGTGACCAACACCCCATCCCGGCTGACCGCCCCCTCGGTGATCATCCGCATCAGGCGCGACCGCGACAGCGCGGCTTCCTCTGGCACGGCGGCGGCAAGCGCCTTATCAAGGCGGTTGGGCGCGTCCGGGCCGATGGTGACGGCAAGGCCCTCGCCCTCCAAGTTGGCGGTTTCCTCGTCCTCGAAAGGCTCGTCCATGTCTGATCCCACCACGCCTGACACCCCCGAGCCGACCCTGCCGCCCAGCCTGCGGCTTTTGAAATGGCTGGTTGTCGTCCTGACCCTGACGATGATCGGTGGTGTCATAACGGTGGTGGCCCTGCTTGTCACCCGGATGCCGGAGAGCTTTTCGGCGGGCGTGCCGGTTGTTCCCGAAGGCCTGACCCTTCCGGCCGGGGTAACAGCGACAGCGGTGACCTTTGGCGACGGCTGGTTCGCCGTCGTCACGACCGACAACCGGATCCTGATCCTTGATCAAGGCGGCGCGCTGCGGCAGGACATCGCGATCCAGCCGTTTGAAACCCCTTGACCCGGGACCCGCAGACCCCACTATCGGCAGGCATTTCCCGCAAGAGCCGGATCGGCAACGACATGGATGCCCCGCTTTCTTCAGCCCCCGATCATGACCTGACGACCAGGGAACGGTTGGCGGACGAGATTGCCCGACAATATGAGGTGGTGTCGGCAAGTCCCTGGCAACGAAACGCGCTGCTGTTCTGCGGCTATGTGTTCTGTTCGCTTTTCACCTATCCCGCGCTGATGCTGGCGCTTGCCGCGATAGATATCTCGGCCGAGATGCTGTCCATCCGACTGCAACGCCGATTGGACCCGGTCGCCTCGCCCTGGCGCTATGCGGCGACGCTTGGTCTGATGGTGGTGATGGCCGTCTGCGTCAGCACGGCGGCGGGGATGACCTGGCTTGTCGACAACCCCTATTCAAAGGCGCTGGCTGCAGGGCTTGGGGTAATCACGCTTTTGCAACTGAGTTCAGTGCGTTCGATCCACCTGCCTTATGGCATGCTTGGGATGGCGACCGTCAGCCTGGTCATTCTGGGCGTGAACTCGGCGCATTGGCTGGAAAAGGGGGATTACATCGGTCTGACGGTGTCGTCGCTCGCGGCATTGACCGCTATCACGTATGCGGTGCTTGCGATGCTGGCCAACCATGACCTGCACAACACCAACGCCCGAACGCTGGCGCAGGCGCGGGCTTCGGATGCCGCGAAAAGCCTGTTTCTGGCGCAGATGAGCCACGAACTTCGCACGCCGCTGAATGCCATCATCGGCCTGGGCGAAGTCGAGGCTGCGGCGGCGCGCGGCTTTTCCCGCGAACGGCTGCAAACGCTGGTCACCTCGGCACGCGGGCTGGCCGAAGTTCTGGACGATGTTCTGGACCTGTCGGCGATCAATACCGGGCAGCTTTCTGTTGTTCCCCGTCCGACCGACCTTCGGGCCGCGATTGCAGCCACCGTGGCGATTGCCGCCCCCAGCGCCTCGGCGCAGGAAGGCAACCTTGTCTTCAGCATTGCGCCAAGCGTGCCAGAATACGCCCTGCTTGATGCGCAGCGGCTGCGCCAATGCCTGACGAACCTGATTTCCAACGCCCTGAAACATGCAGCGGGCAAGGGCGTCAAGGTCTTGGTCGACCATCAGGACGGCCGCCTGACGGTCGATGTGGTGGACAGCGGACCCGGCGTCCCGCCAGAGGTTGCCCGAACGCTGTTTGAACCGTTCCGGCGCGGCAACACGGTGCGGCCGGGGCTTGGGCTTGGCCTTGCGATCAGCCGCTCGCTTGCGCGGCAGATGGGGGGGGACCTGAACCTTGTCCCCTCGACGTCGGGGGCGGCATTCCGGCTGGTGGTCGAGTCTCCGACCTGTTCACCGCCGCCACGCAACGAAGTTCTGAACCTGTCGGGCAAACGCATTCTGGTCGTCGATGACGTCGCGACGAACCGGATGGTCGCGGCAGGGCTGCTGCGCGCGCTTGGGGCCGAGGTCGTGGGGGCCGCCAGCGGCGCGGAAGCACTGAAGCTTCTGGACGAATCCTCCGTGGACCTTGTGCTGCTGGACATGGCCATGCCGGGGCTGAACGGGTTTGAAACCTTTCGTCGGCTGCGCGAGGGCAAGGGAAAGGCGATCCCGGTCATCGCGATGACGGCGGGCGCCATGCCCGATCAGCGCCGCGAGATCGAGAAGGCCGGGATGGACGGGTTTCTGGCCAAGCCGATCCTGCCCGAGGCCATCGGCCCGGCGCTTGGTCCGCATCTTGGCCCCAAGGCGGGCTGAAACCGACATGACCTGCCGCTTGGGGGCGTGACCCCGGCCCGCAGGGCTGCAAGACTTTGGCGAAAGCCTGGGGGGATATCGTGATCGGTGATCTGAAAGTGGCGGACGCAACCGAGCTTGCCGGCCTTGTGGCGCGGGGCGAGGTTTCGGCAAGCGAGTTGCTGGATGCGGCCCTTGCCGCTGTCGAGGCGCGCAATCCGGCAATCAATGCCGTTGTCCTGATGCAGGAAGGCGTCGCGCGGAAATCCATCGCCGACGGCCTGCCGCAGGGGCCATTCCGGGGAGTGCCGTTCCTGATCAAGGATCTGGGCTGTGAGGCGGTCGACTTCCCGTCGCACAACGGCTCGCGGCTTTTGGCGAACACGGAGTACAAGCGCGATTCCAGCATTTTTCAGCGGATCAGGGCGACGGGCGTCGTGACCTTTGGTCGCACGACCAGCCCCGAAGGCGGGATCGGGGCAGCGACTGAAAGTGCGGTCTATGGTGGGCCGACACGCAACCCCTGGAACCTTGATCATACCTCGGGCGGGTCATCCGGTGGCGCGGGCGCTGCGGTTGCGGCCGGGATCGTGGCCTTTGCCCATGGCTCGGACGGAGGCGGTTCGGTGCGGATTCCGGCCAGCTCCTGCGGGCTTTTCGGGTTCAAGCCG
>CAUJIP010000011.1 GCA_963205235.1 Pseudomonadota bacterium
GGGGGGATCATCGCGGTCATCCTGGCCAATATCGTGGCCTATTTCCTGATGCGCGGCATTGGCCGGCATCTGGACACGTGAAGGAGCAGCCATGGCCCGCGCAATTTCCGCACAACGCAAGCTGATCACGACCATCGCCGCGTGGGCGGTCGCGCTGATCATCTTCTTCCCCGTCTTCTGGATGATCCTTACCAGCTTCAAGACCGAAGCCAGTGCCGTTGCCATGCCGCCGGAATTCCTGTCCGCCGACTGGACACTGGACAACTATGCCGAGGTCTGGGCCCGGTCGGATTATCCGCGCTTCTTCTGGAACTCGGTCGTCATCTCGGTCGGCTCCACGCTTCTGGGCCTTGTCATCGCGGTCCCCGCCGCCTGGGCCATGGCCTTCGTGCCGGGCCGCAAGACCAAGGATCTTCTGATGTGGATGCTGTCCACCAAGATGATGCCCGCCGTCGCCGTGATGATCCCGCTTTACCTTCTGTTTCTCAAGCTTGGCCTGATCGACACCAAGATCGGCCTTGTGATCGCGCTGATGCTGATGAACCTGCCGATCATTGTCTGGATGCTTTACACCTACTTCAAGGAAATCCCCGGCGAAATCCTGGAGGCCGCGCGCATGGACGGCGCAGGATTGTGGAGCGAGATCCTTCATGTCCTGACCCCGATGGCGCTGCCGGGGCTTGCCTCGACCTGCCTTCTGAACATCATCCTGGCCTGGAACGAGGCGTTCTGGACCATCGTGCTGACCACCACCAAGGCGGCCCCGCTCTCGGCTTTCATCGCCAGCTTTTCGGCACCGCAGGGCCTTTTCTACGCAAAACTCTCGGCGGCATCGGCCATGGCCATCCTGCCGATCCTGATCCTTGGCTGGTTCAGCCAGAAACAACTCGTCCGCGGCCTGACCTTTGGCGCGGTGAAATGAGGGCAACATGGGCAAGATAGAACTTCGTCAGGTCCGCAAGTCGTTTGGCGAGGTGGACGTCATTCCGGGCATCGACCTGGATATCGAGGACGGCGAATTCGTGGTCTTCGTCGGCCCGTCCGGCTGCGGAAAATCCACGCTTCTGCGCCTGATCGCAGGGCTGGAGGATACCAGTTCGGGCAGCATCGTGATCGACGGCAAGGACGCAACCGACTTGCCCCCGGCCAAGCGGGGTCTGGCAATGGTGTTCCAGTCCTATGCGCTTTACCCGCATATGACGGTCAGGAAGAACATCGCCTTCCCGCTGAAAATGGCCGGCATGCCCGAAGCCGAGCAGACCGTCCGCATCGAACGCGCGGCATCGGTCCTGAACCTGTCCAACTACCTTGACCGCCGCCCCGGCCAGCTTTCCGGTGGCCAGCGCCAGCGCGTCGCCATCGGCCGCGCCATCGTGCGCGAACCGGCGGCGTTCCTGTTTGACGAACCCCTGTCGAACCTTGACGCCGCCCTGCGCGTCGGCATGCGGCAGGAGATTTCGGAACTTCACCAGTCGCTGAAGACCACGATGATCTATGTCACCCATGATCAGGTCGAGGCGATGACCATGGCCGACAAGATCGTCGTGCTGAACGCGGGGAACATCGAACAGGTCGGCTCTCCCCTTACGCTTTACCACACGCCGAAGAACCTGTTCGTCGCGGGTTTCATCGGCAGCCCCAAGATGAACTTCATCCAGGGGGCCGAGGCCGCCAAGCACAGTGCCCATACCATCGGCATCCGCCCCGAACACATCACTGTCGGTGATGGCCCGTGGGAAGGCGTGGTGGGCCTGTCGGAACATCTTGGCTCGGACAGCTTCATCAAGGTCGATGTGGCAGGCCTTGGCATCATCAACGTCCGGGGACCCGGCGAATTAAACGTCCACCACGGCGACCGGATCAAGCTTGCCCCCGCCGGCAAGATCCACAGGTTTGATGCGAACGGGTTGGCGCTATGAGGCTGCACGGAAAGACCGCCCTGATCACCGGGGCTGCCCGTGGCATCGGCCTGGCCTTCGCCCGCGCCTATCTGGCCGAGGGGGCCGAAGTGGCGATTGCCGACATCAATCTTGAGGCGGCGAAAAAGGCGGCTGAAGGGCTGGGGCCGAAAGCCCACGCCATCGCGCTGGACGTGACAAGGCAGGACAGCATCGACGCGGCCTTTGCCGAAGCCGTTCAGAAGATGGGAAAACTTGACATCCTGATCAACAACGCCGCCCTGTTCAGCGCCGCCCCCATCGCGGAAATCACCCGCGCCGATTATGACAAGCTGTTCGCCGTCAACGTGGCGGGCACCCTGTTCTGCCTGCAGGCCGCCGCGCGCCACATGATCCCGCGCGGCACCGGCACGATCATCAACATGGCCTCTCAGGCCGGTCGGCGGGGTGAGGGGTTGGTTGCCGTCTACTGCGCCACCAAGGCCGCCGTCATCAGCCTGACTCAATCCGCAGGCCTTGGCCTGATCCAGCACGGGATCAACGTCAACGCCATCGCGCCGGGCGTGGTGGACGGCGAACATTGGGACGGGGTCGACGCCTTTTTCGCGAAATACGAAGGCAAGCCCCTTGGCCAGAAAAAGCGTGAGGTGGGAAGCGCCGTCCCCTTTGGCCGGATGGGCAGCGCCGACGACCTCACCGGCATGGCGATCTTTCTTGCCACGGACGAAGCGAAATACATCGTCGCCCAGTGCTTCGGCGTGGACGGCGGCAACTGGATGGCCTGAATGAAACCGACGCTCCCCTCTTATGATCGCCAGAAACTGACTCCCGGCATTGTCCATATCGGGCTGGGCAACTTTCACCGCGCCCACATGGCCGTTTACCTCGACGATCTGTTCGCCAAGGGTCTCTGCCACGACTGGGCGATCCTTGGTGCCGGGGTGCGTGAAGGTGACGCGCGGATGCGCGATGCGCTGAAGGCGCAGGATTGCCTTTCGACCGTCATCGAACTTGACCCCAAGGGCAAATCCGCCCGCAGGATCGGGTCGATGATCGACTTTCTGCCGGTGGAACCCGACAACGCCGCCCTCATCGCCGCGATGATCCGCCCCGAAATCCGCATCGTCAGCCTGACCGTCACCGAGGGCGGCTATTTCATCAACCCGGCGACCGGGGCTTTCGACCCGGCGCACCCGGAAATCCAGGCCGATGCCGCGACCCCGCATCGCACCGCATTCGGCGCGATCATCGCCGCGCTGAAGGCCCGCCGCGCCGCTGGCACCCCGCCCTTCACCGTCATGTCCTGCGACAACCTTCCCGGCAATGGCCATGTCACCGAGGATGCCGTCGTGGGCCTTGCCCGTCTGTCCGACCCGGCCTTGGCAGATTGGATCAAGGCCAATGTCGCCTTCCCGAACGGCATGGTCGACCGGATCACCCCCGCCACCGGCCCCCGCGAACGCGCGATGGCCGCCAGTTTCGGCCTTGCCGACGACCCGGTTCCGGTGACCTGCGAACCCTTCCGGCAATGGGTGCTTGAGGACAACTTCCCCGCAGGCCGCCCCGCCTTTGAAGCCGTCGGCGTCACCCTGACCCCGCATGTCCACGCTTTCGAGATGATGAAGATCCGCATCCTGAACGGCGGCCATGCGACCATCGCCTATCCCGGCGGGCTGATGGACGTGGAATATGTCCACGAAGCCATGGCGCACCCCCTTATCCTTGGCCTGCTGAACAAGGTCGAGACCGAGGAGATCATCCCCTACATCCCACCGGTCCCCGATACCGATCTGGGCGACTATTACCGCCTGATCGTGGACCGCTTCAGTAACCCGGAGGTCGCCGACACCGAACGTCGCCTCTGCCTTGACGGCTCGAACCGGCAGCCGAAATTCATCGTCCCCTCGATCCGCGACGCGCTGGCGGCTGGTGGCTCGGTCGAAGGCCTCGCGCTGGTGTCGGCGCTCTGGTGCCGGTATTGCGAAGGCACCACGGATAGCGGCACCGTGATCCCGCCAAACGACCCGAATTGGGCCGAACTTACCGCCCTCGCCACCAAGGCCCGCCACGACCCTGCCGCATGGCTGGGCATGACGGCGGTCTACGGCGACCTTGGCCAGAACCCGACCTTCGCCGGGGCTTTCATCCGCCACCTGACAGCCCTGTGGTCAAAGGGTACCAAGGCGGTACTGGAGGGGTATCTGGGGGGGTAGGGGGTCAGAGGATCATCGGACCTTGCGCGACCAATCAACCGTTTGCGGATCAGATCCACCCAGGAAATCTGCCGCATCGGCATTGATCGATCACGCCATGCGCAGCATATGTTAGGGCAGTCCCAACCCGGAAGGCCCGTCAGATGAAGCTGGATTTCAGAAAGATCTCCGATGCCTTTCTGTCTGAAATAACTGGCTTCGTGACAAGCATTCCCTTTCTGGGAACCGCAGCCCAAACGGCCTTCCGCTCGTCAATCGAGGTGGCAAGCGCGCTCAACACCTTTGGAACAGTGTCGGTGGCGGATGGCTCGGCGGACGAATTCCTTCATCAGCATCCGCTGACCCTGGCCACGCTGTACGACCGAGAAACGCTTCTGTCCCGCAGCCTGCCCTATGTCGAAGTGGCGAACTTCGCCGACGCGGTTGCTGACAAGCGCCCGGTCCCGATTGCCCTGACCGAAGTTCCGGGCCAGTTCCGGCTGGACGCCTTTGCCGATCCGCATGTCGAGGCCCTGCGCGAGGCCGGGCTTGCCCGGTTGAAGAAAGTCGGCAGGGTCCGTCGCAGCTCGGACATCATCCGCGTCGAAGATATTGCCTTCGACGGCACAACCGCCACCCTGCAAATCAAAAAGGCGCGATACTGGGATCAGGCGCGTTCAAACCTGATCCTGGATTTCCAGCCCGACCCTGCGGTGCCGACGATCCGTCAGGCACTTCTGCAGGAAAGCCCCGGCCATCTGCCCAAACTGGCCGACAAGCGGCTGGCCAACACGCTGGGCGTGACGATCCTTGTTTTCTACCTGGACCCACAGGGAAAACTTGCCCCGTTCATCATCCCCCGAAGCCGGCACACTGCCGTTCACAACCGCGGCCAATGGTCAGACAGCGCCTCGGGTGCCGCCGAGTGGCCGGAACACCCGGACGGGCTTGAGGTCAACTTCGAGAATTACATCATGGATGACGTCTACAAAGAGCTGAAGGAAGAGATCGGCCTGGAAAAGGCCGACCTGTCCTTTGTTGCCCCGCTGGCGATCTGCCGGGAATTGGCGCGGGCCGGAAAGCCGCAGATGTTCTTCATCGGCTTCACCAATCTTGGTCGCGACCAATTGCTGGCCCGAATGGCCCAGGCCATTCGGCGCGCTAAAGAGAATGACCGGCTTGAGCCGGTCGAGATCGACGACATTCACCGGCTTCTGCAGGGACCCCGGATCGAAACCCCTGCCGCCGCACAAGAAGCCCTAGTCAAGCTTCGGATCGATACACAATGTGCGGCGTCGTTGCACTATTGCCTGACGTTCCTGGCGAAGTTTGGCGAAAGGCTTTCGGCTGGACGCTTGGGTGCGTGATCGCTTACCGAGGTCGTTCAGGTTTGCTGGCACGGTGCTCTATAGCGCACCCTACGAAGTCTCCAACCCGTTAAAAGACCCCTAATGTCCACAACCAACCCCTTGATTCCATTGCCTCCAAAATTCTGCCCGCGCGTGGGCAGAAGCCACTTCAGCCCCCCTCGATCAGCCGGGTCACCTCGGCCACCCGGCGGGTCAGCCCCTCAGTGTCCCCCCGCGTCTCGATATTCAGCCGCAGGAGGGGTTCGGTGTTCGAGGCCCGCAGGTTGACCCGCCAGTCGGGAAAGCTCATCGACAGCCCGTCCAGCCGGTCCACCTCGGCCCCCGTCAGCGCCGCCTCGACCCGCGCCATCACCGCCGCCGGATCGGGGACGTGAAAGTTGATCTCTCCCGACGAAGGGAACGCCGCCCGCGCCTCGGCCAGAAGATCGGCCAGCGACTGCCCGGTCCGCCCCATCAGTTCGGCGACCATGAGCCAGGGGATCATCCCGCTGTCGCAGGCCATGAAATCGCGGAAATAATGGTGGGCCGACATCTCGCCCCCATAGACCGCGCCGGTGTCGCGCAGGGCCCGCTTGAAATATGCATGCCCCGTCCGCGCCCGTTCGGCCCGGCCCCCCATGCGGGCGATGGTGTCGAGGGTGTTCCATTCGATGCGGGGGTCGTGAACGATCACCGCCCCCGGTTCCTTGGCGAGGAAGACCCGCGCCAGAAGACCCACCACATATTCACCGGGCACGAACCTCCCCTGATGGTCAAAGAAGAAACAGCGGTCGAAATCGCCATCCCAGGCCACCCCCATATCCGCCCCCGCCGCGACCACCGCCGCCGCCGTGGCAGGCTGGTTTTCCGGCAGCAGCGGGTTCGGGATCCCGTTCGGAAAGCTGCCGTCCGGGTCATGGTGCAGCCGGATGAACCCCAGCGGGGCACCCCTTTCCGCCAGCGCACGGGCCAGCGCATCAAAGGTCGGCCCCGCCGCGCCGTTCCCGGCGTTGACCAGCACCCGCAGGGGCCGCAGCGCCGCGATGTCGATGAAATCCAGCACCCGGTCGACATAGGCCGCGCGCGTCTCGGGGGCCGCAGTCACCTTGCCCGCAGCCTCCGGACCGAAACCCCCGCTTTCCGCCAGCGCCCGGATCGCCTGCATCGTGGTCGCCGGGTCCAGCGGGGCAGACCAGCGCCCAACCAGCTTCATCCCGTTGTAATCCATTGGGTTGTGGCTGGCCGTCACCTCGATCCCACCGCAGGCCGCGTGGTGAGTGGTCGCGAAATAGACCTCCTCGGTCCCGCAGAGGCTCAGGTCGATCACCTCGACCCCTTCGGCCATCAACCCCCGCGCCACCGCCCCGGCCAGCGCCTGGGAGGAGGCCCGGCAGTCCCGCCCCAACACCACCCGCTGCGCCTGCAGCACCGCAGCAAAGGCCCGCCCGACGCGGAAAGCCACGTCCTCATCCAGCTCCACCCCCAGCCGCCCCCGGATGTCATAGGCCTTGAAACAGGGGAGCGGTCGGTGGGTCATCAGGTCATCCTTTCCAGTTCCGCCCCCTCTATCGCCCAAGCCCCGCGCGCACTCAACTCTTCCTTGCGCGATTGCCCCGACCCGGCCAAGCTGACCGGGTCCCCTTTTCAGGCCAGCCCATGACCTTCAAATCCATTGCCGAGTTTCTTGATCCCCAGAACGGCCACCACCCCACGACAGCCGAGCGCAAGCTGATCACGGCCACGCAGGCGGGCGAGACCTGCTACCTGACCGACAAGGCAAACCCCACCCGCCCCACCGCCAACACCGATGCGACAAGCATCCGGCCCCCCCTCCTCCGCCTTCTGATCCTTGGGGGGACAAAGGACTGCGGGCTGCATGAACGCGGCGTCCAACTTGTGGGGGGCTGGATCGAAGACCCCCTCGACCTCGCCTTCTGCACCGGCAAAGGCGCGACGGTCCTGGACTTCTGCCACTTCGAGTTCGAACCCAACCTGACCCAGACCACGCTTCAGCAGCTTAGCCTCGACAACAGCACTTTCCCCGGCCTTATGGCCCAAGGTGCCCAGATTTCCGGCGGCCTCTTCCTTCAATTCGTAATCGCCACGGGAACAGTCAAAGTGGGTGGCGCAGAGATCGGCGGGCAGTTGGACTGCGAAGGTGCGAAGTTCGACGGCGGCATTGACAAGAAGGGCGCGCAGCAAAGGGCGCTGAACGCGCAAGGGGTGGAGGTGGGGCAAGACATCTTCCTTCGCTCCGTCACCGCCACGGGCACGGTCGATTTGGGAGGCATAAAGATCGGCGGACAGTTGGTTTGCGAGGAAGCGAAGTTCGACGGCGGCAAGGACAAAAAGGGAGCGCAGCAACGGGCGCTGAATGCGCAAGGGGCAGAGGTGGGGGAAGACCTCTTACTTAGCACCGTAATCGCAACGGGCACGGTCGCTGTGAACGGCGCAAAGATCGGCGGGGTGTTGACTTGCGAAGGCGCTGAGTTCGACGGCAACGGGGAACGGGCTCTCCACGCCCAGCGGATGCGGGTGACGCAGGGCTTCTTTTTTCGCAAGGTCAAGAAGGTTAAGGGCCTTGTCGACCTCAACGGGGCGCATGTCGGCGATCTGGTCGATGATGTGAAAAGCTGGCCCACAGGCAAGGATAGTCTGATCCTTGACGGCTTCACCTATGACCGGATTGCGGGAACCAGCCCCACCACCTTTGCCGCCCGCCGCGATTGGTTGGAGACCGGCTCTCATTGGGAGGGCGACTTCCGCCCCCAACCCTTTACCCAGCTTGCCCGCGTCCTGCGCCAGATGGGCCATGCGGGCGAGGCGCGGAAGGTGTTGATCGAACACGAGCGGTTGCTTGCCGCTCATCGCCTCGAATCCGACCGCAAGGATTTCAGGGACGCCGTTGACGGGGGGGAGATGACCAAGGGGGATAGCGGCAAGATCTGGCTTCGGATGCGGAGCGCTCAACTGTGGTCTTGGCTGACAGGCAAGGTCGCGGGCTATGGCTACGCCCCGCAAAACGCGCTTTATCTGTCGCTGGCCTGCATCGGATTTTCGTTCTTTGCTTATTCCCTTTTCTGGATGCTTGGGGCGATGGTGCCGACCGATGCGGTGATCCTGACCTCGGCAGAATGGAGGGCTGCTTTTGACGGCAGCGCGACCGCCCCGGCGCTAGTCTGGGCCGATCCGACGCGATCAGGCCCGGCTACTTCGCATTATGAGACTTACTATTCGCTGGCCTATGCCGTCGACGTCTTCCTGCCTATCGTCGACCTTGGCCAGCAGTCCACCTGGGGGCAGACCACGGTCACCTGGGCAGGGTGGTTCGCCCGACTTTACACATGGCTGCTAAAAACTGCAGGTTACGTCATCACCTCGCTCGGCCTTGCCGCCGCGACCGGGATTATCCAGCGTAACCAGCCCGATTGACCGGGCCTTCCGTTCGAAAGGTGGGCAATATTGCCCACCCTACCTTGCCCGCCTCAGAACAGTCCGTCGCCGCCTTGGTTCTGTTCGACCGCCTCGTCGGCGACAGCGACGGCTGCGCCGCCGATCAGAAGCGGGGCGCAGGCCGAGGTTGTCAGCACCAGAAACACCGCCAGAATCGCCAGTCCTGTTCTTTGCATTTTCAGTCCTCCCATTCTTTCCAGACCGTTAATGTCCACAGTCAACCCGTTGATTTCATTTGATCCGAAAATCTGCCCTGCGTGGACAGATCAGAACTCCACCCCCGGCTGACCCTTGATGCCGGACCGGAACGGGTGCTTGATCAGGGTCATCTCGGTCACCAGATCAGCGGCCTCGATCAGCTCTTCCTTCGCATTTCGCCCGGTCAGGACCACATGGGTCAAGGGGGGTTTCTCAGCTTTCAGGAAGGCCAGCACTTCGGCGATGTCGAGGTAATCATACCGCAGCGCGATGTTGATTTCATCCAACAGGACAAAGCGGATGCTGGGGTCGCGGATCAGCTCTTTCGCCTTCTCCCAGCCTGCCCGGGCGGCAGCGATGTCGCGGGTCTTGTCCTGGGTTTCCCAGGTGAAGCCCTCGCCCATCGCATGGAACTGGCAGAGGTCGGCGAAGTTGTCGGTCAGCAGCCGCCGTTCACCCGTATCCCAGGCACCCTTGATGAACTGGACGACGGCGCAGGGCATTTCATGGGCGATGCAGCGCAGGATCATCCCGAATCCGCTGGACGACTTGCCCTTGCCTGCCCCGGTGTGGACGATGATCAGGCCCTTTTCACCCTCTTTCCCGGCCATGATCTTGTCACGCGCGGCCTTCTTCTTGGCCATCTTCTGGGCATGGCGGGCCAGATCGGCCTGAGGGTCGGGTGTCGCAATGGGGTCGGTCATGGTCGGTCGTGTCCTTGACAAGGGTCTTGCCGTGGCGCAGGTGATTTCTTGCGCTGGTTCCTGTTTATGACAGGCGAAGAGGGAATGCGACAGGTCGGAAACGACCCTAAGCAGCCGCCCCCGCGACCGTGACCGGAGAGGTCCCATGGCCACTGACCCCAAAGGTCGGGAAGGCGGGGATCGTGGGGTTTGACGAAAGTCGGGCCCCGTATCCGCAAGCCGGGAGACCTGCCAGCGCAAAGGAAGAACCGGCGGACGGGGTGTTCCGCGACCGGGTAAGGGCCAAGGCGCCCTTGCTGGCCCATGCCCCTTTCGCCTTTTGAAGGGCCACGATGACCGCGACGCTTTACGTCTGCACCACCTGCAAGGCCGGGCAACCGGTGCCCGAGGGCGATCTGCCCCCCGGTGCGCAGCTGCATGCCGCGCTGACCGAAGGGGCTGCGCCCGAAGGGGTTAGGATCGTGGGGGTTGAGTGCCTGTCGGCCTGCAACACCGGCTGCGCCGTATCCTTGGCCAAGCCGGGGGCCTGGTCCTATGTCTATGGTCGGCTGACCCTTGACGATGTCCCCGCAATCCTGGAAGGCGCGGCGAAATATGCCGTCAGCGCTGATGGAATCGTCCCCTGGCGCGACCGCCCGACAGTCTTTCGCAAGCAAAGCATCGCCCGTATCCCTCCACTGGAGCCCATGACATGACCGATCTGACGAAAATCCCCGTGACCGTGATTACCGGGTTCCTTGGGGCCGGAAAGACCACGCTGATCCGGCATCTGATGCAGAACCCGCAGGGGAAACGGCTGGCGATCCTGGTGAACGAATTCGGCACCGTGGGCGTGGATGGTGACATCCTGAAATCCTGCGCCGATGAGAATTGCCCGGTCGAGAATATCGTGGAACTGGCAAACGGCTGCATCTGCTGCACCGTGGCCGATGACTTCATCCCGACGATCGAGGCCCTGATGGCGATGCCCGTGCGCCCCGATCATATCCTGATCGAGACCTCGGGCCTTGCGCTGCCGAAGCCGCTGTTGAAGGCCTTCGACTGGCCTGCGATCCGGTCGCGGATCACCGTTGATGGGGTGATTGCCCTGGCAGATGCCGAAGCCGTTGCCGCTGGCCGCTTTGCCCCGGATGTGGCGGCGGTCGATGCTCAACGCGCCACCGACCCGTCGCTGGACCATGAAACCCCGCTGAGCGAGGTGTTCGAGGACCAGATCCTGTGTGCCGACCTGATCCTGCTGTCCAAGGCCGATCTGGCGGGCGAGGCCGGTCTGGCGACCGCGCGTGAGGTGATTGCCGCCGAGATGAACCGCCCGGTGCCGATGCTTGCGATGACCGATGGTGTGATTGACCCGCGCGTCCTTCTGGGCCTGAACGCCGCCGCCGAGGATGATCTGGCCGCGCGCCCGTCGCACCATGACGGGGCGGATGACCATGAGCATGACGATTTCGATTCGGTCGTGGTGGACCTGCCCGAAGTGACCGATCCTGACGCCCTGTCGGCAGCGATCGTCCGGCTGGCCGAGGAGCTGAACATCCTGCGCGTCAAGGGCCATGTCGCCGTGGCGGGCAAGCCGATGCGGATGCTGGTGCAGGCGGTGGGCGCCCGTGTGCGGATGCAGTTCGACAAGCCCTGGGGCACGGCCCCGCGCCGGTCGCAGCTGGTGGTCATCGCGGAACATGACGACATCGACGAAGCCGCGATCCGCCAGGTTCTGGGGGCATAAGGGCCAGGCCATGCACGTCGTCTTCCGCGAAAGCCATGGGCTGGAGGAAACGGAAACCCCGTTCGACCTGGGTCAGGACCCGGCCGACCTGGTGGTGCTTTCGTTTTCCGACAGCGACCTTGGGGCCTTTGCGGCGGGATATGAGAGGATGTGTCGGGCGGGATGCGACCACCCTTCGGTGCGGCTGGCCAATATCATCGCGCTAAAGCATCCGGTTTCGGTGGACACCTATGCTGAGCGCACCCTTTCGGGTGCCAAGGCGGTGCTGGTCCGCTTGATCGGAGGCGAGGCCTATTGGCCCTATGGTCTAGCGACGTTGCAGGACATGGCGCGGCGCAAGGGGATGGCTTTGGCGGTGCTGCCTGCCGATGGGCGGCCCGATCCGCGTCTGGATGAGCTGTCGACACTGCCGGTGTCGACCCTGCGTCGGTTGCAGGCCCTGTGTGATGAGGGCGGGGCGGTTGCCGCCCATGCGGCATTGGCTCAGCTTGCCTTGGCGGCGGGGATCTATGCCGCGCCCGTGATGGGCGACAAGACCGTGCCGCAGATGGGGTTTTATGACCCCGAGCGGGGGGTTGTGCCTGCGCCTGCCGGCCTAAATCCGGTTCTGGTCACCTTCTACCGCAGCTATCTGACCGCCGGGGATACCGGCCCGGTCGATGCACTGATTGCCGCGCTGCGGGCCGAGGGCTTTGCCGCCTATGGCACCTTTGCCGCAAGCTTGAAGGCCCCCGGCGTCAGCAAGTGGCTGTCGGCGCATCTGGCTGCCCATCCCCCGGTCGCGGTGATCAATGCCACGGCGTTTTCGGCCAAGGCAGATGATGGGTCGACGCCCTTTGACGTTGCCGATTGCCCGGTCTTTCAGGTCGCCCTCTCCACCGCCCGCCGCCGCGACTGGGCGGCCTCGGACAGGGGCCTGTCGCCTGCCGATCTGGCGATGCATGTCGTGTTGCCCGAGGTGGACGGGCGTCTTTTCGCAGGCCTGGTCAGCCACAAGTCGCCGGGGAAGAAGCACCCCGAGTTGCAATTCTCGCGCTTCGCCCATCGCGCCGATGCGGGCCGGATTGCCGCCGTGGTGGACCGGGTCAAGGCTTGGCACCGGCTGGCGTTGACCCCTGCTGCCGAGCGGCAGTTGGCGGTGATCCTGTCCACCTATCCGGGCCGCGCGCATCAGATGGCGCATGCGGTGGGGCTGGATGCGCTGGCCTCGACCGAGGCGCTGCTGGGGACGCTGGCAGGTGAAGGCTATGCTGTCACCGAAGGCGTGCCCCTGCCGCAGGCGTTGGAGCAAACGCTCACTTGGCCGCTGTCCGACTATCTGGCGGCGCTGGACACTCTGCCCGAAGCGCTGCAGGCGAACCTGACTGCCGCCTGGGGCGATGCCGCGTCTGATCCGCAGGTGAGGGACGGGGCCTTCCACTTCCCCGCCACCCGCCGGGGCCATGTGCTGGTCGCCCTGCAGCCGGAACGCGGTGAGGTTGCCAGCCGCGACGCGGATTACCACGACCTCTCGCGCACCCCCCGCCACGGCTATGTGGCGTTCTATCTGTGGCTTCGGGCGCAAGGCCTGAAGGCGTTGGTCCATATGGGCGCGCATGGCACGCTGGAATGGCTGCCGGGGAAATCGGTGGCCCTGAGCGATGCTTGTTGGCCCGAGGCGCTGATCGGCCCGCTGCCGGTGATCTATCCCTTCATCGTCAATGACCCCGGCGAGGCCGCGCAGGCCAAGCGGCGGATCGGGGCGGTCACCCTGGGCCACCTGCCGCCGCCGATGGTGGCCAGCGCGGTGCCGCCGGAAATGATGCGGCTGGAGCGGCTGCTTGACGAATACTCCACCGCCGATGGGTTGGACCCGGCACGTCGCAGGCGGCTGATCGACACGATCCGGGATGAGGCGGCAGCGTCCGGCGTGGCCGAGGATCTTGGGTTGCCGCCCGATGCGACACCGGCCGAGGCGATCACCCGGATCGACCGTTTCGTCTGCGACCTGAAGGAAAGCCAGTTCGGCCACGGGCTGCATGTCTTTGGTCAGGGTGACGGCGAGAAGCAGGGCCTTCTGAGTGCGCTGGCGGGCCGTCGCGTGGCCCCCGGCCCTGCAGGGTCGCCCAACCGGGGGCGCAGCGATGTGCTTCCGACGGGGCGGAACCTGTTCTCGGTCGACCCCCGCGCGGTGCCGTCACGCAATGCCCATGCGCAGGGCGTGAAGCTGGCCGAAGAACTGATCCGCCGCCACCTGCAGGACCATGGCGACTATCCGCGCGGGCTGGTGGTGGACCTGTGGGGATCGGCCACCATGCGGACGGCGGGCGAGGAATTCGCGATGGCGCTGCATCTGGCGGGACTGGCGCCGAAATGGGACGAGGGTTCCGCCCGCGTCTCGGGGTTCGAGGTGCTGCCGCTGGCGCTGTTGGCGCGGCCCAGGATCGACGTGACGCTGCGGGTTTCGGGCCTGTTCCGCGACGTGTTCCCCGGTCTGGCGCAACTGTTCGAGGCGGGGGCCGAGGCGCTGGCCACCCGCGACGAGACGCCCGAGGACAACCCCTATGTCACCCGCGCGGCCCGCGTCTTTGGTCCGAAACCGGGGCTTTACGGCCTTGGCATGGGCACCGCCGCCGATACCTTCACCGATGAGGCGCGGCAGGCGGCGGGCGAGGCCTGGCTTGCCGCCTCAAGCTGGGCGATCGGCCCGGATGGCCAGTCGCATGAGGCGCGCGAAGCGCTGGAACAACGTGTCCTTACCGCCGAAGCCTTTGTCCACGCGCAGGACTTGCCCGAAACCGACGTGCTGATCGCCGCCGACTATGCGGCGCATGAGGCAGGCTTTGCGGCCGCCGTGGCCAAACTGGGCGGCCAGAAGCCCACACTTTACCATCTGGATGCCACCCGCCCCGACACGCCCCACGCCCGCACCCTGACCGAGGAAATCGCTCGCGTCGTCCGCGCGCGCGCGGCGAACCCGCAATGGGCGGAAGGCATGATGAACCACGGCTACCGGGGTGGTGCAGAAATCGCGGCGACGCTCGACCACATGGCCGCCTTCGCCCATCTGGCGCAGGTCGTGCCGCCGCATCTGTTCGACCTGTATCATCAGGCCACGTTGGGCCGTGACGATGTCCACGCCTTCCTCGAACGCGAAAACCCCGCCGCGCTGCACGCCATGGAAGACCTCTTCCGCCGCCTGCGCGATGCGGGCCTGTGGCTGACCCGGCGCAACTCCATCGCCGCAACGCTGGATGGTGCGGCATGAAACTCAACTTGCCCGTTCCTCTTGGTCCAAATACTCATCTTCACCCGAGCCGGTTGCGCGCTCTTCGCGCGCAGAGGCAAGACCAAAGACTTGCGGCGCAGCCGCTCAATCTGAAAACCGCCCGAGGCAGCCGATGAGCGGCTGGGACATCAAGGGCTGGTGCCCCGGCGCGCTGCGGCCGATGGCGTCGGGTGACGGGCTGGTCGTGCGGGTGCGCCCGCCGCTGGGGCGGCTGACACCGGCGCAAGCGGGGGCGATTGCGGGGGCCGCGCTGGCGCATGGCAACGGGATCGTCGACCTTTCGGCGCGGGCGAACCTGCAACTGCGGGGGGTGACCGAGGCGAGCCACGGGCCGCTGATTTCGGACCTGCGGGCCGAAGGGTTGATCGACCCGGATATTCAGACGGAAAGCCTACGCAACCTGATCGTGACGCCGTTCCGTGATGCCGAAACAACCGCCCTTGCCGCCACGCTGACCGCCGCGCTGGCCCGGATGCCGCGCCTGCCGGGGAAGTTCGGCTTTGCGCTGGATACCGGCCCGCGCCCGGTGCTGAACGGGGCTTCGGTCGATATCCGGGTGGAACGCGCCGCCGATGGCGCGCTGATCCTGCGGCCTTCGGTGCACGGGTTTGGCAAGCGGGTGGGCGATCTGGCCGCCGATGCGATTGCGATCGCAGAGTGGTTCATCGCGCAGGGTGGCGTGACCGAGGGCCGGGGCCGAATGGCGGCCCTGATCGGCAAGGGTGTCATCCCGGAAGGTTGCGATACCGCCCCCGCCAATCCGCTCCCACAGCCGGAACCAGGCCTGCACCCCGAAGGTGTGTTGGTCGCGCTGGCCTTTGGCCAGATGCGGGCCGAGACGCTGCTGGCGCTGGCCGCCTTGGGATATGAAATCCGCCCGACGCCCTGGCGTATGCTGTTCCTTGTCGGTGCGACGACGATTCCGGAGATTGCCGGCCTGATCACCGACCCCGCCGATCCGATCCTGCGGGTGACCGCCTGCACGGGTGCTCCCGCCTGTCCGCAGGCCCTTGGCGACACGCGCCACTTGGCCCGCGCCTTGGCTGCGGTGCTGGCCCCCGGCCAGACCCTGCACCTTTCGGGCTGCGCCAAGGGCTGCGCGCATCCCTCGCCCGCGCCGCTGACTTTGACCGCCACCCCTCAGGGCTATGACCTGATCCGGGGTGGCATTGCTTCCGACATCCCCAGCCTGACCGGACTTTCCCCGCAGGCGCTTCCCGATCTTCTGAAGGCCGAACATGCCCCACATCTATGAAACCGACGGCGCGGCGATCTATCTGCAAAGCTTCGCCATGATCCGGGCCGAAGCCGACCTTGCGCGCTTTACCCCCGAGGAAGAGATCGTCGCCGTCCGCATGATCCACGCAGCCGGGATGGTGGAGCTTGCGCCCTATATCCGCTTCACCCCCGGCATGGCCATCGCCGCCCGCGCCGCCCTGGAAGACGGCGCGCCGATCCTGTGTGACGCGCGGATGGTCAGCGAGGGGATCACGCGGGCGCGGTTGCCGAAGGGGAATGAGGTGATCTGCACCCTGCACGATCCTTCGGTTCCGGCCTTGGCCAAGGACATGTCGAACACCCGGTCGGCGGCGGCCTTGGAACTGTGGAGGCCTTATCTGGCGGGGTCGATCGTGGCGATCGGGAATGCTCCGACCGCGCTGTTCCACCTGCTGAACATGCTGGAAGACCCTGCCTGCCCCCGTCCTGCCGCGATCATCGGTTGCCCGGTGGGCTTTGTGGGTGCTGCGGAATCCAAGGATGCGCTGATGGAGGCGCCGCCGGTGCCGTCGGTCATCGTCAAGGGTCGGTTGGGTGGCTCGGCGATCACGGTCGCCGCCGTCAATGCGCTGGCCAGCCGGAAGGAATGAGCATGGCCCCGATAACTGGAAAGGTCATCTGTGCGGGCCTTGGCCCCGGCGACCCGGAGCTGATGAGCCTGAAGTCCGCCCGTCTGATTGGCGCGGCGGATCATGTCGCCTATTTCCGCAAGGCGGGGCGCGCGGGTCAGGCGCGGCGGATTGTCGAGGGGATGCTGAAACCGGGGGCCACGGAATATCCGATGGAATACCCGGTGACGACCGAACTGCCGTTCGACAGCCCGGAATATACTCAGGCGCTGGCGCAGTTCTATGACGATTGGGCGGACCGGCTGGCCGCGCTGGCTGCTGTGCAGGATGTGGTGGTGCTGTGCGAGGGCGATCCGTTCTTCTACGGGTCCTTCATGCACCTGCACTCGCGCCTGCAAGGGCGGGTTCCGGTCGAGGTGATCCCCGGTATCACCGGCATGACCGGCTGTTGGAACGCGACCGACACGCCGATCACCTGGGGTGATGACGTGCTGACGGTGCTGATGGGAACGTTGCCTGAAGAGGACCTGGTCCGGCATATGGTGAACTCTGACGCGCTGGTGGTGATGAAGACCGGCCGCAACCTGCCCCGGGTGCGCCGCGCGCTGGAGCGGGCGGGGCGGCTGGAAAGCGCCTGGCTGGTGGAGCGCGGGACGATGCCGGGACAAAGGGTCGCCCGGCTGGTCGAGGTCGATCCGCATGATGTTCCCTATTTCGCCATAGTGCTGGTCCATGGCCACGGTCGTCGTCCGGAGATGGCCGAATGACCGGCTGGTTGATCATTGCAGGTCTTGGGCCGGGGGCCGAGGCGATGGTGACGCCCGAAGTTTCGGACGTGCTGGAGCAGGCGACGGATGTGGTGGGCTATATTCCTTATGTCGCGCGGGTCGCGGCGCGGGAGGGGCTGACGCTGCACCCATCCGACAACCGGGTGGAACTGGACCGCGCGCGGGCGGCGTTGGAGATGGCGGCGGCGGGCAAGCGGGTCGTCGTGGTGTCGTCGGGCGATCCGGGGGTCTTTGCGATGGCCTCGGCGGTGTTCGAGGCGCTGGAGGGCCGGACTGACTGGCAGGCGCTGGAGATTCGCGTGTTGCCGGGAATCACGGCGATGCTGGCGGCGGCGGCGGCGGCAGGGGCTCCGCTTGGCCATGATTTCTGCTGCATCAACCTTTCCGACAACCTCAAGCCCTGGTCGGTGATCGAGGACCGGCTGCGCCATGCCGCACGGGGCGATTTCGCGATGGCGTTCTACAACCCGCGCTCGGCCAGCCGCCCGGAAGGGTTTGTGAAGGCGCTGGAGGTCTTGCGGCAGGAATGCGGGCCGGACCGGCTGATCACCTTTGCCCGCGCGGTATCGACGCCAGATCAGCGGCTAGTGACGGTTTCCCTTGGCGAGGCCACGCCCGAGATGGCGGATATGCGGACGGTGGTGATCGTCGGCAATTCGGCGACGCGGCGGGTCGGGCGGTTTGTCTATAGCCCGAGGAGCGTGGGATGAACCGGGGCCAAGAGTTTTCGAAAACTCTTGCAAAATCCTTCGAAGGATTTTGGTCGGACCTAGCCGTTCAGCCAGGCCATGACCTCGTCCGCGTTGCGAGCGATGGGGCGCGCAGGGACGGTCGGGCGGTCGATCAGGATGACCGGCAGGGCAAGCGCGCGGGCGGCGGTCAGTTTGGCCTCGGCGCCCGCGCCACCGGCGTTCTTGGCGACGATGACGTCGATGCGGTGGTCGGTCAGCAGGGCAAGGTCACCTTCGGGGGTGAAGGGGCCGCGCGCGATGACGGCATGGGCATCGGGCAGGGGCAGCGCCTCGGTCGGCGGGTCGACGAGGCGCAGAAGGTAATGGTGCTGTGGGGCCTTGGCGAAAAGGCCAAGGTTCTGGCGTCCGATGGCGAGGAAGACGCGGCGCGGGGTCGGACCAAGGGCAGCGACGGCGGCTTCAAGGTCGGGGACATGGGTCCAGTCGTCCTGCGGTCCGGCAACCCAAGGCGCGCGTTCGAAGGCGATCAGGGGCGTTCCGGTTTCCGTACATGCAGCGACGGCATTCGCGCTCATCTGCGCGGCGAAAGGGTGGGTCGCGTCGATGACATGGGTGATGGCTTCGGTATTGAGATAGGCTTTCAGGCCCTCGACGCCGCCAAAGCCGCCGACGCGGACGGCCAAGGGCTGGGCGACCGGGGTTTCGGTGCGGCCGGCGTAGGAATAGACAGCGTCCACCTGCGCCCCGGCCAGCGCGCGGGCCATCTGCGCGGCTTCGGTTGTTCCGCCCAAGATGAGGACGCGCGGCATGGGTGATCCTTGGTTGACCATCATCGGTTTGGGCGAAGATGGACCGGAGGGCTTGCCCTCTGCAAGCCGCGTTGCGCTGGCCCGGGCCGAAGTGATCTTTGGCGGGCCGCGGCATCTGGACCTGGTGGCTGCGGGCGCGCGGGGCGAGGCCTGGCCGGTGCCGTTCGACGCAAGTCGGGTGCTGGCGCATCGGGGCAAGCGGGTGGTGGTGCTGGCCTCGGGCGACCCGTTCTGGTTCGGGGCGGGGGGCAGTCTGATGGCGCTGGTTCATCCCGGCGAGTGGGTGTCCCATCCCGCGCCCTCGAGCTTTGCGCTGGCGGCGAACCGGCTGGGTTGGCGGCTGGAGGAGTGCCTTTGTCTGGGCCTGCATGCCGCGCCCTTTACCCGGCTGCGCCCGGTTCTGGGGCGGGGCGTGCGGGTGATCTGCACCCTGCGTGACGGGGCGGCGGTGGGGGAACTCGCGGCTTGGCTGCGCGGGAATGGGCATCCGAATGCCAAGCTGACGGTGCTGGAGCGGTTGGGCGGGCCGTTGGAGCGGGTGACTTTGGGTGTGCCGGATGGGCTGATCAAGGCCCCGGTCTCGGTCGCCATCGAGGCCACTGATCCCGGGCTGCCGCGGGCCTCTGGCTTGCCGGACGAGTTGTTCCAACATGACGGGCAAATTACAAAGCGCGCGGTGCGGGCGCTGACGCTGTCGGCACTGGCCCCTCGGGCCGGGGAAGTGTTGTGGGATATCGGCGCGGGGTCGGGGTCGGTGAGCATCGAGTGGCTGCTGGCGGGCGGCGCGAAGGTTGCTGCGCTGGAGGCGGACCCGGTGCGGGCTGACCGCGCGAGGGGCAATGTCGCCGCCTTTGGCCTATCGCACCGGCATTCCCTGACCGAGGCGCGGGCGCCGGAGGGGCTGGACGGGCTGCCGATGCCGGATGCGGTGTTCATCGGCGGCGGGGCTTCGGAGGCGCTGCTGCGGGCGGTCTGGGACCGGATGCCCGTGGGTGCGCGGCTGGTGATGAACGCGGTGACCATCGAAACCGAGGCGCTGGTGCTGGACTGGTCGGCGCGGCAGGGCGGGTCGTTGTTGAAGATCGACCTTGCCGAGCCGGTGGCGATTGGTCGGAAGCGGGGCTGGAAGGCGGCGCTGCCGATCCTGCAGTGGAGTGTCACGCGATGATCGTGGCGGGCTTCGGGTTCCGGTCCGGCGCGACGCTGGCCGCGTTGCAGGATGCCTTGGCACGGGCCGGGGGGCCGGGTGGAGTGACCCATCTTGCGACCGTAGCGGGCAAGGCCGGGGGGCTGGAGTTTCTGGCCGAGGTGTTGGGGCTGCCGGTGATCGCGATTTCGCCTGAGGCTTTGCAGACCCAGCTGGTCCTGACCCATTCGGAGCGGGTGGATGCGCTGTTCGGGACCGGGTCGGTTGCCGAAGCAGCGGCGCTGGCGGCGGCAGGCCCCGGTGCGCGGCTTTGGGGGCCACGGATCGCTTCGGCCAACGGGCAGGCGACGGCGGCGATTGCGGAGGCGCAAGTCTGATGCGGGTGTGTCCGGCATTGGCCGAAGATGAGTATTTGGACCAAGAGGAATGGGCAAGGCTTCGGTCCTGCCGGAAGGGGGCGGCATGACCGTGCATTTCATCGGGGCGGGACCAGGGGCGGCGGACCTTTTGACCCTGCGGGGGAGGGATCTGATCGCGGGGTCTCCGGTCTGCCTGTACGCCGGGTCGCTGGTGCCTGATGGGGTGCTTTCGCATTGCCCGCCGGGGTGTCGGCTGGTCAATACCGCGCCCCTGTCGCTGGACGAGATCATGGCCGAAATTTCGGCGGCGCATGCGGCGGGGCAGGATGTGGCGCGGCTGCATTCGGGGGACCTGTCGGTGTGGTCGGCGATGGGGGAGCAGTTGCGGCGGTTGCGGGAGTTGGGCATCCCCTATGACGTGACGCCTGGGGTGCCTTCGTTCGCGGCGGCGGCGGCGGCGCTGGGGGTGGAGTTGACGTTGCCAGGGTTGGCGCAGTCGGTGGTGCTGACCCGCACCGAGGGCCGCGCGACGCAGATGCCGGAGCGTGAGACTTTGGCAGCGTTCGGGGCGACGGGGGCGACCTTGGCGCTGCATCTGTCGATCCATCTGATCGAGAAACTGGTGGCGGAACTGGTGCCGTTCTATGGCGCGGAGTGCCCGGTGGCGGTGGTCTGGCGGGCAAGCTGGCCGGATCAGCGGATCATCCGGGCGAGTTTGGCGACTTTGGCGGCGTCGGTGCCTGCCGAGTTGGAGCGGACGGCGCTGATCCTTGTGGGACCGTCGCTGGCGCAGGAGGGGTTCGAGGAGAGCCGGCTTTACGCGGGCGATTATGACCGTCGCTATCGGCCCGTGGGCACGCATCCGCGCTTTCCGGGGACGGGCAAGTGACGCCCGGGCTGATCATCGCGGCCCCGGCAAGCGGCACGGGCAAGACCACGGTCATGCTGGGGCTTCTGGCCGCGCTGCGCGCGCGGGGCTTGCAAGTCCAGCCGTTCAAGAACGGGCCGGATTACATCGACCCGGCCTTTCATCAGGCGGCGAGCGGGCGGGCTTCGGTGAACCTGGACACCTGGGCGATGGGGCCGGAGATGCTGGAGGGGCTGGTCAGTTCGGCAGAAGGGGCGGACCTGATCCTTGCCGAAGGGTCGATGGGGCTGTTCGACGGGGTTGCGGTCAAGGGGGCCAGCGGCAACGGGGCGGCGGCGGATCTGGCGGCGCTGATGGGCTGGCCGGTGGTGCTTGTGGTTGATGTCAGCGGGCAAGCGCAGACTGCTGCGGCAGTGGCGCAGGGCTTGGCGCGGTTTCGGGCTGGGGTAACGGTGGCGGGCGTGATCCTGAACCGGGTCGCCAGTCCCCGGCATGAGGCGTTGATCCGGCATGGGATGGAAGAGGCCGGGCTGCGGGTGCTGGGTGCGCTGCCGAAAAAGGCGGCGATTGCCATGCCCGAGCGGCATCTGGGGCTGGTGCAGGCCGAAGAACTGCCGGGGTTGACCGAGATGATTGCGGCGGCGGGGGCGTTGATGGCCGAGGGCGTCGATCTGGACGCCTTGATCGCGTGCGCGGCCAGTCGCAGCGTTGCGGCGCCAGTGCCAAGGATCACGCCACCCGGCCAACGGATCGCGCTGGCGCGGGACCGGGCGTTCAGCTTTGTATATCCGCATCTTCTGCAGGGTTGGCAACGGGCAGGGGCGGAAGTTCTGCCGTTTTCGCCGCTGGCGGATGAGGCACCCGACGCGACAGCCGATGTCTGCTGGCTGCCGGGGGGGTACCCGGAACTGTATGGGGGGGTGCTGGCGGGGGCCGACAGGTTCCGCGCGGGGTTGCGGGCCTTTGCGGAAACGAAGCCCGTGCATGGCGAATGCGGGGGTTACATGGCTATGGGTGCGGCGCTGGTCGACAAGGATGGCATCAGACACCGGATGGCGGGGCTTCTGGGGCTGGTGACCAGTTTCGAGAAGCGGAAGATGCATCTGGGCTATCGTCTGGCGCGGCTTGGGACAGGGATTCCCGGACACGGTGCAGGCGGGCGCCTTGCCGGGCATGAGTTCCATTACTCGACGATCCTGGACCAGCCTGACGCGCCCTTGGCGGATGTCACCGACGCCAATGGCGCCGCCGTCGCCGAGACGGGAAGCACTCGACTGCAGGCCGGTGGCGGGCTATCGACCGGCACTTTCTTTCATCTGATCTCCGAGGCGTCATGACTGGCTTCGTTACCTTCGTTTCTTCCGGACCCGGCGACCCGGAGCTTCTGACCGTCAAGGCGGTCAAGGCGTTGGCTGTTGCCGATGCGGTGCTGTTCGATGACCTGTCGTCGGGGCCGATTCTGGCGCTGGCACGGCCCGGCGCGGATATGGTGGGCGTGGGCAAAAGGGCGGGTCGCGCCTCGCCCAAGCAGGATCATGTCAGCCGGTTGCTGGTGGATTATGCGCTGACCGGGGCGCGGGTGGTGCGGTTGAAGTCCGGTGACAGCGGGATCTTCGGGCGGTTGGAGGAGGAACTGACCGCGCTCCGCGAAGCGGGCGTCCCGTGCGAAATCATCCCCGGCGTCACCGCTGCCTCGGCTGCGGCAGCCGCTGCGGGTATCCCGCTGACGCGCCGCCAGCATTCCCAGCGCGTGCAATTCATCACCGCCGCCGATGTGACCGGAGAGCTTCCCCCGGGCCTGAACCTTGACGCACTTGCCGACCCGATGGCGACAACGGTGATCTACATGGGCAAGCGGACCTTTCCGGCTTTGGCCAAGCTGCTGATCGCGCGGGGCCTGTCGCCTGACACCCCAGCGCTGCTTGCCGAGGCGGTCTCGACCCCCGAACAGAAGTTGTACCGAACCACGATTGCAGCCCTGGCCAAGAGCCTTGGCGAGGACCGTTCGCCCCTGCCCGGCCTGATCATATTCGGGTCGCTGGCCGAAGGTGTCGCGGACTGACGCGGCTGCGTCGCCCGCTGCCTTGACCGCAGTCCACGCGCGGCGCACACATATCTGGCAAGGTGTCCCATCAGGCGCAAAGCGCCGGGACTGAAACGGGAATGAGGAGCGGGTCACCCTGTAGAGGGGCCCGTGTCATCAGCCGCCCCCGCGACTGTCAGCGGAGAGCGGGTCCATCAAAGCCACTGCCCCCATGGGGCGGGAAGGCCGGGCCCGCCATGATCCGCCAGCCAGGAGACCGGCCTTGCATGAACATGAAACCGCCGTCGGGTGTGACGGTCAGGAGGAACCATGCATATCGAACCAGGCCTCATTGACGGGGCCAAAATCACGTTGAGCTACGCAACCGCTGCTGCCGCTGGCGCGACGGCACTTTACCATGTCGTCAAGGCTGGCCGGGAAAGCGGTCTCGCCTCGGTCGCCATCCGGTCGCTGATCGCGACCCTGGGCGTCTTTGTCTTCTTTGAAGTGCTGCCGCATTTCCCGGTGGGCGTGTCGGAGGTCCATTTCATCCTTGGCTCGACCCTTTTCCTGATCCTTGGGGCCGGGCCTGCCGCCATCGGGCTGGCGGTGGGCCTGCTGATCCAGGGCCTGTTCTTCGCGCCCTTCGATCTGCCGCAATACGGGGCCAACCTGACGACGCTGCTGGTACCGCTGTTTGCATTGCATGAACTGGCAAAGCGGATCATCGCGCCGGGAACCGTGTATGTCGATCTGGAGTACCGTCAGGTGCTGGCGCTGTCGACCGTCTATCAGGCGGGCGTCGTGGCATGGGTTGCCTTCTGGGCGGTCTATGGCGCGGGCTTTGGGGTAGCCAACCTGGCAGCCATCGGCACGTTTGGCGCGGCTTATATGGCCGTTGTCCTGATCGAGCCCCTGGCCGATCTGGCGGTTCTTGGGCTTGCCAAGTCGTTGAAGGGGGCAGGCTCGCGCCTTGTCACGCCGCGGCTTTGCGCGGCGGCCTGAGACCAGATGGCGCGGCCTTGCAAAGGGCCGCGCCGACCGGCAAGAAGGCGGGGATGTTCCTTACGCTTTGCCATAGCTGTGCCCTTGGCCAGTCCGGCTTTGCCGAACCTTTGCGCGCGGCCATGGACAGCGCAGGGGTGACGGTCGAAATTCGCACGACCGAATGCATGTCGGGATGTACCCGGCCCTCGACCTGCGCGTTCCGTGCGCCGGGGAAGACAGCGTATCTTTTCGGTGACCTGACGGCAGACGACCTGCCAGATCTTGTGACCTTTGCCCGTCACTACGATGCCTCGTCAGACGGCACTCTGGCGGATGCGCGGGTGCTTGGGGCGCTGCGGATGAAGGCGATTGCCCGCATTCCAGGCTGATTGGTCGGAATCCTCTGTCACAGGACGCAAATGCGCCTTGACCCGTTGCGCTGCGTAATGGCATCTGAAAGGGCATGGTGTCCAACAGGGCGCAAAGCGTTCGGACTGAAACGGGAATGGGCAAGGGCGTACCGTAAACGGCGCCCCTAACCCAACCGCCCCCGCGACTGTATGCGGCGAGCGGCTTTCCATCGGCCACTGGTTCCGAAAGGGGCTGGGAAGGCGGAAAGCAGCTTTGACCCGCGAGTCAGGAGACCGGCCGTGCAAGGAAACTGGACCGCCGTCGGGTGTGACGGCTTGGAGCAAGAAATGATGACGACAACGACCTCGACCCGCGCTTCGGAAAAGACCACCGCCCTTGTGTCAGTTCTCGGCATGCTGATGCTGGGTGCGGTCATCCTGTTCGCCGCTGGCCACGCGCAGTCGGCAACCCTGCATGACGCCGCCCATGACGTGCGTCACGCGACCGGCTTTCCCTGCCACTGACGCCCTGACCTGATGTTTCAAAAGATGCTGACCAGCGCGATTGGCGCTGGCTGTGCGGCATGGCTGCTTGCGGCCGTGCTGCATTTCGCATTCGTGCAGGAGTATATCCTTCTGGGCGAAACTTATGAAACCGGGGCGGCTGTGCATTTTGCGGGCGCTGCCCCCCAATCCGCCGACGCGGGTCACAGCCACGACGAAGGCGATGCCACGGCAAGTCAAGACGCGGGAGATGTGGCCAGTCACGACCAGCACAGCCATGGTGGTGGGGCGTCCGAGTCAAGCCGCGACGTCTGGACCGTGGTCTTTTTCGGTCTGGTCTATGTGGCCTATGCAATGATGCTTGTTGCAGGCTTCGGCTTGGCCCGTGCCTATGGCATCGCCATCACCGAGCGCGAGGGCCTGTTGTGGGGCATCGCCGGGTTTGCAGCCTTCCAGCTTGCCCCTGCGATGGGTCTGGCACCCGAGCTTCCGGGGACGATGGCCGCCGATCTTGCCGCGCGGCAGGTTTGGTGGTGGGGAACGGTTGCGGCGACGGCGACCGGGCTGGGTCTTTTGGCCTATGGCCGGGGCCTTGCCTCGACCGCGCTGGCTGTCGTGCTGCTTGCTGCCCCGCATGTCATCGGCGCACCCGAGATCGAGGGCTTTTCCGGCGTCGCCCCACCCGAGGTTTCGGCAGCCTTTGCCGCCCGTGTCCTTGGTGTGGCGCTGGCGGTCTGGGCGCTTTTGGGTTGGGTCGCGGGATATTTGTGGTCCCGCGAATCCGCCCGGTGATGATAACCTGTCCGCAGTCCCCGCCCCGATGGGGGCTGCGGCAATCTTTGGTTCCAGGATGATCACGCTTTCCCTTATCGGCATCGGCACAGGCAACCCGGATCACGTCACGGGGCAGGCCATTCATGCGCTGAACGGTGCCGATCTGGTGCTTTTGCCGCGCAAGGGCGACGACAAGTCCGATCTGGCCGACATTCGCCGCCAGATATTGTCGCGGGTGCTGACCCGTGCGGTGCCGGTGGCTGAATACGATGTGCCCAAGCGCGCCGATCAGGCTGATTACCTTGGGGCAGTCAATGACTGGCACGACGCCATTGCCCAAACCTGGGCCGAGGCTATCGCCGCGCATCTGCCGCAGGGTGGCAAGGTTGCGCTGATGGTCTGGGGCGATCCATCGCTTTACGACAGCACATTGCGCATCGCG
Source organism: Pseudomonadota bacterium (assembly GCA_963205235.1). GTDB lineage: Bacteria > Pseudomonadota > Alphaproteobacteria > Rhodobacterales > Rhodobacteraceae > Tabrizicola. The sequence goes on from CAUJIP010000011.1 coordinate 26,379, forward strand.
TCCCGACTGCCGGACCTGACGGTCAAGGTGATCCCCGGTATCACCAGTCTGCAGGCCCTGACGGCGGCGCATGCGATCCCGTTGAACACGCTGGCAGCGCCGGTCACCATCACCACGGGCCGCCAGTTGCGCGACCATGGCTGGCCGGAAGGCGCAGTTACCCTGGCCGTGATGCTGGACAAGGGCGGGGCCTTCACCGCCATCGACCCCAAGGATGTGACCATCTGGTGGGGTGCCTTTGTCGGCATGCCGGAGGAGGTTCTGATTCACGGTCCACTGGCCGAAGTTTCGGATCAGATCCTTGCCACTCGCGCCGCGCGCCGGGCCGAACATGGCTGGATCATGGATATCTACCTGTTGCGCCGCGGCCATGACGACTGACCTTCTGACCCGCGTCCTGCCGTTGTACGGTCTGCCTGCCGATACGCCCCTTTCCCTGCTGAACCGGTCCGAAAATGAAACCTGGCGCGCCGGTGATCTGATCCTGCGGCTGCATCGTCAAGGCTATCATACGAGGGCCGAGATTGCCTCGGAACTGGACTGGCTGACGGCGTTGCAAGACCTGCCGGGCCTGCGCGCCGTGCGGCCGGTTGCGGGGCAAGAGGGGATGGTCACGCAGATTGACGGGCGCTTTGTCGTGGGCTTTGCGCGCATCGCCGGGCAAGAACTTCAGCCGGGCGACGATCTGTCCCGCTGGTTCGCGCCTTTGGGTGAAATCACTGCCCGGCTGCACCTGCAATCACGCGGTTGGACCCCGCCGTCCGGATTTACCCGCAAGCGCTGGGATGTGGATACTATCCTTGGCCCGCAGCCGCATTGGGGCGACTGGCGGCAGGCGCCAGGGCTGGACGCGCAGGGCATGGCTTTGCTTGAACGGGCGACTGCCCTGCTTTCGCAGGATTTGCAGGCATATGGCACGGGGCCAAAGGTCTTTGGCCTGATCCATGCCGACCTGCGGCTGGCCAATCTGATGGTTGATGATCAGGGCCTTACCGCAATCGACTTTGACGACTGCGGCTTTGGCTGGTGGGTCTATGACCTGGCCTCGGCCTTGTCGTTCATCGAGACCGATCCCCGCTTGCCGCACTTGATCGCCCGTTGGTGCGAGGGGTATGCCCGCATCGCCCCGCTGAGCGCTGAAGACCGGGCGATGATTCCGGCGATGATCCTTTTGCGCCGGGTCCTGCTGACCGCATGGCTTGCCACCCGCGCTGACAGCGATACTGGCCGGGCGCTGGGTGGCCCGGCCTATACGCTTGGCACTTTACGACTTGCGGAAGACTATCTTGCGAATGGACTGGCCCGCTTTCGCGTCTAGGTCCTAGTCGGCCAGACAATCGGCAAGCGTCTTGGCTGTGCCGGTGATCAGGGCGGCATAGGCACCTGCCCCAGGTTCCAGCGTGGAACCGACCGGGTCAAGCGCTGCGCCTACCTTTGCATCGGTGCCTTCAGCCAACTGATCCACAAGGGCTGCGTCATGCTGCGCTTCGGGGAAGATGCAGATGACGGTGCCCGCCTCGACCTTTGCGCGCAGGTCCGAAAGCCGCGCAGCGCCGGGAGGGGCGGCCTCGCCCAGGGAAATGGTCCCGGCGGGGGTCAGGCCGAAATAGGTGATGTAATAGCCATAGGCGTCGTGGAAGGTGACAAAGGGACGATCCTTGACCGGGTCCAGAAACGCCTTCGCCTCGGCCTCGGCCTTGGCAATCGTGGCGCTGGCGGCTTCGGCGTTGGCGGCGTAGGTCGCTGCGTTTTCGGGGTCAAGCTGCGACAGTTCCGCCGCGATCATCCCGGTCCAGAATTGCGCGGTCGACGGGTCAAGCCAGACATGCGGGTCGATGGTGCCTTCGGCATTGGCATCGGCTTCGGAAAGGTTGCCCGCGAAGAAGTTGATCTTGTAGGTGCCGACATCATCAAACAGCGTCAGCACCGCGCCGTCGCCGGTGCGGGCATTCAGCGCGCTGTCCAGCCAAGGCGTCAAGACGGGCCCGACCCAGACGACCAGATCAGCCTTGGCCACCGTGTCCATCTGGCTGGGTTTCAGCTGGAAGTCATGCTCATCAGCGCCCTTGGCCAGCAGAAGTTCCGGGCTGCCAAGATCGCCCATCACCATGGCGACAATGGAATGGACCGGGGCGATGTCGGTGACAACCGTCGGCACCTCGGCCATCGCGACGGTGCTGGTCAGGAAAAGGGCAAGTAGCGAGCGCATGGATTGGGCCTTTCGTTTCTGGGCACCTCGGTATATGTATGTAATACTATAACCTGTCAAGTTGACCCCATGGCTCATGCTGCCCACACCGACTGTCCCGGCTGCACGGCTCCGGACCTTGCCTTTGCGGCGCATGACCACGCGCATTGCGCAGAAGATGCGCTGATCCGGGCCGAGGCGCTTACCAGCGTCAATGGCGCACGCCTGACACCCGTGCGGCGGCGTGTATTGGAGATCCTGCTGGAAGAGCATCGGGCGTTGGGGGCCTATGACGTGCTGGCGCGGCTTGCGGCCGAGGGCTATGGCAACCAGCCCCCCGTCGCCTATCGCGCGCTGGAGTTTCTGGTGGAGCAGGGCCTTGCCCATCGCATCCAGCGGCTGAACGCCTTTACGGCCTGCGTCCATATGGGCGAGGCGCATGCTCCGGCCTTTCTGATCTGCCGCGCCTGTCAAAGCGTTGCCGAGGCCAGCGCCGGTGCAGCACGTTCGGCGCTTGAGGCCGAGGCGGGACGCAGTGGCTTTGCCATCGAACGCACAACCATCGAAGCGCTTGGTCTTTGCCCCAAATGTCAGGGGAAAGCGGAGTGAGCCTCCTGTCAGCCGAACATGTCTGCGTCCGCTATGGCGATGTCGAAGTGCTGCACGACATCAGCCTTTCGGTTGCGCCGGGCGAGATCGTGACAATCCTTGGTCCCAACGGATCGGGCAAGTCCACCCTGCTGCGCGCGCTTTTGGGCATCGTGCCGGTGGCCGAGGGCCGGATGCTGCGGCAGGCGGGGTTGCGTATCGGCTATGTGCCACAAAAGCTTGCCGTCGAAAGAACGATGCCGATCACGGTGCGCCGGTTCCTGTCATTGCCGGTTCGGGTCAGCGACAGGTCGGCGAAAGAGGCCCTAGTCAGGGTTGGCATGGAGGGGCTGGACGACCAGGAACTGTCGGACCTTTCGGGTGGCCAGTTGCAGCGCGTGCTTCTGGCTCGGGCGCTGCTGGACCAGCCGGGGCTTTTGATGCTGGACGAACCGACGCAGGGTCTGGACCAGCCGGGCGAGGCATCGTTCTACCGTCTGATCGAGGAAGTGCGGCGGGATACCGGGGCGGCGGTACTGATGGTCAGCCACGATCTGCATGTGGTGATGGCGGCAAGTGATCGGGTGATCTGCCTGAACGGCCATATCTGCTGCGAAGGCACCCCGAGGGTGGTTTCGACTGCGCCGGAATATCGCGCGCTGTTCGGGTTGGGGACCCAGGGGGCGCTGGCGCTTTATCGGCACGAACATGACCACGACCATGCCGATGGCCATCACCATCAGGACCATCCGCATCATCACCATCATGACCATGACCATGCTTGACGATTTCCTGATCCGTGCCGGGCTTGCGGCCATTGGGCTTAGCCTGGCGACCGGGCCGCTTGGTGCCTTTGTCGTCTGGCGGCGCATGGCCTATTTCGGGGATGCCACATCACATGCCGCGATCCTGGGCGTGGCGCTGGCCTTGGCGACCGACCTGCCTGTCGGGGTGGGCACGCTGGTTGTGGCGCTGGCTATGGCCGTTACAGTGGCAAGTCTGGCAGCGCGTGGTTGGGCCATGGACACGACCCTTGGCGTTCTTGCGCATTCCGCGCTTGCCTTCGGTCTGGTCGCGGTCAGCTTCATCCACGGTGTCCGCACCGACCTTTCCGCCTATCTTTTCGGCGATATTTTGGCCGTGACGCGGGTCGAGCTGGGTTTGGTCTGGCTTGGCTCGCTTGCGGTTCTGGCGCTGCTTGCATGGCGCTGGCAGGCGCTTTTGACCGCAACGCTAAGCGAAGATCTTGCCCACGCCGCCGGGATCAAGCCCGAGCGGGAGCGTCTGGTATTGGTGCTGGCGTTGGCATTGGTGGTGGCCGTCGCGTTGAAAGTCGTGGGTGCGCTCTTGATTGCGGCCATGCTGATCATACCGGCCGCGACAGCGCGCGGATTGTCGCGAACTCCCGAAGCGATGGCAGCGCTTGCCACGCTGGCGGGGGCCATCGCCGGTATTGGTGGGCTTGGTCTGTCGCTGTGGCAGGATACACCGACCGGGCCGTCCATCGTTGTCGTGGCCGCCCTGATGTTTGCAGTCGGATCAGGCTGGAGACGCACCTGACCTGCACCCCAGGCGTGAAAATACTGTTGCCTTGCCCGAAGCTTGCCCCAATTCTCGACTATCAGCGACTGGCAACGGAGATGGGAGTCCAAGGTGCTGCGACTGTTCGGATTTCTGGTGACCCTGTCGATCGTGGTCGGGGCGGTTCTGATGCTCGACTTCAACACGGTTCGAAAACAGGCTGTGGCAGCAGAACAGCCGGTGCCCGATTTCCAGACCTATCTGGATGGCCTGCAGCCACGGATTGTCAGCCTTCTTTCCTCGTCAGGTGCGGATGCGGGACCATCGCTTGCGACGGACCTTGCCCAGATGATGCCAAGGGCACCCGATGGCTGGACAATGCGGCCAGCCGAACGTGACGACCTTCAATCCTTTCTTCCGAAAGAAAAGGGAAAGCTTGAAGGCAAAGCTGCAAGCCTGATCGAATCCCTGGTCAAGCCGAAGGGACCCAAGGGCAGCAGCGCGGTCGCGATGGTTTACGAAAAGGGCGACCGGAAGATCATCGTCAAGGCCGTCCGTTACCCTGACAGCACATTCGGGGACCCAGCCGCCTATGCCGCCTTGCTGAAAGACGACTCACCCTTCCGGCAAACTAGCTTTCTGCGGGTCAGGGGGCTGGATGTCATGGAAGACGCCCTGCCTGACGGGATGCGTGGCCGCCTGTTCAGTGGCGAAGTCGGCGGGCAGATCCGGATCTGGATCCTTGCTCCAAAACGGACGACGGATCAGGATCTGCTGCCTTTCTTCGAAACGCTGGATGTTCGGGCGATGAATGCCGCCGTGATCGACAGCGAAGGTGGTCTGGGCGAGATTCCCGTCATGCTGCTGGTGTCCGATCTGGATGAGGCCGGGCTTGCCGCCTATGAGGCCGACCGGGCCGCACGGGCCGCCGCACGCGAGACGCGCCGTGACGAAGTCAGGGCGACACTTGCAACGACAGCCCCTGCCGCGGCCGAGGGTTCGACCAACAAGCCAGCCGATGTGAACTGCACCACGGGCGCAGGCGGCATCAAGCGCTGCACGGTTGACGGTTAAGCGCGATCAGAACGTCAGCCCGGAAAACCGCGAGGGGTTCTGTGGAACGCCGGGCAGGACGCAGAGCATTTCGTACAGGAAGTTCGCCCCGATCACCGCAGTATTTCCCGAAGGATCATAGGGGGGCGAAACCTCGACCAGGTCGCAGCCGACAAGGTTCAGGCCCGCGCAGCCCCGAATGATTTCCAGCCCCTGCCAGGTGGTCAGGCCGCCGGGTTCAACGGTTCCGGTTCCGGGGGCAAAGGCCGAATCCAGACTGTCGATGTCATAGGTCAGATAAACCGGCGCATCGCCGATCTTGTCGCGGATAATCTTCATCAAGGGCGTCAGCGACTTGTGCCAGCATTCTTCGGCCTGAACCACCGTCCAGCCCTTGTCGCGGCCCCAGTTGAAATCATCCGCCGCATAGCCGGTGGCGCGCAGTCCGATCTGGAAGACCTTGTCGTTTTGCAGGCAGCCGTCCTCCCATGCCCGGCGGAAGGGGCAGCCGTGAGCGACGGTTTCGCCGAACATCGTGTCGTTGATATCGGCATGGGCGTCGATGTGGATCAGGGCAACAGGCCCGTGCCGTTCCTTGATCGCGCGCAGGACTGGCCAAGTCAGCGTATGGTCGCCGCCAAGGGTCAGGGGGATGATCCCGTGCGACAGAACCTCGCGGTAATGGGCGGTGATGATGTCGACGGTCCTTTTCAGGTCGAAGGTGTTGATCGGAACATCGCCAAGATCGGCGACCTGCAGGTGGTCAAAGGGCGCGGCCCCGGTGGCCATGTTGTAAGGCCGGATCATGCGCGATTCGTCCCTGATCTGCCGGGGGCCAAGCCGGGTGCCGGGGCGATTGGAGGTGCCGTGATCCATCGGGATGCCGATGAAGGCCGCGTCCAACCCCTTTGCGGTGGTCGCTGCGGGCAGGCGCATCATCGTCGCCGGTCCGCCAAACCGCGGCATCTGGTTGCCGCCAAGGGGTTGGTTGAAGTCGGTCATTGCATGTGCCCCTTATCCGGCTGGTTTCCCAAGGCTTAGCACAGCTGATTCCTGCCGCATGACACACTGAAACCGACGCCATGTCGTTTTCTGACGCCAAAGGTCGGGTGGACTTGCCCCCGTTCCTTCCCTTCTGTCAGATAGGCGCAAACCTTATGCGGGAGTCCGTCTTATGAAGACCCATGTCAAAGCCCTTGTCGTCGGTGGTGGCGCTGTCGGGACCGGGATCGCCTATCACCTGGCCAAGGCGGGCTGGGACACGATGCTGGTCGAACGGGACGAGCTGACCTCGGGGTCCACATGGCATGCGGCGGGGCTTCTGCCCTTGTTCAACATGTCCTATGCGACGACCCACATCCACAAATACTCGGTCGATTTCTACAAGGGGCTTGAGGCCGAAACCGGCCTGAACGCGGGCTTCTATGTCGTCGGCAACCTGCGGATGGCGCAACATCAGCAGCGGATGGATGAGTATATGCTCTATTCCTCCGTGGCCGAGACGGCGGGCGTCTACCACGAATTCCTGAAGCCGAATGAGATCAAGGACCGCTGGCCGCTGGTGCGGACCGAAGACCTGATCGGCGCGCTTTACCACCCGCAGGACGGCTATATCAACCCGGCGGACGTGACGCAGGCGATGGCCAAGGGCGCGCGCCAGCACGGCGCGACGATCGAACGCAAGATCCAGGTCGACGGCTATCGCTGGACCGGGTCGGAATGGATCGTGTCCTGCACCCGTCTGGAAGAAAAGGGCGGGATGCTGGTTGCGACCGAAGACAAGTTCGACATCCATGCCGAGCATGTGGTGACGGCGACCGGCAACCACGCGCAGCGCACGGCGCGGCTGTTGGGGATCAAGACCCCCGCCGTCGTCGTCGAACACCAGTATATCGTGACCGAGCCCGATCCGGCGCTGGTCGAATGGCGCAAGACCAACCCGCAGCACCCGGTTCTGCGCGATGCCGATGCCAAGTGGTATGTGCGTGAGGAGCGCGGCGGCTGGATCCTTGGGCCTTACGAGAAGGGAGCGCCCTCGCGGTTCCATTATGGCGTGCCGGACAGCTTCCGCGCCGACCTCTTCCCGCTGGACCTGGAACGGATCGAGCAGGAATACATGTCCTTCATCCACCGCATTCCGTCCTCGGAGACCGTGGGCCTGAAAGACGATTACAACGGCCCGATCTGCTATACCCCCGACGGCAACCCGCTGGTCGGCCCGGCCCCGGGCCTGCGAAACATGTGGCTGGCGGAAGGGTTCAGCTTCGGCATCACCGCGGCGGGCGGCACGGGCTATTACCTTGCCCAGCTGATGACGCAGGGCGAAGCGGAAATCGACATGGCCTCGCTTGACCCCAAGCGCTATGGCAACTGGATGACGACGGAATATGCGTCCCGCAAGAACGAGGAATGCTACGACCACGTCTTCATCCTGCACCACCCGGACGAAGAACGTGAGGCCGCCCGCCCGCTGCGCACCGCGCCTGCCTATGACCGCCAGAAAGAGATAGGCGCGCAGTTCGGCCAGGTGAACGGCTGGGAACGCCCGAACTACTATGGCCCCAAGGATGCTCCAGCGTCGTTCGACCATGACGGGCGCAGCTTCCGTCGCGGCGCCTGGTGGCCCTATGCCGTGGAAGAGGCAAAGGCCGTGCGCAACACGGTCGGCCTGATCGACGCGGCGGCTTTCACCAAGCATCTGGTGCGCGGACCGGGGGCGACGGCGTTCCTGGACCACTTCACCTGCAACAAGCTGCCGAACGTGGGCCGGATCAACCTGACCTATGCGCTGACGGAACATGGCACCACCCGGACCGAATACACCATCGTCCGGCTGAAGCAGGATGAATACTATCTCATCTCCGCCGGGGCCTGGACGGCCTATGACTATGACTTCCTGCAGAAGGCCGCCGACGACTGGATGGCCGAGGGCAAGGGCGCGATCGACATCCATGACGTGACCACCCAGTGGGGCGTCTATGCACTGGCCGGTCCGAATGCCCGCGCCCTGCTGAAAGACCTGGTCAAGGATGCCGACCCGGAAACCGTGCTGTCGAACAAGCGCTTCCCGTGGCTGTCGTACCGCGACATCGAGCTGGGCATGTGCCCGGTCCGTGCGATCCGCGTGGCCTATACCGGGGACCTGGGCTGGGAACTGCACTACCCGATCGAATTCGGTCGCTATCTGTGGGACCTCTTGTGGTCGGTCGGCGAAAAACATGGCCTGAAGGCCGTGGGTGCCCGCGCGCAGAACTGGCTGCGTCAGGAGAAATCCTACCGCGCCTTCGGCAACGAGCTTGGCCGCGATGCGACCCCGCTTGAGGCTGACCTGCCGCGCTTTGTCGACCTGTCGAAGGAATTCCGCGGCAAGGCGAAGATGGTGGAGACCGGCGTCCGCTTCAAATGCGTGACCGTGCTGATCGACGGCCCGTCGGATGCCGATCCCTGGGGCAAGGAAGCCTTGATCCATGACGGGATCAAGGTCGGCCGCCTGACCTCGGGCGGGTATTCGGTGGCCTTTGGCAAGCAGATCGGCATGGGCTATGTCCCGGTTGATCTGGCGGTTCCGGGCCAGAAGCTGAAGGTCAAGATGCTGCTGAAGGAATGGGATGCGGTGGTGACCGAGGACAGCCCGTTTGATCCGACGAACGCGCGCATCCGGATCGACGGCTAAACGTGACGTCACAAATGCAAGCTGGCCCGGAGTCCTCCGGGCCAGCTTGATCATTTTCGTGACCCGGCGCAGTCTTGCGTGATGCTGCCTGACCGCACCCTGACCACCCCGCGCCTGACCCTGCGCCCCGTCACCCCGGCGGATCGGGCGGATCTGATGGCTTTGGAAGCCGACCCCGAGGTCATGTTCTATCTGAACGGCGGGCGACCGGTGCCGGAGGAGGGTGTCTTCAGCGGCGAATACCTGACCCCGCGCGGCACCGAGCCAGAGGTCATGGCGATGCTGGACCGGGAAACCGGGGTGTTTCTGGGCTGGATCGCCTTTTTCGACGATGGCTGGCTGCTCGGGCTGCGCCGGTCTGAAATCGGCTATCGTCTGCACCGGACGGCCTGGGGCAAGGGGCTGGCGACCGAGGCCGCAAGGGCGCTGATCGCTTGGGCTTTTGAAGAAGGTGGCTATGACTGCGTCCGCGCCTCGACCATGGCGGTCAACCTCGGATCGCGCCGGGTGATGGAGAAAGCGGGGATGCGCCATGTTGAAACGGACTTTCCCCATTTCTCGGACCCGATTCCCGGGTCTGACCAGGGCGAAGTGATCTATGAAATCCGGCGCGTCCCCGGTCGGGCAGCATCGGCAGCGAACCGCGCGGGATCGTGGCGCAGACCTTGAAGCCGTGATGTGGCGTCGCCATCTTTCGGCGATGAGAGGCAGAGCATGACCAGGCGCGAGCGCAGGTTCCAACGGCAATTCGATATGCTGGAGCGGTCCTTTCCGCAGGGGAAATCCCTGCTTGAGGCCTTGCGCAGCAATCGCTGGCGGCTGCTTCGGATCCCGCTTGCTCTGATCCTGATCCTTGGGGGGCTGGTGTCGTTTCTGCCTGTCCTTGGGGTCTGGATGCTGCCGCTTGGCCTTCTGTTGCTGGCGGTCGACGTTCCTGTTCTGCGCGGACCGATCTCATCCTTTCTGATCCGTCTTCGGAGAATGTTTCAGCGCTGGCACCGAAGATGGCGCAACTGGCGGCAGGGTGGCAGGTGACGCGGCTTGTCGCAAAGCTGTTGCATCCCAGTGGTAGCGCTCAGCCTTGAAGGATCACCCCAAATGACTCGGCGTGAACGCAGGTTTCAGCGGCAGTTTCAGGCGCTTGAGCGTCTGATCCCGCCCCTGCGAGGGCCGATGGCACGGCTGCGTCGTACAAGCTGGTTTCCCGTCCGCTTTCCGCTGGCGGTTCTGCTGACCGTGGGTGGGCTGTTCTGGTTTCTGCCAGTGCTTGGCCTTTGGATGCTTCCGGCGGGTCTTCTATTGCTGGCGGTGGACCTGCCGACATTGCGGGGACCGATCTCGGCCATGGTCATCCGGGGCAGGCGCGCAGCACAGCGCTGGCTGCGCCGTTGGCGGGATTGGCGGGCCTAAAGCGCCCTTTGCGCCAGCCATTCGGCCCAGGCCTGTTTCGATCCCGCAAAAACGTTGACATCGACCTCGCCCGCGATCCCGGCAACCAGCCCGGTCGAGGTATATTGCCAGAAGCTCCAGTTTTCGCCGTCATAGACGCCGTGCGGGTGATCGGCGACGGATCGCAGCCAGAATTCCACCCCGTTCATCCGCCAAAGTTCGTTGTCTTCATAGAAGTCGACGGTGGTATAGATCAGCGGGCGTTGACCGTAATGACGTTCAATGATGTCCAGGAAAATTCGCGCCTCTTCCCTTATGGTCGCCCCATCGCGCCGGATCGTGCAGGTGGGTGACGTGGGCGTCCATTCCATGTCCAGCACTGGTGGCAAAGCACCCGGTGTCCTTGGCACATGCTTGATGAACCAGCGCGCCTGCTCGTCCGCCGGGCGGCAGTGGTAGAAGAAATGATAGGCCCCGCGCTTGACCCCAGCGGCATCGGCGTTGCGCCAGTGGTCTTCGAACATCGGATCGAACAGGTCGCCGCCCTCGGTCGCCTTGATATAGGCAAAGTTCACCCCGTTGGCCCGCGCTGTGTCCCAGTCGACGGCTGTCTGAAACCGCGACAGGTCGATCCCATGCACCGGATAGCGGTCGGGCGACTTGCCCGGCCAGTCGGTCGGATCGCTGTCCTGGAAGTTGGAACTGGTGACCGTCACGTCTGGAACGGGGGGTGGAGCGTCGGACTTGCCCCCGCCGACACAGGCGGCAAGGGCAAGGCACAGGAACAGTGGCAGGGGCAGGGGCAGGGCTGGTTTCATGCGGCCATGATGCCAACCCCGCCCCCGTTTGTCGCGGCCTCGATTGCCGCTTGGCGGTTAGTTGCCCGGACCGAAGTCATCCGTGGTGATGGTGCCGTCCCCGTTGCGGTCCATCATCGCATACCAGTCGGGAACTCGGGCCATGAACTCATCCCGGCTGACGCGACCGTCGCCATCGACATCGTTGAAGGCGCGCATCATGCCCTCTTCTGCGCCCATGCCCATGCCCGGTCCCATGCCGTTTCCCTGGCCCATGCCCTGACCTTGGCCCTGCCCGTTGCCCATGCCCATGCCCTCCTGCATCGCGGCACGGTCATTTGCCCTGGCCTCGTCGAAAAGCGCGTACTCCTCGTCCGACAGGAGCCCGTCTTCGTCGGCATCGAAAGCCGTGAAGATGTCGCCCCGACGGGTCGTCGCCTCTTCCACCGAGACCGCGCCATCACCGTCGGCATCCCAGTTCAGGATGAAATGCGCGCCAGGGGTTTGGACTTGGGCAAAGACCGGACCCGCAGCAAGGATTGCAAGCAGGGCGGCCAGAGGGGAGTGTTTCATGGTTTTATCCTCAGCTTTGAAGGTTTCTATATTTTTGATACGACAAGTTACGGAGTTTCCGTCGCGGGATCAGGCGGCGGGGGTGGAAAATTCGTCCCAGGCGGCCAAGGCATGCGCGGCATACATCAGCGCCGGACCACCGCCCATCTGGACACACATCGCCAGAACCGAGCCGACCTCTTCCCGCGTCGCGCCCGCCTTCATCAGTGCCTCGACATGCAGGGCGACGCAGGGTTCGCAGCGCTGGGTGACAGCGATGGCAAGCGCCACGAATTCGCGGGATTTCTTGTCCAGTGCGCCATCGGTCATTGCGCCTGCAGACAAGGCCTGAAACCCTTTGGCGGTTTCCGGGTTCAGTTTATGCAGGACGCGGAGTTCGGAACGGATGTCGGCGGTCTTCTGTCTGTAGGTCATGGTGCTCTCCTTCTGCCCTGCGGGATGGCAGGGGGTGAAGGATGGGGCCATGATTCAGGTCAAACGACGACGGCGGGTCTATGGGCCAGCAGCATCAGGTTGTTGGCGGGCATGTCGACCAGTCGCACTGACAGGCCGTGATCGCCAAGTTGCCCGGTTACCCATGCCAGATCCTTGTAGCCAATCGTTGGGTCCTGCGACCGAAGCGAGGCATCGAAGGCGGCGTCGCCGGGGCTGGTGGGCTGACCGTCGCGCAGGAAAGGGCCGTAAAGGCAGAAAGTGCCACCGGGAGCGAGGGCAAGGGCCACCTCGGCCAAGAGGGTTTCGGCTGCCGGGGCCGGGATCAGGTGGAGGAGGTTGACGAGGAGGATTGCGTCCCATGGTCCCAACTGCACCGACCAATCTGGTGCGGTGGCGTCCAGCAGGATCGGCGCACGAATTTCGCCGCCTGCATGGGTCGACCAGGCCCGGATCGAGGGCAGGTTGGCGGGATCAACATCCGTGGGCTGCCAGTCAAGGGCAAGCTTTCCCGCCATTTCAGCGGCATGCAGGCCCGAGCCGGAGGCGATTTCAAGAAGCCGCCCCTGCAGGCCAAGGCCCATCAGAACCTCAAGGATCGGCCCGGCGTTGCGCGCGGCCGAAGGTACCATGCGCCGCCCGTCGGCCAAGACCTCGGCCCCGGTATCGGGAAGCTTCAGCGCCATCTAGCCGAACCGCGCTGGCGACAGGCTAGCCACCAGATCGGCGTCAATCTCGGGCGCGCGACCCCCGATCAGATCGGCAGCAAGACGGCTGGCAGCGGGGCTGGTCTGGAAGCCATAGCCGCCTTGTCCTGCAAGCCAGAAGAACGACGGATCGCGCAGGTCCGGCCCGATCACCAGCACCCGGTCGGGGGCAAAGGTCCGCAGGCCCGCCCAGTTGGAAATCAGCCGGGTCACCGGTTCGGTCATCATCTCTTCGTACCGCGCCAGACCTTCAGCCAAGACCATGTCATCGGCCCAGGCGTCATGCGGGTCCATTGGGTGCTCTTCGGCGGGGCTTACGATCAACGCCCCAGCGTCGGGCTTGCAGTACCAATCCTCACCGGGGCCAAAGATCATCGGCCAGCCGCTGACATCATGGCCACCCGGCGCCGGAATCCGCGCCATCGACCGGCGGTTGGGGGTAAAGCCCAAGGGCTTGATCCCCGCCATCGCCGCGACCTGATCGACCCAGGCCCCGGCAGCGTTCACCAGCATTCGCCCGGTGAAAGTTCCCGCAGCACTGGTCACCCGCCAGCCATCCGCCAGCTTCTCGACCCCGGTCACCTTCGCCCCGGTCAGCGCCTGCGCCCCGCGCGACCGCGCCTCACGCAGGAAACCCTGCAACAGAAGGTCGGTATCGATATCTTCGGCATGGGTCGCATGTCCTGCAAGGGCCACGACTTCGGGGTTCAGGATCGGGACAATCGCACGCGCCTCGTCGACCGAAATCGGCTCGAAGGCCATGGCTTCCAGATCGTGATCAAACGCCTCACGCGCGTCGGCCTTGGCCACCAGCATCAGCCCGCGCGGCGACAACACGCCCTCACGCGCGCGGAAATCCGGTTCTGACGCCATCGACAGGCCCACCACGGCAGGCGCGCCGTAATGCGGTTCATAAAGCGCCGCCGACCGACCCGAGGCGTGATGCGCAAAGGCAGATTCCGCCTCAAGCAGCAGGACCGACCCCAGTCCCGAAAGCCGCGCCGCTGCCGAGATCCCAGCGATGCCGCCGCCGATGATCAGGAAATCCGCATCCATTTCAGCCCCCTTGAAATGCCAGGGGCGCCCAACCCGGCGCCCCCGCGTCTTTCCTTCCAATAGCCCGAGGCCACGGCCCAAGGCAACCAGGCCATGATCAGCCGGTCACTGGGGAATGTCGCCTTCGATCCCTTCGACAAAGAAGTTCATGCCCAGGATATCCCCGATAGGTGCCACTTCGCCATCGGCAAGCCAGGGGGTGCCGTCCTGCTTGTTCAGCGGCCCGACGAATGGGCTTGTCGTGCCCGCACCAATCGCATCGCGCAGCGCTTCCGCTTCGGCCTTGACCGAGTTCGGCACCTCTTCGGTAATCTGCCCGATCAGCACGACGCCCGAACCGATGCCTTCCTCTGAATCAGCCTGCGCATACGTGCCATTCAAAAGCTCGTTGATCCGACGAAAATAATAGGGACCCCAGTTGTTGATGATGGCCGACACGCGCGGCGACGGCTTGAATTCGGTCATGTCCGAGGCCTGGCCAAAGCCGATCACCGCACCGCCGGTCTTTGCCGCTTCCTCAAGGGTCGAGGTGGAATCGGTATGCGCCGCAATCACGTCGACCCCGGCATCGATCAGGCTTTTCGCGGCCTCCCGCTCGACATCCGGATCGAACCAGGTGAACGCCCAGACCACTGTCAATTCGACATCGGGGTTCACCTTCTTGGCGTTCACGTAAAAGGCGTTGATCCCGGCCAACACCTCGGGGATCGGGAACGAGGCGATATAGCCGATCTTGTTCGTCCGGGTCATCCGACCGGCAATCAGCCCCTGCACAGCGCGGCCTTCATAGAACCGCGCGTTATACGTCGACACATTGGGGAATTCGCGCTTGAAGCCGGTGGCGTGTTCGAACTTCACATCAGGGAACTTGGCGGCGACGGCATTGGTCGCGTCCATGTAACCGAACGAGGTGGTGAAGATGATGTTGCAACCGCCCAGGGCCATCTGCGTCAGCACGCGCTCGGCGTCGGCGCCTTCCGGCACGCTTTCCTGATACTGGATCTCGACCTTGTCGCCGAATTTCTCCTGCACCGCCATCGCACCTTCGTGGTGCTGGAAGGTCCAGCCGCCGTCGCCGATCGGGCCGACATAGACGAAGCAGGCCTTCACCTTGTCCATCCCTTGCGCGAAGGCGCCTTGGGCGAGCATCAGCCCCATCGCCGCACTTGCCAGCAGATTTCTGCGTTTCATTCTGTAGCTCCCTTTGGTGGCAGGGCCTGTCCCGACCCTGCAGTTGCAAGCCTCAGCGCGAGGCGTGAAAGTTTTGTCCAAGCGAGGCCGGGGCCCCGTTGGCCTTGCCCTTGCGTCCCGCCGACATGATGACCAGCACAAGGATGGTTATCAGATAGGGGGCCATGGACAAGTACTCGACCGGCATCGGCACCCAGTCCCGCCCCGCGAAGTAGAGAAACTGAAGGGCCTGAATCCCGCCAAGAACATACACCACCTTACGCAGGTCTGAGATTCCAGCAGCGCGATAGCTCTGGTAAAGAAGATCCGCACCAAGCGCGATCAGCGCCACTATTGGTATTAAAGCCAACGGGAACATGGCTCCCGCTGCCTGAAGATTCAGCTGTAGAACCGATATCCCGCCGAAGAGATAGGCGCCGATCAGCACCCGCCAGGGTTTCCAGCTGGCGAAGACCACGATGGCCAGCGCGATCCAGCCCGCCCCCGCGGTGATCCCGTCCACCCATTGCGGCACCCTTGCCAGCGAAACATAGGCTCCGCCCATCCCCGCCATCGCCCCGCCGAAGGCGATGCACATCAACCGGATGCGGTTGACCTTGTACCCCAGCGCATGCGCCGCCTCATGGCTTTCGCCGACCGCGCGGATGATCAGGCCCACCCGTGTCGCCTTCAGCACCCACCACAGCAC
>CAUJIP010000012.1 GCA_963205235.1 Pseudomonadota bacterium
GGCGCAGTTCGCGCACTTCGTCTTCCGAAGTGGCCCCGGCCATCGCTTTGAGCGCATCATGCAGCAGGCCCGAACGCCTGGCCTGGGTTTCGCCCATGCCGCCAGCGACATGGACCGAACGCACCGCCAGCGTGGCCAGCCGCTTGTCGGAAAAGCCCATCGCTTTCAGGCGGCGCAGCCCGGCCGCGTCGGTCGGCAGGCCGTCTTCCATGATCGCCGCTTCCTCGGCGACGATCTCGGCGATCTGGCGCAGGAACCACGGATCGTAATGGGTGATCGCGTGGACGTCCTCGACACTGAAGCCCTCGCGGAACGCCTGGGCGACGATCAGCAGGCGGTCGACGGTCGCCTCGACCAGATGCCGGTCGTGGCTGATCAGGATGACGGCGCCGTCATAGTCGGCAAGCGCCTGGACCAGCGCCGTCTTTCCGGCACCCGACGGCCCGAGGATGGTGAATAGGCGCATGGCTGTCCCCCTCGTGGTGTTGCTGATCCGGTGCCGCGTCTGGGCTGGTCGCCGGTCGCTGGTCTGGTGCAAGCATGGCCCGCCGAAAGCCCCCGCGTCAAATGCGGAACGCAGTCGCGGGTGGTTCGTCAGCCGGTCGACAAGGCGCTGTCAGCCCAGGCGCCCGACCTGCGGGCAAAGCTTGCGAATTCCTTAACGCCCGCGCTTAGAAATTTGATTTGAAAAGAAAATCTGGATTTGTCCACCGTGGACATCTCACCCCATCCGCAGAGCCATATCCAGCATCCGGTTGGAAAACCCCCATTCGTTGTCATACCAGCCAAAGACCCGCAGCAGCCCCTGATCGGTCACCTTCGTCTCGGGGCAGGCCATCACGACCGACTCCGGCCGCGCGCGCAGGTCGGTGGAAACCAGCGGCCGGTCCGTCGCCCCGATGACGCCACCCGCCGCCCGGAAGGCCGCGTTGACCTCGTCCACCCCGGGCCGATTTTCCGTCACCAGATGGAAGTCGACACACGAGACACTTGCGACCGGCACCCGCACCGCCTGCGCCACGATCCGCCCGGCAAGATCGGGCAACACCCCGTCCAGCAACCGCGCCGCGCTGGTCGTGGTCGGCACCATCGACAACGCCGCCGCCCGGCTGCGCGGATAGTCGGCAGAGGGGGCATCGACCGTCGGCTGGCTGCCGGTGTAGCAGTGGACCGTGGTCATCGACCCGGTGACGATCCCCCATTTCTGGTGGATCAACCGCGCCAACGGGGCCAGCGCATTCGTGGTGCAAGAGGCGTTCGAGACGATCCTTTGATCCCGCAGCCGATCATCATTCGCCCCCAGAACCACGGTCACATCCGCCGCCGAAGACGGCCCCGAGATCAACACCCGCCCCGCCCCGCCCCGCAGGCCGCGTTCCGCCACCTCGCGCGCTTCGGCGCGGCCGGTGCATTCGAGGACAAGGTCAGTGCCCTGCAGGTTCAGGGTGGAAAGGTCCGGCGTGCGGTGCAGGGGAATCGCCCGGCCATCGACCACCAGCGCGCCGTGGTCGAGCGAGACCTGGCCGCGCCAGGGGCCGAAAACGCTGTCGAATTCGAAAAGATAGGCGCACATCTCGGGCGCGGCGATGTCGTTGATCCCGGCGATATCAAGCCCCGGCCAGCGGTCAGGCGACTGCAGATAGGCCCGCAGGACCGACCGCCCGATCCGCCCGAACCCGTTGATGAAAACCCGCATCCCTTGCCCCTTCGCCTGCCGGACAATCCAGTCTCAACACGGGTTTGCAGCCAGTTCAACTGCCGCCTGCACAAATCTTGTGCCCGTCACAATGCGGCGCGACGCAGGCAAGGAGCCAATTTTCTTAAGCAAGAAATTTGTCAAATTCCTTCCCTAAGGAATTTGGCGGTTCTCAGACCCCGACCTCGATCCCAAGGCCCCGCTCACGCGCCCGGGTGACCGCCACTGCGGCGACGGCCAGGTCCTGCAGGCCGACACCGGTGCCGTCGAACAGGGTGATCTCCTCTGCACCGTGGCGGCCGGGGTGGCGGCCGATCAGGACGTCGCCCAAGGGGGTGATGGAGCTTGCGTCCAGCGTGCCTGCGGCGACGGCGTGCTGCGCCTCGCCGATGGTGATGGACTGGGCGACTTCGTCGGTGAAGACCTGCGCCGCAGCGACCAGGGCGGGGTCGGCCTCTTGCTTGCCCTTGGTGTCAGTGCCCATGCAGGCCAGGTGCGTGCCGGGGCTGACATGGGCGGCCATCAGGCTGGCGGCGGGCGAGGAGGTGATGGTGATGATCACATCCGCCTCGCGCATCCGGGGCAGATCGACCGCCTCGAACGGCAGGCCGAGTTCTGCAGCGACGGCACCGAGTTTCGGCAGCATGTCGGGATGCAGGTTCCAGGCGATGACCCGTTCAAACCGCCGGGTGCGGGCGGCGGCGCGCAGCTGGAAGCCCGCCTGGTGGCCAGCGCCGACGATGCCGAGGGTGCGGGCGTCCTTCCGTGCCAGACGGTCGATGGAGAGGGCCGAGGCGGCAGCCGTGCGCAGCGCGGTCAGCAGGTTGCCACCGACCATGGCCTGAGGGCGACCGGTTTCGGGGTCGAACAGGAACACGCTGGACTGGTGGTTGATCATCCCCTTGTCGGCATTGCCGGGGAAATAGCCACCCGCCTTGACGCCAAGCATCGCCCCTGCCCGATCCAACCCGGATTTGAAGCCGTATTGCCGCCCCTCGCCCAAGGCCTCACGCACTACGGGGAAGTTGTAGGCATCCCCCCGCGCCATCGAGGCGAAGCAGGCTTCGACCGCGCGGAAGGCGTCTTCCGGGGTGACAAGCTGGGCGATGAGGGCTTCGGGGATGATGAGCATTGGACGGTCCTTCCGGCTGGCCTAGGACCGAGGGCTGCGCGCCCCCGGACCCCGCGGGATATTTGGAGAAGAGAAAGACCTAGTAGGCCTTGCCCCGGGCGGAGACCGGCCAGACCACCTCGACCTTGCCGTTCCTTACGCCGACATACCAGTCATGCACGTTGCAGGTCGGGTCGCAGTGGCCGGGGACGAGGCGGAGCTTGTCGTTCACTTTCAGCACGCCCTGCGGGTCCTCGACCACGCCATGTTCGTCGGAGCATTTGACGTATTTTACATCCGTGCGCCCGAAGACCACCGGAAGCCCGCTGTCGACCGACTGGGCCTTGAGGCCCGCGTCGACGATGGCTTTGTCGGCTTTGGCATGGCTCATCACGCTGGTGAGGATGAAGAGCGCGTTTTCCCATTCGCCCTGGTCGATCCGATGGCCGTTTTCATCGAGGATGCGACCGTAATCGGCATCCATGAAGGCGTAGGAGCCGCACTGAAGCTCGTTGTAGACGCCTGAATTGCTTTCGAAATAGTAGGACCCGGTGCCGCCGCCCGAGACGAGGTCTGCTTTCAGGCCCGCCGCTTCCAGCGCATCGGCGCAGGACTTGACCTGGGCGATGGCGGTGTCGAGCTTGGCCTTGCGGTCGGCGTAATTGTCCATGTGCTGCATCGCGCCCTGATAGGCCTGGATGCCGGTGAATTTCAGCCCCGGCGCTGCGGCGACGGCCTTGGCGATGGCGACGACTTCCTCGGGCGTCTTCACGCCACAGCGGCCCGCGCCGCAGTCGATCTCGACGAAGACTTCCAGCGTGGTGCCGTGCTTGCTGGCGGCTTTCGACAGGTCGGCGACATTGGCCAGATCATCGACGCAGACGATGGTCCGGCAGCCGTATTTCGGCAGGCGGGCGAGGCGGTCGATCTTGGCGGGGTCGCGGACCTGGTTCGACACCAGAATGTCCTTGATGCCCCCACGGGCGAAGACTTCCGCTTCGGACACTTTCTGGCAGCAGACGCCGACCGCGCCGCCGAGGCTTTCC
This sequence comes from Pseudomonadota bacterium, assembly GCA_963205235.1. GTDB lineage: Bacteria > Pseudomonadota > Alphaproteobacteria > Rhodobacterales > Rhodobacteraceae > Tabrizicola. Next base: position 3,854 of record CAUJIP010000012.1, read on the forward strand.
TGCAGTTTCTGCACGTCGACCGATTTGTGCATCTTGCCGTGGCTGCGGTGGCGCATGCCGTGCGACTTGGCATAATCGCCCATCTTCTTGATGTTCCGCTCCAGCGCGTCGAGGTCCAGGATCAGGCAGGGGGTCTGGATGTCCGCCTCATCCATGCCGGGCAGCGCGGGGATGTCGTAGCCGACCTCGTAACCTTCGAAATTCGTCTGTTTGTTCATGGTGTTACCCTTTCATCCAGGGGAGTTTGTCAAGGTCGACGTTGCCGCCGGTGAGGATGATGCCGACCCGTTTGCCCCGGAAGGCTTGCGGGTTCTTGAGGATGGCCGCAAGCGGAACCGCGCTGGAAGGTTCCATGACCACGCGCAGGTGCTTCCAGATCAGTTTCATCGCGTCGATGATTTCGGGGTCGGAGGCGGTGTAGATCTCGCTGACGTGGTTCTTGACGAAATGCCAGGTCAGGTCCTTCAACGGCACCAGAAGCCCGTCAGCGATGGTCTTCGGCGCGTCGTCGGCGATGATGTGACCGGCCTTGAAGCTGCGATAGGCGTCGTCGGCCTGTTCGGGCTCGGCAGCGATCACCTTGGTTTCGGGGGCGAGGGTGGAGAGCGTCAGGCAGGTGCCCGAGATCATGCCGCCGCCGCCGATGGGGGCCACGACCATGTCAAGCCCGCCGGTCTGTTCGATGAACTCACGCGCGCAGGTGCCCTGCCCGGCGATGACGCGGGGGTCGTTGTAGGGGTGGACAAAATCGCCCCCGGTGGCGGCCTGGACCTTGGCGAAGGTCTCCTCGCGCGAGGAGGTCGAGGGTTCGCATTCGGTGATCACCCCGCCATAGCGGCGGACGGTGTCCTTCTTGGCCTGGGGGGCCGTGCGCGGCATCACGACATTGCAGGGAATGCCGCGCAACATGGCGGCGTAGCTGAGGCACGAGGCATGGTTGCCGCTGGAATGGGTGGCGACGCCCTTCTTCGCCTGGTCATCGGTCAGTCCGAAGACGGAATTCGTCGCGCCACGGACCTTGAAGGCGCCGGGCTCCTGGAAATTCTCGCATTTGAAGAACAGCTGCGCGCCGGTCAGGTCGTTCAGGTAGTCCGAGGTGCGGACCGGGGTCTGGCGGATATGGGGCCGGATGCGGTCATGCGCGGCAAGCATGTCGTCGTAGGTGGGGATATACATCTTCGCCTCGCTCATTCGGCGGCCAGCGCCATGGCTGGCACCGTGCCGCGATAATACTCCTGCGCGGCGGCGATGCCCGAGCCGAGTTTCACCGGCCAGCCAAGATCCGCCATGCACATTTCGGCCACGCAGAGGCCCGAGAGGACCATGGCATCGGTCAGCATGCCCAGATGGCCGATGCGGAACACCTTGCCCGCGACCTCACCCAAGCCGACGCCAAAGGCCATGCCGTATTTCGAGGCGGCCAGTTGCACGAGATCGGTGCCGTTGCAGCCTTCGGGCACTTTCACGGCGGTCACCGTGTCGGAACAAAGGTCGGGCGATTTGGCATAAGGCGTCATGCCCCAGGCAGCGACGGCGCGGCGGACGCCTTCGGCGAGGCGGTGGTGGCGGGCGTAGACGTTCTCCAGCCCCTCGTCCTCCAGCAGGTCGATGGAGTGGGCAAGGCCCGCGATCAGGCCGACAGCCGGGGTATAGGGATAGCCGCCACGGGCGTAGGACGTCAGCATGTCCTTGAAATCAAAGAAGGTGCGGGGAAGCCGGGCCGTTTCCATCGCCGCGATGGCCTTTGGGCTGACGCCCAGGATCGCTAGGCCCGCAGACAGCATAAAGCCCTTCTGGCTGCCCGCGACGGCGATGTCGACGCCCCAGGCGGTGAAGTCGAAGGGCATCGAGGCAATCGACGACACCCCGTCGACGAACAGCAGCGCCGGGTGGCCAGCGGCATCCATCGCGCGGCGGATACCGGCGATATCGGATTTCACGCCCGTTGCGGTTTCGTTGTGGGTCGCAAGCACCGCCTTGATCAGGTGGTTCTTGTCAGCCTTCAGCGCCTTTTCGATGGCGGCAAGCGGGGCACCTTCGCCCCAGGGCGTTTCGATCACCTCGACGTCCAGCCGGTGGCGCTGGCAAAGGTCGATCCAGCGATGACTGAACATGCCGAACCGCGCCGCCAGCACGGTATCGCCGGGCGAGAGGGTGTTGGAAATCGCTGCCTCCCACCCGCCGGTGCCGGTCGAGGGGATCAGGATGACCTCGCCTTGCGCCATCTTCAGCACCCGGCGCACGCCTTCGACGGCGGGTTTGAACATCCGGGCGAAGGCCGGGCTACGATGGTCAATCGTGGCCATGTCGCAGGCTTTGCGGACCGAGTCCGGAATATTCGTGGGGCCGGGAATGAAGACTGGGTTCTGGCTGGACATGGGCTTTGTCTCCCTTTCGATAGGTGAAGACTAGGGCCGAAGGATGAGTTAAACAATTTTTTCGAAAAGATTTTTCATTTTGTTCGACTCATGTTAAATATGCTTCCGATCAACCCCTTGCGCTTTTTCACCGCTTTGAAAGGCTCTTCGCATGGCACAAAAAACCCGCGGCCGACCCAAGGCCTTTCATGACAAGACCGACCAGAACACCGTGCAGGCGCTGGACCGAGGGATGGAGGTTCTGTCCCATGTCGCGGCCCATCCGGGGCGCACTTTGTCGGAAATCAGTGAGACCATGGGCGAGGCTGTCGCCACCGTCTTTCGCGCGCTGGTGACGCTGCAGGGCCATGGCATGGTCGAGGTCGAGGAGCCGGGCCAGTTCTGGCATGTCGGGCCGGGGGCGTTTCGCGTGGGCTCGGCCTTTCTGCGCCGGACCAAGGTTGTCGAACGGGCGCGCCAGCCGATGGAAGCGCTGATGCGGCAAACGGGAGAGACGGCCAATCTGGGGATCGAAGTGGGCGACGAGGTAATGTTCGTGGCCCAGATCGAGGCGAGCGAGGCGATCCGCGCCTTCTTTCCGCCGGGAACCAAGGGGCCGATGCATTCCAGCGGAATCGGCAAGGCGCTGTTGGCCTGGTATCCGGAAGATCGGGTCCGGTCCATTCTGGAGCGGAAGGGGCTGGAGAAGTTCACCAGCCTGACGATCACCTCGGACAGTTCGCTTCTGCGCGACCTTGAGCACACGCGGGATCGCGGCTTTGCCATTGACGATCAGGAACGGGCCGAAGGGATGCGCTGCATCGCGGCCCCGATCTTCAACGCTTACGGCGAACCGGTGGCGGGCCTTTCGGTCTCGGGTCCGGCATTCCGGGTGGGCCTGTCGGATGCGGCAAGGATCGGCGCGTTGGTCCGGGATGCGGCCGACAGGGTGACCGAGGCGACGGGGGGTGTCAGGCCCTGAGGGGCCGGTTTTCCAGCCTGACGGCTGTCATCGCTGACCGAAGACTGCCGTCAGGCTGGATGAGGGGCGGGTCAGGCCCCCCAGCCACCGCCGCCAGGGGTACGCATCTCGAACACCGCGCCTGCGGGAAGGTTGCATTCGTCGTTGCCCTTCAGGTTTTGCACCCACCCATCCGGCCAGTGGACGAGGTTCTCTCCGACCGCCCCCGGACCACCGTCCGCCCCGCCAAATGGCGCAACCCTGCGACTGCCACACAGCGTGGTGACCGTGACCGGCGACAGGAACCGCAGCCTGCGCGTGGCCCCGTTGCCGCCGTGCCATTGGCCTTTACCGCCGGAGCCCTGGCGGATGGAGAATTCCTCCAGCCGCACCGGGAAGCGTTTCTCCAGCACTTCGGGGTCGGTCATCCGGGTGTTGGTCATGTGGCTTTGCACGGCATCGCAACCGTTGAAGCCCGGCCCTGCCCCGGTGCCACCCGCGATGGTCTCATAGTTCTGGAACCGGTCATTGCCCCAGATGAAGTTGTTCATCGTGCCCTGCGCCGCCGCGACCACGCCCAAGGCACCGTAAAGCGCGTTGCAGGCGGACTGGCTGACCTCGGTATTTCCCGCGATCACCGCCGCCGGGGAAACGGGATTCAGCAGCGTGCCTTCGGGAACGATGATCGTCAGCGGTGCAAGGCAACCTTCGTTCAGCGGGATCGGCTTGCCCACCAGCGTGCGGAACACATACAGGACCACCGCCCGCGTCACCGCCTGTGGGGCATTGTAGTTGCCAGCGTGCTGCGGGCTGGTGCCGGTGAAGTCGATCACTGCCGAGCGGGCCTTGTGGTCGACCTTGACCGATACCTGAATGGTCGTTCCGATATCCATCGGATAGATATATTCGCCGTCCTTGAGCCGGTCGATCACGTCCCGCACGCAGGCTTCGGCGTTCATCTGGACATGGGTCATGTAGGCGGCGACCGTATCTGCCCCGTGCAGCGCGACGACGCGGAGGAGTTCGCGGCGCCCCGTCTCATTCGCGGCGATCTGGGCCTTGAGGTCGGCCATGTTCTGATCGGGTGACCGGCAGGGCCAGCGGCCAGACGCCAGCAGCGCGCGGGTTTCGGCTTCGCGAAGGGTGCCGCGCACGACCAGCGGGAACAGGTCGATGACGACGCCTTCCTCCTCGATCGTCTTGCTGTCGGGTGGGGCTGAGCCCGGCGTGCGCCCGCCGATATCGGCATGGTGCCCGCGCGAACCCAGCCAGAAGGCGGCCTTTCCGGCCACGAAAACTGGCGTGATCACCGTCACGTCGGGCAGATGCGTGCCGCCGTTCCAAGGGGCGTTCAGCATCCACGCGTCTCCCTCTTGCGCCGTCGCTCCCACGGCCTTGATGACGGTCTTGACCGCGTGGGACATGGAGCCCAGATGCACCGGCACATGGGGGGCATTGGCGACCAAATCCCCGGTTGCGTCGAAGATCGCGCAGGAAAAATCCAGCCGTTCCTTGATGTTGACCGACCAGGCGGTGTTCGCCAAGGTCGCTCCCATCTGGTCGGCGACCGACATGAAAAGGTTGTTGAACACCTCCAGCAGCACCGGGTCGGCGCGGGTTCCCGCAGCCGGTGGGCGGGCGATTTCAGCGACGCGGCGCAGGATCAGGTTCGCTTGCCCGTCCACCTGCGCCTGCCAGCCGGGTTCGATAACAGTCGTGGCCGTGGCCTCGGTGATGACGGCGGGGCCGGTGATCACCGTTGCGGTGCCGCAGGCCTCGCGCCGGTATAGGGGGACGTCCTGCCATTGGCCGCCCGCCCAGATTGTCAGCCGGTCGGTGGGTTGGCCAGCCCCGGTACCCGGTGCCATGTCGGGCAGGTCCGCGCCGCCGCCTTCGGCCTCGACCGCCAGCATCTCGAACAGAAGCGCGCGTTCGGGCGAGGTAAAGCCGAAGCGGGCCTGATGGGCGGCGGCGAAGGCGTCTTCCATCTCGCCGCGGTCGGCGAAGGGGACCGGGAGCGACTGGTGCTGCCCCTCATAGCGCAAATGCGCCGTCAGGGCCAGGCCGGGGTCGGCGATGCCTTGGGCCGTCAATTCGGCGCGGGCTTCATCGGCAAGTGCCAAGATTCGTGAATGTGCGTTCGCGATATCCGAAAGCGGCGCGTCGAACTGCGCCTCACGCAAGGCGCGCAGATGGGCAAGTCCCATGCCGAAGGCCGACAGGACGCCCGCCTGCGGGTGGATGAACACCGTCCGCATGCCAAGCGCATCGGCCACGCCACAGGCATGCTGCCCGCCCGCGCCACCAAAGCATTGCAGGGCATAACCGGTCACGTCATGGCCGCGCTGGACGGATATCTTCTTGATCGCATTGGCCATGTTGTCGATGGCGATGCGGAGGAAGCCTTCGGCGATGACTTCAGGCGGGTCGAGACGACCTGTCACCTTTGCCACATCGGCAGCCAGTGCCGCGAACTTCTGCCGCACAACCTCGGCATCCAGCTTCTGGTCGCCATTCGGGCCGAAGACGGCGGGGAAATGCGCGGGCGACAGACGCCCCAGCATCACATTGCAATCGGTGATCGTCAGCTGCCCGCCCCGGCGGTAGCTTGCCGGGCCCGGATTGGCCCCGGCGCTTTCTGGGCCGACCTGGAATCGCCCGTCGCGGAACGTGCAGATCGACCCACCGCCCGCTGCCACGGTGTGGATGTCCATCATCGGCGCGCGCATCCGGACGCCTGCTACTTCGGTCTCGAACGACCGTTCGTAATGACCGGCGTAGTGGCTGACATCGGTCGATGTGCCGCCCATGTCGAACCCGATCAGCCGGTCGAAACCTGCCGCTTCCCCGGTGCGGACCATGCCGACGATACCACCTGCGGGGCCGGAGAGGATCGCGTCCTTGCCCTGAAAGCGCCCGGCCTCGGTCAACCCGCCATTCGACTGCATGAACAGAAGCCGCCCGGTTGCCCGGCCCATGTCCAAAGCCCCTTCTACCTGCGCCACATAGCGGCGCAGGATCGGCGAGAGGTAGGCATCAACCACGGTCGTATCGCCACGCGGCACCAGTTTCGCAAGGCGCGAAACCTGATGCGACAGCGAGACCTGAGTGAACCCGGCCTCACGCGCCATCTGGCCGACACGCGCCTCATGCGCGGGGTTCACGTGGCCGTGCATCAGGGCGACGGCGACGGCCTTGATCCCGGCCTTTCGCACCTCCTCCAGCGCTTTGGCAACGGTGGTTTCGTCCAGAGGGCGGACCTCCTCGCCTTCGGCATCCAGTCGGCCGGGGACTTCGAAAACCGCTTCATACAAAAGGTCTGGCCGCTTGATGTTCAGGTCAAAGAGGGCAGGTCGCGCCTGTGTGCCGATGCGAAGCAAATCACCGAAACCCTCGGTGATCAGAAGGGCAACCCTTTCGCCCTTCCGCTCCAACAATGCATTGGTGGCGACCGTAGTGCCCATCTTGACGGCGGCAATCGCGCCAATGGGGATCGGCTGGCCCGCCGTAAGCCCCAGACAGTCGCGGATTCCCTGAACGGCGGCATCGGGGTAACGCTCGGGGTTTTCCGACAGAAGCTTCGCGGTCACCAGATGCCCATCCGGCGCGCGGCCCACGACATCGGTAAAGGTGCCGCCCCGGTCGATCCAGAATTCCCACGCGGTCATGGCTGCCCTCCTGCCTTGCCCTTTGGTGGCCCGAAGGGCGACCGGATGCAACACTTGACCGCGGGCTTTCGGTAGAGTTTCCTGCCGCCATGCCCTTGCATTTCACACCGGCTGAATATGCCGCCCGCCAAGCCCAGGCCCGTGCCGCCGTTCAGGCTGCCGGTCTTGATGCCCTGCTCATGCTCGCGCCTGAAAGCCACTACTGGATTTCCGGCTATGACACCTTCGGCTTTGCCATGTTCCAGTGCATGGTATTGACCGCAAAGGGAGAATTGCACCTTTTGACCCGGATGCCGGATTTGCGTCAGGCGCGGTTGACCTCGACCCTGTCGGACAGTGAAATCCACATCTGGCAGGATATCGAGGGCGTGAACCCGGCGGCCAATCTGGCGCGGCTTCTGGCCGATCTGGGGGTGACGGGCAAGGTCGGCTATGAATCCGATACGGTCGGGTTGACCGACAAGACGGGGCGGGCGCTGCATGCCGCGATCCCCGGCCTGATCGAGGCTTCGGACCTGATCCGCGCGCTGCGGCGGGTGAAGTCGCCCGCCGAGATCGAGATGCACCGCCGCGCCGCTGCGCTGTCCGACGATGCGCTGGATCAGGCGATTGCGCTGGCACGGCCCGGTGCGTTCGAGGGCGATATTCTGGCCGCGATGCAGGGTGCTGTCTTCAAGGGCGGCGGGGATTACGCGGGGAATGAGTTCATCATCGGCTCAGGTCCGGGGGCGCTGCTCTGCCGGTATTACTCGGGCCGCAGGCATCTGGACGCGAAGGATCAGCTGACGCTGGAATGGTCGGGGGCCTATGCCCGCTATCATGCGGCAATGATGCGGACCATTCTGGTCGGTCGCGCAAGCGACCATCACCGCAAGATGCATGCGGCGGCGGTCGAGGCGATCGAGGCTTGCGAGGGGGCAATCCGCCCCGGTCAGCCGATGGGTGATGTCTATGACGCCCATGCGCGGGTGTTTGATGCCCACGGGTTGGGCCATGCGCGGCTGAAGGCCTGCGGTTATGGGATGGGGGCGGTCTACAACCCGATCTGGGTCGATTTCCCGATGTTCTACGAGGGTAACCCATTGATCATGCAGGAAGGTCAGGTGTTCTTCTTGCACATGATCCTGATGGACAGCGAGGCGGGTGAGGCGATGACCCTAGGCCATTCGGTGCTGGTCAAACCCGATGGGGTGGAGCGCCTGTCGCGTCACGGGCTGGGGCTGATCCTGAACGATTAAAGGGTCAGGCCGGGAGGAAGCCCTTGGCCCGTTCAACCGCCGCCGTGTCTTCAGCCCATGCGCCGGGGGCGTTTGCGTCGATGAAAAGCGCGCCACCCCAGGTCACGCCAAGGTATTCCGCCGACAGCCGCAGGGTTCCGACCGCAGGGGCGATTTCTTCGGGCGAGGAGGAGGCATGCGCCATCACCAGCCACATGGTCTTTTGCCGCATCAGGGGTTTGAAGTTTAGGTCGGGCAACCGCATCCAGTGCGACCAGTGGTCAAGGTATAGCTTGGCCGGGCTGGGCAAACCGAACCAGTAGAGGGGCGCGACCATCACAATGTCAGTCGCCTCCAAAGTCGCCTGACACAGGTCCAGCGCCACGCCTTCGGGTGGGCCATAAGTGGCCCCGTGGCGGAGGTCTTGAAAGACTGGCAGGGCGGGATCGGTCAGGTCGCGCCAATCCTGCGCCTCGGGTGCCAGGTGGGCAGCGGCCAAGCGCGCGACGGCTTCGGTATTGCCGCCGGGGCGGGCACTTGATTTCAGGAAGAGGTAACGGCGCATGGTGCCTCATGACTTTCGGTCATCCTAGCGCAAGGTTCGGCGAAGGGAAGGGATGGGCGGGGAAATGACGCGGAAGCAGCTTTGCAGCGTTCTATGGGGAACTCTGCATTAATTCAGGGGGTTGGCGGGATTTGGCGTGGCAAGAAACCGTCTTCCTTTTGTCTTCCTTCCGTCTTCCATCCCTTGGGGCGCAAGGGGCGTTAACCATGCAAGGGAATCGGGCAGAGGCGGGACCGGAATGACCGCAGCGTCAGTTCGTCGGCGCGCCGCCTTCGGCCTTGCGGCGGGCGACGAAGGCCTCAAGCTCTTCCAGAATGCCGGGGTCCAGCGGGGGCTGTTCGTAGTTGGCCAAGAGGTCCTTCCAGATCCGGTTAGCCCGCGCCGGGGCCTCTTCCGACCCCTTGGAGAGCCAGGTGGGAAAGTTGTCCCAGTTCGACAGCATCGGCGGATGAAAGGCGGTTTCGTACTGCGCCATGGTCTGGGCGGTGCCGAAGAAATGGCCGCCGACCCCGGCCTCGGCGATGGCGTCCAGCGACAGCGACTCCTCGGTGACTTCGATAGGTTTGAAGTAGGACTGCATCATCCCCAGAAGCTCGGCATCCAGAATCAGCTTTTCGAAGCTTGCCGTCAAACCACCATGCATCCAGCCCGCGCCGTGGATGATCAGATGCGCCCCGCCCATCAGGCAGCCCCAAAGCGACATGAGCGATTCATAGGCCGCCTGCGCGTCGATGGCATTGGCCGCCGTGGTGTTCGAGGACCGGAAAGGCACCCCGATCCGCCGCGCCAGTTGGCCGCTGGCCTGCGCGGCCTTGGTGTATTCGGGCGTGCCAAAGGCGGGGGCGCCGGTCTTCATGTCGACGTTCGAGGTAAAGCCGCCATACATCACCGGCACGCCGGGGCGGACGATCTGGGTCAAGCAGACACCGAACATCGCCTCCGCATGTTGCAGGACAAGCGCGCCTGCAAGACTGACCGGGGCCATCGCCCCCGCAAGGGTGAAGGGCGTGACGATTGCCACCTGCCCGTGTTCGGCCAAGGTCATCAGACCCTGGCTCATCGGGTCGTCCAGTTGGCGGGGCGAGTTGGTGTTGATCACCCCCATCATCATCGGCTGGCGGGCCAGATCGTCCAGCGACCAGCCCATGGTGATCGCGGCCATGGTCAGGCCGTCCATCGTGCGCTCGGTCCCCAGCGCATTCAGGTTCCAGCTTTTGTCCAGAAGGGTGATCTGGGACAGGTAAAGGTCCAGATGCCGCGTGCTTGCAGGCAGGTCCATCGGCTCCAGCGGGCCGCCGGATTCCTGCTGGATCACGTTCAGGCTTTGGCAGATGCGCAGGAAATCCTGCATGTCCTGCAGGGTGCCGTCGCGGCGACCGCGGTCAAGGTCCATCGCATAGGCCGGACCGCCGACGGTGGAAAACACCATGTCATTGCCGCCAAAGCGCAGGTCCTTGGCCCGGTTGCGGGCGGCGATGGTGAAGGTGCGGGGGACTGTCGCCAGACGCTCGGTCACGAAGCCGGGGTCCAGATAGACCATGCTGCCGTCAACCCGTGCCCCGGCGCGGCGGAAATGGTCGATGGCCCGCGCGTTCAGGACGCGCATGCCCTGTTCGGCGAGAAGCTTCAGCGCGGCCTGATGGATCGCCTCGACCTGATCATCCGAGATGACGCGGATCGGGTCATAGGGACGGGGGCGCTGACCAAAGCTTGGCTGTGGGATCGCATTCACGGCACGGGCGGGGCGGCGCTGGCGCATCAACTCCTCCATTTCCGCTTACGCGGTCTTGTTGAACAATTGTACAGTAAGAGGCGAAAGCGGCTTCGGTCAAGTAGCGTTTGACAGGTCGCGATTCCTTATTGCATGATCGTTCAACAAGGAGACCCCATTGCCCACGACAAGAACCAGCTTCCCACATGAGGTAGAGGTTGTCGAAAACCTCTTCATCCCGCTGCCCGACGGCACGCGGCTTGCGGCGAAGCTGTGGAGGCCGAAAGGTGCGGGCAAGGTTCCGGCAATTCTGGAATACCTGCCTTACCGCAAGCATGACGGCACGCGCGGGCGGGATCAGGGGCTGCACATGTATCTGGCGGGCAATGGCTATGCCTGCCTGCGGGTCGACATCCGGGGTTGCGGCGAAAGCGAAGGGGTGATCGACGACGAGTATTCGGCGGTTGAACTGGCCGATGGCTGCGACCTGATCGGCTGGATTGCGGCGCAAGACTGGTGCGACGGGCAGGTCGCGATGATCGGGATCAGCTGGGGCGGGTTCAACGGGCTGCAGATTGCTGCGCTGCAACCGCCTGCGCTGAAGACGGTGATCGCGGTGGGCTTCACCGACGACCGCTATGCGACGGATGTGCATTATATCGGTGGGTGTCTGAGCAAGGACAACATCGACTGGTCAGGCACGATGGTTGCCGGGATGGACCTGCCGCCTGACCCGGCGCTGCATGGCCCCGGCTGGCGTGACATCTGGATGCAGCGGATCGAGGCGAACACCCCCTGGGGCTTGATCTGGATGCGCCATCAGCGGCGGGATGAGTATTGGCGGCACGGGTCGGTCTGCGAGGATTTCTCGGCCATCAAGATCCCGGTCTATGCGGTGTCGGGTTGGGCCGACAATTACTCGGAGGCGGTGCCGCGTCTTCTGGCCGGGATGACCGCGCCCTGTCGGGGGTTGGTTGGCCCATGGGCACATTCGTTCCCGCAGGACGTGACGGTCGAACCCGCCATCGGCTGGCTGCAAGAGGTGCTGCGCTGGTGCGATCACTGGATGAAGGGGCGTGACACCGGGATCATGGATGAACCCGCGCTGCGGGTCTGGATGCAGGAGAGCGTGCCGCCGAAGACCTGCTATTCAGATCGACCGGGGCGTTGGGTGGGCGAGGCGGTCTGGCCTTCGCCCCGTATCCGCCCTTGGGTTCTGCATCCGGTCGGCGGGTCGCTGCGCGGGGCAGCGGAACCTGGTACAGCGCGGGTCTGCTCGCCCCTTTGGGTCGGCAATGCGGCGGGTGAGATCGGGCGCTATGGCGGCGATGCCGATTGGCCGACCGACCAGCGCGAGGATGACGCGGGGTCGCTGGTCTGGGTGACCGACCCGCTGCCGGACCGGTTGGAAATCCTGGGTGCGCCGAAGCTGCGGCTGCGGGTTGCCTCGGACAAGCCCATGGCCTTGGTCGCGGTGCGGCTGAACGATGTGGCGCCGGACGGTGCTTCGACCCGGGTGACTGTCGGTCTGATGAACCTGACGCATTGGCAGGGGCATGACAGGCCGCAGGTCCTGACCCCCGGTCAGTTCATCGAGGTCGAGGTGGACCTGGACGACATCGCCCATGCCTTCCCGGCTGGCCACCGGATCGCGCTGTCGGTCTCCTCCAGCTACTGGCCCATCGCCTGGCCCTCGCCCGAAGCGGCGACGCTGACGTTGGACCTTGGGGCGACGGCGCTGAGCCTGCCCGTCCGCCCGCCCCGTGCCGAGGACGCCGCCTTGCGCGAATTCGATCCGCCCGAGGCCGCGCCGCAGACGCCGGTCATCGACCATCCGATGCCGCCCGGTCACCCAAGACGGGTGCAGCGCGACCTTCTGTCCGGCCAGATCACCGTCGATTTCCCGCGTTGGACCTATGATCACGAGATGCCCGACATCGGCATCCGCCAACGGTCAACCGGGCATGCCCGATACATCATCACCGAGGGCGACCCGCTGTCAGCCGTCACCGAAACCGCCTATCGCGTGGAACAGATCCGCGGGGATGGGGTGTTTGTCCATGAAAGCACGGGCCGCATGTCCTGCGATCTGACACATTTCCACTTTGGCGCTGAAATCGTGATCCTTGAGAACGGCACTGAAATCCATCGCCGCAAGTGGCAAGAGGCAATCCCCCGAGACCACATCTGACGAATGCCCAAGCTTGACTTGCCCGAAGGCACGGGCGCAATGTTTTGATCATATGGTCAGTCAGACCAGAGGTGCAGATGCAAACCGAGAATGTTGACCTGACGGGGCCAAGTCCGGGAACCACGCGAAGCCTGACCCGGCATCATTGGGGCAGGTCCGGTGCAAGGCCCAAGGTCTATCTGCAGGGTGGCCTTCATGCCGATGAAATGCCCGGTCCCTTGGCGCTTTATCACCTGATGGACCTTCTGGATCAGGCCGAAGCCGAAGGCCGCATCCCCGGCCACGTCGTTGTCGTTCCCTTGGCGAACCCGATCGGCCTGTCGGAATGGCTGCTGCACAAGCCGATCGGGCGGCGCGATCTGGAAGGGGCGAACAACTTCAACCGGGGCTATCCCGATCTGGCGGCTCTGACCGGCGACGCGCTGGAGGGTCAGCTTGGCCCGGACGCCGCTGCGAATGTGGCGGCGATCCGGCAGGCCTTTGGAACAGCCCTTGCCGCGCAGGAGCCCGAGACCGAGGTCGACGAACTTCGCCTGCGGTTGGTGCAGGGGTCCTGCGATGCCGACCACGTCCTTGACCTGCACTGCGACCATTTTGCGGTGATGCATCACTACACGTCCTCTGCAATGGCCGAGGTAGGCGAGGTTCTGGGCCGCGCCGTCGGCTCGAAACTGGCACTTCTGGAGGATCTGTCGGGCGGCAATGCCTTTGACGAGGCGCATACCGCCCCCTGGCGGACCCTGCGCGCGCGGTTCCAGGGTCACCCGATCCCCGACCCCTGCTTTGCAACGACGCTGGAATATCGCGGGCAGCATGACGTGTCGGACCCGGTAGCCATGACCGATGCACAGGGGTTGATGGCATTCCTGTCTGCCGTTGGCGCGGTCACGGGCGGCCCTGCCCCGATCCATCCCGCCGCCGAAACCGCCCCCTTGGCGGGTGCGCTGGAATTCATGGCCCCGATGGGCGGGATTGTCACCTGGGTCACCTCGGTGGGGGACCGGGTGACCGAAGGCCAAGTCCTTGGCCATGTCACCGACCCCACGACCCGCCGCCGGGTCGAGATCACCGCGCCGACGACCGGCCTTCTGTTCCGGCAGGAACTTTGGACCTCGTGCCTGAAGGGACAAGGCCTGTGCCATGTGGCCGGGCAAGAGGTTCGGCGGCAGGGCGAGCTTCTATCGAACTGAACAACGATAACCAACCGGGAGAGACAACATGATCGGACAAGGAAAGGGATGGGCGCGCTGGCTGGCCGGTGCCGCCATGGCTCTGGCGCTGGCGACCACCCCGGCGCTGGCGGACGATACGCTGGACAGGGGCGTGGGATCGGAATGGTCCTCGCTTGACCCGCAGGTGAACTTTGACGCCGCAGCGGGCTGGATTCTGGCGGATGCCTATGAAGGGCTGGTCAACTTTGACCCGACCGGCAAGATCATCCCCGGCGCCGCCGAAAGCTGGGACGTCAGCGATGACGGCAAGACCTATACCTTCCATCTGCGCGAAGGATTGAAATGGTCGAACGGCGATCCGCTGGTCGCGCAGGATTTCGTCAACGGCGTGCTGCGGACGCTGAACCCCGACACGGTGTCGGAAAAGGGCTATTACTTCTATTCCACCATCCAGATCAAAGGCGCCGGAGCCCTTGCAAATGCCGAGACGAAGGACCCAGCCGTCCTTGGCATGACTGCGCCGGATGACCGCACTGTGGTAATCGAGATGGACACGCCCGCGCCCCATATCCTGGACCTGATGGGGTCGTTCCAGCTTGCGCCCCTGCATTCCCCCAGCTTTGCCGCAGGCGGCGCGGCGGCATTCATCGATCCGGCGCAGGTCGTGTCGAACGGGGCCTATGTCATCAAGGAAGTCGTCCCGCAAAGCCATGTGCTGCTGGAGAAAAACCCGAACTACTGGGACGCGGCCAACGTGAAGATCCCCTTCGTCAAGTATCACGTCACCGAAGACGTGGGCACCGAACTGAAACGCTATCAGGCGGGTGAACTGGACATCACCTATGACATTCCGCTGGCCGATCTGGAACGGCTGACGGCGGAAACCCCCGATGAGGTGCGGGTCTTCGGGTCGACCTATCTGATCTACTACAGCTTCAACCTGTCGAACCCCGACCTTGCCAACCTCGACCTGCGCCGCGCGCTGTCGCTGGCCTTGGACCGTGAGGTGCTCGAGGGCAAGATCGTCAAGGCGGGCGGCGTGCCGACCCTGTCTTATGCCGGGGGTTTTGATCCTGACTATCCTGCCCCCCAGATCGCCGAAGCTGCCATGACCCAGGCCGAACGCGAGGCCTTGGCGCAAGAGCTTTATGCCAAGGCGGGCTATGGGCCGGACAATCCGCTGAAGCTGTCAATTGCAACGACAGTGGCCGAAGTGAACATCCGCCGCGCGCAAGGGGCTGCGCTGATGTGGAAGAAAGTGCTGGGGGCCGAGGTCGAGCTGAACTCGATGGAACGCAAGGCCTGGCTGGACCTGTTCTACACCGACGATTGGACGATCTTTGCCGATAACCTGGTGGGCGACTTTGCCGGACCCGAGACGTTCCTGTCCTACATGCGCCCTTCGGCCGAGGCAGGCTATGGTTGGGAAAGCCCGGCGTTCGAGGCAGCGATGGACGAAGCCGCGCAGGTGCCGGACAAGGCCGGTCGCTATGTCGGTCTGGCCAAGGCGGAACGCATCCTCTTGGACGACTACATCTTCGCGCCCATGGCCATCGAACCCTACCGGCATCTGGTGAAACCCAATGTCAAAGGCTTTGAAGCCTCGGCTGCGGGCTATCACAACAGCCAGTTCATGTCGCTGGAATAGGGGCACAGGCCCGGGCGGGCCACCCGCCCGGGCCGCATATCATGCTGCGATTCATCGGAAAACGGCTGTGGCACGGGGGGCTGACGCTGGCGGCGTTGGTCACGCTGACCTTTTTCGTCATGCGCCTTGCCCCCGGAGGGCCGTTTTCCCGCAATCGCAAGATCAGCCCGGAAGTGCAGGCCAATATCGAGGCCGCCTTCCATCTGGACGAACCCCTGTGGATGCAGTTCGGTCGATTTGTCTGGGGCGTCCTGCGCTGGGACCTTGGCCCTTCGACCAAGCACCGCGACTATTCGGTCAACGACCTTATCGCCAGCGGCCTGCCCTATTCGCTGACCATCGGCTTCTGGGCCATCGTGATCGCGGCACTGGTTGGCATCGCCCTTGGCATGGCGGGGGCATTGCGGCGCAATTCGGTCCCCGACTATCTGGCGGGGACGGTTGGCGTCGTGGGCATCGCCGTCCCGATCTTTGTCATCGGCCCCTTGTTCCAGGCTTTCTTTTCGTTGCGACTGGGGTGGTTTCCGGTTGGCGGCGTGAATGACGGAGCGCGTTCGCTGATCCTGCCGGTGATCGTGCTGGCCTTGCCGAACATCGCCTATATCAGCCGCCTGACCCGCACCTCGATGATCGAGACCCTGCGCGAAAACCACGTCCGCACTGCGCGGGCCAAGGGCGTGGGCTGGCGCAGGGTGCTGACCTCGCATGTCCTGACCGGGGCGCTTTTGCCGGTGATCGCCTATCTTGGCCCGGCAACCGCCGCGATCATCACCGGCTCGATCCTGATCGAGACGATGTTCGCCGTCCCCGGAATCGGGCGGCATTTCGTCGATGCTGCCCTGAACCGGGACTACCCCTTGGTCATGGGGATCACGCTTCTTTATGGCGGGCTCTTGATCCTGTTCAACATCGGCACCGACGTGATCCGCGCGATCCTTGACCCGAGGATCCGCAATGAGCGTTGATGTCCTTTCCCGCGAAACCGCGCCGCCGCCATCGGCGTCGACCTTGCGGCTGCAGTTTCGCCGTTTCCGCAAGAACCATCTTGCCATGGCCTCGGTCTGGCTTCTGGCGCTGATTGTGCTGGGCTGCTTCTTCGGACCCTACGCATTCCCCTTTACCGGCGAGGATGCCGATTTCGACTTCATCTCTGCCCCGGCGCATTTCCAGTGGCCGCATCTTTTCGGCACCGACGAATTCGGTCGCGACCTGCTGGTCCGGGTGCTGGAAGGCGGGCAAGTTTCCTTGACCATCGGCTTTCTGGGCGCACTTGTCGCAGGCGTGATCGGTGTCCTTTACGGGGCCGTTGCGGGCTTTGTCGGCGGCAGGGCCGACGGCCTGATGATGCGCGCGGTCGAGATCCTTTATGGCTTTCCCTATGTGATCCTGGTGATCCTGCTGTCGCTTCTGTTTGGCGGCGGCAACCTTGCGCTTTTCGCCGCCATCGTCTTCACACTGTGGCTGACCCCCGCCGTCATCGTCCGGGCGCAGGCGCAAAGCCTTGCCCGCCGCGAATTCATCGAGGCCGCCCGCGCCGGTGGCATGACCGGTCGGCAGATCGTCCTTGAACATATCGTGCCGAACTGCATGTCAGTGGTGATCGTCTACGGCAGCCTTCTGGTGCCCGAAGTGATCCTTTCGGAATCGTTCCTGTCGTTCCTTGGGATCGGCATCAAGGAACCGCAGGCCAGCTGGGGCAACCTGATTTCTTCCGGTACCTCGGCGATGGACAGCGACTTGCGGCTTCTCTTGCTGCCGGGGGTGCTGCTTGCCCTTGTCCTTCTCTGCCTCAACTTCATCGCCGATGGGCTGCGTGACGCCTTTGACCCAAATGACCGCTGAACCGCTTCTTTCCCTGCAGGACCTGACCGTCCGCTTCCGCCTGCCGCAGGGGGAAACGGTGGCCGTCGATGGCGTGTCGCTTGACCTTGCGCCGGGCGAGGTGCTGGGCATCGTCGGTGAAAGCGGATCGGGCAAAAGCCAGATCCTTTATGCGCTGATGGGGCTGCTGGCCTCCAACGGCAGGGCCGGGGGCCGTGCGCTGTTTCAGGGCCAAGACCTGCTGGCGCTGACCGAAGCGCAGCTTGACCGGGTGCGGGGCCAGGACATCTCGATGATCTTCCAGGACCCGATGACCTCGCTGAACCCCTATACCCGGGTTGTCGATCAACTGGCCGAAGGGCTGATCGTCCACAAGGGACTGTCCAGGGCCGATGCGCGGGCCGAAGGTGTGCGGATGCTGGACCGCGTCCGCATTCCCGATGCCGCGCGTCGCGCCCGGCTTTACCCGCATGAGTTTTCCGGCGGCATGCGGCAGCGGGTGATGATCGCGATGGCGCTGCTGGCGCGGCCCAAGCTTTTGCTGGCCGACGAACCCACCACCGCGCTGGACGTGACCATTCAGGCGCAGGTCCTTGACCTGATGGCGGAACTGGGGCGCGAGACGGGGACGGCCATCGTGCTTGTCACCCACGATCTTGGCGTCGTGGCGCGTCTTTGCGACCGGGTGGCGGTTTTGTATGGCGGTCGGGTGATGGAAGAAGCCAAGGCCGAGGCTTTGTTTGACACCCCCTCGCACCCCTATACCCGTGGTCTTCTGGCCGCGATGCCCCGGCTTGAAAGCCCGCTTACCCCCCGCCTTGGCACCATTCCCGGCACACCGCGGTCCGGCGGGGGCGACCTTCCCGGCTGCCCCTTCGCTGCCCGCTGCACCGAACGGTTGGACCACTGCACGACCACGCGCCCCGTGCTGCAATCCACTGCCCCCGACCGCCGCTCTGCCTGCCACTTGATCGAGGCCGCGACATGACCCTGCTGGAGTCCCGCAACCTTGGCGTCGGCTACAGGATCCCCGGCACGGGCCTTTTCTCCGCTGCGCGGATGCTGCCGATTGTCCACGACCTGTCGCTGACGCTTGACCCCGGCCGCACCCTTGGCGTCGTGGGCGAAAGCGGCTGCGGCAAATCCACCCTTGGCCGCGCGCTGTTGCGGCTGATCGTGCCCTCGGACGGGCAGGTGCTGTGGCAGGGCGAAGACATGGCCACGATCCCCGACCTGCGCCGCCGTCGGGCGGAGATGCAGATCATCTTTCAGGACCCCGTCGCAGCCCTTGACCCCCGGATGACGCTGGCCAAGATCGTCAGCCGACCGCTGGCAACCTTTGAACCCAACCTGTCGCGCAAGGATGCCCGCGCCCGCGCGGTTCAGGCGCTGGAACAGGTCGGCCTTTCCGCCGATTTCGCCGACCGCTTCCCGCATGAGCTGTCGGGCGGGCAGGCGCAAAGGGTGGGCATCGCCCGCGCCATCGTCGGGCGGCCAAAGCTGATCATCTGCGACGAACCCGTCTCGGCGCTGGATGTGTCAATTCAAGCGCAGGTGATCAACCTGTTGATGGAGCTGCAGGAAAAGATGGGCTTGGCGCTTGTCTTCATCTCGCACAATCTGGCAGTGGTCCGGCATATCAGCCACGATGTGATGGTGATGTGCCTTGGCCGCGTGGTCGAACAGGCACCCCGGAGTGAATTCTACGCCCGCCCGCTGCACCCCTATTCACAGGCGCTGATGGACGCCGTTCCCGAACCCGACCCCCGCCGCGAAAAGGGCCGCGTCGGCACTGCGCTGGCGGGGGAACTGCCATCCGTCCTGAACCCGCCGCCCGGCTGCGTCTTTGCCAGCCGCTGCCCCAAAGCCACCGACCTTTGCCGCCAGACCCGCCCGGAGTTGCGCACGGTCGCCCCGGGCCGCCAAGCCGCCTGCCATTTCATCGAGGCCTGAGATGACCGAAGCCCCTACAGATTGGGCCGCCCTTTGGGCCGCTTGCCCCCAGCTTTCCAACATCCAAGCCAGCGCCGATGGACGATGGGCCTTCTGGTGCTGGCAAGGCATGACCGACACGGATGAGGTCTGGTGCGCACCTTTGGACGGGTCCGCCCCGCCCCGGCGACTGACCCATGGGCAGGATCATTTCCTGATCCGTGATGTCAGCCCCGATGGTTCGCGCCTGCTGCTCGCCCAGTCGGTGAATGCCTGCGAACATGATCACCTGCTGCTGCTTGACCGCGACAGTGGGGCACTGACGCAACTTACCCCTACGCAGTCCACCCACTATGTCTATGGCGGCTGCCTGTCGGCGGATGGAACCAAGGTCTTTTTCTTGGCCGATGTCGACTATGCGACCGGCGAGGTGACGCAGGGGTCATGGCTCTGGTCACAGGACCTTGCGACCGGGGCCCGCACCTGTATTGCCCGTGCTGATAGCCCGCCGCATTTCTATGTCGGCCCGAAACTGTCACCCGATGGAACCCGGCTTCTCTGGCACCGCAGCGAACGTGATCCCGGAGGCTATCAGCTTTGGACGATAGGCACCGATGGCACGGGCCTGCGCGAGGTGCTGAACCTTGGCCCGAAGAACAACGTCCTTGCCGACTGGCTGGACGATGACCGCATCGCCTTTGTGGCCGAGCATGATGATCGCGACCGGCTGGGCACCCTGACCCTTTCCACCGGCGCAATCGACTGGATCGCTGGCGAACCTGACCTTTGCCCGCATGACGTTCTGGCCGGAACCGGTACGGCCTTTGCCTGCATCCACCACGACCAGTCGAACACCCGCGCCGCGCTGGTCGAAGACGGCACGCTTCGCGCCCTTCCAAACCATTCGGGCCGTCGCAGCCTGCTGCCGCATGCCGCCCTGCCGAATGGCGGCTGGCTGGCCGAAGCCTATGACGCCGACGCCCCGCATGATCTTGTCGCCGTGGCTGCAGATGGCACCTGCCGCGTGATCGCGCGGGCTGAACCGAACCCTGACCGCCGCTTCATCGCCCCGCAGGACTTCCGCTGGACTGCCCCGGATGGCATGGCGATGCAGGGCTGGCTTTACCGGCCCGAAGGCCCCTGCAAAGGCCTGATCGGCTATGTCCACGGCGGACCGACCTGGCATTCGGAAGACTGGGTCAACCCGAAGATCCAGTTCTTCGTGGCCCAAGGCTATGCCGTGCTTGACCCGAACTATCGCGGCTCGACCGGCTTTGGCCGCACGCATCGTGAGGCGGTCAAGGATGACGGCTGGGGCGGGCGTGAACAGGCCGACATCAAGGCGGGGCTGGAGGCTGCGCTGGCATCAGGCATCCCCGGCCCGGTCGCGGTAATGGGCAACAGCTATGGCGGTTTCTCCAGCTGGTTCGCCATCACCCGTCATTCCGATCTTGTAACAGCGGCAATCCCGATGTGCGGGATGTATCGGCTGGACATCGATTACCACGCCACCGAAATGCCGCATGGCCGCGCCTATTCCGAGGAAATGATGGGCGGCACGCCTGAAGAGTTGCCCGAAAAATATGACAACGCCTCACCCGGCCGGTTTATCGACCAGATCAGGGGGCAGGTGATGGTGGTGCATGGTCTGGCTGACAGCAACGTCGGGCCAGAGAACACCCATGTGGCACTCCGCGAGCTTGCGGCGGCAGGCATCCCGCATGAATCGCTTTTGTTCGACAACGAGGGCCACGGCATCTTTCGCCGGTCAAACGTGGAAACCTATCTGCGGCAGGCGACCGATTTCCTGTTCAAGGCGTTTCGGGCGACAAACGGTCAGACCAGCGCCTGACGGATCATGTTCAGCCCGGTCACGACCAGCAGGCCTTGGGTCCAGCGGCGAAAGCGTTTCTGATCCAGCCGGTTCTGCACCGCATTGCCCAGAACCATCCCGATCATGCCCGGCACGCACAGCGCCGCCGAAAAGGCCAGCGTGTGCAGATTGGCCAGCCCCGTGGCCAGATGCGCCGCCAGCAGGATCACCGCGCTGATCAGATAGATCACCCCCTGCGCGCGGACCGACTCGGCCTTCTCGGCCCCTGTGGACAGCAAGAACACCAGTAGTGGAGGGCCCCAGATCCCCGAAACCCCGCCATAGAGCCCGCTGACCACCCCAAGCGCCCATTCGGCCCGGACCCGATGCTGCAGCTTGATGGCAAGGCTACGCCCCAGCAGTTGCAGCCCCGCGAATACCGAGATCGGCACCCCCAGCAGCAGAAGATACAGCGTCTTCGGGATCACCTCGGCAAAGGGCGCCGAAATCGCGATGCAGACCAGCGTTGCAATCAGGAACCTGTGATAGGTCACGACCGTCGCCTTGGTCGAGCCAGTGCCTTGTCGAAAAGCCTGACTGATATTGGTCACCAGCGTCGGCAGGATCAGCCCGGCAAGGGCCAGTTCCTTTGGCAGAAACATCGCGAAGCCCGACACCATGATCATCGGCATCGCAAAGCCGACCACCCCTTTGACGAACCCGGCCAAAAGCGCGATGGCCAGCGCCGCGACAAAGGCCTGCGGCTCCAGCCCCGCCATGAACATGTCCATCCGCACCCCCGCCTTCGCCTTGTTCTTGCAGGGCCTTGGGGTAATGAAAAGCCCCGTTGACGCCCGCCGACCCAAAGGCTTTCATGCGGCCATTCCCAGTGAGGTTGCCATGCACGCCCCCCGTCTGCGCCATTTTCTTGCCGCCCTTGTCCTTCTGACCGGCCCAGTCGCGGCGGAACTTGCCCCGATCGCCACCGCTCCGGGGATCAAGGTCGAAAGCCTTGGCGTCTATTGCAATCTTGAATCGGAAGGCCGCGAAGACGCCCCCGAAACGGATCTTGGCTATATCGACATCCTGTCCGGCATGCCGGATTTCGCGTTTCAACAGCGCGAGATTCCGGCGCGTCTCGGAATCTCGTTCGGGCTTGTCGCCACGTCGGATCGTGACATCTATCAGGCCCGGATCGAAACCCAGCGGCCCGGCGCGGCCAAGCCCGATGTCTGGTATTCCGATTTCATCGCCGGGGAACCCGCCCTGCGTGGTTTCAGCTTTGACTTTGCCCGTGAATTGACGCCCGGCATCTGGAAGATGGACGCCTATGACGGAGCCGTGCTGCTTTACAGCGTCGAATTCGAGGTTCTGCCGGGGTCCGAACTGCCCGGCGTATCCTCGGACTGCAACCTTATGTCATGAAGCCGCTTCCCCCGGTCTTTGCGGTCATCACTGCGGTCTGGCTTGGGGCAAAGGCCGTCGCCGAACCCGCCGCCCCCAGCATCGGGCCTTCGGTCGATCATCTGGAATTGGGCATCTTCTGCGCCATCGAGGCGATGGGTCAGGCCCCGGCTCCGGGAACCCTGTCGGGCTGGCTGCATGTGCCAGATCGCGACATCACCTTCGACTGGCCCGACCGCCAGACCGTGCCCGCAGCGCTTGGACTGGCTTTTGGGACAAGGGTCCAGATGGTCCCCGGCATCACAATCCCCTTCGGTGAAATGCGGGTCTATCGGCCTGGTAGTGCCAAGCCAGAAACCTGGGGCACGAATTTCAACGACCTCGGCGAAACGCTCGCCTTCTTTCGCTTTGATCGCGAAGACGAGTTGATCTCCGGCATTTGGCGGTTCGAGGGGTGGGACGGCCCGCACCAGCTGTTCTCGGTCGAATTTGAAGTGGTCCCGGCCACGGACCTGCCCGAAATCGCCGATACCTGCGGCGCCGCGTCATGAGCGACAAGCGACACATTCGGTCGCAACTTCGATCCTTTACGAAATCTTATTGCGCTGCAAATGCGAAGGCGTTAGGTCTTCGCGGGTGCAGAATCTCGCAGGACACCCATGATGCCGCATGATGGAAACGCCATGACCACAAGCCCGATCCTTGCCAATCTTCAGACCCTGACCAAGGCCGCCCTGCCCGAGGTCGAAGCGCTTTTCACTCAGGCGCGCGATGGGCTGAAGGCCGGGGTCTCCACCGGCGGCAAAGTGTCGAACCAGGCGCTTGAGGCGCGGCAGTTCCAGGCCCACGCGCTGTCATGGCTGGCCACCTATGTCGAGGCACTGCGTCAGTTGCAGGCCTGGGCCGGGCGGCTGACCGAGGCTGGGCATCTTGGCGAGATGGAAACCCTGATCCTGCAGATCGGGTACGGCGAATACCTGAACCAGATCGCCGGTGGCATCCCGATGAGCCAGGGCGAAATCGCCCGTCTGTCGGACCTTGGGCTGACCTGGACTCCGGGACAGGCCGCCGCGCGGTTGATGGCCAATGGCAACACGCCAGATGCCCGAACCGCCCTTGTGACGCTGATGCAGGCCAACCACGGCCGCGCGACCTTTGGCGCGACGGGCCTTGATGAAGAACTGGAAATGATCCGCGATCAATTCCGCCGCTATGCCGACGAAAAGGTCATCCCCTTCGCCCACGACTGGCACCTGAAGGACGAACTGATCCCGATGGAGATCATCACGGATCTTGCCGGGATGGGCGTCTTTGGCCTGACGATCCCCGAAGAATTCGGCGGGTTTGGTCTTTCCAAAGCGTCGATGGTCGTCGTGTCGGAAGAACTGTCGCGCGGCTATATCGGTGTGGGTTCCCTTGGCACGCGCAGCGAAATCGCCGCCGAGTTGATCCTGTGTGGTGGTACACCCGAACAAAAGGCCAAGTGGCTGCCGGGTCTGGCCAGCGGGGAAATCCTGCCAACCGCCGTCTTCACCGAACCGAACACCGGGTCCGACCTTGGGTCCTTGCGCACCCGCGCCCGGAAAGAGGGCGACGATTGGGTGATCACCGGCAACAAGACCTGGATCACCCATGCCGCCCGCACCCATGTGATGACGGTCCTTGCGCGGTCCGTCGAAGGCACCACCGACTATCGCGGGCTTGGCCTCTTCCTTGCGGAAAAGACCCCCGGCACCGATGAAACCCCCTTTGTCGACCCCGGCCTGTCGGGCGGCGAGATCGAGGTTCTCGGCTATCGCGGCATGAAGGAATACACCGTCAACTTCGATGATTTCCGGGTAAAGGGCGAAAACCTTCTGGGCGGGGTCGAAGGTCAGGGCTTCAAGCAACTGATGCAGACCTTCGAATCCGCCCGCATCCAGACCGGGGCCCGCGCCATTGGCGTCGCGCAATCGGCGCTGGAAACCGGGATGCAATACGCGCAGGACCGCCAGCAATTCGGCAAGCCGCTGATCAGCTTTCCGCGCATTTCGGGCAAGCTTGCCATGATGGCGGTCGAAATCATGATTGCCCGGCAACTGACCTATTTCAGCGCCTGGCAAAAGGACCACGGCCACCGCTGCGATCTTGAGGCCGGGATGGCCAAGTTGCTTGGCGCCCGTGTCGCATGGGCATCGGCTGACAACGCCCTGCAAATCCACGGCGGCAACGGCTTTGCGCTGGAATACCGGATCAGCCGCATTCTGTGCGATGCACGCATCCTGAACATCTTCGAAGGGGCTGCCGAAATTCAGGCGCAGGTCATCGCGCGGCGTCTGCTGGACTGACCCGCCGCGCCTTTGGCACCAAAGCTTCAACCAACGGACGGCCCAGCCTTTCCTCGGCCAGCAACACAACCTGAGCCGCTGCGCGGGCGTCCTCGCCCGCATCGTGATGCTGGAACTCCAACGCCAATTGCTTCTTCAGATGCGCCAGCCCATGCCCGCCCTGCCCCAGCCACTCGGGCCAGGCCTTGCGGGCGATGGTCACCGAATTGACCCAGGCAAAGGGCGGCGCGTCCAACCCATAGTGCCCCGCAGCCGCGTTCACCGCGCGCTGGTCAAAGGTGGAATGCTGCACGACCGGCTGCGCGGCCATCAGCGGGAACAACGCCAGCAGCACCTCGGCGAAATCAGGGGCATCCTCGGTCATCGAGGCACTGATCCCATGCAATTGCGTGTTGAACGGTGAATAGGCGCAGCGCGGGTTGACCAGCAGGCTGAAGGTGTCGATCCGCCCGAAATGATCGACACAGGCCAGCCCCACCTGACAGATCGACTGCGCCGCACTTGACGCCGTTTCGACATCAAAAGCGACAAAGCGATACTGGCCAACGCTGTCAGCCACCACCTTCGGCAGCACCTCTCAGGCCCCGCCCCGCGACGGGCGCAGAACGCCCAGCCTTGGGTGCAGCTTGCCCGCCACCGCCCAGGACGCCACCAGCCCGATCCCTGCGGCGACAAATATCCCCGGCAGGGGGGCGATGAACAGGACCAGCCAGGCCGCCCCCGGCGTCAGGATGCCTGAGACATCGCGGAAACTGGAATAGACCGCCGACATTTCGGTCCGTTCGCTTGGCTTCACCGACATCAGGAACGGCAAGCCGCCCACCACGTCCAGCGTCACCAGAAAGACCGACGCTGCCATGGTGAAAGCAACCGTCGCCCAGGGCAGAAATGCGCTTAGTCCCGCCGTCAGAAACAACGCTCCGCAAGCGCCAAAGGCAAAGCGCACCGACCGCCTTACCGACAGCCTGCGTCCCAGCCGGTTCAGCGCGGGGGCAGCGAACAGAAGGGCATTGGTTATCGAAAGGGCAATGCCGCCGACCTTGTCGCCCAGTCCCGCCTCGATGCAGAAGATCGGCAGATAGACGACATAGACCCACCAGCCGCAGCTTCGCATCACAGCGAACATCCAGCCGGCAATCAGTCGCGGCTGGCGGAAGAACCTGCCCAGATAGCCCAGCGGGTTAACCGCAGGCCGCTTGGCCCGCTGGATCTGCTTGCCGTTACCCAGCCGCAGAACCCAGAACACCGCAAGCAGAAGACCGGCAAAGACCCCCGCAAGGATAAACGGAGCCGGCTCCCACTGGTCGTGCAGCCAGACTCCGGTCAGCGGGCCAACGGCCCAGGGGGCAGCAGCATAGACCATCTGGGTCGACTGACTGCGCCCCAGATTGGCCCGGTCGACATAGTCCAGCACATAGGCGTTGAAGCAGACAAAGGTCGTCGCCGTTGCCATCGCATTGAAGATGATCGCCAGCGGCACCGACCAGGTCGTTCCGATGATCGCCAGGGCCATGCCGCACATGTACAGCACGCAACCGGTCGTATAGGCCCATCGCCGCGGGATGAACCGGGTGGCCCAGGGCACCATAAGGCCCCAGATGAGCGCGACGATCCCCGCGATGAAATAGACCAGCGAGGTCGTCTGGGCATCCTTCAGCGCCGCATAGACCGCCAATGGCATGGCCGATATCAGCGTGCCGCGCACCGCAGCCTCCAACCCGGCCAGCAGGGCGAAATGCTCGATGCGAGGGGTGGGGCTATGCTTCAGCGCCAGGGGTAGGTAACGGGTAACCATGCGGCGACTTTGGACCGGCCGCCCTGCGATCCGCTGTCACATAGGCGACATGTTCGGTCGTTTCAGGCCGGACGCGACAGAAGGTCAACCAGCCGGGCCCGGGCCTCGGGCAAGGGCCGCTCATGCAGCACCGGGCGCAAGCCCCGATCCAGGAAGAACCCGGTCAGTCGCAGCCCCTCGACCACCCGCTCCAGATCAAGCGGTGCGGCCATGGTCATCCCTTCGGGCAAAGGCAGCAACCGGTCAGCCCAGTCCCCTGCCCCCGCAGCGGTGACCGCGCGGCCAGTCTTGGGGCTGACGAAAGCCAACCCCTCGGTCGCCCCGGTCACCGCGCAGGACGACAGGTCAAGGCCGAAGCCCAGTTCCTCCAGAAGCACCAGTTCCCAGCGCAGATAGGCCGAAGTCCAGCCCTCGGCCCCCAACCTGTCCATCAGGCCAATCGTCGCCGACCACAGTACCGGATGCGGTTCTCGTTCCGGCAGGGCGATGCGCAACAACGCGCAGATCGACATCAGCCCCGCCAGCGCCAGCCGGTCCGCCAACAGATGCGCCCGGCTTCGCGTGGGTTCGACCGTAAAAGTCCCGATGTGATCATCCAGCCGCGCCCGCCATTCCAGCTGCAACCCGGTTCCCGGCTGCAAGGTCGCCGCCATCTTGCGCGAGGCCCCGCCCCGCACCACGCCTGCATGACGCCCATGCAAGACCGTCAGCACCTCGATGATCGCGGCACTTTCGCCATGCGGACGCATGGACAGCAGCACCCCTTCGTCGCGCCAATCCATGCCCGGACTATCCCCCGCGTGCCACCAGCGCGCAACCTATTCCGACAGCCCGTCCTGCTCCAGCAGCGTGCGCCCCTGCCTGTCCTCAAGCTCGATCAGCCAAAGGTCCGGGTCCCGCCCCCTGGCCCGCGAAAGCTGGGCATCCACCTCAGCCTCGGGCCCCTCGGCAAACACGATCCAGGCCCGCGCCCCGGTCATCAGATCTGATCGCCGCTCATAAGCCCGCGCCGTCCCGTCCAGCAGCGCCACCTTCACCACGACAGCGCCCGCCTCGGCATCGCCCTTCGCCGTGACATAGGCCGGAATATCCGCCAGCCGCAGCCGGGTCAGATAGGCCGACACCCAGACCCCGGCAGCCAGTCGCGGACTCATGCCATTTCCTCTTGGCAAAAATACTCCCGCCGGAGGCGAAATTCCTTCAAAGGAATTTGCAAAAGTTTTCGAAAACTTTTGCGCGCTTCAGGCATCGCCGTCCTTGAAATCCAGGCCCATCTCGGAATAGCGCTCGGGTTCGTCCAGCCAGTTCGGCCTGACCTTCACCTGCAGGAACAGATGCACGGTCCGGCCCAGAAACTCGCTGATATCCGCCCGCGCTGCCTGCCCGATGCTCTTTATCGTCTCGCCCTTGTTGCCAAGGACAATGCCCTTGTGCCCGTCCCGCGCGACATAGACGATCTGGTCGATCCGGGTGGTGCCGTCGGGTTTGTCTTCCCACTTCTCGGTCTCGACCGTCAGCTGGTAAGGCAGTTCCTCATGCAAACGCAGGGTCAGCTTTTCGCGCGTCATTTCCGCCGCGATCATCCGCATCGGCAGGTCGGCGATCTGGTCTTCGGGATAGAACCACGGGCCTTCCGGCACTTCCGCCGCCAGCCATTCGCGCAGATCGGCCACGCCATAGCCCTTTTCGGCGCTGATCATGAAGGTCTTGGCGAATGGAAACGCCGTGTTCATCTCTTCGGCCAGCGCCAGCAGGGTTTCCGCCTTGACCCGGTCGATCTTGTTGATCGCCAGCGCCACCGGCTTGCCCTTCGGCATCTCGTCGGCCATCCGCTCGATGATCATCTTGGCGCCTTCAGTCAGCCCGCGATGCGCCTCGATCAACAGCACGATCACATCGGCATCAGATGCCCCGCCCCAGGCCGCCTTGACCATCGACCGGTCCAACCGCCGCCGGGGCCGGAAAATGCCGGGAGTGTCGACGAACACGATCTGTGCCTGACCCTCCATGCAAACCCCGCGAATCCGGGTGCGGGTGGTCTGAACCTTGTGGGTGACGATGCTGACCTTCGCCCCGACCATCCGGTTCAAAAGCGTGGATTTGCCCGCGTTGGGCTCTCCGATCAGGGCAACGAAGCCCGCGCGTGTCTGGTTTGTCTGAGTAGCACTCATGTGCCGGGACCTTTCCGTGTGCCGTTCAGGGTCGGAGCGAGCGTGCTAATCCAATGGCGTTCGCGCAGCAACAGCTCTTCACCCTTCGGGCAGCATTGAAGTACGCGCCACTCGCTAACAATGCCCTTGGCCTTTGCTGCGGCCAAGTGCCGGTGGACGGCCCTGAACCCGTTCGGGTATCCCTTTCGGTAAGGCTGTCCGGTTTCGATCTTCCGTACATTGTTCAAATATTCATTCAACCTGCTGCGCAGTCGCGAAGCCTTGCCAACATAAGACTGCCCGTCGATCTTCCAAAGATAAATGCCTGCACCATCAAGGTCCGTATCTTCTTCGAACTTTCGCCGGATGAAGTCGTCGTCAGCCATTGCTCGCCTCCAGCCGCTCCAGCAGCGACCGCGCCGCCGCCTGTTCCGCCACTCGCTTGGAGCTTGCCGTCGCCTCGGCATTCTCGCCGCTGGCCAGTGTCACCCGCAGCGTGAAGACCGGGGCGTGATCCGGACCAGAGCGCGCGGTTTCGACATAGGCGGGCGGCGGCATCCCCCGCGCCTGCGCCCATTCCTGCAAGCTGGTCTTGGCGTCCCGCGCATCGGGTTCGACCCCGGCGATCCGGTGCCCCCAAAGCCGCAGGATCAGCTTTCGCGCCACTTCAAAACCCGCATCGACATAGACGGCGGCAATCACCGCCTCCATCGCATCGCCCAGCAAGGCCTCTTTCCGGCGGCCCCCGGTCAGCATCTCGCTGCGGCCCAGCTTCAGGATATCGCCCAACCCGATTTCCCGCGCGACATCAGCGCAGGTTTCCTTGCGGACAAGGGCGTTGAACCGGGGGGCCAGTTGCCCCTCGCGCGCCTGGGCGTCAGCGGCCAGCAGCGCCTCGGCCATCACCAGCCCCAGCACCCGGTCGCCCAGAAACTCCAGCCGCTGGTTGTCGGGCCGGGTCGCAGTGCCGATCGACGCATGCGTAATCGCCCGCAACAACAGTTCCGGCATCCCGAAATGGTGCCCCAGTCGGCCCTCAAAGGCCTTCAGCTCGGCGGAAAGCCTCACTCGATCGCCTTGAAGAACCGATCCGACCGCCAAGTCCAGAAGTAGAACAGGCGCGACCCGGCTGCCGAGAAGATGATCCGGTCGGCACGGCCGATCAGGTATTCCTCGGGCAGATAGTCGACACCATTGGCAGACAGGGCAAACCGGCTGTCCGTGCTGTTGTCGCGGTTGTCGCCCATCACGAAATAGCTGCCCTCGGGCACGGTATAGACGTCGGTGTTGTCTGGCATGCCCGTGCTGTTGGTGATGTTCAGAACGTCATGCTGGCGGCCTTCCGGCAGCGTTTCGACATAGCGGCTTTTCTTGCAGATGCCACCGTCGCCAACCCCGCCGTTTTCGCAGCGCGGACGGCTGCCCATCGGGCCTTGCGCCTCCATCACCTCCTCGAAGACCCCGGCAGGCTCTTGCGGGGCTGCGACGCCGTTGATGTAAAGCACGCCGTCCTTCATCTGGATCTTGTCGCCCGGCAGGCCGATCAGCCGTTTGATATAGTCAACCCCGGCGGTCGGATGCCGGAACACCACCACATCGCCACGCTCGGGTGTGCCTGCCAGAACCCGGCCCGAGATCGGGCACAGGCTGATCGTCGTGAAGGGGATCTCGCAGGAATAGCGCGAATAGCCGTAGGCCATCTTGTTCACGAACAGGAAGTCGCCGATCAACAGCGTGTCCTTCATCGATTCCGACGGGATCCAGAACGGCTGGAACAGGATCGACCGGAACCCGATCGCGATGACGAAGGCCCAGAATACCGTCTTGATCGTCTCGACGATCCCGCCTTCGCTTTTGCCAGTCGCTGCCATTTTTTCCTGCCTTACACGGTTTCGCGCTTCTTGCGCGCGGGATTTGGTCAAGTCAAGCGCGTGCCACCCCAGCGGGGACAAGCGGGCGCGCCTCGATCACCACGAAGGCCTGCGCCCAGGGGTGATCGTCGGTCAGGGTGACATGGATCACCGCCTCATGGCCCGCAGGCGTCATCGCGCGCAACCGATCCGCCGCCCAGCCGGTGACATGCATGACGGGCTGGCCCGACCGCAGGTTCGTTACCGCCATGTCTTTCCAGCTGATCCCCATCTGTAGACCGGTGCCCAGCGCCTTTGAACACGCCTCTTTCGCCGCCCAGCGCTTGGCATAGGTGGCCGCAACCGCGCGCTTGCGGCTTTCCGCCTTGCGCTGTTCGACAGCGGTAAAGACCCGATTCAGAAACCGATCGCCAAAGCGGGCGATGGTTGCCTCGATCCGCTCGATATTGGCCAGGTCGGAACCGATGCCAAGGATCATCCGGTCAGTCCAGCTTGGCCACAATGACGCCCGTCGTCGGGTTCAGGGTCACGTTCAGAACCGCATCGACATAGGTGTCCGATTCCGAAATCCAGCGGGTCGCCGGGATGGTGAAGGCAAGCCCCGTCGCCATATCGCCAGTCGCGGTGATCCCCGCGATGTTCAGCCCGGCAAACCCGGTCCCGGTGTCGGAAGTCACCAGCGCGCATTGCCCGAACCCGGCCTCGTCATAGGGTGGGGACAGGATTACCAAATGAAAGGCACCAGCCGCAGGCTCGAACGTGTCGATCACGGCAAGACGCACTTCGCCTTCGCCAAAGACCTTGGTGTTCTCCTCCCAGGGTTCGGCCAGCATCGCAACACTGCTGCGGTAATCGTCGCAGGTGCCAATCTCCTGCGCGACGGCAGGCGAGGCAAGACAAAGGGCAAAGGCAGTCAGGCGGATCATGCGGTCTCTCCTCGCGCCAGGTCCATCCTGCGGCGCATTTCTTCGATGGCAGGGCCAAGCCCCCGGAAGATGGCTTCCCCGATCAGGAAATGCCCGATGTTCAACTCGGCCACTTCGGGGAAGGCCGCGACGGGCTCGACATTGTCATAGGTCAGCCCATGTCCGGCATGAACCTCCAACCCAAGGCTGGCGGCAAGTGCCGCGCCCTCGGCCAATGCAGCCAGTTCCCGTTCCGCCAGGGCCTGATGCCCATCGGCGTGAAGCTCGGAATAAAGCCCGGTATGCAGTTCCACCACCGCCGCCCCGATCCGGGCCGATGCCTCGATCTGCCGGGGGTCGTGGCTGATGAACATCGAGACCCGACACCCCGCCTCGCGCAGGGGCGCGACAAAGTCGGTCAGCCGGGCCAGATCGCCCGCGACATCAAGCCCGCCCTCGGTCGTGCGTTCCTCGCGCTTTTCCGGGACAAGGCAGACGGCATGCGGCTTGTGGCGCAGCGCAATCGCCTGCATTTCCGCCGTCGCCGCGCATTCAAAGTTCAAGGGCACGCTCAGCGCCGCCATCAAGGCTTCGATATCACCGTTGCGGATATGGCGGCGATCTTCGCGCAAATGCGCAGTGATCCCGTCCGCCCCCGCCGTTTCCGCCAGAAGCGCCGCGCGCAACGGGTCGGGCCAGGCCGAGCCTCGCGCATTCCGCACGGTTGCCACATGGTCAATGTTGACGCCAAGCCGCAGCTTTCCGTCATGACGCTTTGGATGGTTCATCGCAGCCCCCTTCCGTCCAGACCCACCTTAGGGTGCCCCCGGACTGTCGTCATCCCCGTCTTCGCCTGCGCCACGGCGTTTCAGCTTGGCCGTCGCGTCGGCAAGCTTGGCCCGCATCCGGTTGCGGCGTTCCGACCGTTCATGCGCCGTCGCCGCCCGCGCCTTCTGATAGGCCGAAACCAGCGGGATCGTGACGTAATAGGCGATTGCACTCAGCACGAAACCCGGCGCAAGCGCCCCGATGAAGTAGGGGACATAGATTTCGTGCCAAAAGTCGATCAGCCCTTCCCAATGCGCCTCACGCGGGCCGAACATCGCAAGAAAATTGAACCACAGATCCTGACCGGCATTGGCAAAGGCGCTGCCGATGTATTCGGCGGTCAACGGTGCCTCGATCCCCATGATCCAGTGACCAAGGGTCATCGCCAGCACGGCAAAGAACGGGGTGGTGACTGGATTGGTGTTGAACGTGGCCAACAGGGCCGCCAGCAGATTGCCCCGCGCCAGCCGGGCCGCAATCCAGGCCGCAACGAACTGCAAGCCCGGCAGCGGCAGGAACCCGACCAGCGAGCCGACAAAGACCCCCCGCGCCACGCGATGTGGGCTGTCGGGCACACGGCGCATGCGATGCACGACATAGCGGATCGCCCGCTTGAAGCCGCCGCGAGGATAGACCTGCTCGCGCAGCCAAGCGCCCCAGCCCAACGGATCCCTACGCCTGAAAACCAAAACTGCCTCTCTGCCCGACCCTGAGGGCCCGATTTCCAGCCTTACGGCCGTCTTGTCAAATCGCGATGACGCGAGATCTGCGCCACATCCGTTTCGGCCTCAAGCGCGGTCATGATCAGGTGCAGATGTTCAACGTCGCGCAGGTCCACGTCAATGATTAGCCGGAAGAAATCCGGTTTCCTGTCGGTGAACCGCAAGTCCGAGATATTGGCCTTCTGTTCCCCGATCAAGGTGCAGATGCGCCCCAGAACCCCGGCGTCGTTCGAAATGGTGATTTCCAGACTGACCGTGAAGACCGGCGCATGTCGGCCCGAATGCCAATGCAGGTCCACCCAGCGCGAAGTCTGGTCCTCGAATTCCTCCAGCGCGGGGCAATCGATGGCATGCACGACCACGCCTTGCCCGCGATAGGTGATGCCGACGATCCGTTCCCCCGGCACCGGCTGGCAGCATTGCGCACGCCGGAAGGTCTGGTCAGCCGTCAGCCCAACAACCGGGCGTTTGGCATCCACTTCTTCGGCCACGGCCTGCGCCAGTTCGGGATACAGCGCCTCGACCACGCGACGGGCGGGGATTTCCGCCGAGCCAAGCCGGGCCAGAAGGTCGCTTTCATCTGAAAGCCCCAGCATCTTGGCCGCTGTCCGCAACGCCTTGTCGGTCGCCTTCTTGCCCACATGGTCAAAAGCCGCCCGCGCCAGTTCCTGCCCCAGCTTGACGAACCGGCCCTTGTCTTCCTCGCGCAAGCTGCGCCGGATCGCGGCCTTGGCGCGGCCCGTGGTGACAATGTCGATCCAGCTTGACTGCGGACGCTGGCCTTCGGCCGTGATGATCTCGATCGACTGGCCGTTCTTCAGCCGCGTCCACAGGGGCACCCGGATTCCGTCGATCTTGGCCGACACGCAAGAGTTCCCGATCCGAGTATGGATCGCATAGGCGAAATCCAACGGCGTCGCCCCGCGCGGCATCTGGATCACGTCGCCCTTGGGTGTGAAGCAGAAGACCTGGTCGGAATACATCTCAAGCTTGACGTGTTCCAGAAACTCGTCCGTGTCCCCTTCGTCCAGCCGTTCGGTCATGCTGGCGATCCACTTCGCCGGATCGACCGCAAACGGGTTCACCGCCCGCACGCCCTCACGGTAGGACCAATGCGCCGCGACACCGGCTTCGGCGACCTCGTGCATTTCCCGCGTGCGGATCTGCACCTCGACCCGCTTGCCATCCCGCCCCGACACCGTCGTGTGGATCGACCGGTATCCGTTCGTCTTCGGCTGGCTGATATAGTCCTTGAACCGCCCCGGCACCGCCCGCCAGCGTTGATGGATCACCCCCAGAATGCGATAGCAGTCCGCCACCGACCCGCAGATCACCCGGAACCCGTAGATGTCCGACAGATTGCTGAACGCAAGATCCTTTTCCTGCATCTTGCGCCAGATGCTGTAAGGCTTCTTCGCCCGACCGAACACATCCGCCTCGATCAGCGCCTTTTCCAGCTCGTGCCGGATATCGCCGGTGATCTTGTGGACCACATCCCCGGTTTCCCGCTGCAAGGTCAGGAACCGCCGCATGATCGAATTGCGCGCCTCGGGGTTCAGGACCTTGAAGGACAGATCCTCCAACTCTTCCCGCATCCACTGCATGCCCATACGGCCAGCAAGCGGGGCGAATATCTCCATCGTCTCTCGGGCTTTCTGCGCCTGCTTTTCCACGCTCATCGATTTGATGGTGCGCATGTTATGCAGACGGTCGCCCAGCTTGACCAGGATCACCCGCAGGTCCTTGGACATCGCCATGAACAGCTTGCGAAAATTCTCGGCCTGCTGGCTTTCGGTGTTCGACAGCTGCAGATTGGTCAGCTTGGTGACCCCATCGACCAGCTCGGCCACCTCTTCCCCGAACAGGCCCGACACTTCGGCATAGGTCGACCGCGTGTCTTCGATCGTGTCGTGCAAAAGCGCCGTCACGATCGTCGCGTCATCCAGCCGTTGTTCGGTCAGGATCGCGGCGACGGCAACGGGATGGGTGAAATAGGGCTCGCCCGATTTCCGCATCTGGCCGTCATGCATCTTGAACCCATAGGCATAGGCCTTGCGGATCAGCTCTGCATTGCAACGCGGGTTATAGTTGCGAACCAGGGCGATGAGGTCTTCGACGTCGATCATCACCGCCCCGCTTCGGGCCCTTCAGCCCTTAAAGTTCGCCCTGCGCTTCCATCAAGGCGCGCAGCAGCTTTTCTTCCGACATGTCGTCGACCATCGGACGATCCATATCGCCGCCCATCAGAAGCGCCATCTGGTCTTCTTCGGGCTCGTCAACCTCGATCTGGGTCTGGTGGCTTTCGATCATCCGCTCGCGCAGGACATCGGCACCCTGGGTTTCGTCGGCGATTTCGCGCAGCGCCACGACCGGGTTCTTGTCGTTGTCCCGATCAATCGACAGGGGCGACCCCGACTGAATCTCGCGCGCACGGTGGGCGGCAAGCATCACCAGCTCGAACCGGTTCGGGACTTTGTCAACGCAATCTTCGACCGTGACGCGGGCCATGGGACACTCCAATCGCCAAGTTTCGCTGGAAGTGGCCTATTTATGCGGGTCAGTCCAGCTTGACAAGCGCTGAATCGGCAAAAATCACAAGGGTTTCATCAAGGGTTTCATCGCGTCACGATCCGCCATCGGCAGGGCGGCAAGCATCTGGCGCACCGATTGCCCAAGGCGCGGATGCACCCAATCGGGGGCAACATCGGCCAATGGCACCAGCACAAAGGCCCGATCCTGCATCCGGGGATGCGGCAGGATCAGCCCCGACGGGGCCTCACGCGCCTGGGCCTCGGGCGACAGATTGCGCCAAAGATCCTGCGTCGCGGCGTCCGGCAGAACCGAATCACCCACAGCCAGAAGATCGATGTCCAGCGTCCGCATCCCCCAGCGTTGCAGCCGTTCGCGACCGAACCGCGCCTCGACAGCGTGCAAACGCGCCAGAACTGACGCAGCGTCAAGATTTTCCGGGATTTCAACGACCGCAGCGGCGTTGACATAGTCGGGGCCCGCCCCGACCGGAAAGCACGGCGTCGAAAAAAGCCTGCTAAACGATTGTATGCCAAAGCCTTCGTCAACAAGCGCCTGACGCGCGCGTTCAAGCGTGGTTTCGGGGGCGGCGCCCTCGAATGGCAAGTTTGCGCCAAGCGCGATCAACGCATACGCGGTTTTCCCCTGCTGCAACGCAAATTCCTCATAGGTTACTTGAAGGAAGCCCCAACTGGCTGCTAGTAAAGGGCCATTGGTTGCCGGAATTCAGCCAAGGCCTTTGGTAATTTCACCTCATGCCTTCGCGCGGCGACTGTGAGGGGACACAATATGTTTTACAAGGACGAACGGCTGGCGCTGTTCATCGATGGCTCTAACCTGTATGCCGCAGCCAAAGCGCTTGGGTTCGACATCGACTACAAGCTTCTGCGGGTGGAATTCCTGCGTCGCGGCAAACTTCTGCGCGCATTCTACTATACCGCCCTGCTGGAGAACGACGACTACTCGCCGATCCGTCCGCTGGTCGACTGGCTGCACTACAACGGCTTTACCATGCGCACGAAACCCGCGAAGGAATACACCGACAGCCAGGGTCGGCGTAAGGTCAAAGGCAACATGGACATCGAGCTTTGCGTCGATGCCATGGAACTGGCGAACCGCGTCGATCACGTCGTCCTTTTCTCGGGCGACGGCGACTTCCGCCCGCTGGTGGAAAGCCTGCAGCGTCAAGGCGTTCGCGTCTCGGTCGTCTCGACCATCCGCTCGCAACCGCCGATGATCGCCGACGAACTGCGTCGCCAGGCCGACAACTTCATCGAGTTGGACGAACTGCGCGAAGTCATCGGCCGCCCGCCCCGCGAACCACGTCCGATGACGGGCGACGAGGCTACGGTCGAGGCGAAGTGAACCTTGTTTCTGACGTGACCGTGGCCTTTGGGTCGCGGTCATGATCGCCCTTGCGGGCCTTTTTCTTGCGGCCTTTCTGGCCGCGACCCCCCTTCCGCTCAACTCCGAACTTGCCTTCCTTGGCCTGCAAGCCGCGGGTTGGGGTCTGGGCCCGCTGCTTGCGGTCGCCTCCATCGGCAACACGCTCGGCTCTTGCGTCACCTACGGGCTTGGCCGTTGGCTGGGCGACCGGCGTGACCATCGATGGTTCCCCCTCAAACCCGACCAGATGGCCAAGGCCGAGGGTTGGTTCAACCGATGGGGCCTTTGGCTTTTGCTTCTGTCATGGGCACCGATGGGCGACATCATCGTTGCCATGGCAGGCGTTCTGCGTGTCCCGGTGCCGGTGTTTGTGATCCTTGTCGCGATTGCCAAAACGGGCCGATACATCGCGCTTGGTTGGCTTGGGGCGGTTGCATTCGGGGGATAATGGCCCCTGTTAAGATGTTAAGAAATGGTAAACAGAAATATTTAACAGTCTGATATTTCAAGATAATCAAATTCTGTCCAGCGTGGACACTCTGCCCCGCTGGACGCGGGACCCGGCAGGCCCTACATCTGATCCGACACCCCAAGGGACCCGCCCGATGCCCGACCTTCCCCACCTAACGATCCACCTCGCCGCCCCCCGGGGGTTCTGTGCCGGGGTGGACCGCGCCATCAAGATCGTCGAGCTGGCCATCGAAAAGTGGGGTGCGCCCGTCTTTGTCCGGCACGAGATCGTCCATAATAAATTCGTGGTCGACGCCCTGCGGGCCAAGGGGGCCGTCTTCGTGGAAGAGCTCTCCGAATGCCCGGACGACCGCCCCGTCGTCTTTTCCGCCCATGGTGTGCCGAAATCGGTGCCTGCCGAGGCGACGCACCGCCAGATGATCGCTGTCGACGCGACCTGCCCCCTCGTCACCAAGGTCCACAACGAGGCCGCCCGCCATCACGAAGCCGGGGTCCAGATGATCTACATCGGCCACGCAGGCCATGCGGAAACGGTCGGCACGATGGGACAGCTTCCGCCGGGTGAGGTTCTGCTGGTCGAGACCGTCACTGATGTCGCCGCCCTGCAGGTCCGCGACCCGGCCAAGCTGGCCTTTATCACCCAGACCACCCTTTCCGTCGATGACACCGCAGAAATCGCCGCCGCCCTTCAGGCCCGTTTCCCCCTGATCCTCGCCCCCGCCCATGACGACATCTGCTATGCGACCACCAACCGGCAAGCCGCAGTCAAGGCGATGGCCCCGCAGATTCAGGCCCTGCTCGTCATCGGCGCCCCCAACTCGTCAAATTCCAAACGTCTGGTCGAGGTCGGTCAGGCGGCGGGCTGCAGCTATTCCATGCTGATCCAGCGCGCCGCTGACATCGATTGGCGGGCCCTGCAGGGTGCCGCTTCCATCGGCCTGACCGCCGGGGCCAGCGCGCCGGAAATTCTGGTCACCGAAGTCCTCGACGCCTTCCGTGCCCGCTATTCGGTCTCTGTGGTGCAGGTCGAAACCGCCGTCGAGGATATCGAGTTCAAGGTTCCCCGCATTCTTCGTGAGAAAGTCGCCTGAATGAAACCGATCCTGATGGCCGGGCTGCTTGCCCTTGCCCCGCTTGCATCCCTCGCCGACGAAAGCCCCATTTTTGCCACCTACGGCACCAGCAACGGCAGCCTGCCACCCGAGTTCGCCTGGGACAACGACGTCACCATCCACGAAGACGGCAAGATCGAGATCCGGCACTGCACGGGATATGAGACCGAAGGTCCGGGCTGCAAGACCCGCAAGGGCAAGGTGACGGAGGAGGACATTGCCGCGATCCGGGTCGCAGCCCTTGCCAGCGACCTTGCCGAAAAGCCGGCGACACGAAGCCCCGATCCGATGGTGGGCGGCGGCGGGGACTGGGGGGCCGTGTTCATCGACGGGCAGGAATACAAGCTTCTGTGGGACACGATCCCCGAAGATGCCGACCGGGTCGAAGCAGTCAAGGCCGCGATCCGGGCCGCGATCCCGCCGAAGTTCGAAAGCTTCATGCACCCCGACTGATCTGGCCACTGGCCTTTGAACGCGCCCCCGGCTAGACCCGGCCTTGAGGGGCGGCAGAAGGTTCCGGCCTCCCCCTACTGATCGGCCACGCGCCCCCAAAGAGTGCCTCTTGCAAATGAAACAGCTTCTTCTTGCCCTTCCCTTGGCCCTTTTCCCGCTGGCCGCCTCTGCTCAGGATGCCGCGATACTGGCCCAGTACTGGACCGACAGCGGCAGCGTTTCGCCGGAATATGCCTGGGAGACCACGGTCACCATCCTGGAAGACGGCTCGCTTTCCCTGAAATACTGCACCGGCTATTCGACCGAGGGTCCGGACTGCCGGACCCGTAGCGCCAAGGTGTCTGACGACCAGCTTGAGGCCATCCGTGCGGCTGCGCTTGAAAGTGGGCTCAAGGATACGCCAGCCAAGGAATTGTCGGACGACATGATCCCGATTGGTGGCTCCGCTACCGGCGGCAGGGTCGTGGTCGACGGGCAAGAGGTGGATCTTCTGTCCTTCCCGACGGAAGAGGATTCCCCCCGCGTCGCAAAGGTGTTGCAGGCCATCCACGACGCCATTCCCGACCGTCTGCGGCGCAAGTTCATGGACGAATCCTGAGACTGGGGACCTGCATGTCACCTGAAACAGTGCACCGCCGCACTATTCCGCCAGCCGCGCTTGGCCTTGGGATTGCCGGGCTGATCCCGTTCCTGTGGTCGGCAGCGACCCATCTTTCGCTTGGCCTTGCGGGCTGGGCCGGGGAGTATCTGTCGCCGATGTTTCTGGGTGCCTATGTCGGGCTGACCTATGGCACGCTGATCCTTGCCTTCATGGCGGGTGCGCTTTGGGGGCTTGCCGCCCGCGCCGACGGGCCCGCGATCAGCTATGGGCTGGCGGTGATCCCCGCGCTTTGGGCCTTTGTCATGGTCAGTGACGCCTCGACCACCTCATCTATCTATCTGATTGGCGGGTTTCTGGGCCTGTTGATGCTGGACGCAAGTTTTGCCGCCCAAGGCATTGCCCCCGGCTGGTGGATGCGGCTGCGGGTGCCGCTGACGCTGGTCGCCACGGCTTGCCTTGCCGTCCCCATGCTGGCCTGACGATGGCCGAACTGTTCGCCTATACGGACGGTGCCTGTTCCGGGAACCCCGGTCCCGGCGGCTGGGGTGTCCTGATGATCGCCCGCGAAGGGGGCGCGGTGATCAAGGAACGGACACTGCAGGGTGGCGAGCCGCTGACCACCAACAACCGGATGGAGCTGCTTGCCGCAATCTCGGCGCTTGAGGCGCTTTCGCGGCCATCGGAACTGACCATCGTCACCGACAGCGCCTATGTGAAGAATGGCATCACCGAATGGATTGCGGGCTGGAAGCGCAAGAACTGGCGCACCGCCGGGGGAAGCCCTGTCAAGAATGTCGAGCTTTGGCAAAGGCTTGAGGCCGCCGCCGCCCGGCATCAGGTAACCTGGCGCTGGATCAAGGGCCATGCCGGGCATGCCGAGAATGAACGCGCCGACGAGTTGGCCCGCGCCGGAATGGCCCCGTTCAAGGCCCCGGCATGACGCTGCTTGACGCCCTTGACTATGCGTCGGTGCTGGTCTTCGCGTTGACCGGGGCGCTGGCGGCAAGCCGGTCGCAGCTTGATGTCGTAGGCTTCATCTTCATCGCCTGCCTGACCGCCGTGGGCGGCGGCACCCTGCGGGATGCGATCCTGAACCGCGAGGTGTTCTGGGTCGCCGATCCCTTGACTTTGGGCGTCGCCACCGTTGCTGCGGTTCTGGTGTTCTTCACCGCGCATCTTCTGGAAAGCCGCTATCGCGCGCTTCTGTGGTTTGACGCGGCGGCACTTGCCGTGGCTGTCCCGGCCGGGGTGGCCGTGGCGCTGGCTGAAGCCCAGGCCCCGCCCATCGTCCTGGTCATGGGGATGATCACCGGCTGCATGGGTGGCATGCTGCGTGACGTGGTCTGCAACGAAGTCCCGCTTGTCCTGAAACAGGGGGAACTTTACGCAACCTGCGCGCTTGCCGGGTCGCTGGGGGCGGTTCTGGCACGTGGTATGGGTCTGGGCGAGGGGCTGTCGCTGCTGATCTGCGCGGCGCTGGTCTTCACCCTGCGCGCTGGAAGCATCGCGCTTGGCTGGCGCCTGCCGGTCTACAAGTCACAGCCCCCCAGTCCGGGTGCGCCAAAGCGGTGACGCTTGTCAAGTGAACGATCATTTGTTTATTCTTTCACTATGGCACGCACACGCACCATTCCCGATACCCAGATCTTCGCCGTTGTTCAGCGCCTGCTGGATCAGGGCGGCGACAAGGCCGTGACCTTCGGCACCGTTTCTGCGGCCACCGGGCTTGCAGCCTCGACCTTGGTGCAGCGCTATGGTGGCCTTGCGGCGATGCTGCGCGCGACGCGGATCGCGGCCTGGCAAGCCTTGGAAGAGCGGACCACCGCCGCCATCACCGAGACTGCCGACAAGGGCGTTCCCGCCCTGCTGAAAGCGCTGGGGGCTGTGGATGTTCACGGACTTGCCAGCGACTTGCGCGACCCAGCACTGGCGGCCCCGGCGCTTGCGTGGCGGTCCCGGCTGGAAGCGGCCATGGCGGATCGGCTTGGCGGTGGCCAGAAGGCGAGGGAAACCGCAGCGCTTCTGTTCGCGGCCTGGCAGGGTCAGGCGCTTTGGGGGCGCGATGGGGACAACGGGTTCCGGCTTAAGGATGCCGTCAAGCGGCTTACCTGATCCAGGTTTTCCAGGCCCAGATCAGGCAGATTGCGCCCAACAATGCGCCGAAAAAACCCGCGCCAATCCCGGCCAGCATGATCAGGCTGCGCAACACGACCCCACCGATCAGCGCCCCAAGGACACCAAGCGCGATGGTCGACGGCGTATCAAGATCGACCTTCAGGATCCGCGTGGCCAGAAAGCCCACGGCAACACCGACGATCATAAGCCAGACGAACGGCATGGCAGCCTCCCTGTCATCTGATCAGGATATGGGGGTACCAAGCCCGGATCGCTAGACCCGATCAGGAAGAACCAGCCCTTTCAGAATTTCGGTCGCGGGCATCGGCCGCTTGCCCTCACGCTGCGCTTGGGTGATCTCGACGGCACCGGTCCCGCAAGCAATCGTGAAGCCGGCCAGCACCTGCCCGGGGAAGCCCTGCCCCGTGGCCTGACGTGAGCGCAGCAGTTTGACCCGTTCGCCGTTGACATCGATCCATGCGCCGGGAAAGGGCGACAGGCCGCGGATCAGGCGGTCAACCTCGACCGCCGGTCTGGTGAAATCCACCCGCGCTTCGGCCTTGTCGATCTTGGCGGCATAGGTCACGCCTTCGGCAGGCTGCGGTACGGCGGGAAGGGGCAAATGGTCCAACGCCCGGAGGATCAGCCGCGCCCCAAGGGCGCTGAGCCGGTCATGTAGGTCAGCGGTGGTTTCCTCGGCCCCGATCATCAGGCTTTCGCGCAGCAGGACGGGGCCGGTATCCAGCCCCGCCTCCATCTGCATGATGCAGACGCCGGTTTCGCTGTCGCCCGCCATGATAGCGCGGTGAATAGGGGCTGCCCCCCGCCAGCGCGGCAACAGCGAGGCGTGGATGTTCAGGCAGCCAAGGCGCGGCGCGTCGAGGATTTCCTGCGGCAGGATAAGGCCGTAAGCGACGACAACCGCCACATCCGCCCCCAGCGCGGCGAAGTATTTCGCTGCATCTTCGCTGCGCAGCGAAACCGGGTGCCGCACCGGCAGGCCAAGCGCCATGGCACGGGCCTGAACCGGGCTTGGGCGGTCAGCTTTTCCGCGTCCGGCCGGGCGGGGCGGTTGGCTGTAAACTGCTACAATTTCATGGGCTTGATGCAGAGCTTCCAGCACGGGAACCGAGAAATCCGGCGTGCCCATGAAAATGATTTTCATTTTGCGCGCCTTTGCTTTTCGGCCTTGGCAATCAGCATCTTTCGTTTCAACTGCGAGAGGTGGTCGAAATACATCTTTCCGGCCAGATGGTCGATCTGATGCTGCACCGACGTCGCCCAGAGATCGACGAAATCGCGGTATTCCTGCACGCCATCCGCATTCAGGAAACGCACTGTAACCGCCCTTGGTCGGGCAATGACTGCCGACACGCCCGGCAGGTTGGGCGAGGCTTCCTCATGCTCGCGCAGTTGAATGCTGGCATGCAGGATTTCCGGGTTCGCCATCCGGATCGCCTGTCCGCGCGCGTCCGAGCAATCCACAACCGCCAACCGCAGCGGCACGCCGATCTGGACAGCGGCCAGACCATAGCCGGGCATAGCGTCCATCGTATCGATCATGTCGTCCCAGATTGCCCGCACGTCATCGGTGATCGCGGCCACATCGGCGGCGGGGGTCTTCAGGCAGGAATTGGGCCAGGGCAGGCAACGGCGGGTGGTCATTCCCGCGCCAGCTCACGCTTCAGCTTTTCCATCTTGCGGGTGATCATCTGGCGTTTCAGCGGCCCCAGGTAATCAATGAAGAGCTTGCCGTTCAGGTGGTCGATCTCGTGCTGGACGCAGGTTGCCCAAAGGCCCGCGAACTGGCGTTCCTGCGTCTTGCCGTCAACGTCGATCCAACGCACCTGCACCTCGGCGGGGCGTTTCACATCGGCGTACTGTTCGGGGATCGAAAGACAGCCTTCCTCATAGGTCGAGAGGTCTTCGGACGACCAGATGACCTCGGGGTTGAACAGCGCCATCGGTTCGGGCGGGCCGTCCTTGATGCAGTCCATCACGATCAGCCGTTTGGTCACGCCAACCTGAGGCGCGGCAAGGCCGACGCCGGGCGCGTCATACATGGTTTCCAGCATGTCAGCCGCAAGCTGCCGCAGGTCTGCGGTAATTTCTGCGACCGGCTCACAGAGCTTCTTGAGGCGCGGATCGGGATGGATCAGGATGGGGCGGATCATGGCCCTGTGATTTACGAAAGCAAGCCGGATATGGCAAGAGATCGTCGGGCAAATGCAAAAGGCCGAAACGGGAATGCAGATGCGAAAGAAGTTCCGGGCAAGAAAGATAATTCGGGTGAACGTTCCAGCCATGCTGAACTCATCGGGATGACTTTCGTATTGTGAAGTTGTAGTTGGATGAAAATTCTCTTACCATGGACCAAGACATGACCTTCGACACTGCCATCTCTCGCGCCGGAACGCACTGTGCAAAGTGGGATATGCTTGCACCACTTTATGGCCTGAGCCCTGACGAAGGCTTGGCGATGTGGGTTGCCGACATGGAATTCCGCCCGCCTCAGGTGGTGCAACAGGCGCTGGAGAAGATGCTGGCGCATGGGGTCTATGGCTATTTCGGCGATGACCGGGCCTATCTGGACGCGATCCGCTGGTGGATGAAGACCCGGCACGGCTGGGAGGTGCAACCGGAATGGGTGTTTACCACCCATGGTCTGGTGAACGGAACCGGGCTTTGCGTCAACGCCTTCACCCAACCCGGCGATGCCGTGATCTTGATGACGCCGGTCTATCACGCCTTTGCCCGGATCATCAAAGCCGCCGGGCGTGACGTTCTGGAATGCCCGTTGGCGATGTCGGACGGCAA
This sequence comes from Pseudomonadota bacterium, assembly GCA_963205235.1. Lineage (GTDB taxonomy): Bacteria > Pseudomonadota > Alphaproteobacteria > Rhodobacterales > Rhodobacteraceae > Tabrizicola. The sequence goes on from CAUJIP010000012.1 coordinate 48,396, forward strand.
GGCAGAGATGGATTTCGATGCCTGGGAAGACCTGCTGACCGGGCGCGAGAAGATGCTGATCCTGTGTTCGCCGCATAACCCGGGCGGGCGGGTCTGGACGGTGGACGAGTTGCGCAAGGTTGCCGCGTTCTGCGAAAAGCACGACCTGATCCTGGTGTCGGACGAAATCCACAATGACCTGGTTTTTCCGGGCCAGAAGCATGCCGTCATGCCCAATGCCGCACCCGAGATTGCCAATCGGCTGGTGATGCTCACCGCGTCGACCAAGACCTTCAACATCGCGGGCGCCCATATCGGCAACGTGATCATCGCTGACCCGGACCTGCGCAAGACTTTTGCCACGACCATGGAAGCCCTGGGCATTTCGCCGAATTCGTTCGGGATGCACATGGTGACGGCCGCCTATTCGCCGGAAGGGGCCGCCTGGGTCGATGACCTGATGCGCTATCTGGACGGCAACAGGAAGCTGTTTGACGAAGGCATTGCCCGTATCCCCGGCCTGCGTTCGACCCAGCTTGAAGCGACCTATCTGGCATGGGTTGATTTTTCGGGCACTGGAATGACTGCTGCCGAATTCATTGATCGGGTGCAAAAGACCGCGAAGATCGCCACGAACTATGGGGCAAGCTTCGGCAAGGGCGGCGAAGCCTACCTGCGCTTCAACATCGCCTGCCCGCGCGCGCAGGTTATCGAGGCTGTTGCCCGTCTGGAAAGGGCATTTGCCGATCTGCAATGACGAATCTGATCCGCCTGCTCATCTGTCTTCTGCTGTTGATCGGGCTGGGGCTTCTTGCGGCATCTTTCTACAGCCCGCCAGTCGTGGTGACGGCCCCGCCGCCGACACCGCTGATGGGGAGCATCGACCGTATCGTGATCGATAAGTCAGCCCGAAGGATGCAGCTTTTCCAAGGCGATACGGCGGTGCGGACCTATGTCATCTCGCTGGGCTTCACGCCTGCGGGTGACAAGGTGCGGCAGGGCGACGGCAAGACGCCTGAAGGCGAATTCACCGTGAACCGCCGCAATGAGGCAAGCGCCTTTCACCTGTCGCTGGGTCTAGACTATCCGCAGGCAGATGACGTCGCCCGGGCGGCGGCTGGCGGTTATAGTCCCGGTGGCGATATTTTCATTCACGGTCAACCGAATGCGCTGCCCGAAGGCTTCAAGCTGAAGGGGGATTGGACAGCAGGCTGCATCGCCGTCAGCAATGCCGAGATCCGTGAGATCTGGGAGGTGACGCCCAACGGCACCAAGGTCGAGATAAGACCTTGATCAGGCTTTCGGCAGATAGGCCACCGGAGCATTCTCATCGCGCCAGAAGTCCAGCGGCGCGCGGTCGCTGACCGCCGTTGCGCGTTTGAATTCGCAGACGAGTTCGCCGTCTTCGATGGTCGAGGCGACGATCAGGCACTGGAAGATATGACGCGAGCCGTCGTAGACATCGACCAACCCACGCAGCTTGCTGGGCGAGAATTCGGCGTCCAGGGCAAATCCCTTGTCCCAAAAGCGCAGGACGGGGTAGATCGCGTTGCCTACTTCGACCCGAAGCCGCGATTTCTTCTTCAGTGCAGCCTTGCGGGCCGCTTCCAGCCCTTCGCGCACTTCCTTGGACAGAAACTCGAACATCTGAACCCCGCACCTGATGATAGAAATGTGGAAGAACCCTTTAGAAAATCAAGCTTTCACAAAGGGATTACAGATTTATGAAACAGCGCGCGTCCGGAAAGCCACAGGTATTTTCAACCTTCGATTGATCAGCGCGAATGGTCCCTCTTTCACGGCCAATCCCTGCCCAAAACCGATCATCCGCTTGCGAATCACCGCGCCCGGCGAAATAGCGACGGGATGGCCCTGATCCTTGCCCTTCTGCTTGATGCTGTCTTTGGCGAACCCAAGATGATCTGGGATCGTGTGCCCCATCCTGCCGTCTTGATGGGCCGCCTTGTCGGCGCGGCGGATCAGCGCTGGAACCGGGGTGAAAGGCTTCGCCTGCGGGGCTTTCTGGTCACGGTTGGCCTTTTGACCATCGGTCTGACGCTGGGCTGGCTGATCCACGTCCTTCCCGACCATGGCGTACTTGAGGTCCTGGCCGTTGCGATCCTTGTCGCGCAGAAAAGTCTGGTCGAGCATGTCCGTGCAGTTGCCAAAGCCCTACGCCAGTCGGTTGCAGAAGGGCGCAAATCGGTGGCCATGATCGTTGGCCGGGACACTGCCGAGATGACCGGGCCGGACATCGCCCGCGGTGCCATCGAAAGCGCGGCCGAGAACCTCTCGGATGGAGTGGTCGCCCCTGTCTTCTGGTATCTGGTGCTGGGTCTGCCGGGGATCGTTGCCTACAAGCTGATCAACACCGCCGACAGCATGATCGGCCATATGACCCCGCGCTATCGCGAATTTGGCTGGGCCTCGGCGCGGCTGGATGATGTGCTTAACCTGATCCCGGCGCGCCTGACTGCGCTGTTGATCGCGCTGACGCATGGCTGGGTTGATCTGACCCCGATCCTGCGCGACGCGCCCAAGCACCGCAGCCCGAATGCCGGGTGGCCAGAAAGCACGCTGGCCCCGGTATTGAACGTCGCCCTTTCCGGTCCGCGCAGCTACAACGGCGTTCAGAAGGATTATCCCTGGGTGTGGCCCGAAGGTCGCCGGGATGCAGGCGCGGATGACATCGACGCGGCCGCCGATGCGCTGTGGCGGGTATGGGCCTCCCTCCTTGCAGTTGCGGTGATCGTGGCGCTTCTCTAGGGTCGCGAAAAATCCCGAGGTTCTCATGCGTTTTGCCCTTTTGTCCCTGCTGCTTGCCAGCCCTGCCCTGTCTGCCCCCTGCGGTGGCGACTTCGGCGAATTTCTTTCCGCTATGCAGGCCGAAGCCGTGGCGCAGGGTGTCCCGCCGGAAAAGGCCGAGGCCTTTTTTGCCGGGGCCGCAATCGACAAAGCTGTGCTCAAGGCCGACAAAGCGCAGGGCGTGTTCCGCAAGACCTTTCTAGACTTTTCACAAAGCCTGATTTCCAAGGGCCGCCTGACCACGGCGCGCGACAAGGCGCAGGCGCTGGATGACATCTTTACCCGCGCCGAAAGCGAATATGGCGTCAGCCGGGGCATCCTTCTGGCCTTCTGGGCCTTCGAGACCGACTTTGGTCAGGTTCAAGGTGACTTCAACACCCGCAACGCGCTGATCACCCTTGCGCATGATTGCCGTCGTCCCGAGTTGTTCCAACCGCAGGTGCTTGCCGCCGCGACCCTTTTCGCCATGGACGACTTTTCGCTGGATACCACCGGGGCCTGGGCGGGAGAGATCGGCATGGTCCAGATGCTGCCCAAGGACATTCTGGAACGGGGCGTCGATGGGGACGGCGACGGGTTGATCCTGCTGAAGACATCGCAAGCCGACGCGATCCTGTCGGGCGCGCGGATGTTGCAGCACCACGGCTGGCGACCGAACGAGCCTTGGTTGGCCGAGATTTCCGTTCCCGACGATTTCGACTGGTCCCTGACCGGGCTTGAAACCGAAAAGACCACAGAAGACTGGGCCGCGCTTGGCGTGACGCCGCGCAATGGCCCGCTGGCACCGGGTCTTTCCGCCTCGATCCTGCTGCCGCAGGGGCGCAAGGGTCCGGCATTTCTGGTCTATCCGAATTACCGCGTGCTGTTCGAATGGAACAAAAGCTTCGTCTACGTCACGACTGCCGCCTATTTCGCCACCCGCATAGAAGGGGCCGAGCCCTATGCCGCAGGCGAACCGGACCCGGCGCTTTCGCTTGAGGACATGAAGTCGCTGCAGGAAAAACTGACAGCGCTTGGCCATGACGTCGGCAAGATTGACGGCATCCTTGGCGCGGGCACACGGGCGGCGGTGCAAAAGGAACAGGTCCGTCTTGGCCTTCCCGCCGATGGCTGGCCCACGATGGACTTGCTGGGCGCGCTTTGATGGCGACATGGGACGCAGTGGCGACCGTAAAGGCCCCTGCCGATCAGGTCCTTGCCTATGTCGCCAACAACCTGTCGCTTGGTGCCGCGCATGTGTGGCTTTACTTCGACGACCCGGCTGCCGATGTGCCCGAAGTCCTTGGCCGCCACCCGAAGGTCACGGTTACGCTGTGCGATGATCGGTACTGGAAATCCCGAGGCAAACGGAAAGAGGCGCACCAAAGCCGCCAGTCCCGCAATGCCCGCGACGCCTATGGCCGGACGCTTAGCCAGTGGCTGACCCATATCGACGTTGACGAGTTCATCTTGTCTGACAGGCCGGTCGACCAGATCCTTGATGCAGTGCCGCCCGATGTGCGGGCCGTGAAGCTTGAGCCTTTTGAGGCGATGCACGCCCCCAGCCTGCCAGATGATATTTTCACCGCCCGGATGTTTCGCGGACCTCTGCGAAAAGAATTCGCCGACCTGCGATCAGCGGCGCTTGGCGCTTATGCCGAGGTTATCCCCGAAGGCATTCTAAGCCACACGGTCGGAAAGGTCTTCTTTCGCACCGGCATTCCGGGATTGTCGCCGCGCATTCATGGGGCAATGCTGGATGGTGAAAGGGTGCAAAGCTCGGGTCGCCACCCCGAGATGCGCCTTCTGCATTTTCACGCGCAGAATCGGGACGCCTGGCTTGCCGCCCTGCCATTTCGACTGTCACGCGGGGCCTATCAGTTCTGGCCCATGCTGCAGGGCTTTCTGCAAACGGCGACCCCGGACGAGATCACCGAATTCTATCTGCAAACTCAGACGGTTTCGCCCGACGCCGCAGCACTTCTTGCGCCAAGGGGTCGGCTTTTGACGGCGGACCTTTGCCTGCGGCAAAAGGTGGCTGACCTTTTGGAAGGGCGGCTCTGACCGGTCTAGTCGGCAGTGTTGACCAGCATCAATGCTGCGCGACTTAGCGTGGTCATGATCTGGGCCTTTTCCGGCTCGGCAACGCCGGTCTCGGTCATTGCGCGGTCCATCACGGCCAACCAGTCTTCGGCATCCTGACGCTGGATCGGCACATGCGCGTGGATTTCGCGCAGGTTCATGTGGCCGTGGCGTTCCTGATAGTAGCGCTGGCCGCCAAGGAAACCGCAGAGGAATTCGAACTGCGCCGGGCGAACATGGCTAAGGCCGTGGCCCTTCTGGTGCATCTCCATGATCGCCCGACCTTGAGGGATACTTTCGATCAGGTCGTAGAAATGGTTCACCAGAAGGTGGATCTTTTCTTCGCCGCCGATCCGGTCGATCATCGGTTCCATGCGTGCCCCCTAATCATCCTTTGCATCAGCGAAAGCATAACCGCGCAGGAAGTGCGGCCCGATGCGACCAAATGCCCGGTTGCCCCGAAGATTCCGTTGCACCCCGGCATCTCAGCTTTGCGGACGGGACTTTTTCGGATCGTAGTGCGACAGCGGCACCACAACCGCCGGAAGCCGTTTCTGCTGGCCATCCAGCTTGCCGACCTCAAGCGCGGTGCCAGCCTCGGCGTGGGCCACATCGACCCGCGCAAGGGCGATGTTCTTGCCCAGGATCGGCGAGCGTGTGGACGATGTCACCACCCCCACCTGCGCCCGCCCAAAGTGGATGCAATCGCCGTGGCCGACCTCCACATTGCCGTCGATGTCCAGCCCGACGAATTTGTGCGTCGGGTGTTCCTTGCGCCGGATCAGCGCATCGCGACCGATGAAATCGTCGGGCTTTGACTTCAACGGCACGGTAAAGCCCACCCCGGCCTCGAACGGGTCGGTCTGGTCGCTGAAATCGTAACCCGCGAAGATCAGCCCCGCCTCGATCCTGACCATGTCCAGCGCGGCAAGGCCCATTGGCAGGACACCCAAGTCCGCCCCCGCCGCTATCACCGCGTCATAGACGGCTTCGGCATCCTTGGGATGGCAGAAGATTTCATAGCCAAGCTCGCCCGTATAGCCGGTCCGCGACATCACAAGGGGAGCCCCGGTAGGTCCGCCCAACCGCGCGACGGCAAAGCGGAACCAGCCAAGCTCGGTCACCGTGGGTTGGGTGGCAGCAGTCCAGATGATGCGCGACAGAAGCTCACGCGAGTTCGGGCCCTGCACCGCGATGTTGTGCAACTGGTCGGTCGAGGATCGGACCAGCACCTGCAAGCCCAGCTTTTCCGCCTGATCGCGCAGCCAGATGCCGCCGTAATCGTCGCCACCGATCCAGCGGAAATTGTTCTGCCCCAGCCGGAACAAGGTGCCGTCATCGATCATGCCGCCGTGGTCATAGCACATCGCGGAATAGACGATCTGGCCCTGCGACAGCTTCTTCACGTCGCGGGTCAGGCAGTATTGCATCAGCGCCTCGGAATCCGGCCCGGTCACTTCCCACTTGCGCAGGGGGGAAAGGTCGATCACCGCGACCTTTTCGCGGCAGGCCCAGTATTCGGCGATCGGACCTTCGCGATAGGCCTGTGGCAGCCAGTATCCCTTATATTCCACCATATTGCGCGTCAGCGCCGAGGTGCGGGAATGAAAACCGGTTTCCTTGCTCATCTTCGGCTCCGCATCGGGGGTGGCACGCCAGGCAACAGCGCGCGAGAATTTTTCTTTGTCCGAATAGGTCCGGACATGGATATCGGTCGGGTTCCAGCCATTGCCGGCAGTCGTGTCATCCGGGCAGGCCGAGGACACACAGATAAGGTCGGTCAAGGCCCGCATCAGCACAAAGTCACCGGGGCGCGACCAGGCTTCGTCACTGCCCAACACGCCATGGGCATCGATGAAGGTGTTGTAGAAGAAGTTCACCGCCATCCAGCCGGGGCGCGGTTCTACCCCGGTACCGCGCAGCGCATAGTTGAAGTTGTCCGAACAGTTCACATGACCCGGATAGCCGATGTCGTCGTAGTATTTGGGTGTACAGGCCATCGCAAAGGCATCGTGCCGACCCACGGTGTCCTGATACACTTCGATCAGCGGTTCAAAGTCCTGATCGAAGTATTTCGAATGCAGGCCCGGCATCGAATAGGCATGCCCCATGAAGCTGCGCGAGGTCGTGACGTCCAGGGGGCGTTGCAGGCCCTTGTCGATCTTGCGGGCCGAAAAACACTGGAAATCCGTCATCTGCCGCCCATCGACGTCGATGATCTGGATGTATTCACCTGCCTTCACATGGTAGGCCTGTGCGGTCGAGGATTTGACCCGCACCTCTTGCAGCGTATCGGCCAAGGGGTCCGGCAAGTCATACTGCCCGACCTTTGCCGGGTTTGCGCGCTGGATCATCAGGGTAAGCGGCGTCGCCGTATCTTGCGCCTCGGGGGCCATCGGAAGGCCGGGTGCCGCGACGACCAGCCAACCATCATCCAGCGCCGTCAGTTCGGCGCGCGCTTTGGGGGGAGCATCCAGTCCGAACAACCGCACTGCGCCGGCCTTGGCCAGATCGATCCCGCGCCGTACCAGCCCTTGTCGCAGGCGACCAAGGCCCTCTCCAGCCGCCTCACCCAGGGCAAGCATGGCCTTCAGCCCCTCGGCCTGCGAATTCGCGCCCAGCCCCAGCACCGCCGCGTCGATCCGGCCCGACTTGTCGGTCGCCACGAGTTCTGCAGCCTGCGCGCCTTCGTCGTTGATCAGAACCAACCGGTCACCAGTGCCAAGCCGCACCAGCAGCGCGCCGCCGCCCGGAATGACGTAGCGTTCCTGTCCGTGATGCCGCACAAGGTTCGACGGAGTCAAAATCCGGCTTGGGCGCGGTGGACCGGGGATGACCGAGGGATATATCGTGTCAAGCATGTTGGCCTGCCAGAACCGGCCAACGAACTGCGGCCGTTTAATGGGGTTAAAACTTGTTCATCCAGAAGAATAGCGTCAGGTTGACGGTGATACAAGCACAAGCAAGGGAAAAGGCGCGGCAATGCTGTCACTAAGCTTTGGACTAACGGCGGCGCTGCTTTGGGCCACGCATGACATTCTGGCCCGCAAGTTAAGCCAGGGCGTGCCGCTTTTGCCACTGGTGGCACTTGTGCTGGGTGCTGGCTGCCTGCCGCTGGTCGCGCTGGCGCTGGGTCTGGGCGGTTGGGACAGGATGACAGGCGCGGCCTGGATCGCCGCCATTGCCTCGGGCTTTGCTATGAGCCTTGCCATCGGCGGGCTGTACCGTGCGTTCAGCATGGCCCCGGTGCGGCTGGTCTCGCCCATCGTCGGGGCCTATCCCCTGCTGATCCTGATCATCGCCGCCGCGCAGGGACGGACCATCACGGACGGAGACTGGCTGGCCGTCGCGCTGATCGTCGCCGGGATCGCCATTGTCGCGATGACCTCGCGGGAGGATACGCCCGGCGCCTCTGCCGCGCCGCCATGGCTTGCCATCACCTGGGCCGTCCTGGCAGCAGTGGGCTTTGCCGGGACATTCGCGCTGGGTCAACTGGCCGCAAGGTTGGGATCGGACCTGCCGGTCATGCTGGCCGGTCGGGTGGTTGCATTTGCCATCCTGATCGCCCTGATCGGCTGGAGCCGTGGCCCCGCCCTTCCCCCGCGCCGATATATCTGGGTGCTGATCGGGATGGGGCTGATCGACGCGCTGGCGCTGGGTCTGGTCACTGCGGCTGGATCGCTGCCCAAGGCGGAATATGCCTCGGTCTCTTCTTCGCTTTTCGGGGTGCTGACCGTGCTTCTGGCGGTCTGGTTCCTGAAGGAACACGCCCGCCCGGTACAATGGCTGGGCATCGCCACGGTGTTTTCCGGGATCGCGGTTCTGGGGGTGCAGAGTTTGTAGGATGGGCAATATTGCCCATCCTCCGATGCCTATTCCGCTGCTTCCACCCGCTGCGGCGCGGCCCGGCGCAGGTTCTGCGTCAACCGCCGTTCATCGCGCGGACTGACGCCGAACAGGTCCAGATAATGTCGGCTCATCGGGCCCGAACTCATGTACCCGACCGAGGCCGCAATCTCGCGGAAGCTGTCGTTGGAATACAAAACCCGCTGCCGCGCCTTCATCAGCCGCAGGTGGTGGTAATAGCGCAGGGGGCTTTGCCCGGTTTCCCGTTTGAACATCCGTTCGAAATGCCGCCCTGACAGGCCCACTGCGGACGCAACGTCGGGGATTCGCAGCGGGTCTTCGACATGGGACTCGAACAGCCGGATCGCTTCGCGGATCGGGGCGGGCAGAGTGTCCGTCGTGCCACCAGAGCGGGCCACAGGAACCTTCTGACTGGCATCGGCATCACGCACGAACGGATGCTGGAACCAACAGGCGACTTCGGTCATGCAGTCGCGGCCCAGTCGTTCCTCGATCAGCCTCAACATAAGGTCGAAGACCGCGCCGGCCCCACTGGCCGTGATCCGCCGCCCTTCGCGCAGGATCGTCACCTCTCGCGCCTCGATCGCCGGGAAGTCCGCCTTGAAAGCCGCCTCATAGCACCAATGTACCGAACAGGGCCGCCCCTCCATCAGCCCGGCACGGGCCAGAGGGAAGATGCCGCCCGAAAAGGCCCCAAGCGTCACCCCGGTACGATCAAGCCAGCGCAGGCGTGCCGGGCTGCGCCTCGGGTCGCCGAATTCCGCCGTGGGGGGCGAGATCAGGTAAAGCTGATCCACCCCCTCCAGCTCTTGCAGGGTCACGTCAGGATCAAAGCCGATTTCAGCCGAGGACCGCACCGGCGCAGAGGTCTCGGCCACCAGTGTCCAGACGAACTCACGCCGCCCGGTGATCTCGTTCGCCGCGCGCAGCGGTTCGATGGCCGAGGTCAGGCAGGCCATCGGAAAACCCGGGAACATCAGGAACCCAAGGCGCAGCGGGGCGGCCATCAATCTGCCCGATCAGTCATCTGCCCACCATCCCGCCGAGGTCGGGGCACCGTCATCATGCTTTGACAGCCACTCGACCATGGCAGGCCGGTTGCGGATGAACCCCTTGTAGGTCGCAAGGTCCGGATGGATGTCGCGCACGATCCGGTGCAGGCGGCGGCCCCATTTTGGAACCGTGACGATTTGCTCGAAACTGCCCAGATAGCAGCGGATGTCGAAGGCAATCGCGTTGGATCGGGGCAGACGGTAAAGCGACTGCAGTTCGACCCGCAGATGCTGTTTGCGGCCTAAATTCTCTTGAGTCAGCGTGGTCTTCGTCGGCCCCCATTTCGGATAGGTCTCGGGTGCCGTGTCCAGAAGAGGGTTGACCGTCATGGTCCAGTTGAACCGACGGACCGGTGAGCCGTGCTGCAGCTTCAAGAGAAACTTGAGCGCCCGGTCAAAGACCCCCATCTGATGCGCCAGCGGCACCGGAGCGTGCCATTCCATGAAGTTCATCCCGACATCGAAATCGACCGACCAGTCGGCCTGACTGGTGGCGATGCCTGCGTCCATCCACAACGTCCCGTCGCGCTCGTCCTGCAGGGTCCAGTCGCCTTGCGTCTGGCGCATGATGTATTCGAATGGGGGATAAGGCAGGGTCGATTCGTCAAGGAATGTGAACGACTGTTCAATTCCAAGCGGGCGGTTGATCCAGTGCCAGCGATCACCGTTCTTGGTCAGGGAAAACCACTGCGGATAGTCCCGCGCCTTGCTCTCCATCACCAGTTCCAGCGTGTCCCAACCCGCCAGCGTCATGTGCGGCAGGGACTGGCAACGCAGGGGATCCTCGGCCAGAACCTTGGCGCGATCAATCATCTCGCTGACATAGTGCTCGTCTACGTCCAGCATATTTTCGAAGACCGTACCCTTTCGGCCCGGAACATGCGGCTCCATGTTGACCGAATACATGTAGTCGTCACGGTCGAAGGGAAACGGAAACCGCCGGATATCGCTGTTGCGATAGGTAAAGTCGTCGCGGAACGTTTCCGACTTGAAAAAGTCGCCAAACGCGCCGGGCTTGAAATCAAGGCTCATTCTGGCCTCCTACCTTTCGATGACAAGGGTTTTGCCCTCAAAGCGGCTTACACAGGGCATGATCTTCTGGCCCGCTGCATGTTCCTCGGGCGTCAGCCAGTGGTCGCGGTGCAGGATTGTCCCATCGCATTTGTGAACATTCGTTTCGCACTGCCCGCAGGCCCCGCCCCGGCAAAGATAGGGGGCATCAACCCCCGCCGCCTCCATCGCCTCCAGCAGGCTTTGCGTCGTGCCTACGGTGATCGTCTTGCCGCTGACAGCAAGCTGGACATCAAATGGCTTGCCGGTGCCAGGGGCCAGGAATTCTTCATGGTGCAGGGCGGGCTTTGGCCAGCCCATTCCTTCGGCGGTGGACAGGACCCAGGCAATCATCCCCTTCGGCCCGCAGACATAAAGATGCGTGCCGATGGGCTGGGTCGCAAGCAAGGTTTTCAGGTCGATCTGCTGCTTTTGATCGTCAAAATAGCAATGCACCCGCCCCGGATGCGCGGCGGTCAGACGGTCCATATAGGCACCCAGCGGTTTTGACCGCGCCGAATAGTGCAGCTCGAACTTGCCTCCGAAATGCGCAAGCTGGGAAATCTGGGCAAGGAACGGCGTGATGCCGATGCCGCCGGCAATCATCAGGTGCTTCTTTGCCCGGTTATCCAGCGGGAACAGGTTCAGAGGATGGCTAAGAACCATCTCCATCCCCGGCTTGACATGCTGGTGCATGTAAAGCGAACCACCCCGGCCCTGATCATCCCGACGGACCGAGATTTCATAGCCCGACCGATCCTCGGGGTCGGACATCAGCGAATAGGGGTTCAGGCGTCGGGTGCCATGATCGTCCATCTCGACGACAACATGCGCACCACCGGAAAATGCCGGCAGGTCCGATCCGTCGCGGGCGACGAAACGGAACCGCTTGATCAGCTCGTTGACTTCCACAACCTCGGCCACCCGGACCTGAAGCTTCGCGCCGCCGCTCATTTGAACCTCACCACGCTTTCGGGCACCTGGCCCGGGTCTTCCGCATCGATGTTCACCCCCTGAAAGGCGGCAAGCCGACGCGAGTAATGATCGCGGACAAAGAGGTTCAGCCCGCAATGGCTGCATTTGAACGGATCGGTCGCGACGTTTTCCGTGATGCCCTTGCAATGCACGCACTGCACCCGCCGCAGCGTCGACCCGCGATGTTCCTTCTGGATCGCGACATGCGGAAAGCCGGTGTTCATGATGTCGCGTTCGGCCTGGCCGATCAGGCCCTCGGTTCCCGCCAGATAGAACTGCGTGCCCATATGGGCATCCAGCAGAACACGCGCCAGACGCGGCAGCATCGCCGGAATCGTCGGCGCGCGGTAGAACTGCGCCGCACCCAAAGCCTCAAGCTTGGCAGTCAGGTCGGTGCCGTTCGGGCCAGGCGTGTACATCACATGCGCCGCGGCAAGGATTTCCGCGCGGTTGTCCGCCTTGGCCAGCATGTCCACGACGGCATCAGCCCCTTCACCATCGGCGACGATCAGATGCAGGCTGGCGAGGCGGGGTTCCAGCGGAGCATAGACAGGGCGCGTCCTGATCGACGGCGCGTCCACGGGGGTCAGGTCAATCTTCACGGGTCCGTTCCTTGGAAAAGGGGCCCGCCCTTGTGGGCAGGCCCTGATCTGGTCTTAGTCCTTGGCCGTGCGGCGTTTCTTGTCCACGTCATAGAACGGCAGCGAATGCGATACGGCCTTCAGCGGGCCATGCGTTCCGCAACGCACCTCGACCTCGGTGCCGTTGTTGGCGCAATCGACAGGCAGGCGGGCGATGGCAACGACCCAGTCGTTCAGGGGCGAATACATCGGCTGGGTGACAACGCCGATCTTTTTGCCATCCTTGAAGATGGGCGCGTTGCCCGGAACCTTGGTCTTGTCCGCGAACTTCAGGCCCGAAATCTTGAAGCGTTCCTTGCCCTGCAGGCGGTAATGCTCTTCCGCGCCACGGAAGCCGGTCTTGCCCTTGGTCACAGTCCAGTCAAGGCCAAGCTCCCACAGGGTATCGCCGGGGCCTTCGTTTTCGAACGGATACATTTCCGAGTTGTCGAAGGGGAAGAACAGCAGATACGATTCCGCCCGCAGCATATCCAGCGTCGTGAACCGGCAGGGGATGATCCCCATGCTGGCGCCTTCTTCCAGGATACGGTCCCAGATCTCGCCCGCGTCCTGTCCCCGGCAGAAGATTTCATAGCCGCGTTCGCCGGTATAGCCGGTGCGCGACAGGGTGATCGGCTTGCCGAACAGCATCGCGGGCATGTGGCCCATATAGGGAAGCTGGCGGACGCCAGGAATGTGCTTTTCCAGATAGTCCACCGCCAGCGGCCCCTGCAGCGACAGGTCATGCAGGTTGTCGTCGAACCGGATCGATACATCGCGCCCCGTCGCCGCCATCGTCAGCTGCTCATGCCCCTGGCCCGAGCCATGCACGACGGTATAGCTGTTCGGCCCCATCCGGTAGATGATGCAGTCGTCGACGAACTTGCCCGCGTCGTTCAGCATGCAGGCATAGACCGACTTGCCGGGGGCAATCTTTTCCGGGTCGCGGGTGGTGGCGCGGTCGATCACATGGCTGGCCGCGTGGCCGGTGATGTGCATCTTTTTCAGGCCGGACACATCCATCAGCCCCGCCTTGGTGCGGATAGCCATGTATTCGGCATTGGGGTCGCCTTTGGAATAGGACCATGCGGTTCCCATCCCGCTCCAGTCTTCAAGATTCGAGCCAAGCGCGCGGTGACGGTCCGCCAGCGTGGAAAAGCGCCAGGAATTGGTCATGTGAAGTCTCCCTGCAGGGTTTGTAATTTGCGCCAAGTGTCAGGCGATTCCCGCCAGAAAGCAATAATGAAGTGCAACAATCTTTCTTGTGAGAAAACATATGCAAAAAGAAAAGGCCGCCCCGAAGGGCGGCCATTTCAGTGCTTTTTCCGTCTCACTCGGCAGGTGTGCTGCTGAACCAGGTCAAGGGCTGCATCAGATAGTCGCCAAAGGCCATCCGCTCGGTATCGGGCAGGACGAAATACCAGTTGGCGATCAGCACGACCAGCGCTCCGACAATCAGCGTCAGGTAAGGCAGCATCCCCGCCTTCCGCTCACCCAGTTCGCCATAGGGCAGACCAAGGTCGTCATAGGCTTCTTTCGGGAACTTGCCCTTATCGACGACATAGTGGCGATACCAGAACACCGGGAAGATCAAGGCCGCGAAGAACAGGCCCGACAGAAGCGCGCCGGAATAGCCCCATACCTTGGCACCGGCCCCCAGGAACAGGATGTTCACGAAGGCAAGGATGGTGTTGATCCCGATCAGCCAGCTTGGCGCTTTCCACGGACGCTCCATATGTGCGCTGTCGATGCGGTGGATCCAGCCGGCATTCAGGTTCAGGAAGTTGAACAGGATGTAGCCGACGTTGGAAATCGCGAGAACATAGAAGTAACCTGCCACGTCCGAAGCCAGCGCCAGCAGGAACACATTGAAGGCAAAGTCCGTCCACATCGCCTTGCGCGGCGCGCCATGGGCGTTGACCGTGCCCAGATACTTCGGCAGCCAACCATCGCGCGAGCCCTGATAAAGGGTACGCGACGAACCCGCCATTGCGGTCATGATCGCCAGGAAAAGTGCAAGGATCATCAGGATCACGAAGATCTGGGTGATAACCGGCCCGCCGCCGATCATGTTGCCCAGGGCCTCGCCAACACCCGATCCGTCAACGATGCCGGTGGCCAGCATACCCTCTTGCCCAAGTACGCCCTGGAACGAGAACGGGATGAGGAAGAAGAACAGGCAGCACAGAAGCCCGGAATAGAAGATCGCGCGGAAGGTGTCCGTCTTGGGGTCCTTCAGTTCGCGCGTATAGCAGACAGCGGTTTCAAAGCCGTAGGTCGACCAGGCCGCGATATAAAGACCACCCAGGAACAGCGTCCAGCCACCGATATTCCATTCGCCATCGACCCCGGAATAGGCGGCCGTCGGCGGCAGCAGGTTGGTGACGTTCATCGAGTTGATGTGGCCGCTAAGGATCGGAACCAGACCCACCAGCAGCAAGGGTACAAGCACGATGATCGCCAGCCACTTCTGCGCCGATGCGGTCGAGGCGATGCCCTTTTCCTGAATCATCAGGATCACCAGCATCAGCGCCACGCCGATCACGAAGTATGAGTTGAAATGAAGCGTCCCAAGGCCCGGAATCTCCAGCGCATAGGCTTCCCAGGTGCGGAAGGCCGGGGTCAGGGCCGACACGCCGTCAGCGGAAGCAACCGCCTTGATCGCATCCTCGACCGCTGTGCCCGCATTTGCGGCCATGAAGTCGACAACGCCCTGGGTTTCCGCCGTATAGCTGGCAATGTTTGCCGTCACCCAGTCCAGAACCTGTTGGCTTTCGGCCAGCGGTACCGGGAAAAGCGCGTTCAGGATATAGCCCGCCGCGATCACGCAGCCCAAGGACAGCACCGGCGACCAGGCGAACCAGTTGCACCAGACCGACAGGGGTGCCACCAGCTTGGAATAGCGCAGCCAGGCCGTCGCACCATAGACCGAGGTGCCACCCGATTTGTTGCCGAACATCCCGGCCATTTCGGCATAGGTAAAGCTTTGCAGAAAGCCCATGATCATCGAGATGATCCAGACCACAAAGGCCAGCTTGCCGGTCGTTCCGGCGATCCCGCCGATGGAAAACAGCACCAGCGGTGGCACGCCGGCGGCGACCCAGAAGGCCCCCTTCCAGCTAAGCGCCCGGACCATCTGGCCCGATCCAGTTTCAGTCGTCATTCCCTCACTCCTGTTGGATGGCGCATCCAGTCTTGGGGCATTTCTTAAAGCCTGCCTCTATCGCTGGTGCGTCCTGATTTCGGTTCACCGCAGATGTGGTGAAGAATCCCTTTCCGTAGTCGCCAGAACTCTCCTTCGCCCGGGCAGAAACTTGTCAGGTCGCGCTACCATGCTGCGGCCCGATGCCGCAGAGGAAAGCACGTCATTTCCGCCAAGGCGAGAAAAATTTCATCTTGGCGAAAGAATGTTTCCCAAAGAATCTTGTGTCTTCGCTGTTTCGCCACAAAAAACGACAGCGCGGCATCGTTTCCGACGCCGCGCCCATCGATCCTGCCCGTTTTGCGGTCGGACCTAGTTCTTCAGATAGCTTTCCATCGAATCTTCCAGCGCATCCTTCCAGGGCGTGTGATGCACAGGCGCCATGGTTCCGGTGATGACGGACCGGTAGGCATGGTTACGGAAGGCCATGATGTCCTCTTTCTTGTGGTCTTTCCACTCGAAGAAGGCCTCGCAGGCACCGTCCACGTCAAACGAAGGATAGTCGGTTTCCGCGATCAGTTCCTTCACATACTCGCCCTGATAGTGGATGGCGTCATGTGCGTCCTGTCCAGCATCTTCGCTGGCCACACGATCCGCCACGTCCTTCAGTAGGACAGCCTTGTCGGTCGGCACGGCGATCTTGCCCAGAATCACGTCCCGCACCCACCAAGCCTGCGCGTCGAACATGTTGAAGGTGAACCATTGGTCCTGCATGCCCAGATAGAACATCTTCGGGTTATGCACATAGACCACGCCCTTGTAGAGGTCGTTGGTCGCCAGCCGGTTCGCCGTCTTCAGCCGGAGGTCATCGGGCAGGAACGGGAAGTGGTGCTTGTACCCGGTGCACAGAATGATCGCATCGACCTTCTTCGACGTGCCGTCCGCGAAATAGGCGGTGGTTTCATCCACCCGGACCAGCGCCGGAACTTCTTTCCAGTTGTCCGGCCATTTGAAGCCCATCGGCGCATGACGATAGGCCACGGTGATCGACTTGGCCCCATATTTCCAGCACTGCGAGCCGATGTCCTCGGCCGAATAGCTGCTGCCAAGGATCAGCAGATCCTTACCCTTGAACTCCATCGCGTCGCGGAAGTCGTGGGCATGCAGCACGCGGCCGCCGAACACGTCAAAGCCTGGGTATTCCGGCACGTTCGGGGTCGAGAAGTGGCCCGAGGCGCAGATCACATGGTCAAACTCTTCCTTGTAGATCGAGTCCTTGACCAGATCATGCGCCATGACGGTGAAGTTGCCCTTGTCGGCGTTGTATTCGACCCAACGCACCGGATGGCGAAAGCGGATCCAGTCCCGGACCCCGGCTTTCTTTACCCGACCTTCAATATAGTCGACCATCACTGCCCGCGGCGGATAGCTGGCAATCTGCTTTCCGAAATGCTCTTCGAAAGAATAGTCCGCGAATTCAAGGCCTTCCTTCGGACCGTTGGTCCACAGATAACGGTACATGCTGCAATGGACCGGTTCGCCGTACTCATCAAGGCCGGTGCGCCAAGTATAGTTCCACAACCCGCCCCAATCGCCCTGCTTTTCAAAGCAGACAACCTCGGGGATGGCCTCGCCCTTGGCTTGCGCCGATTGAAAGGCCCGAAGCTGTGCCAGGCCAGAAGGCCCTGCTCCGATCACCGCAACTCTTTTCTTCATCATTACCTCCGTATGGGAATCTGGTGTCGTTCTGGGCGCCGACTTTTGCCGGTAGCTAAGGACAAAGTTGCGCCTGTGTCAAATCTTCTTCCTGTTGGTAAACATGATTGACCCCGAAGGATTGAAAATCCCCCGGGGTCAGGAACACAACCTTTAAGAGAGCTTATGACGATCACGCCCTAGCGGGCAATGGTCACCGTGCAATGCGCGCGGGTGGCAACTTCGGCGGCAACCGACCCCAGGACAAGCCGCGTCAGACCCCGTTTGTCACCGGTTCCCATCACGATATGAGTATATCCGTTCTGCTCGGCATAGGCGATGATCGCGGGGGCCGCTTCGCGGGCGACAACCTCGACCGTTCCGACATCCGTCGCCCCTTCGCTGTGGGCCAAGGCCTCGGCATCGGCGAGCACCTTCTCGACCTCTTCCGCCTTCCAATGGCTGATGGTCGGGCCGCGCGCTCCACCATGCGCAATGTTCACGGCGCAGATCGTCAGGTGAAACCCGGTAGCCTTGGCGACCTCGGCTGCAAGGATGACACCGATGGTCCCATGGTCCGTCCCGTCGGTCGGGCAAAGTATCTTTTTCGCCATTTTCTGGCTCCTCTGATCCATTGACTTCCCAGTCAGACAAGCACGAAACTTCCGCAGACACCTTGACCTGAGTCAACCAACCCTACGCACAATCAAAGCTATCGGAGTCCCCAGATGAAACCAGTCGATCCCAGTGCCCGCCGCATTGCCAATATCCATCAGGCGGCTTTCACGCCCTTTGTCTATCCCGACGGTCTTGCACTTGGGGATGCGGTGCTGCAGTTGGACGACACGGTCGAACTTGGCACCGGCTTTCACGTCTATCGCATGCCGCCCGGCATGACGACCCGCAGCCACCGTCACAACGGCCACGAACAGTTCCTGATCCTTGAGGGCGAGCTGCACGAAAACGACGGCACCATCTTCCGCGCTGGCGATCTGGTATTCTACCGCGATGGCACGGAACACAATTCCTTCACCCCGAATGGCTGCCTTCTGGCTGTCCATATCGCCGGGCCGGAATTCCCTGTGGACTGAACGACAAAAGCCCCGGATCGCTCCGGGGCCAGTCGGGGGTCGTCAATCGGGACATTGGCACTGCCACCTCGTTGGACTTGGTCTCCTCGTCGGGTCGGGCCCGGCGAGGAGTGACGAAGTCATCGACGAGCGCCTCAGATATCCAACGTGGTCTGGGTTTCCCAGGCCGAGAAGTGGCCGCAGTAATCGTTCCACTCCTTGTGCTTCAGCTTCAGGAAGGCGGACGAGAATTCGTCGCCCATCATCGACTTCAGCGTTTTGTCCTTGTCGTATTCGCGCAGCGCGTCCAACAGGTTCAGCGGCAGCTTCGGCGCGTTCTTCACCGTGTGGCCCATCTGGTACATGTCGATGTCATAGCGACGGCCCGGATCGGCCTTGGTGCGCACCCCGTCAATGCCCGCCGCCAGAATGACGGCCTGCATCAGATAGGGGTTCGCCGCACCATCGGGCAGGCGAAGCTCGAACCGGCCCGGCCCGGGAACGCGGACCATGTGGGTGCGGTTGTTGCCGGTCCAGGTCACCGTGTTCGGTGCCCAGGTCGCGCCCGAAGAGGTGCGAGGCGCGTTGATCCGCTTGTAGCTGTTCACGGTCGGGTTGCAGATCGCCGCCAGCGCGCTGGCATGCTTCATGATCCCGCCCAGGAAGTTCCGGCCCTGATCCGACAGGCCCAGTTCCTTGGACTTGTCGGCGAAGGCGTTGGTCTTGCCATCCAGGCTCCAGACCGAGATGTGGGCATGGCAGCCCGATCCGGTCAGACCCTTGAAGGGCTTCGGCATGAAGGTCGCCCGCAACCCGTGCTTTTCGGCAACCGACTTCATCATGAACTTGAAGAAGCTGTGCTTGTCGGCGGTCTGCAACACGTCGTCATATTTCCAGTTCATCTCGAACTGGCCGGTCGCGTCTTCGTGGTCGTTCTGGTAGGCCTCCCAGCCCAGATCCAGCATGTAGTCGCAAACCTCGGCGATGCAGTCGTACTGGCGCATCACCGCCTGCTGGTCGTAGCAGGGCTTTTCGGCGTTGTCATAGGGGTCGGCAATCTTGTCGCCCTGAGGTGTCAGCAGGAAGAACTCCGGCTCGACCCCGGTCTTGACGCGCAGACCGTCCTTTGCGGCTTCGTCGATCAGGCGGCGCAGCACGTTGCGCGGGGCCTGAGCAAGTGGCTTGTCTTCCATCACGCAGTTCGCGGCGACCCAGGCAACCTCTTTCTTCCAGGGCAGCTGGATCGCGGCCTCTGGATCCGGAACCGCCATCATGTCGGGGTGCGCAGGCGTCAGGTCCAACCAGGTCGCGAACCCGGCAAAACCCGCACCATCCACCGCCATGTCATTGATCGCCTGCGTCGGCACCAGTTTCGCACGCTGTCCACCGAACAGGTCGGTGTAGGAGATCATGAAATACTTGACGCCCTTTTCCTTGGCCCACTTGGCAAGGTCTTTCGCCATTTTTAGCTCCCTGTCGTCTTTGTGTTTTTCAGAACCCGCCGTTGCGGCCCGGGATCCAGTTCGTTCCGGCAATCGGCACCCCGGCCATGGCTGCTGCTTCGATGGTCAGCGAGCACAGGTCTTCGGGTTCCAGATTGTGCAGGTGATTCTTGCCGCAGGCGCGGGCAATCGTCTGCGCTTCCAGCGTCATCACCTTCAGATAGTTCTTCAGACGGCGACCGCCCAGAACAGGGTCGAACCGTTTGAACAGTTCCGGGTCCTGCGTGGTGATCCCTGCCGGGTCCTTGCCTTCGTGCCAGTCGTCATAGGCATCGGCAGTGGTGCCCAGCTTCTGATACTCGGCCTCCAGCTTCGGATCGTTGTCGCCCAGCGCGATCAGCGCCGCCGTGCCGATGGCAACCGCATCGGCCCCCAGAGCCATGGCCTTGGCCACGTCCGCCCCGGTGCGGATGCCGCCCGACACGATCAGCTGCACCTTGCGATGCATGCCAAGGTCCTGCAGCGCCTTCACCGCCTGCGGGATACAGGCAAGGATCGGCATGCCGACATGTTCGATGAACACGTCCTGCGTTGCCGCCGTGCCGCCCTGCATGCCGTCCAGCACCACGACGTCAGCCCCTGCCTTCACGGCCAGAGCGGTGTCGTACTAGGGCCGCGCGCCACCGATCTTGACGTAGATCGGCTTTTCCCAATCGGTGATCTCGCGCAGTTCGTGGATCTTGATCTCAAGATCGTCCGGCCCGGTCCAGTCGGGGTGACGGCAAGCGGAACGCTGGTCGATCCCCTTGGGCAGGTTGCGCATGTTCGCGACACGGTCGGAAATCTTCTGGCCCAGAAGCATCCCGCCCCCGCCCGGCTTCGCGCCCTGGCCGACCACCACTTCGATGGCATCGGCGCGGCGGAGATCGTCCGGGATCATGCCATAGCGGCTGGGCAGATACTGATAGACCAGTGTCCTGGAATGGCCGCGCTCTTCCTCGGTCATGCCACCGTCGCCGGTGGTGGTCGAGGTGCCGGCTTCCGAAGCCCCGCGACCCAGGGCTTCCTTGGCCGGGCCGGACAGCGCACCGAAGCTCATCCCGGCGATCGTCACCGGAATGTCCAGGTGGATCGGCTTCTTGGCGAACCGGGTGCCAAGCCAGACGTCGGTCGCGCATTTCTCGCGGTAGCCTTCCAGCGGGTAGCGGCTGATCGAGGCGCCGAGGAACAGCAGGTCATCGAAATGCGGCAGGTGGCGCTTGGTGCCACCGCCACGGATGTCATAGATGCCAGAGGCGGCAGCACGACGGATTTCGGCGTTCACTGCGGGGGTGAAGGTGGCCGAGTAGCGCGGCGGGGTATGGGGAAAATCGCTCATCTTTGCCTCAATATGCCGCTGCGTTGTCGATGTTGAAGTTGTAGAGCTTCCGGGCCGAACCATAGCGCTTGAACTCTTCCGGCTTCGCCTTGCCGTCGGCTTCGCCGCGCTTCAGCAGATCTTCCAGAAGGGCGTAATGCTCGGGCCGCATCTCTTTCTCGATGCAGTCCGCGCCCAGCGATTTCACGCTGCCGCGCACGAAAAGCCGGGCTTCATACAGCGAGTCGCCCAAGGCGTCGCCGGCATCGCCCAGCACCACCATGTTGCCCGACTGCGCCATGAAGGCCGACATGTGGCCGATGGAGCCATGGACGACGATGTCGATCCCCTTCATCGACACGCCGCAGCGCGACGAGGCGTTGCCCTTGACGACGAGAAGACCGCCACGCCCGGTCGCCCCGGCATACTGGCTGGCATTGCCGTCGATGATGACGGTGCCCGACATCATGTTCTCGGCCACACCGGGGCCCGCCGAGCCCTTGATGCGGATCGTCGCCTGCTTGTTCATACCGGCACAGTAATAGCCGGTCGAGCCGCGCACGGTGATGTCCACAGGGGCGTCCACCCCGGCGGCGATGGCATGAGCGCCCTTGGGATTGACGACCTCCCAGTCGGTCATGTTGGTCTGGCCCTTCAGCGCGTGCAGCGCCGAGTTGAGTGCCCGCAAGCCCTCTTTGCCCAGATCGAAGCTCTGCATTCTCTCAACGCTCCCAGAAATAGACAGTGGCGGGTTCCGGTTCCCAGACGCGGGCGTCCTCGATTCCCGGCAGGTTCACAAGCGCCCGGTATTCCGACCCGAAAGCGACATACTGGTCGGTTTCGGCCATGACGGCAGGCTTGCAGGCGATGGGGTCGCGGACGACGCCAAAGCCGTTATGGGTGCCGACAACGAAGGTGTAGAAGCCGTCCAGATCCTCCAGACCGGATTCGAGAGCCTCACCAAGGCTCTGGCCCTCCTCGAGCTTCCGGCTGACATAGGCGGCGGCGACCTCGGTGTCGTTCTGGGTCTCGAAGGTCTTGCCCAGCCGGATCAGCTCGCGACGAAGGCCGTTGTGGTTGGACAGGCTGCCATTGTGGACAAGGCACTGGTCCGGCCCGGTCGAGAACGGGTGCGCGCCCATGGTGGTCACGGCCGATTCGGTGGCCATGCGGGTGTGGCCGATGCCGTGGGTGCCCGTCATCTTCGACACTTCGAAGCGGGCGGCCACGTCCTTGGGCAGGCCGACCTCCTTGAAGATCTCGATCGAGTCGCCCGCGCTCATCACCTTCACCGCCGGGCGCAGATGCGCCAGCGCCGAACGTGCCGCTGCCAGTTGACCCAGCGGCACCTCGATGACGGCATGGGTGGACTTGACCAGCATCGTCACCGGCTGGCCGATGGCGTCATGCAGTTCGCCATCCAGGTTCTTGAAATCCTCGTCCGGGGTGGCCGACTGGATCGTGATCTTGCCCAGACCGTCCTTCGCCCCGCCGTAGATCGCGATTCCGGCACTGTCGGGCCCGCGGTCGGTCATGGTGATCAACATATCCGTCAGCATGGCGCCTAGATGCGGCTCCAGCTTCGGATCCTTCAGGAATAGCCCAACGATGCCACACATGGATTCGTCTCCTTTACGTCGCTGGAGATGACGCTAGCACCGTCGCAGAATCGTTTCAACTGGGAAGAAACATTTTTCACCCGTCATGAAAATCACTGTCCGGAAGCGGCACAGCATCAGTTTTTCTTGACAGATTGCCGCAGCGTGCTTTCCCATAGGCAAACTTTTTTGCCGCGTGGGGAAAAGACGCTCGGGCCGCGTCGCGCGGAAACCCAAGAGCCCTAGGGAGGAAGAAGTGGGAGACCTTAATCAGCGGATTGAGGCCATGCACAGACGTGATGTCATGGTGGCATGGGCGTTCGTGGTCGGCCTCTGGTTTGCCATGATCTTCGTGGCGATCGCGACCTGGGATCTTGCACCGTCGGGCGGAGCGCGCGTGCTTCTGCTGATCGGCGGCGCAATCGTGCTGATCTTCAACACCGCAGCGATCCTGGCGATGCTGCGCCATTACCGCGATGACCGCGACTTCATGTACGGCATCGACATCAAGTTCCTTGACGAAGCCAAGGGCAGGAGAGGCTGATCATGGCACATTACAAACCCCCGAAGCAGGGCAAGGCCAGCCAGTTGATCGACGTCATCGTTCTGGTCGTGCTGACCGTCGGCGCCTTGTTCGCGCCGCTGTGGCTTGGCATGGCCGGTGCGGCGAAGACCGTGGCCGCTCCTGTTGCGAACCCCACCTGGGAATCGCTTGGCCAGAACGCCGCGCAATCGGCGAAATACGAGGCGCTCGGCTACACGCCGGAAACCGCCCACGACCTGATCCTTGCGCGATTCGACTACAGCTTCTCGGTCGGCGCGCTGATCACGATGATCGCGGTCATCCTGCTCTACTACTTCCTGATCCTGCGGTTCTCCGAAGTGGAGTATCGCGAGGTCATTTCCGAGAAATTTGGGGAATAAACCGCCATGGATATGTGGAGCTACTTTGAATACGGCGCCTGGGGCCTGTCGGCCCTGCTTGGCCTGCACATGCTGGTCGACTGGCTGAAGACCGACAGCACCTATTCCGAAGAGGTCCTCACCTCCTCGCGCGAGGGCGAGCTGGAAGCGATGGCCGAAGAGCACAAGGTGAAATCATGACCGAAGTCGACATCACCTCGCAAACGATGGACGGGATGGGGCCGCATGGCACCAAGGTCGGCCTGCTGCGCGTGCTGGGGCCGGCCCATGTCTGGGCGCTTGGCGTCGGGATCGTTCTGGTCGGCGAATACATGGGCTGGAACTTCGCGGTCGGAAAGGGCGGGGCCTATGCCGCGCTGATCGCCTGCTGGTTCGCGGGGATCCTGTATTCCTGCGTCGCCATGATCGATTCGGAAGTCACCTCGACCGTCGCCTCGGCAGGGGGGCAATATACCCAGGCCAAACATATCATCGGGCCGCTGATGGCGTTCAACGTCGGCCTCTACCTTGTCTTCGCCTATACGATGCTGGAAGCCGCCAACGCGATCACCGCAGGCTATCTCTTCTCCGAGGTGGCACGGATGACCGGGCATACCGGCGAACTGGACCAGCGGCCCTTCATCGTGCTGGTCATCACCTTCCTGGCCTGGCTGAACTATCGCGGGGTGCTGGCGACGCTGACCTTCAACCTGGTCATCACCTCCATCGCCTTCGTGGCGATCCTCATCCTGTTCCTGTCGACCTCGGGCATCCTGGGCGGCGGGATCATGGAACATGCCGCATTGTTCGAGGGGCATGAACTGCCCTACGGCTGGATCGGCGTGCTGGCCGCCATGCACTTCGGTCTGTGGTACTATCTGGGGATCGAGGGCACGACCCAGGCCGCCGAAGAGGTCCGCTCTCCTGCCCGCGCGCTGCCGTTCGGCACGCTGGCCGGGATCATGACGCTGCTCATCGCCGCGACGCTGACCTGGTACATCTGCTCGGGCGTGCTGCCCTGGGAATTCCTGGGGGACGGCGTCAACGGCGCGGTGGCGCCACTGTTCTCGACCGCGCAGCTCGCCGGGTCGCAAGGGCTGGTCTGGCTGCTGGGCTTCGGCACCCTCTTCGCCACCCTCGCCTCTGCCAACGGCTGCATCAACGACGCCTCGCGGGCCTGGTTCGCCATGGGCCGCGACAAATACCTGCCCGGCTGGTTCGGCGCGGTTCATCCGAAATACCGCACGCCCTACCGGGCCATCGTGTTCCTGGTTCCGATCGCGCTGATCTTCGCCCTTGGCGCACCCTTGGACCAGGTGATCACCTTCTCGATCCTCTCGGGCCTTCTGGGCTATACGTTCATGCCGCTCAACATCATCCTCTTCCGGCGCAAATGGCCGCTGGAGACGATCAAGCGCGGCTATGAACACCCGTTCCACCCGATCCCGGCGATCACCCTGCTGGCGATCTGCGCCGTGACCTTCTTCGCGGTGTTCCTGGGTTACGGGACGCAGCTGGTCGCGATGATCGCCTTCTACATTGTCGTGTCGCTGTGGTTCCATTTCTGGCGCTACCGCTTCGTGAACCGGGGCGCGCAGTTCACGATGCCCTGGCCGAAACCGCGGGGCTACTAAGGTCAAGCGGCCCGCCCTCCGGGGCGGGCCTTTTCCCATGTCCCCACTCATCCCCCTTGGCCTTGCCTTCGCCGCCCTCGGCCTTTGGCTCGCCCTCCGCCTTTTCCGCGAAACCCATGCCCGCGCCGCCGCGCGCGCCGGGTTCTTCCATGCCGTGAAGCCGCTTTTCGTCGGTGGCGAGACGCGCGTGCAACCGACCGGCTTTCCCCGCATGACCGGCCACCGCGCGGGCCTTGCCTTCGACCTGCAAGCGGTCCCCGACACGCTGACCTTCCGCAAGCTTCCCGCGCTCTGGGTCCTGATCACCCTGCCCGAGCCCCTGCCGCTGCACGCCACGCTCGACTTCATGGCGCGTCCCTCGGGGCACGAGCCCTTCACCCGATTCGCCAGCCTGCCACAGTCGCTGCCCACCCCGCCGGGCCTGCCGGGCGAGATCGCTATTCGCAGCGACAATGCCGCGCGCATCCCGCCGCCCGACCTTGTCGCCCGTCATGCCGGCCTGTGCCAGGAACTGCGCGTGAAGGAGCTGGTCCTGTCGCCCAAGGGCCTGCGCATCGTGATCCTGGCCGAAGAGGCCGACCGTGGTCGCTTCCTGATCTTCCGCGAGGCCGAGATGGGCCGCACGCCGCTTTCGCCTGCCCGGCTGGAACCGCTGCTCGACAGGCTGGCCGCCCTGCGCGAAGATATCCTGGCCCTGACGAAAGATCCCGCATGAAGCCGCCCTTGAACCCCTATCTGGTGCTTGCCGTGGCCTTGGTCCTGCCCGGCATGGGCCAGGTGCTGAACCGACAGCCGGTGCGGGGGCTGATCTTCGTCTGCTTCGCGATCCTGCTTGGCGCCTTCACCCTGAAGACCGCAGCGCCCGACGTGTCCTTTGTCGGCAAGATGGCGGGCGGGCTTTTCGTCTGGGCGATGGCGGTGCTGGATGCCTACAAGACCGCCCGCGTGCGTCACGCGGTCTGGACTCACGCGCACGCTCCTCGTTGACTTCGTCGCGAGACCGCGAGGAGAGGACGAAGCCGCACGAGACGCTAGTCCCGCCAGAGCGGACCCAGCATGCCTTTCAGCGCCGCCAGCGCCTCGGCGCCGTCCTCGCAGGCCGGGCCGACCCTGACCGCGACCGCCGCCGCAAAGCCGAAGGCCGCGCGGCGCGAAGCCCGGATCGTCACCTCGAACCCTTTCGGCCCGGCGACGACCGCCTCGATGGCGTCCTCGGCCCCGAAGGTCTCGTCGCTGGCTTCGAACCAGATCGGGCCGCCGCCCAGATCCTGCCGGAACAGCACATAGCCCTCGTCCGCATCCTCGCCCGCGGCGAAGCCGATGAACAGGCTGCCCTCGTCCTCGACAACCGAGCCATAGGCCGCCTTTACCGTGATCTCTGCCATTCCCCGCCCCTCAATACCATTTCGCGACGGGAGGCAGGCTCATCAGCACCGCATTCGCGTCATGCCCGGTTTCCAGGCCGAACTTCGTGCCCCGGTCGTAGACCAGGTTGTATTCAGCATAGAGCCCCCGGTGCAGCAGTTGAATGTCGCGGTCGGCCTCGGTCCACGGGGTCGCGACACGGCGTTCCGTCACCGGCAGGAAGGCGGGCAGGAAAGCCTCGCCCACTGAACGGGTGAAGGCGAAGTCGCGGTGCCAGTCGCCGGTGTTCAGGTCGTCGAAGAAGATGCCGCCCACCCCGCGCGCCCGGCCCCGATGCGGCACGAAGAAGTAGTCGTCGGCCCAGGTCTTGAACTTCGGATAATAGTCCGGGGAATGCGCGTCGCAGGCCCCTTTCATCTCGGCATGGAAATGCGCGGTGTCCTCGGCATATTCGATGCAGGGGTTCAGATCCGCCCCGCCGCCGAACCACCAGGCCTGCGGCGTCCAGAACATCCGGGTGTTCATGTGGACCGCCGGGGTGTGCGGGTTGACCATGTGGGCGACAAGGCTGATGCCCGAGGCCCAGAAGCGCGGGTCGCTCTCCATGCCCGGCACGCCCCGCGCAGCCATCGCGGCTTGCGCCTTTTCCCCAAGCTGCCCATGCACTTCCGACCAGTTGACCCCGACCTTCTCGAAGACCCCGCCGCCGCGCATCACGCTCATGATGCCGCCCCCGCCCTCGGCGCGCTGGGTCGGGGTCACCTCGAACCGGCCCGGCTTGCCCTTGGCATGGACATCCTCCAGCCCCTCGAAACCCGCGACGATCCGGGCACGCAACAGGCGGAACCAGGCAGCGGCCTCTGCCTTGCGGCTGTCGGTGGGATCGGTCATGGTCATGTCCTCGGATGCTGGTCCCTCATGCCTAGCACCGCCGCACGCTGCTTTCCACCGCTTGAGGAGGGCCCGATGAAACGGCTGACTTTTCTGGCACTTGCCGCGCTTGCGGCCTGTGGCACCCCGCAAGAGCAATGCATCAACCGCAACACCCGTGACCTGCGCACGGTCGACCGGCTGATCGCCGAGTCCGAAGGCAACCTCCAGCGCGGTTATGCCTATGAGACGATCACCGTCTACGAACCGGAATGGACCTACTGTCGCGGGCGCCCGTCCGTCGAGGGCCAGCCCGTACCGCCGCCCCGGCTGTGCCTGGACGAACGCCCCGTGTCCAAGACACGGCCAAAGGCGATCAACCTGAACGAAGAGGCACGGAAGCTGGCCAGCCTGAAGCAAAAGCGGAAAAGCCTGGCGCGTCAGGCCGAGGCGGTCATCGCCCAGTGCAAGGCTGCTTACCCGGACTGATCAATGGGCCGAGGCGCGGCCCGCGTCCAGGAGGCTCCGCCCGCCGTCGATGGTCAGCACCTGTCCGGTGACGAAGCCCGCCGCGTCGGAGGCAAGGAACTGCACCGCCTCGGCCAGCTCTGCGGGGGCAGCGATCCGGCCCAGCGGGGTGGCTTCGGTGATCTGATCGCGGAAGCCGGGATTTTCCTTCAGCGACGCTTGCAGGCTGGCGCTCATCACGCTGCCGATGGCCACCGCATTGACCCGGATTCCCTTCGGCGCCAGCGCCACGGCAAGCGACCGGGTCATCTGGTCCATCCCCGCCGCGGCCATCGAATAGGCCAGAAGCTCGGGCCGCGTCGCCTGCGCAGTGATCGAGGACAGGTTGATGATCGACCCCAGCATCGCCCCCTCCTCGACCTCGGCCCGCTGGGCAAGCTGGATCATCCGTTTCGCCGTCATCTGCGCCATCCGCAGCGAAGAAAGGACATTGTGCCGCCAAAGCTCCTCGACCCCGTCGGCCTCGGGGTTCAGGATTTCGGAGACCAGCATCCGACGGCTGGCATTGACCAGAATGTCCACCCGGTCGAAGGCGTCGATGGTGGCGGACAGCAGGTTGGCGATGGTCAGCTTTTCGGCCAGATCGCCCGCAAACATCTGCACCGGGCCTTCGGCACGGGCGTCCTCACCCACTTCAGCCTCAAGCCGCTCTTCATCGACATCGGCGAACATCACGTTCGCGCCCTTGTCGAGCAGGTGCCGCGCAATGGACAGCCCGATACCCGAGGCCGAGCCGGTGACGATGGCAGTCTTGCCGGAGACGGAAAACGACATGGGGGACCTTCAGGGTTTCGCCCGTCTGGGCTTGATGGCATGGATCACGCGGAAGG
The DNA here is from genome assembly GCA_963205235.1 of Pseudomonadota bacterium. GTDB lineage: Bacteria > Pseudomonadota > Alphaproteobacteria > Rhodobacterales > Rhodobacteraceae > Tabrizicola. The sequence continues at coordinate 77,239 of CAUJIP010000012.1, forward strand.
CACCGTCGCCGGCGATGTCCCGGACCTCAAGGAAACAGGCCGACAGCTCGGCATCATAGGGCAGATGCCGGTTGGCGACCAACCAAAGCTCGCCGCTGGGGGCAAGCATCCGCCGGGCCGCGCGGATGAAGGCGGCCCCGAGCGCGGGGTCGGCGCTGCGTCCGCTGTGGAAGGGCGGGTTCATCACCACGACGTCCAGCAGCGTCTCGGGCCGCCAGCCGGTCGCGTCGGCCCAGTGGAACCGGGCGCGCGGGTCGGGGATGTTGACCCGCGCGCAGTCCAGCGCATCGGCCTCGGCCTCGACCAGATCCAGCTTCTTGACGCCCGGACGCTTCAGGATTTCCGCCGCCAGGAACCCCCAGCCCGCCCCCAGATCCGCGACCTTGCCACCCAGCTTCGGCGGCAGCGCGGCAGCCAGCAGTATCGATCCCCGGTCCGGCCCGTCGGCGGAGAATATCCCCGGCAGGGTCTGGAACCCTTCGACCACGGACGCCCGCGCCTGCCAGTCCGACAGGTCCGGCCCCGCCGGGAAGGATGCCAGCTTGCCATGCGCCTTCGACAGGCTGTCCGACAGATCCACCCGCCCGCGCAGGTCTTTCAGCGCGGTGTCGATGCCATCGGTCTTCTGCCCGTCGACCGCGATCCAGCCCCCCGGAGCGACCTCTGCCGCCGCCTGCGCGATCAGCGCCCGCGCCGCCTCGCGCGACCGGGGCAGGCAGACGATGGCGGCGGCATAGGGCGCGGAGGGCGTCACCGAACAGCGCAAGGCGAAATGATCGTGGTCGGGCTTGAATCCGGTCAGCACCACCAGACGGTCCTGCGGCAGGTCGGACAGGTCATCGCCGATCCGGGGCCGATAGACCGCGATCCGGCCATCGGACGGCAGGGTCAGCGCGCCGGTTTCCAGCGCCAGGGATAATCGGGCGGAGCGCATGGGCAGGGCCTCAGGCCCCCAAGCTCCCTGGGAAACGTCCCCGTCGTCCAACGCGCAAGGTCATTCCTTTTCCATCGTGCATTGCAACGGATGCTGGTGCCGACGCGCGAAATCCATCACCTGCGCGACCTTGGTTTCGGCCACCTCGAAGCTGAACACCCCCACCACGGCAAGACCCTTCTTGTGGACCGTCAGCATGATCTCGAACGCCTGGGCGTGGTTCAGGCCGAAAAAACGCTCCAGCACATGAACCACGAATTCCATCGGCGTGTAATCGTCGTTCAGCAGCATCACCTTGTAGAGCGGCGGGCGCTGGGTCTTCGTCTTGGTCTTGGTCAGAACCCGCGTGTCATTCCCCGGTCCATCCGTCTTGTCGGACATGGTCAAAGGGCGGATCGACACGGGATCATGCTCCGGGCATTGGGATTCGGGGTTGCAACGAACCCGTGAAATATAGCCTCTTTTGCCGGAACGAAAAGAGGGCGGCCATGTTGACGACAATCGGCTTCGATGCGGATGACACACTCTGGCAAAACGAGACCTACTTTCGCCTGACGCAGGCACGCTTCCTGCAGGTGCTGGCCGACCATGCCGCGCCCGAGCGCCTGGCCGAACGGCTGGAGGTCGCCGAGCGGCGGAACCTGGCCTATTACGGCTTCGGGGTGAAGGGTTTCACCCTGTCGATGATCGAGACGGCGGTGGATGTGACCGAGGGCCGGGTTCCGGGCCAGGTGATCGCCGACCTGATCGCGCTGGGGCGGCAGCTGCTGGAGCATCCGATGGAACTCTTGCCGCATGTGCGGACAACGGTGACGGCGCTGGCCAGGGATTTCCGCCTGGTCCTGATCACCAAGGGCGACCTTCTGCATCAGGAAAAGAAGCTGGCGCAGTCCGGCCTGGGCGATCTGTTCGACGGGGTCGAGATCGTGTCGGACAAGACCGAGACAACCTACCGCACCGCCTTTGCCCGGCACGGCACCGGGGCCGACCAGGCGATGATGGTCGGCAATTCGCTGAAGTCCGACGTGATCCCGGCGCTACAGGCAGGGTCCTGGGGCGTGCATGTGCCGCAGGAACACGAATGGGCTTTCGAGGCCGCGCTGGCCCCCAGCGATCATCGGCGGTTTCACGCCCTCGCCGATCTGGGCGCGCTTCCCGCTTTGGTGGATCGGCTGCAAAGCACCCCATAGCTAGACGGACAGATCGGACAAAACCCAAGATATGCCCGGATCGGCGCGATTGTGCTGCATCTGCGCAACTGCGTGAACTATTGCTTGAAAGCCTTTGGAATTTTTGGGTTTTCGGACGCCCAGAGCTGTGCTAGCCTTTCCGTCGAGGCAGAATAACGGCACCGGAAAATCCGGGCCAGCAGGCAAAGGGTGGGCGACGTGGTATCGCTTCTCGGGCGGATTCTAAACGCAGTTTTCTTGGCATTCGTCGTCAGCACTTTCGTGGTGGCGTCTCCCCTTCAGGCTGCGCCCTTCGCGGCCATCGTGATGGATGGGCGCACGGGCGAGGTGCTGTACCAGAAGAACGCCGATGCACGGCTGCATCCGGCGTCTCTCACCAAGATGATGACGCTCTACATCGTCTTCCAGGAGATCGAGGCCGGGCGTCTGTCGCTGGACACCAAGGTCACGGTGACGAAATACGCGGCTTCGCAGCCGCCCTCGCGGCTGGGGTTGAAGCCGGGGCAGAAGATCGCGGTGCGCTACCTGATCCGTGCGGCGGCGATCAAGTCGGCCAATGATGCGGCAGCGGCCCTGGGCGACCACATCGGTGGCGACCATGTGACCTTCGCCAAGCGGATGACCCGGACCGCCCGGCAGCTGGGGATGGACAACACCACGTTCAAGAACGCCAACGGCCTGACCGCCGAAGGGCACCTGTCGACCGCCCGCGACATGAACAAAATGGGCCGTCACCTGTTCTACGACTTCCCGCAGTATTATCACATCTTCTCGCGCCGGACGGCGGATGCGGGAATCGCGCAGGTGTCGAACACCAACACCCGCTTCCTTGACAGCTACGAAGGCGCGGACGGGATCAAGACCGGCTACACCTCGCCCGCCGGGTTCAACCTGACCGCCTCGGCGCATCGCGGCAACAAGCACATCATCGCGACGGTCTTCGGCGGCACCTCGACCGCCAACCGCAATGCGAAGATGGCCGAACTGATGGACATCGGCTTCGGCAAGGCGAAGAACAACGTCAAGGAGCAACCGCCGGTGGCTGCCGCTGTCGAAGATGCCCTGGTCGCCTCGCTTGAGACCGGGATCGACGAGATCGACGCCGAGGGCGGTGCGGGCAAGGTCGTGCGGGTGTCGGGCGAGGTGAAGACCTCGCCGCGTCCGAAGGCACGTCCGGTTGTGCCGACGGTCACGGAGGAGGTGGCGATTGCCATGGCCGAGGGGATCGAAGGCGCGCTGGCCGAAGCGACCGCTGTGCCCGCCCCGGCCGGAACGCTG
>CAUJIP010000013.1 GCA_963205235.1 Pseudomonadota bacterium
GCGCGAGCCCGCCTCATCCGTCACCATCACCGTGCAGGCCCCGCAGTCGCCCTCGTTGCAGCCCTCTTTGGTGCCAGTCAGCCCCCGATTGGCCCGCAGCCAATCCAAAAGCGTCCGGGTGGGGGCCTCGCCCTCAATCCGAACCGGCGTTCCGTTCAGCAGAAACGCAATGGTCATCCGTCAGCCCGCCGCGGTCTCCCCGTTCAGGGCAATTTGCGTGTCCGCCCGATGCGGCGTAAAGCGGGCCACGCACCCTTTATGTCGTTGCATCCATGAAGCCGGGGGGAGTGATTCAAAGCAAGAAGAAATACTTCGCGAAAAAGCGAAGCTGTTAACAAGATTTTCCTATAATTCCGCCTGCAACGCCCTCTGGCCGACGCCAAGCCCCCACTGGCCAGCGCGTCATATTCCGGTTTAGATGCATATGTCGCCGTCCTGGTTTCCTTGGGGTTTTTGATGGATATCCGCCTTGCCCTTGCCTTTCTGCACGTTGCCGCCTCGCTGGTCTGGATCAGCGGTGGCGTCTCGACCGTTCTGACCGGCGTCCTGCGCAAGGCTCGCGCTTCGGCGGATGAACAGGTAGCCCAGCTGCAAAGCCTGACCTACCTTGGCATTCACTTCTTCTTTCCAGCCACCGTCGTCGCCGTCGGATCTGGTCTTGCCCTCGTCTACATCTCCCCCAAGGGCTGGGAGCCGTTTGCCGTCCTCGGCCTTCTCGGTGCCGCCGCGACACTGGCTTTCAACGCGCTGATCCTGCACCCAACCGGCCGCCGCGCCGTGGCTGTCGCAAAGAAACGGGGCACCATCGCAGCGCTGATAGAGCTGAAGCGCTTTTCGCGCCTTGCGAAATTCGACCTGGCGCTACGGGTGGCTGTGGTGGCCATCATGATCCTGAAACCCGAATGGACCGACTATGGCGCATTGTCCGCCCTTGCCGCGATTCTTGCCATCGGGGCGCTGGTATCCTTCGCCGATTAAAGAGGGCCTTCCCCGCCCTCATGGTCAAGGGTAGCTTGCGGCATGCCCGGTTCCTCCCCCCGATTCATCCACCTGCGGACCCACACCGAACACTCGCTTCTGGAAGGCGCGGTTCCGGTCAAGAAACTCGTCGGCCTCTGCACAGCGCAAGCGATGCCCGCCGTCGCCGTGACCGACACCAACAACATGTTCTCCGCACTGGAGTTTTCGGTCACTGCCATGGGGGCAGGCGTCCAGCCCATCGTCGGCTGCCAGATCAGCATCGCCCACGACCCCGCACAGCCGGGCGAAAAACCCCGCCTGCCCGCTCCCATCGTGCTGCTTGCCCAGACCGAGCAGGGCTACATGAACCTGATGCGGCTCAACACGCGGCTTTACATCGACGGCGCGATGCACGGGTCGGCCAACCTGCCACAGGTCACCCTCGACGAACTTGCCCAGAATGCCGACGGCCTCATCTGCCTGACCGGCGGCCCCGATGGACCCTTGGGCCGCTTCCACGCCACCGGCCAGCACGCCAAGGCCCGCGCGATCCTTGAACGGCTGGCGCAAATTTACCCGAACCGCCTTTACGTCGAATTGCAACGCCACCCCGGCCCCGGAGGAGCGCTGCCGGAACACGAGGCCTTGGCCGAACGCGGCGCCATCGACCTGGCCTACGAACTCGGCCTGCCCATCGTCGCCACCAACGACGTCTACTTCCCCAAGTCCGACCTTTACGAGGCGCACGATGCCCTGATCTGCATCGCCGAAGGCGCCTATGTCGACCAGCAGCAGCCGCGCCGCCGCCTGACCCCGCAGCACTATTTCAAGTCCGAAGCCGAGATGGCGACGCTGTTCGCCGACCTGCCCGAGGCGCTGGAAAACACCGTCGAAATCGCCAAACGCTGCGCCTATGCCGCGCAGAAACGCAAGCCGATCCTGCCCAAATTCGCCGACGACGAAGTCAACGAACTTCGCCGCCAGGCCAACGAGGGCCTGCAGGCCCGGCTGAAAGTCATCCCGCATTCCGCAACGCCGGAAGAATACCAGGCCCGCCTCGACTTTGAACTGTCGATCATCGAAAAGATGGGCTTCCCCGGCTATTTCCTGATCGTGGCCGATTTCATCAAATGGGCCAAGGACCACAACATCCCCGTCGGGCCGGGCCGTGGCTCGGGCGCGGGTTCGCTGGTGGCCTATGCTCTGACGATCACCGACCTTGACCCCCTGCGCTATGCGCTTCTGTTCGAACGCTTCCTGAACCCCGAGCGGGTTTCGATGCCCGACTTCGACATCGACTTCTGCATGGACCGCCGGGAAGAGGTCATCACCTACGTCCAGCAGAAGTATGGCCGCGACAAGGTGGCCCAGATCATCACCTTCGGCGCTTTGCTCTCCAAGGCCGCCGTCCGCGACGTAGGCCGCGTGTTGCAGATGTCCTACGGCCACGTCGACAAGCTGTCGAAGATGATACCGGTCGAAGGCGTGAAGCCCGTTTCCATCACCAAGGCGCTGGCCGACGAACCTCGCCTGCGCGAGGCCGCGAAGGAAGAAGTCGTCGGCCGCCTCCTCGACTATGCCGCCAAGATCGAAGGCCTTTATCGCAACGCCAGTACCCACGCCGCCGGGGTGGTGATCGGCGACCGCCCGCTGGATCAACTGGTGCCGCTTTATCAGGACCCAAGGTCCGACATGCCTGCAACCCAGTTCAACATGAAATGGGTCGAAGCGGCGGGTCTGGTGAAGTTCGACTTCCTTGGCCTCAAGACCCTGACCGTGATCCAGAACGCGATGGACCTCCTGAAGCTGCGGGGGATCAAGTTCGACATCAACCTTATCCCGCTGGACGACAAGCCCAGCTACGACCTTTACGCCTCGGCCAAGACCGTCGCCGTCTTCCAGGTCGAAAGCTCCGGCATGATGGACGCGCTTAGGCGCATGAAGCCCACCTGCATCGAGGATATCGTGGCGCTGGTGGCCCTCTACCGCCCCGGCCCGATGGAGAACATCCCGACCTATTGCGAGGTGAAGAACGGCCTCCGCGACCTTGAGTCGATCCACCCGACCATCGACCACATCCTTGCCGAAACCCAGGGCATCATCGTCTACCAGGAACAGGTGATGCAGATCGCCCAGGTCATGGGCGGGTACTCGCTTGGCGGGGCCGACCTCCTCCGCCGCGCGATGGGCAAGAAGATCGCCGAGGAAATGGCGAAGGAACGCCCCAAGTTCATCGAGGGCTGCAAGGCCACCCACAACATCGACGCCAAGAAGGCCGGTGAGGTCTTCGACCTTCTGGAAAAATTCGCCAACTACGGCTTCAACAAATCCCACGCCGCCGCCTATGCGGTCGTCAGCTACCAGACCGCCTACCTGAAAGCCAACTACCCGGCCGAGTTCATGGCCGCCGTGATGAACTGCGATATCCACCTGACCGACAAGCTTGCCGTCTACAAGCGTGAGGTCGACAAGCTTGGCATCAAGACCATCGCCCCCTGCGTCAATGCATCGCTCGCGACGTTTACCGTTCGAGAGGGGGCAATCGTCTATGGCCTCGGCGCCCTGAAGAACGTCGGCGTCGATGCGATGCGCCTGATCGTCCAGGCGCGAGGCGACAAGCCCTTCGCCACCCTCTTCGACTTCGCCCGCCGCGTGGACCTGAAACGCATCGGCAAGCGCCCCCTCGAAATGCTCGCCCGTGCCGGGGCCTTCGACCAGCTCGATCCCAACCGCGCCCGGGTGTTTGAATCGCTGGACCCGCTGGTCGCCTATTCCGCCGCGATCCACGAGGCCGCCGCTTCCTCGCAAAACTCCCTCTTTGGCAGCGCCGGGGCCGACATCCCCGAACCTCGTCTCCCCTTCCGCGACGACTGGCTGCCCGTGGAACGCCTTGCCCACGAACATCAGGCGGTCGGCTTCTACCTCTCTGGCCACCCACTTGACGACTACATGTCCGCCCTGCGCCGCCAGAAAGTCGAGACTTTGGCTCAGGTCACCGCCCGCGCCGAGAATGGCCCCTGCATCGCCAAGCTGGCCGGGTCCGTCTCGGCCCGGCAGGAACGAAAATCGGCGCGGGGGAACCGGTTCGCCTTCGTCCAGCTGTCCGATCCGACCGGCCTTTATGAGGTGACCTGCTTCTCCGAGGTCCTCGAAGCCTCACGCGACCATCTGGAACCGGGTCGAAACGTCGTGCTGACCGTGAAGGCGGAACTGGAGGGGGAGAGCCTGAAACTCCTCGCCCAGGCGGTCACCCCGATCGATGCGGTCGCCGCCCAGGGGGGGCCGCAGGATATCCGGGTCCACCTGACCCGGCCCGAGGCGATCGCTTCCCTCGCCGCCCTTCTTTCCCGGGTCGAGGGGCGGAACCGGGCGCGGGTCACCCTTTGCGTGACCGACCCCGAGGGCCGCGAGATCGATATCGACCTGCCCGATCCCTATCCGGTGACCCCCCAGATCAAGGGGGCGATCAAGTCGATCCAGGGGGTACTGGCGGTCGAGGATATGTAGGACTGGCAAAAGTGTCCACGCCGGACAGAAAATCTGACCCAATCATTACAATAGGTTGGCTGTGGACATTAGGGGTTTGTCAATACTTTCCGACACCCCCCGCGCCCGGCTTTCGTCTTTCCCTTCGCCAAATATCCTCGGGGGGAAGCCGGTTTGCCCCTTCGGCAAATCGGCGTGGGGGGCGAAGCGCCCCCATCACCCGAGCCGGGTGGCCGGAACGGCCAGAGGCGAGACAAAAGGCTTGCGACCCTGCAAGGGGCGCTCAATCTGAAAACCGCCGTAAGCTGAGACCGCCGCCTAGCCCCGGGCCAGCGCCAGAAGACGGGCCGTGTCGACATGGGTGGCAAGGTGGTCGGCGAGGGCGTCCAGCGTTTCCTCGACCGTCTGGTCATAGCTTTCGTTGCCCGGCGTCGCGCCAAGGCTGGCAAGGAAGGCGCGGCGGAAGGGGTCTTCGGTGAACATGCCGTGCAGGTAGCTGCCCATGATGCGGCCATCGGGACGCTGCGCGCCCTCGGGCTGGCCGTTGACGGTGAACATCGGGCGGGTGCGGTCGGGGCCTTCGGTACGGCCAAGGTGGATTTCGTAGCCTTTGACCTGCGTGTTGGAGGCGGGATGCAAAGCGGTGGTTTCGGTCACGCGCTTGTCGGGGGTCATCGTGGTTGTCAGATCCAACAGGCCAAGGCCGGGGACGGAACCGGGTTTACCCTCGATCCCGTCGGGGTCGGCGATTTCCTTTCCAAGCATCTGGTAGCCACCGCAGAGGCCAAGGACCCGCGCACGCCGGCGGAGGGCGGCCTGAAGGTCGATGTCCCAGCCTTGGGCGCGGAAATGGGTCAGGTCGGCGATGGTGGCTTTCGACCCCGGCAAGATGATCAGGTCCGCCTCGACCGGCAGGGGCTGGCCGGGTTTGATGATCTTGAGCGTGACGCCCGGTTCTTGGGCCAGCGGGTCGAGGTCGTCGAAGTTGGCGATGCGGTTCAGGTGGGGGACGGCGATCAGGAAGTTCCCGGTACCGCGTGTACCGCCAAGGTCGGCGGCGTCCTCGGCGGGGAGTTTGTGGGCGTGGGGAAACCACGGGATCACCCCAAGGCCGGGCCAGCCGGTGCGGGATTCGATCAGGCGGTAGCCGTCATCGAACAGGCGGGGGTCGCCCCGGAACTTGTTGATCAGGAAGCCCTTGATCATCGCGGCATCGGCGGGGTCAAGGACGGCTTGCGTGCCAACCAGTTGGGCGATGACGCCGCCCCGGTCGATGTCGCCGGTCAGGATCACGGGCACGTCGGCGGCGCGGGCAAAGCCCATGTTGGCGATGTCTCCGGCCCGCAGGTTCACCTCGGCAGGGCTGCCCGCGCCTTCAACGATGACAAGGTCGGACTGGGATTGCAGGCGGTGGAAGCTGTCAAGGACGGGGGCCATCAGCGATGGTTTCAGGGCAGCATAGTCGCGGGCCTTGACTGTGGTCAGGCGCTTGCCCTGCACGATCACCTGCGCGCCGGTTTCGCTTTCGGGCTTCAGAAGGACCGGGTTCATGTCGACATGGGGCTGCACGCCACAGGCGCGGGCTTGCAGGGCCTGGGCGCGACCGATCTCGCCCCCCACGGCGACGGCGGCGTTGTTCGACATGTTCTGTGGCTTGAACGGGCGGACGGTCAGGCCCTGACGGGTGAACAGCCGACAAAGGCCCGCGACCAGCATCGACTTGCCCACGTTCGAGCCTGCGCCCTGAATCATGATCCGTGCGGTCTGCTGGCTGGTCATTCGCGGTTCCTTTCGGTCGGTCTGGCATAGCGGGCCAAGCGTGCGGCGTCGATAGGTGGGGCGACAGCAAGGGGGCCATGTGCGACAGGCGATGTCGGTCGCGGGTCAGACGGCGGGGCCTGTCCTGCCAAGAGTCGCGCGGACGAAAAGGAGTGCCCGATGCCCCGTCTTTCTCCCGCCGAAGCCCGCGACCTGATCCTCGGCGCCCTGACCGGCAGCGGGCTTTTGCCCGGCCATGCCGGCTATTTCACCGATGCCATTCTGGATACCGAGCTTTCGGGGCTGGAGGGTCATGGCTTCTATTGGCTGCAGTATTATTGCGAGCATCTGCGCAGCGGAAAGGTCGACGGAAAGGTCACGCCCAAGGTGACCGAGGTTTCGGCTTCGGCTCTCCGGGTCGATGCTGGCCATGGCTTTGCCCATCCGGCGATTGAAGCGGGGTTCCAGCACCTGATCCCGGCGGCCAAGGCGATGGGGATCGCGGTGATGGGGGTCTACAACTCATACAACGCGGCGACGCTGGGATATCATTCCGGAGTGCTGGCGCGGGCCGGTTTGTTCGCGATTGGGGCCACGAATGCGGTGCCGACAGTGGCGCCGGTGGGCGGAAAGCGGCCGATCATCGGGACCAACCCGATTTCCTATGCCGTGCCTGCGCCGGGGGGCGAGATTGCCTTCCTCGTCGACCAGTCAGCGACGGCGGTGCCCTGGACCAGTGTGAAGCTGGCCGCCGAGGCGGGGCGGGCAATCCCGCTGGGTTGGGCGCTGGATGCCGAGGGGCAGCCGACAACGGATGCGCAGGCCGGGTTGGCGGGGTCGATGGCCCCGGCAGGTGGGGTGAAGGGGTTTTCCATCGGGCTGTTGGTCGAGGTGCTTTGCGCGGCTTTGGCCGGGGGCGAGCTGGGGCCGGATCAGGGATCGTTCACCGACAATGACGGCAAGCCCATCGACAATGGGCAGTTCTTCATCGCGATTGATCCGGGTGCGCTGTCTGGTGGGACATTTGATGCAACGGTGGCAAAGCTGGTCCGGTCGATCACGGAACAAGAGGGCGCGCGGTTGCCGAATGCGCGTCGCAAGGCGAATATCGCGCGGCTTACGGTCGAGGGTCTGGAGATTGACGATGCGTTGTTGGCGCGACTGCGGGCCTTTGCGTGACCGAGGCTGACGTTGACGCTTTGTTGCGGGGCAATGGGTTGTGGCAGGGGCCGGTCACGGTCACGCGGCTGAAGGGCGGCTATCTGAACCAGATCCTTCTGGTGACGACCGGGGCCGAGCGGATGATCCTGAAACAGTTCCTGCCTGCGGCCACTGGCACGCTTTTCCCGAACTTGCCGGACGATGAGGCGCGGGCCTTGCAGGTGTTGGGGGTTTTGGACGTGTCGCCCCGCCTGATTGGCTATTGGCCAGAGGCGCGGCTGATGGCCTATGCCTATGTCGAGGGCGGGCCGTGGGAAACCGGCGTGCAGGATGTGGCGCGGTTGCTGACCTTGAAAGAAGCCGCCGATCCCGCCGGATTTCGCCGGGTGCCGCTGGACCCTGCGGCGATCCTGGCCGAAGGGGATGCGCTGTTCGCGTGGTGTCAGGCCAGCCCCGGCGCGGCAAGGCCCGATCCGGTGGCGGTGGCAGCGCCCAAGCGGTTGTCGCTGATCCACACTGATCTTGGGGCGAACAACCTGATCGGCTCTGGCGAAGGGTTGCGCATCATCGACTGGCAATGTCCGGCGATGGGCGATCTGGCCGAAGACATCTACAGCTTTCTGTCGCCGGGGTTTCATATCCTGAACGAACACCCTGTGCTGACCCCTGACGAGATTGCCGCGTTCTGGGCGGCGATGAAGCGCCCGGACATGCAGGCGCGTCATGCCAGCTTGCGCCCCCATTTCGCGTGGCGGATGGCAGGCTATTGTCTGTGGCGGTCGGAAACCCGGCCAGAACCAGAGGTGCGCGAAAGGTATCATCGCGCATGGATCGCGGAGCTGCAGCATATGAGGCAGCAGGATGCAGGTTGAACCGACAATCCACAGCTACAGCCTGATCCATCACTTCGCGCTGAAGCCGGGGTTTGATTGCGTTGAATATGCTGATCTGGCCGCCAGTCTGGGGTTTCGCGGCATCAGCCTGTCGCTGAACAACCCAAACTATCGCCACCTTGGCGGGCGCGAGGGTTGGCGGATCGACCGGCTGCGCGACCATCTGGCTGGACTGGGCTTCAGCCTTGAGATTGATACCTCGGGCACCACTCCGGCGCATATGGAGGAGATGTTGCGTGTCGCGGCGCGGTTGGGGGCGAGGTCTTTGCGCACTTACACGCGGCATGGCGGGACGGTGCCACAGATGATGGAAGCAACGACGCGCGATCTGGCGGCGGTTGTGTCTTTGGCTGCCGATCTGGGGGTGGTGATCGTTCTGGAGAACCATGAGGATTTCACCGGGCCAGAGCTGGCGCGGATTGTTGAGGCGGTGGATCACCCGAACCTGAAGATCCTGTACGACTATGGCAATTCGCAGATGGTGCTGGAAGACCCCGAGGCGGCGCTTGAGGCCGTCCTGCCACACGTCCATTCGGTGCATTTCAAGGATCATGTGATGGTGCGCCCGGACCATGCCGGGCGGCTGACCGTCGCGGGCGTGCCGGTGGGCGAAGGGTTCCTGCCGCTGGACCGGCTGACCCGGCGACTGCTGGATCAGGGGCTGCGCCGGTTCACTTTTGAAAACGTCTGGGCCTATAGCGCGGGTATCCGCGAGGGGCGCGAACCGCAGCCGGGGGTCACGCTGGGCGAGGGAAGCTTTGCCTATCTGGAGCCACCCTTTGACCCTGCGCGCGTGGTGCTGGACCAGTCGCGGCTGACGCCTGCCGAACTGGTCGCTCTGGAGCATCAGGCGCTGGTTCGCGGGGTTCAGGCGTTTCGCGCGGTGTTGGAACGGCAGGGCTGCGAAATCCTGTAGGGGTCGGGGTTTCCCTTGGCCCCTGCCGGTGTTAGGGCGCGTCGCGTCGATATCCCAATCCCGACCGATCCTGCGAGGACCCCGGTGGCCACCCAACAGAATACCCGCCTTGGCATCTGGCTGATGATCGCGACCTGCGCGGTCTTTGCGGTGCAGGACGCGCTGTCGCGGCATCTGGCAGAAAACCATTCCGTGTTCATGGTGGTGATGATCCGCTTCTGGTTCTTCGGGCTTTTTGCCGTGGCTCTGGCAGCCCGGTCGCCCGGTGGTCTGCGCGCGGCGGCGCGGACTGAATTTCCCGTGCTGCAGGCGCTGCGCGGTGTTCTTCTGGTCGCGGAAATCAGCGTCATCGTCATTGGTTTCGTCAAGCTGGGCCTGATCGCCTCACACGCGGTCTTTACCTGCTATCCGCTGCTGGTCGCCGCCTTGTCGGGGCCGGTGCTGGGCGAAAAGGTCGGCTGGCGGCGCTGGGCGGCGATCTTTGTCGGCTTTGTCGGCGTGCTGATCATTCTTGAACCGGGGTTCGGGGTGTTTTCGCCCTGGGCCTTGTTGCCGCTGATCTCGGCTTTTGGCTTTGCGCTATATGGTCTTCTGACCCGCTATGTGTCGCGCAAGGACAGCGCCTCGGTCAGTTTCCTGTGGACTGGGGTTGCCGGGGGGCTGGCGATGACCCCGCTTGGCCTGACACATTGGAGCGCGATGACCCCGACGGAATGGGCGCTGATGCTAAGCCTGTGCGGCACCTCGGCACTCAGCCACTGGCTGTTGATCCGGGCCTATGAGGTTGCCGAAGCCTCTGCGGTGCAACCCTTTGCCTTTCTGCAACTGGTGTTCATCGCCTTTGTCGGCATGACCTTCTTTGGCGAAACGCTGCGCCTGAATGTGGCGATCGGGTCGGGCATCGTGGTTGCGGCGGGGATCTTTACCCTGTGGCGGCAAAGGGTGCGGGAAAAGGCCGCTCTTCGGCCCTGACGGACCTTATCGCTGGGTGGTCCAAGCGATGAGCCCCGCGAGGGAGCGAAGAGCGCCACCGGTTGCCCCTTTGTCCGGCAAGGCGTAGAACCGCCGTCAACCGCAAGAGGAGCCCGCCGATGCCCGCCCCTAAACCCGTTGTCCTGTGCATCCTTGACGGTTGGGGCATCGGGCCGGACCCGAAGACCAGCGCCCCGGCGCAGGCGAATGTGCCGAACTTCAACCGGCTTTGGGCCGACTGCCCGCATGCGACGCTGATCACGCACGGCCCGGATGTGGGCTTGCCGCGTGGGCAGATGGGCAATTCGGAAGTCGGGCACACCAACATCGGCGCGGGGCGCGTGGTGGCGATGGATCTTGGCGCGATTGATCTGGCGGTCGAGGATGGCAGTTTCGCCGCGAACCCCTCGCTGTTGGAGTTTGCCGCCAAGGTGAAGGCCAAGGGCGGCACGGCGCATCTGATGGGTGTCGTGTCGGATGGCGGGGTGCATGGCCATATCAGCCACATCATCGCCGCCTGCCACGCGCTGACAGCCCTTGGGCTGCCGGTGGCGTTGCATGCGATCACGGATGGGCGCGACGTGGCGCCGTCATCCGCGGCGGGGTACATGGCGCAACTGACGGCGGCTTTGCCCAAGGGCGCGCAAGTGGCCACGGTCTGTGGGCGCTATTGGGCGCTGGACCGTGACAACCGCTGGGACCGGGTCGCCCGGGCCTATGCCGCGATGGTGCGCGCAACGGGTGAGATCGCCCCGGATGCCGCAAGCGCGGTCACCCATTCCTATGCCAAGGGCGAGACGGATGAATTCCTCGCCCCATCGGTGATTGCGGGCTATGCCGGGATCAAGGACGGCGACGGGCTGTTCTGTCTGAACTTCCGGGCTGACCGCGCGCGCGAGATCCTTGCGGCACTGGGCGATCCGGGGTTTACGGCGTTTGAAACTGGCGCGCGGCCCAAATGGTCGGCGATGCTGGGGATGGTGGAGTATTCCGAAAGCCACAACGCCTATATGGCCACGGCCTTCCCCAAGCGGGTTCTGGTCAACACCATCGGCGAATGGGTCGCGGCGCAGGGCAAGACGCAGTTCCGGCTGGCGGAGACCGAGAAATATCCGCATGTGACCTTTTTTCTGAACGGTGGCCGCGAGGTTCCCTATCCCGGCGAAGACCGCGCGATGCCGCCATCGCCCAAGGTCGCGACCTATGACCTGCAGCCAGAGATGAGCGCGGATGAGGTTTCGGATCGGTTCGTTGAGGCCATCGAGGCGGGGTATGACCTGATCGTCGTCAACTATGCCAATCCCGACATGGTGGGCCATACTGGCAGCCTTCCCGCCGCGATCAAGGCCTGTGAGGCGGTGGACCGGGGCCTTGGCCGGGCCTTGGCGGCGCTGGAAAAGGCGGGCGGGGCGATGATCGTCACGGCGGACCATGGCAACTGTGAGGTGATGGTCGATCCGGTGACGGGGGGGCCGCATACTTCGCACACGACAAACCCGGTGCCGGTGATCCTTGTCGGTGGGCCGAAAGGGGCGGCGCTTCGCTGCGGAAGGCTGGCCGATCTGGCGCCGACGCTGTTGCAGCTGATGCAGCTGCCCCAGCCAGCCGAAATGACCGGGACTTCGCTTCTGGCATGATGCGGCGACTGGCGCTTCTTTTCTGTCTGACGCTTGTCGCGCCCGCCGGGGCCGAGACCGTGGCCGCCGAGGCAGCCCGCGCCAGCGCCAAATTGCAGGCGGCGGTCGAGGCGCTGGAAGTTGCCACCTCTGCCCGGGACCGCGTGGCCGCGCTAAGCCAGACGATCCGGGCCTATGAAACCGGGCTTTCCGCCCTGCGCAGCGCATTGCGCAGTGCCGCCCAGCGCGAAGCGACTCTGATGCGGGAATTCGAAGCCAAGTCCGACCAGATCGGGCGACTGCTGGGCGTGCTGGCAACGATGGAGGCCAATCCCGGCCCGCTTTTGCTGCTTCACCCTGACGGGGCACTTGGTACGGCACGTTCCGGGATGGTGCTGGCCGAAGTGGCCCCGGCAGTGCAGGCCGAAGCCGAGGCGCTGAAGGCCGAATTGCAGGAGCTTGCGGAACTGCGCAGTCTGCAGCTTTCGGCGGGTGACACGCTGGCGCGTGGACTGGCGGCGGCACAGACCGCGCGCACGGAACTGTCGCAGGCGGTATCAGACCGCACCGATCTGCCGAAGCGGTTTACCGAAGACCCCGATGCACTGCGGCTGCTTTTGGAAAGTGCCGACACGCTGGATGCCTTTGCGACCGGACTTGCCCCCAGTGTCGACGAAACCTCAGGATTTGCCGAGGCCAAGGGCAGTCTGCCCCCGCCGGTGCTGGGCACCGTGCTGCGCAAACCGGACGAGGCCGATGCAGGAGGCACCCGCCGCCCCGGCGTGACCCTGTCCACTCAGGCCGGCGCGCTGGTCACTGCACCCTGGCCTGCGACGATCCGGTTTCGGGGACCCCTGCTTGACTACGGAAATGTGATGATCATCGAGCCCGGAGACGGCTATCTGATGGTTCTGGCCGGGATGGATGTCCTTTATGGAGAGGTTGGAGAAGTCGTTGCCGCAGATGCCCCTCTGGGTCTGATGGGCGGGGCAACTGTTGCTTCCGAGGAATTCATGGGCGCTGCGGCAGATGGCTCTGGCGGGCGCGACACGGAAACGCTTTATATGGAACTCAGACAGGGCAGTACGCCCGTGGACCCTTTACCGTGGTTCCGGGGTCTGACCCGAACAGGAGACTGACTGCGCATGAAGAAGATCTTGATGTCTGCCCTTGTTGGCACGCTTTCGGGCGGGATCGTGGTGACGCAGGTCGCCGGTCCGCTGGTCGCGCAGGAGGCCGAGACCGAAGAATCGGTCTATCAGCAGCTGGACCTGTTCGGTGACGTCTTCGAACGCATCCGGGCGCAATATGTCGAAGAGGTGTCGACCGAGGATCTGGTCAGCGCCGCGATCAACGGCATGCTCACCTCGCTTGACCCGCATTCCAGCTATCTCTCGGCCAAGGATTTTGAGGAGATGCAGGTCGATACCAAGGGCGAATTCGGTGGCCTTGGCATCGAGGTGACGCAGGAAGAAGGATTCATCAAGGTGATCTCGCCGATGGACGGGACTCCTGCCGCCAAGGCCGGGATCAAGGCCGGGGATTTCATCACCCATGTCAATGGCGAGGCGCTGGTCGGCCTTCTTCTGGACGAAGCGGTTGACAAGATGCGTGGCCCGGTCGGGTCGGAAATCATCATCACCGTAGTCCGTGAAGGCGTGGCTGAACCGTTCGACGTTTCGATCATCCGCGATTCGATCAAGCTTACGGCAGCAACGGGCCGGGTTGTTGGCCATACCATCGTGCTGCGGCTGAGCACGTTCAACGAGCAGACCACCTCGGGGATGAAAGAGGCGCTGGCCAAGGGGCTTGAGGAACTGGGCGGGATAGACAAGCTTGAGGGCGTGGTGCTTGACCTGCGCAACAACCCAGGTGGCCTGTTGAACGAGGCGATCACGGTTGTCGACGCCTTCCTTGAGAAGGGCGAAATCGTGTCGACCCGTGGACGCACGGCAGGCAGCGGCGAACGCTATAACGCGGAACCGGGCGACCTGATCAACGGCAAGCCGATTGTTCTGTTGATCAACGGCGGCTCGGCATCGGCATCGGAAATCGTGGCAGGCGCCTTGCAGGACCACCGCCGCGCTGTGGTTGTGGGCACGAAAAGCTTTGGCAAGGGGTCGGTGCAGACGCTGATCCCGCTGCGCGGCGATGGCGCGATGCGGTTGACGACGGCGCGCTATTACACGCCCTCGGGCCGGTCGATCCAGGCGCTGGGGATTTCGCCCGACATCGTGGTGCAGCAACCGATTCCGCCAGCTGTCGATCCGACCGCGACGGAAGAGAAGAAGTCGGCGGTCGGAGAACGGTCAGAAGCCGATCTGCGCGGCGCGATCACCAACGATTCGATGACGGACGAGGAAAAGCGCATGTATCAGGAGGAACTTGCCCGCGCCGAGGAATCGGCCAAGCTGCGGGACGAGGATTACCAGCTGGCCTATGCCGTCGACATCATCAAGGGGCTGACCGTCATCGCCCCTGACGCACCCTGAAGGACCGGGCGGGGGATGACCCCGCCCTTTTCGCCATGACCAAACCGGAAGACCTGCCCTATCGCCCCTGCGTTGGTGTCATGCTGATCGACGCCCGCGGGATGGTGTTCGCCGGGCAACGGATCGACAACCCCTCGCCCGCCTGGCAGATGCCGCAGGGTGGTATCGACGGCGACGAAAAGCCGCGTGAGGCGGCGTATCGCGAGCTTTGGGAAGAAACCGGCGTCACCCGCGACAAGGTGGAGTTTGTCGGCAAGACCCATGGTTGGGTGACCTATGACCTCCCGCCCGAGCTTTTGGGCAAGGTCTGGGGTGGCAAGTATCGGGGTCAGCGGCAGAAATGGTTCCTGTTCCGCTTCAAGGGGCAGGACAGCGATATCAGGATCGCGTCGGAGCACCCGGAATTTTCCACCTGGCGCTGGATATTGGCCGACGAGATGGTCGAAAGCATCGTCCCCTTCAAGCGCGAGGTCTATGAAGAAGTGATCCGCAGCTTCCGCGCCTATCTGGCCTGAACCTTTCGCTGGAACGTGATCGAGGTCGCTCGGCCAAAGCCTGCATGCGCGTTGCGTCCGGTTTCGCTAAAGCCCATGGCGCGAAAGATCGCGTGGTTTTCGGTCAGTTCAACCCGGGTTTCCAGTTCCAGCGCGGGCAGGTTCAAGGCCAGCGCGCGGGTTTCGGCAAGGTCGATCAGCGCCCGCGCATGGCCCTTGCCGCGCTGATCGGCGGCGACGGCCAACTTTCCGACATACAGCGCATGCGGTTTCGGTGTCAGGAAGACGCAGGCCAGGGGCGGGGTGCCGATGGCCCAGATTTCCCCGCTTTCGGCCTGTTGGGCGATCTTTTCGGCTGTCAGCGCATGCATGGAAGACGGCGGATCGATCCGGCCCTCCATATAGGCGAAAGCCGCGCGGATCAGGTCCAGCAGGGCGGACCAGTCATAGGGATCGCGGCACCGGTGCCGCGTCATTGCAATGGCAGCCCGTCGGACAGGTGAATCCAGGGCAGCCGTTCAGCGGAATGGAAATGCGCGGTCGGCTGATAGGCCAAAGGATCATCCAGCGTGGTCGCATAGAAATGCATCTCGTCCGGCCAGCGGGTGCTGCGATAGGCCATCTGAGTGCCGCAGTGCGGGCAGAAATCCCGCCAGGTGCCGGATGAGGAGTTGTAGCTTGCCGGTTGCAGCCCGGTCCAGGACCAGGTGCCATTCCTGACCCCAAGGAACGAGGTGAAGGGCGAAGCGGTGGCCCTGCGACAGCTTTCGCAGTGGCAATGGCCCTGCCAAATCGGCTGGGCATCGCAGCGGTAGGTGACGGCCTTGCAAAGGCAGCGGCCGGTGAAAGGTGGGATCATAGCGGCCTCCTGATCTGGATCCATAGGGCCTTTTTCGGGGGAAAATGGCAAGTGTCACCGAAAATCGGGGACAGGCAGAAGGCTTTCCCGAATTCGGGGCGGCGGCGGCAAGATCGCGGAATTTTCGCCTTTACCGATGCTGCAGCGCAGAACTCGCGTCCAAACCGACACGGGGCAGCGGCATTTCCGCCCTTTTTGGCGCAAATCCCCCGCATTCGCTTGAATTCCGCCGCTTTCTCGGGCTACGGAGCCGCGCGAATGCAGGCCGCATCCTGCGCTGAAAGGTTGATCCCATGTCCATGCCGAACCACGCCCCAATCCCCGAGCTTTATGTTTCCTATGAGTCCGCCCAGAAACTGAAGATCGAGGCGGGCAATCTGCTTTCCTGGGACTTAACCGCGCGGCAGGTCTGCGACCTGGAACTCCTGATGAACGGCGGCTTCAACCCGCTGAAAGGGTTCATGGGGCAGGCGGACTATGACGGCGTCGTCGCGGAAATGCGCCTTGCTGACGGCACGCTGTGGCCGATGCCGATCACGCTGGACGTCAACGAAGCCTTTGCCGAAAAGGTCGCGCCCGGTCAGGACATCGCCCTGCGGGATCAGGAAGGCGTGATCCTGGCCATCCTGTCGATCAGCGACAAGTGGGTGCCGAACAAGGCGGTCGAGGCTGCGGGGGTCTTTGGTGCCGACGATCTGGCCCATCCGGCGGTGAATTATCTGCACAATCAGGCGGGCAAGGTCTACTTGGGTGGCCCGGTGACAGGCATCCAGCAGCCGGTCCACTATGACTTCAAGGCCCGCCGCGACACGCCGAACGAACTCCGCGCCCTGTTCCGCAAGCTGGGCTGGCGCAAGGTCGTGGCCTTCCAGACCCGCAACCCGCTGCACCGCGCGCACCAGGAACTGACCTTCCGCGCCGCGCGTGAGGCCGAGGCGAACCTGCTGATCCACCCGGTCGTCGGCATGACCAAGCCGGGCGACGTCGACCACTTCACCCGCGTCCGCTGCTATGAGGCGGTGCTGGACAAGTACCCGGCCCAGACCACGGCGCTGTCGCTTCTCAATCTGGCAATGCGTATGGCCGGCCCGCGTGAGGCTGTCTGGCACGGCATCATCCGCCGCAACCACGGCTGCACACACATGATCGTCGGTCGCGATCACGCCGGCCCCGGCAAGAACAGCCAGGGCAAGGATTTCTACGACCCCTACGCCGCGCAAGAGCTTTTCCGCAAGCACCAGGCAGAGATCGGGGTCGAGATGGTCGACTTCAAGCACATGGTCTATGTGCAGGAGAAGGCCCAGTATTATCCGGCCAACGAGATCCCCGAAGGCTCCACCGTCCTTGACATCTCGGGCACCGAGCTTCGCCGCCGCCTGCGCGAAGGGCTGGACATCCCGGAATGGTTCTCCTTCCCCGAGGTCGTCAACGAACTCCGCAAGACCTCACCCGCGCGGTCGAAACAGGGCTTCACCGTCTTCTTCACCGGCCTTTCCGGGTCGGGCAAATCGACCATCGCCAACGCGCTGATGGTCAAGCTGATGGAGATGGGCGGCCGTCCGGTCACGCTGCTGGACGGCGACGTGGTGCGCAAGCATCTGTCGTCGGAACTGGGGTTCTCGAAGGAACACCGCGACCTGAACATCAAGCGGATCGGTTACGTTGCCAGCGAGATCACCAAGAACGGTGGCATCGCGATCTGCGCCCCCATCGCGCCCTATACCGCCACCCGCCGCGCCGTGCGCGAGATGGTGGAGGCTTACGGTGCCTTCGTCGAAACCCATGTCGCGACCAGCATCGAAGAATGCGAAAAGCGCGACCGCAAGGGCCTGTACAAGCTGGCGCGTGAGGGCAAGATCAAGGAATTCACCGGGATCTCTGACCCCTACGAAGCCCCGACCAATGCCGAACTGGTGGTGGACACCGAGAACGTCGATGTCGACCACTGCGCCCATCAGGTGCTGCTGAAGCTGGAGCAGATGGGCTTGATCCGCGCCTGATCCGGCGGTCCGGATGCCGATGGAGGGGCCCCACCGGGGCCCTTTTCCTTTGCTTGAGACTTGCCAAACCGCCCGCATCCGAACATGCCCATGCCAACGCCGATGATCCTGACCTTCACCACCATCCCGCCGCGCCTGCCGCTGCTTGGCCCGGCCCTTGCGGCCTTTGCCGCGCAAAAACGGCGCCCGGATGCCGTGGAGCTGTACCTGCCAAAGCAGTGGCGCCGCTTTCCCGGTGAACGCCCCTCGCTGCCCCCTTTGCCCGACTGGGTGACCGTGGTCGAGGTTGACCACGACTATGGCCCCGCGACCAAGGTCCTTCCTGCGCTTGAGCGGTACCGGGGCCGCGACATCGACATCCTGTTTTGCGATGACGACATGCTGCATGATCCGCTTTGGACCAGCCGCTTCGCCGCCATGCGTGCCGAACGGCCAGAGGATGTCCTTTGCGAATACGGCCTTGACCTCGCCGACCTGTGCAAGGATGCCGCACTTGTCCCGCAAGACCGCCACCAGCCTCGCGCGCAGATCAATCACGTTTCCACGACCGAATTGTCGGCCAGTCGCCGCGCCATGGCCAAGGGAGGCCCCGGCATCCCCTATCTGCGCGCACCCGGCCATGTCGATGTCCTCTTCGGCTTTCGCGGGTGCCTGCTTCGACCCGGCTGGCTGGATCCCCGCGCCACCGACTTGCCCGACATTCTCTGGACCGTGGATGATGTCTGGCTATCCGGCATGGCCGCACTCGGCGGTCGCCGCATCTGGGTCGGGGGCAATGCCTGCTGGATGCAAGGCGTAGGTCCGGCGGTCCGGGTGAATGACCTGAACCACCACAGCGAAGCAGGCTTTGGCCGCGAGGCGGCCAATCGACTGTGCGTGGATTACCTGCGCAGCCAATACGGCATCTGGCGATAGAGGCACTGACCAGCGCCGAGCTTGTGGCCGACACCGGGACTGTCGATGTCGACGACCGCGCGCATCAGGTGCTGCTGAAGCCGGAACAGATGGGTCTCATCAAAGCGTGATCCCGTCCGGGTTGTCTTTCGGGTCGGGGGCGGCGCAGATTGCCCCCCGACCTGATCCGGTGACCCGATGCGGCTTTTGGCAATTTCCGGCAGTCTTCGCCGCGCCTCGACCAATACCGCGCTGTTGCGTGGCCTGGCGGCGATGGCGGCACCCTTGGCGCAGGTCACCGTCTTTGAAGGCTTGGGCGACCTGCCGATCTTCAACCCCGACAATGAGGGCGACGCAACACCGGACACCGTGCGCGCCTTTGCAGAAGCGGTCGCGGCAGCGGATGGGATCGTGATTTCCTGCCCGGAATATGTTCACGCCCTGCCCGGTGGGTTCAAGAATGCGCTGGACTGGCTGGTGTCGCGGTCCGAGATCATCGGCAAACCCATCGCGCTTTTGCACGCCTCGCACCGGGGAGAAGATGTCCTCGCCGACCTGCGCCGGGTGCTGTCGACCGTTTCCGACGGCTTTGCCGCTGAAATCTTTGCGAGTTTCCCGATGCGCAAGATGACGCCAGAGGATATCTCGGCCCACCTTGCGACACCCGGGGAAGCGGCGCGGCTAAGCGAATTCCTGGCCGCCTTTCTGGATCATGTCCGCGCGATTCAGGCGCAGGACACGACCGATTAGGCCACTTGCCCCTATTCCGCCCGCATCATCCGGCGCAGCAGGCCGTCTTTCAGCACATACTGGTGGAAAATCGCCATTGCCGCGTGACCCAAGGCCACGATCATCAGGATGTTGGCGGCCAGTTCGTGCAATTCACCCACATCAAGCCCAAGGAACCAGGTGGAGACCCCGCCCAGCGGCACTGCGATCATCAGAAGGTACAGCAGTCGGTGGCCCCAGTCTGCCGCGACGACCGACATGCTGCCTGGCTGACCCGGAGCCGCCGGGGCACCCCGGCCAAGGCGCACCAGAACGCGGACCACAACCAGCGCAAGGATCGCCAGACCAATGGCGACATGCGGCACAAACCCTGCAACGCCACCTTCTTCAACGATCTCCATCGCATCCCCGGCCCCTTCACCCGTGAACCAGGCGACGGCGATCAGCACAGCGATCAGCCAGTGCAGGGCAATCTGAATGCCCGAATATCCGGTCGTGGTTTTCAAGATGCGCTCCTATGATATCCTGTCGTTCACGGCTTAGCCTAAGGTTTCCGTCGCCAAAGGCCAGTCAGCAGGCGCTGACGCGGGCGGATGTCAATGCACGCTCACAGGTGTGAAGTCATGTTCCCGTGCCAGATGGAAGGCAAGCTTGCGGTCGGCGACCAGCGCCAGTTGCCGCCCATCGACCCCATGGACCGACCAGACGACGTCAAGCTCTCCCAATTGTTCGCGCACCGCGTCGGGCAGGTCATCGACCATGACTTCGCGGACATAGACGATGCGGTCGGCCCCTTGCGGCAGCCCGTTGAACGGCGTGTTCATTTCTTGCCCCCTTCGTTGCGGCTGATACGGATGGTCTGGACCACAGTTTCCGGCACATGGCGGCGCAGGTCGACATGCAGAAGCCCGTTCTCCATCGTCGCCCCGGCGACTTCGACCCCGTCGGCCAGCACGAAGGCGCGCTGGAAGGCGCGGGCGGCGATGCCCCGGTGCAGAAAGACACGTTCGCCCGCGTCATCGGCCTGACGGCCTCGGACGACAAGCTGGCGATCTTCGACCGTGATCGACAGGTCTTCCTCGCGGAACCCGGCCACGGCCAGGGTGATCCGGTAAGCGTTTTCCGAGACCGCCTCGATGTTGAAGGGAGGATAGCCCTCGGCCCCGGACTTCGCGGTGCGTTCGACCAGCCGCTCCAGCTGTTCAAACCCCAGAAGATAGGGATGGGCCCCAAAGCTCAGTTTCGTCATCACGCAGTCCTTGCCAAAAGCGACCATGTCCGGCGGCCCCGCATTCAGGCACCGCCTGTCGTCAATATGGGGGGTCCGCCCCTGCCCCGCAAGCTGCGGCAAAGCGCTCTTTCACGGGAAAAGCCGCAGAATTCTTCCCCTTTCGGCAGCGGCTTCCTATATCCTTTATGGAACAGCAGGAATCGAACCTTACCCATGAACGCACCGATGGAACTTGATCATGACGAGATGCTGCGCATCCGGCTTGAGGTGCTGCGGCGCGAACACCGCGATCTGGACGAGGCGATCCATGCGCTTGAACAGACCGGTCGCCCCGATCAGTTGACCCTGCGCCGCCTGAAAAAGCAGAAGCTTTCGTTGAAGGATCAGATCGTCAAGGTCGAGGATATGCTGATCCCCGATATCATCGCCTGACCTTAGGCAAGCGCCAACCGCCGCACGCCTGACCAGGCGTTGAAAAGGATGGCCACCAGCACCACCCCGCCACCGACAAAGGTCGCAGGACTGGCCGTTTCACCAAGGATCAGCCAGACCCAGAGCGGGGCCAGCAGAACCTCGGTGTTCGACAAAAGCGTCAGTTCCGCCGAAGGCACCACCTGGCTGCCGAAGGTGTAAAGCACCATCCCACCCGCCAGTGTGCCGATGCCCATCACTACGCACCACATCAGGTCCATCGCGGGCACGATCAACGGCTGGCCCAGTGTCACCGTCGCCAGCGCCCCGGCCATTGCGGCAAAACCGGCGCCAAGGATGCTGGCAGGCAGGCTGTCCTCGACCCGGCGCCAGCGCAGCGCCACGCTGAAGGCGGCAAAGCCAAGCGCCGAGATCAGCGCCGCGATGTTGCCAAGCAAAGCGCCAGCGGCCAGCCCGTCGCCCACCATCACGAAGATACCGACCAGCGCCAAAGCAATGGCCCCCCAGGTGCGGGGGGCGACAACCTCACCCAGAATGATCCGGCCCAGAACGGCGGCCAGAAAGGGTGCGGCAGCGAACAGGAAGGCGGCATTGGCGACGGTCGTGGTCTGAAATGCCAGAATCGCCCCACCCATCGCCGCAACCAGCCCGATCCCGCCCAGAACCCCCGCCAGCCCCGCCTTGCGGATCACCGGCCAGGGCGACCCACCCGTCCGCCAGGCCATGAAGACCAAGAGCACGGGCAACAGTGCCAGTGATCGCCAGGCCAGCACGGCCCAAGGGCCCGCATCCTGAATCTGGCGGATCATCAGTGCCTGAAAGGACCAAAGGACCCCCGCCACCAGCACCATGACCACGCCCGTTCCGTACCGCATCTTCCGCCCCATCCGATTCGCGCCACATTGGTGCTGGCCAATGCCTAAGGCAAACGAATAGAATTGAAGAAACGCTTCAGAATTGTTGAACTATGACCGACCCGCTTGACCTGTCCCTGCTGCGCAGCTTCGTCGCCGTCATCGACTGCGGCAGTCTTCAGCTTGCCGCCGCCCGTGTGGGGCGCAGCCAGTCTGCCGTCAGCATGCAGATCAAGCGGCTGGAAGACGACGTCGGTCGCCCGCTGTTTCAGCGTGAAGGCCGCAGCCTGCGCCCGAATCCTGCCGGGCAAGACCTGCTTTTGCACGCCCGCCGCCTGTTGCGCCTGTCGGACGAGGCGATGGCAAGCCTGCGTCAGCCGGAAGCCTCTGGTGTGGTCCGGGTTGGTGTGCCCGAAGACTATGCCGCCCGGCTTCTGACCCCGACCCTGGCCCGCTTTGGACAGGACTTCCCGCTGGCCGAGCTTGAGGTCACCTTCCAATCCTCGCCCGCCCTCTTGCGCCAATTGGAAACCGGCAGGCTTGACTTGGCATTGGTCACCCGCGAACCGCACCATCCCTTTGTCGTTCTGCGCCGCGAACAGCTGGTCTGGGCGGCCTCGCCCGATCACGGGGCCTGGTTGCGCGATCCCTTGCCGGTGGCCCTGTTCGAAGCCGGCGACATCGCCCGCCGTTTCGCGGTCGAGGCGCTGCAGGCCGCCGACCGCAGCTATCGGGTTGTTTCCTCGACCGACAGCTTGCAGGGTCTGGTCGCGCTGGCGCAAGCGGGGCTTGCCGTCATCGGCCTTGTCGAATCCAGCCTGCCCACCGGCCTTGTCCGCCTGGGCGAGGCGGATGGACTGCCACCGATGCCGGGCCTTGACGTTAGCCTGGTGGCCAGCCCTGGCGAACCCGCGCCGCTTGCCCGCCACCTGCGCGACTTTCTGGCACAAGAGCTGCGCGAAACCCGTCCCTCGTGACCACTGGCTTGCCCCGCCCCGCGTCATGCGTATAAGCGGCCCATGGGGCAATCAGCAGGGCAGGCGATGGCACAGGTCGGAATCATTATGGGGTCGCAAAGCGATTGGCCGACGATGAAAGCCGCCGCCGAGATGCTGGACGAATTGGGCGTGGCCTATGAGACCAAGATCGTCTCGGCGCACCGCACGCCAGACCGGCTGTGGGATTACGGCAAGACCGCCGTTTCACGCGGGTTGAAAGTCATCATCGCAGGCGCGGGCGGGGCGGCACATCTGCCCGGCATGATGGCGTCAAAGACCCGCGTCCCGGTGATCGGCGTGCCGGTGCAGACCAAGGCCCTGTCCGGCGTCGATTCGCTTTATTCCATTCTGCAGATGCCCAAGGGCTATCCCGTCGCGACCATGGCCATCGGCGGGGCCGCCAACGCGGGCCTGATGGCCGCCGCGATCCTCGCGGTTTCTGACCCAGCACTGGCCCAGCGCCTTGACGCCTGGCGCGATGCCCTTTCCGCTTCGATCCCCGAGGAGCCTTCGGATGACTAACCTCCCGCAAGGGTCCACCATCGGCATTCTGGGCGGTGGGCAACTGGGCCGGATGCTTTCGGTCGCCGCCAGCCGTCTGGGCTATCGCTGTCACATCTATGAACCGGGCACAGCGCCCGCCGGGGATGTCGCCCATCAGGTGACAACCGCCCCCTACACGGATGAAACCGCGCTGCGGGCCTTTGCCGCTTCGGTCGACGTGATCACCTACGAATTCGAAAACGTACCCACTTCGGCGCTGGATCTTCTGGAAAGCCTGAAACCGATCCGCCCCAACCGCCGCGCCTTGGCGATCAGCCAAGACCGGATCAGCGAGAAAAGCTTCCTGAACGACCTTGGCCTGCAAACCGCCCCTTGGGCCGCGGTGAATTCCGAAACCGACCTGCGCGCCGCCGCCGAAACGCTTGGCCTGCCCGCGATCCTCAAGACCACGCGGCTTGGCTATGACGGCAAGGGCCAGGTCAAGCTTGATGCCGAGACCGATATCCCTGCCGCGTGGGCGACGATGAACAACGCCGCCTGCGTGCTGGAAGGCTTTGTCAGCTTTGACCGCGAAGTGTCGGTCATCGCTGCGCGTGGCCTTGACGGCTCGGTTGCCTGCTTCGACCCCGGCGAGAACATCCACCGCGAGGGCATCCTGCGCACGACAACCGTGCCCGCCCGCCTCTCGCCCAACCAACGCGCCGACGCCGTGCTGGTCGCCGCCCGCATCCTGAACGCGCTCGACTATGTCGGCGTGATGGGGGTCGAACTTTTCGTCACCCCCCGTGGCCTTCTGGTCAACGAAATCGCCCCCCGCGTCCACAATTCCGGCCACTGGACGCAACAAGGCTGCGCCGTTGACCAGTTCGAACAGCACATCCGTGCAGTCGCCGGCCTGCCCCTGGGCGATGGCAACCGCTATGCCGATGTGGTGATGGAAAACCTGATCGGTGACGATGTGCTGCGCGTCCCCGACCTCTTGAAAACCCGCGACACCGCCGTGCATCTTTACGGCAAAGGCGCCCCCCGCCCCGATCGCAAGATGGGCCATGTGAACCGGGTGGTTTCCAGATAGGGGTGCCACCTCGGGGGCATCGAGCCCCGCTCGGCGGCGCTGCCGCGGATGACCTTCGCCCGCTGACCCCTCCCAGAGGTCGGATGCCTTCGGCGGGGATATTTTGGCAAAGATGAACCCTGCTTTTCACATTTGCCCAAATATCCCGGGGGAGTCTCCGCCCCGGAGACGGGGGCAGCGCCCCCAAACCCTGAGGAGGAGGCGAAGCCCGACGACGAGGCAAAGGAATTGCGGCGGCACGCCGCTCAATAGGATTACCGCCGGTCGAAGGACCCATGCCGCAGGAAATGCACGGTCTGGCGCATCACCGTCGGGTTCACCATCATCCAGGTATGGCTGACCGGCAGCACCAGATGGTCGGCCATCCCCTCAAGCCTTGTGCTTTCGACCGTCACCTTGCCATCGTCCGGCCCCGGCAGCAGCTGGCTGAACCATGGCGAAACCGACCGGGTTCCGGCGATGATTCCGACCGGATAGTCGGGCGGGGGCAGGCGGTTCGGCCAACTGTCGGCACCGGTTCCCAGCATCATGCCCGCAGGGCCGTTCATCAGCTCGAACGCCTTCCAGTCGCCAAGCACGTCCACCAGTTCCGACCCGTGGTTTGGCGGAGCCAGCATCAGCACGCGGCCCAGTCTTGGGGGTTTGCCCCGGGCCAGCCAGTCGCGGACCAGGATGCCGCCCATGGAATGGGTCACGAAATGGGTGATGCCGGGAAAGGGCGCGGCATAGGCGGTGGCGACATCATGCATCAGCACATCCGGGGTCGCACGGGTTGACGGATAGGCCGCATGGCAGACCACATAGCCCGCCGACCGCAAGGCAAATCCCATCGCTGCCAGCGACCGCGACGACCGGGCCAGGCCATGGACAAGGATCACCCGCTCGGGCACCGACCCACCTTTGGCGGCGTCGACGGGGGCCGGGAGGATCCGGCGAAACCAGCGGTCCTGCGGATGGTTCATGACCACATCATCCAACGGCGTGGGCGGCTTGGGAAGGGCGGCATTGCGTGACCTTGCGTCAGGGGGCGGGACTTAGGGTTCCGGCGCATCGGTATCGTCCAGGCCCTGCTCCAACCCCGCGCGCGCCGTTTGGGCCAAAAGTTCATATCGGGCGCGAAACTCGTCCAGCAGGTTTTCGTCCAGTTCTTCCAGATCAAGCAGCGCGTTGTGCGCCCCTCTGGTCGCGCGGATCAGTTCGTCCAGTTTCAGCTGGATCGCCACCGTGTCACGGTTCTGGGTGTTCTGGATCAGGAAGACCATCAGGAAGGTCACAATGGTCGTCCCGGTGTTGATCACCAATTGCCAGGTGTCGGAAAAGCTGAAGATCGGCCCGGTCACGATCCAGGTCAGGATCACCCCCAGCGCCAGCAGAAAGGTGGTTGGCCGTCCGCACCAATGCGAGACCCGCTTCGCTATGTCGCCATATCGCATCGCATCCTCCCTGAAGCCACCGGGTCAGCCTGACGCCTGCCACTGCCTGCCGCAAGGCTGGACAAAGCGTCAAGGGCATCGCATCCCTAAGCCATGGCCAAGTATAAACCCCGTCTTGCCGTGCGTGCCTTGATCCTGGATCAGGACAGGCTTCTGCTGGTCAACGCCTATCCGGGCGCGCGACTTGGGCTGTGGTGCGCGCCGGGGGGTGGCTGCGAGGCGGGGCAGTCCTTGCCAGAAAACCTTGCGCGCGAGGTGCATGAGGAAACCGGGCTGTCGATCGCCGTCGGACCCTTGGCTTTGGTCAATGAATTCCACGATCCGGCGACGGGATTTCATCAGGTCGAGCTTTTCTTCCGGTGCAGCCTGACCGCAGGTGAACTTGATCCGGCGTGGACCGATCCGGAGGGCGTGGTGACGCAACGGCGGTTTTTCAGCCGGGGCGAATTGGCCAGCGGGGCTGTGACCTTCAAACCGGGCAGCCTGCCCGGCGCGGCCTGGGGCACCGGGGCAGCGCTTTACGATCCCTTGGAAGTGATCCTGAAATGAGCCGTGCCTTTGTCAACGAAGACGCGGGGAATGACCGCCCCGATCTGCCGGAATTGCCCGTTCCGCCGGGTCCGAACATCGTCACGCCCCGGGGTCTCGCCGCAGTGCAGGCGCGCATCGCACAACGGCAGGCCGATCTGGCCGCGCTGAAAGCCCGAAGCGAGCGGCTGGACAAGCTGCCCGAGGCCGCGGCCGAGCGTGATCTGCGCTGGCTTGAGGCGCGGCTGAAAGCGGCTGTCGTGATCGACCCCGCAAGCCATGACCTGACCGAAGTGGCTTTCGGTCTTGCCGTGACGGTTGCCGACAAGGACGGTCGCGAGACCACCTATGAAATCGTGGGCGAGGACGAGGCGGATGCCCCGCGCCATCGCATCGCGCCGAACTCTCCGCTTGCCCGCGCACTGTTGGGCGCGCAGGTCGGGGATATGGTCACCTGGAAACGCCCCTCGGGAAGTATCGAGTTGGAAGTCATCAGGATTGCTCATGCGGATACGTGAGTTGTTCCCGTCGGAAACCGCCCTGGTGACGCAGTTCTACCGCGAGGCTCCGGACTACTGGCTGCTGGCAG
This sequence comes from Pseudomonadota bacterium, assembly GCA_963205235.1. Lineage (GTDB taxonomy): Bacteria > Pseudomonadota > Alphaproteobacteria > Rhodobacterales > Rhodobacteraceae > Tabrizicola. The sequence continues at coordinate 26,875 of CAUJIP010000013.1, forward strand.
AGGGGCGCGCTGACGCCGAGCATAAGGCGCAGGAATTCTTCACGGACGCGCCGCCGAACTGTGATCCTGCGGCAAGCGACCGGCTTGGTCTGTTCGTCAACCAGCGCCTGTCGGGCGTGGCGGAACTGTCCTATGGCTTTCCCGAACCGTCCGACGCCTATCTTGGCCTCATGATGCTTGGCCCTTGGGCGCAAGGGGCGGGGCACGGGCGGGCTTTTCTTGCCCATGTCGAAAGCCTTGCCCGCAAAAGGCATGCGCCGCGGCTATATCTGGCGGTGATCGACCGCAACCCGCGTGGCCGCGCCTTCTGGCTGCGGGAAGGCTTTACGCCTGCGGGAATTCGCCGCCATGATGTCGAGCATGGCTATTGGGTCGAACGTCTGGTCAAGGCCCTGTAGGGCAGGCTTGCCACCGCCACTCCGCCCAGCACCAAAGCCGAGGCGAACCAGAACCACAGTCCAGGGACTTCGGCCAGAAGCAGCGATCCGCCCAGGGCCGCGATGACCGGCACCGTCAATTGCGCCACCGCCGCGCGGGCGGATCCAAGCCGAGGCAAAAGCCGGTACCAAAGCGCATAGCCAAGGCCCGACGTCACCGCGCCTGACAGAACCGCCAGACCGACCCCCACCGCATCAGGCCGCGCAAGGCCTCCGGCAAAGCCAATGGGCAGAACTAGCGGAAGCGACAAAAGGAAATTCCACGCCGTTGCCGCAATCGGGTCTTTTGCACCCCGCCCGGCCAGCGAATAGACGCCCCAGCCGATCCCGGCCAATGTCATAAGGCCCAGAGGCAGCAGCGACCCGCCATGGGGTGCCGCGATCAGGGTCAGTCCGATCAGCGCCAACCCCGCCCCGGCCCAGCGCCGCCCCGGCACCGGTTCCCGCTGGATCAGCGCACCGGCGAACATCGTGACCTGCACTGTCCCGAACAGCACCAGCGCGCCGGTTCCGGCATCAAGCCCGCGGTAGGCCAGCGAAAAGCCCAGAAGATAGGCGGAAAGGCCCAAAACTCCTGCCACTCGCCCCTGGATGCCGGGCCAGGTCAGCGCCCCGCGTTGCAGCGTCAAGAGTCCCACCAGCGCAAGCGCCCCGGCCACAAGCCGGATGCAGGCGAACTCCACCGCACCGATATGGCCCGGCCCGACGGCCCAGCGGTTCAGCACCGAATTGGCCGCGAAGGCGACCATGGTCAGGGCGGCAAGAAGAAACAGGCGCATGGGTCATGCATCGGGCCAATGTCCTGTTGGCGCAAGACAGAAACGCCGCACTAGCTGCCTGCAAGCGCCCTGAACCCGCGCCTGACATCGCGCAAGTCCAGGATCCACTCGGCAAGGCCGATGGGGCCGAGCGGGTGCAGACGGCAGACCAAGGCAACCAGCCGGGCCAGAACCAGGTTCAACGTGGCCAGCCAGCCCTTGGGCAGGGCATGGTCAAGGATCGTCAAGAGGATGCCTGGAAGGATCAGGCTTTTGGCCAGATAGCTTTTGGGGATCATATCACATGAAAAAGGGCGACCCGAAGGCCGCCCTTTCCGTTTCCTGACGGGAAAGGATGGATCAGAAGTCCATCCCGCCCATGCCGCCGCCGCCCGGCATTGCCGGTGCAGCTTTCGGCTCGGGACGGTCAGCGATCATCGCTTCGGTGGTGATCAGAAGCGAGGCGATCGAGGCCGCATCTTCCAAAGCGGTCCGGGTCACCTTGGCCGGGTCGATCACGCCGAACTTGAACATGTCGCCATATTCTTCGGTCTGCGCGTTGAAGCCAAAGTTCTTGTCGCTCGATTCGCGGATCTTGCCCGCAACGACAGCGCCGTCGACGCCAGCGTTCTCGGCGATCTGGCGCAGCGGAGCTTCCAGTGCGCGACGAACGATCGAGATACCGGCTTGCTGGTCGCTGTTGGCACCCTTCAGGCCTTCAAGGCCCTTGGCTGCCTGAACCAGCGCCACGCCGCCACCGACGATCACGCCTTCCTGCACGGCCGCACGGGTCGCGTTCAGGGCGTCATCAACGCGGTCCTTGCGCTCTTTCACTTCGACTTCGGTCATGCCGCCGACGCGGATGACGGCAACGCCGCCAGCCAGCTTGGCCACACGTTCCTGCAGCTTTTCGCGGTCGTAGTCGCTGGTGGTTTCTTCGATCTGCGCGCGGATCTGGCCAACGCGGGCTTCGATTTCCGCCTTGTCGCCAGCGCCGTCGATGACCGTGGTGTCATCTTTCTTGATGATGACTTTCTTGGCGCGGCCCAGCATGTCCAGCGTGACGCTTTCCAGCTTCATGCCCAGATCGTCGCTGATCACCTGACCACCGGTCAGAATGGCGATGTCCTGCAGCATGGCTTTGCGACGGTCGCCGAAGCCCGGAGCCTTGACGGCAGCGATCTTCAGACCACCACGCAGCTTGTTGACGACGAGGGTCGCCAGTGCTTCGCCTTCGACGTCTTCAGCGACGATGATCAGCGGGCGCTGCGACTGGATCACGGCTTCCAGAAGCGGAACCATCGGCTGCAGCGACGACAGTTTCTTTTCGTGCAGCAGGATGTAGGCGTCTTCCAGCTCGGCAATCATCTTGTCGGCGTTGGTAACGAAATAGGGCGACAGGTAGCCGCGGTCGAACTGCATGCCTTCGACGACGGTGGTTTCCGTCTCAAGGCCCTTGTTCTCTTCGACGGTGATGACACCCTCGTTGCCGACCTTCTGCATCGCGTCAGCGATCTGGCGGCCGATTTCGGCTTCGCCGTTGGCCGAGATGGTGCCGACTTGGGCGACTTCGGCCGAGTCCTTGACCGGACGCGCCATCGACTTGATTGAGGCGACGACGTTGGTCGTGGCCAGGTCGATCCCGCGTTTCAGGTCCATCGGGTTCATGCCGGCAGCAACGGCCTTCATGCCTTCCTTGATGATGGCTTGCGCCAGCACGGTCGCGGTGGTGGTGCCGTCACCGGCTTCGTCGTTGGTGCGGGAAGCGACTTCCTTCACCATCTGCGCGCCCATGTTTTCGAACTTGTCGGCCAGTTCGATTTCCTTGGCGACGGTGACGCCGTCCTTGGTGATGCGGGGCGAACCGAACGACTTGTCGATCACCACGTTGCGGCCTTTCGGGCCCAGGGTCACCTTGACCGCATCGGCCAGGATGTTGACGCCACGCAGCATGCGGTCGCGGGCATCGGTGTTGAACTTGACGTCTTTAGCAGCCATTTTGACAGCTCCTTGAAAGGGTTATGGATTGCGAGGGTGGGTTAGATCCCCACCGCTCCTCAGCTCATCAGGCCAAGGATGTCGCTTTCCTTCATGATCAGCATTTCCACGCCGTCGATGGTGACTTCGGTGCCCGACCATTTGCCGAACAGGATACGGTCGCCAGCTTTGACCGACGGTGCGATCAGCTCGCCCGAATCCTTGCGCGCGCCTTCGCCAACGGCGATGACTTCGCCTTCAGCGGGCTTTTCCTTGGCGGTGTCGGGGATGATCAGGCCGCCCTTGGTCTTTTCGTCCGAGGCGATACGCTTGACCAGCACGCGGTCATGCAGCGGTTTGAAAGCCATCTGGGGTACTCCCTTGAGTTTCCAGGGTTGATTGCGATTAGCACTCATGTTGCATGAGTGCCAACACCGCTCAGGTAGGCAATCCCGCGCCCTTAGTCAACACCCTGCCACCCGGCTTTTCGCATTGCCTTTTCCGGTCCGCCTGCCACGATGTCCCCACGCTTTCCGAACCGAGAGACCCATGCCCCGCCTGTTGCCGCGCCTTCCCCTGCTGTTTTCGGCCTTCGCCCTGACGTTTCAGCTTTTTTCCGCCGCGCATGCCGAATGCCGGGGGGAAAGCATCCTTGGCGACCTGCCCGCCGAAAAACTGGCCGCGATTCAGACGGCGACCGATGCAATACCCTATGCCACCGGCAATTTCTGGCGTGCCACCCGTGGCGATCAGGTCATCACCATCGCCGGGACCTATCACCTTGACGACCCGCGTCATGCAGCGAACCTTGCCGCCCTGACGCCGTCCATTCTGGCGGCCAAGACCGTTCTGGTCGAGGCGGGGCCGGAAGACACGGATGCGCTGCAAGCGCTTATCGCCAAGGACCCGTCGAAGATCATCATCCAGACCGGCCCGACGCTGACCGACCAGCTTCCGCCAGAGGTCTGGACCGAGCTGTCCACCGCCTTGGTCAATCGCGGCATCCCCGCCTTCATGGCCGCCAAGTTCAAGCCCTGGTATGTCATCGCGGTCCTGTCAGTCCCGCCCTGCCTGATGGCCGAGTTGAAGGGAGAGCCGAAGGGACTGGACGGCATGGTGATCGACACGGCCACAGCCGCGAATATCCCGGTTCAGGGCATGGAACCCTTTGACACCATCTTCCGCATCTTCGACCAGTTCAGCGACGCGGAAATCATCTCGATGATCCAGTCGACACTGGCGCTTGAGGCTTTGGCCGATGATCAGGCCGCTACTTTGGCCGAAGGCTACTTCGCCGGGGATTCGCGCAAGATCTGGGAACTTACCCGTGTGATGAACTATGACCTGCCCGGCTATACCCGCGCCGAGGTGGATGCCGAGTTTGCGAAGATGGAACAGATCCTGATCGCCGACCGCAACCGCGCATGGATTCCGGTCCTTACCGGTGCCGCGCAGAAAGGCCCGGTTTTCGCAGCCTTCGGTGCCCTGCATCTTTCCGGTGAAGCAGGGGTGCTGAACCTGCTGAAGGCCGAAGGTTTTGCGCTGGAAGAGTTGAAGCTGTGATCCTTCCCGGCAAGATCACCCGGCTTTACGTGCTTGACCTTGGCCTGTTTGAGGTGCGGGGCGGCGAAAGGCTGATCGGCATTCCCGGATTCCTTCTGGAAACCGACCAAGGCGCCCGCATCCTGTTCGACACCGGCTTTCCGCCGGAGTACCTGACCAACCCCGACCGCCCCGCGCGGGACGGCCTGCCTGCCTTTGGCCGCCTTCTCGACTTCCACGCCAACCAGACCGCAACCGGCGCGCTAGCGCGGCTGGGCCTGACGCCTGCCGATATCGACCTTGTCATCCTTAGCCACGGTCATATCGACCATGTCGGCAGCCTGCCCCTGTTCGCGCACGCCCCCATCCTGATGACCACCGTGGAGCGCGCCGATCCCAAGCCCAGCTATTTCGGCAAGACCCACCCCATCGACTGGCCCGATACCGCCTATCACCTGATCGACACCGACACCCCGGTCTGCGATGGCCTGACCCTGATCCCCACTCCCGGCCACACGCCGGGGCATCTGTCGGCGCTTGTCACCCTGCCGGACGGTCGCGCCGTGATCCTTGCCGCCGACGCGATCAACCGCATTTCGGAACCCGACGAACACTTCGCCGACGCAGTCGATCCAGACGCCGCAATGTCCAGCTTCCACCGCCTTGACGCGCTGGCCCGCCAGACCGGGGCCACGATCATCTATGGCCATGAACCCAGCCAATGGCCCTCCCTTCCCAAAGCGCCCACCCCATGGTGAATACCCACCGTCAGGGCGTCCTGATGCTGCTTGGCGCGACCTTGGCATGGAGCAGCGCCGGGCTTTTCGCCCGCGCGATCCCGCTTGATACCCCGACCGTTATCCTCTGGCGCGGTCTGGCGGGCGCAGTCGGGTTGCTGACAGTGCATCTGTGGCTGCGCGGACGCGAAGGCTTGCGCGATTTCACCCGGCTGGGTTGGGCTGGGGTGGCCTATGCCCTTTGTTCGGGCTGCGGGATGCTGATGTTCGTCGGCAGTCTCAAGGCCACCTCGATCGCCCATGTCGCAATCATCTATGCCACCCTGCCCTTTGTCGCTGCTGGCCTTGGTTGGCTGATCCTGCGCGAAGCCCCCGGCATGGCCGGGATTCTGGCCGCTGCGCTGGCCTTGGCGGGGGCGAGCGTCATGGTGGGCCTTGGCAACGATGGGGCCTTGCTTGGCGACATCATGGCATTCGGCATGGTCCTGTCGATGGCCGCGATGATCCTGATCGCACGCGGCTGCCCCAACATGCCCGCCCTAGCCGCAGGAACCCTTTCGGCGATATGGGCACCCTTGGCCATGATCCCGTTTTCGACCATGGCGGGTCTGGACGGCACGAACCTTCTGCTTCTCGCCGGCTTCGGCCTTGTGAACTCCACCCTCGGCTTTGCGCTGTTCGTCCTCGGCTCACGCCACACCAGCCCGGTCGAAACCGCGCTGATCGGGGCACTGGAAACCGCGCTGACCCCGGTCTGGGTCTGGATCGTGTTCCACTAAACGCCTACGACCCCCACCCTGATCGGCGGCGCGATGGTGCTGACGGCATCGGTCGGGCATATCCTTTGGTCTGCCCGCCCCCGGCGCGACCCAGCCCCCGGTCACCTTTGACGGTAAACCTCGCCCCGGTGACCAATGCCAACCACCAGCACGATCAACTTGCCGTCCTGGATGTCCACCAGAATCCGGCAATCCCCCACGCGATACCGCCAAAACCCTGCGAAATGCGCACCCTCCAAGGGGCCACCGATCTGACGTGGGTCGTCAAGGGTCGCAACCCTTTCACTCAGAAACTGGCGAATGCGGCGTCGGACCATCGGGTCCAGCCGCTCCATCGGCTTTTTGGACGACTGGGCGTATTCAATCGTCCATGCCACGCCAGAACTCCTCGGCTGAAATCACCTTCTCCCCCCCGCTCGCGATGCGTTCCATCACTGCTTCGGCAAGATACAGGTCTTCCATATCCTCAAGCTTCTGGACCAAGGCCTCGCGCACATAATAGGTCTTGCTGCGCCCGGTTGCCTTGGCCAAAGCCTCCAGCCGCTTTTCAATATCTTCCGGCAATCTGACCGACAGCATGGCGCGGCTCCTTTGTCATACAAGTCATACATGTAATACAAAACACCCGCGACATCAACGCCACGCTTCCTGCCCGTGACATTCCCGGCGACGCGGCCTATACCGCGCGGCAAATCCCATCCTGAAGGTTCTTCGCACATGACCACGCTTGTTTTCGGCCACAAATCCCCCGACACCGATTCCACCGGCTCGCCCATCATCTGGGCCTGGTATCTGAACGAAACCGGCACCCCGGCCAAAGCCGTGCTTCTGGGCGAACCCAACACCGAAGCCGCCTTCGTGCTGAAGCATTGGGGTCTGGAAAAGCCCGAGATCATCGCCGACGTCACCGCCGACGACAAGGTCGTCGTGGTGGACACCAACAACCCGGCCGAACTGCCCCCCTCGATCAACGAGGCCAAACTGCAGGCGATCATCGACCACCACATGCTGGTTGGCGGCCTGAAAACCAAGACGCCGATCGACATCACCATCCGCCCGCTGGCCTGCACCGCCACCATCATGCACGACCTGATGGGTGACACGCTGGCCAAGGCCCCCAAGGGCATCAAGGGCGCGATGCTGTCGTGCATCCTGTCCGACACGCTGGAATTCCGCAGCCCCACCACCACCGCGCATGACAAGGCCGTCGCCGAGAAACTGGCCAAGGACCTTGGCATCTCGCTGAACGACCTTGCCACCAAGATGTTCGAAGCCAAGTCCGACGTTTCGGCCTTCTCGGACGCCGAACTCCTGCGCATGGACAGCAAGGAATACAACGTCGCAGGCAAGGAACTGCGCGTCTCGGTCCTTGAAACCACCGCCCCAAAGATCGTGCTGGACCGCAAGGCCAGCCTGATGGCCTCGATGGAAGGTGTCGCCAAGGAAGACGGCGCCGATCAGGTTCTGCTGTTCGTCGTCGACATCCTGAAGGAAGAAGCGACCCTTCTGGTCCCGAACGATCTGGTCAAGCAACTGGCCGAAGCCTCGTTCGGCTGCAAAGTTTCGGGCGACACGGTCGTTCTTCCCGGCGTCATGAGCCGGAAAAAACAGATCATCCCGGCGCTCAAGCTCTGATCCGGGATTTACCTGCGCAACCTTCCGTCTTCCAAAATGGAAGACGGAAGGAAGACGCAAGGAAGACGTTTGGAAGACGCTTCACCTTTCGTTAACCCGGCCATTCCGGCCAGCATCCGAAGGCCCCGAATGACCGAGATCATCCGCTCACTTGCCGACCTGTCTGGCCGATATGACGCCGTCTTCTGCGACCTTTGGGGCTGCCTGCACAACGGCAAGACACCCTTCGCGGCGGCAGTTGCCGCACTGCAAGGGTTTCGCGCGAATGGCGGGCGTGTCGTGCTTGTGACCAACTCGCCCCGTCCAAAATCCAGTGTCATCAAACAGTTGGACGCCATGGGTACCCCGCGCGACTGCTGGGATGTGATCGCAACCTCGGGCGATGCCGCGCAGATGGGGATGCTGTCGGGTGCCGTGGGCCGCAAGGTTCACCATATCGGCGCGGTCAAGGATGAATCCTTTTTCACCGATTTCGCCGACGATCTGGCGGCCTACGCCAAGACCCAGCCGCCCATGGCTCGGGTCGATCTGAAGGACGCCGAGGGCATCGTCTGCACCGGCCTTGCCGACGACCTGACCGAGACCCCAGACGACTATCGCGCGGCGCTGCTGTTGGGAAAAACCCTAGGGCTGCCAATGCTTTGCGCCAATCCCGATGTCGTGGTCGATATGGGCGAGCATCGGCTTTACTGCGCTGGGGCACTGGCCCAAGCCTACGAAGAAATGGGCGGCACGGCACTCTATTTCGGCAAACCGCACCCCCCGATCTATGATCTTGCCCGCCGCCGGTTGGGCGAGGTTTCGGGCCTGTCCGACCCCCAGATCCTGTGCATCGGCGACGGGATCGGCACCGACGTTCAGGGCGGCATGGCCGAGGGGCTGGATACATTGTTCATTACCGGCGGGTTGGAGGCCGAGCGCTTTGGCGCGGATGTCGAAAACCCCGATCCGGTGGCGCTGAACGCCTGGCTCGACGCGCGGCAGATGTCGTCGACCTTTGCGATGGGACGGCTGCGCTGACATCCAGCCGATAACATTCGTGCTCACGGTGACACTCTGGCGAACAAATATTGCGCGCACGATTGCGCTGCGTCGCAGCATGTGCTACGTCTTCCTCAGGCTGGGAAGGATTCCATGGCAATGCTCGACAACATGCCGCGCGGGACGATCTGCATCGAGGATATCGAGATCGGGATGTCCCGCCACTTGATGAAAGTGGTGACCGACCGCGATATCGAACTGTTTGCCGAGGTTTCGACTGACCGGAACCCGGTCCACCTTGACGAACAATACGCGCAGGACACCATCTTCGAAGGCCGAATTGCGCACGGGATGCTTACCGCGGGCCTGATTTCGGCAGTGATCGGCGAACAGCTTCCCGGTCACGGCACCGTCTATCTGGGCCAATCCTTGCGCTTCATGGCCCCCGTCCGCCCCGGCGACATGGTGCGTGCCGAAGTGACGGTGACCGCGATTGACCACGCGAAACGTCGGGTAACCCTTGAAACCCTGGCCTCGGTAGGTAAAACCGTCGTCCTGAAGGGCGAAGCGCTGGTTCTGGCGCCCAGCCGCAAGTTCGACTGACGGAATACCAAAGGGCGGGGGCCCGCAAAGGGCAGGATGCAACAGCACGTTCACTGGCAGGGGCTTGACCCGCAGGCCCGCGGCGCTTCGGTCGCCATGGGTAATTTTGACGGCGTCCATCGCGGCCACCAATCAGTGATCGACCTTGCCCGGGGCGATGCCCCGCTGGGCGTCATCACCTTCGAACCGCATCCTCGTCAGTTCTTTGCGCCCAAAGCCCCCGCATTCCGCCTGATGAACGCCGAGGCACGGGCCAACCGGCTGGCGCGGCTGGGGGTCGATCACCTGTTCCAACTGCCCTTTGACGCCACCCTCGCCGGTCTTACGCCCGAGGCTTTCGTGGCCGAGGTTCTTGCCGAAGGCCTTGGCATTTCCCATGTCGTCGTCGGCGCGGATTTCCGCTTTGGCAAAGGGCGCACGGGCACATCGGACGATCTGACCCGGCTTTGCGCGGCCCATGGCATCCGCACCACCATCGCCCCCCTCGTGCATCAGGCGGGGGCCGAGATTTCCTCGACCCATATCCGCAAGTTCCTGACCGACGGCCACCCCCGCAACGCCGCCGCCATGCTGGGTCACTGGCACCGGATCGATGGCGAGGTCCTGCACGGCGAAAAGCGCGGGCGCGAGCTTGGCTTTCCCACCGCCAACATGTCGCTTGATGGCCTGCACCTGCCGCGCTTTGGCGTCTATGCCGTGCTGGTCGATATCCTGACCGGGCCGCAGGCGGGCAGCTATCAGGGCGCGGCCAGCCTTGGCGTGCGGCCGATGTTCGGCGAAAACCGCCCGAACCTTGAAACCTTCATCTTCGACTTCAAGGGCGACCTGTACGGCCAGCACCTTTCCATCGCCCTGATCAACTTCCTGCGCCCCGAACTGAAGTTTGACGGCCTTCCCGCGCTGATCACCCAGATGGATGCCGACTGCGCCCGCGCGCGGGATCTGCTTTCCACGCTTTGACCCCTTCCCTTTTCAGCGCCGCCTATGCAGGTTGCGGACATGGAAAATCTGCGCCCCAAGTTCTGGGAAACCGTTCCCCTGTCAAAGATGACCTCCGCCGAATGGGAGGCGCTGTGTGACGGCTGCGGCAAATGCTGCCTGAACAAGCTGGAGTATGAGGATACGGGCGAGGTTGCCTATACCCGCGTCGCCTGCCGTCTGTTCGATGACGGCACCTGCCGTTGCAGCAACTATGAAAACCGCAAGTCGATTGTGCCGGAATGCGTGTTCCTGTCGCCAAAGACCTTGCCCAAGATCGCCTACTGGATGCCAGCGACCTGCGCCTACAAGCTCTTGTTCCAGAAGAAACCCCTGCCCGACTGGCACCCGCTGCTGACCGGTGATCCCAACAGCACCCACAAGGCCGGCATGTCGATGCGCGGCCTGACCGTGTCCGAGGCGGTGGTGCCCGAGGATGACTGGGAAGATTACCTGATCGAGGAAACCCCCTGATGCGCTTTGCTTCCGACAACTCCTCTGGCGCCGCGCCCGAAATCATGGCCGCTGTTGCCAAGGCGAATGAGGGCTTCGAACGCTCATACGGTGCGGATCAGGCGATGAGCCGTGTGACCGCGATGGTCCGCGAGGTATTCGAGGCTCCTGAAGCCGCAGTCTATCTGGTCGCCACCGGAACCACGGCGAATGCCCTGTCGATTGCCAGCTATTGCCCGCCATGGGGGGCCGTCTTCTGCCACGAATTCGCGCATATCGCCGAAGATGAATGCGGCGCGCCGGAATTCTATTCCGGGGCCAAGCTGGTGCTGGTCGGTGGTGCAGGCGGCAAGATGACCCCCGCCACGCTGGCCGGTCCACTCGGCCGTTCCGGCGGCGGTGGCGTGCATGGCGCGCAACCGGCGATGCTGTCGCTGACCAACGTGACCGAGGCGGGGACCGTCTATTCCGTCGCCGAAATCGCCGCCCTGACCGCCATGGCCAAGGCGCGGGGCCTGCCCTGCCACCTTGACGGCGCGCGCTTTGCCAATGCGCTTGTCGCCACTGGCGCAACTCCGGCAGAAATGACCTGGAAGGCCGGAATCGATGTGTTGTCCTTTGGTGGCACCAAGAACGGCTGCCTTGGGGTCGAGGCCGTGGTGATGTTCGATCCCGCCCGCGCTTGGGAATTCGAATTGCGCCGCAAACGGGGCGGGCATCTCTTTTCCAAACACCGGTTCCTGTCGGCGCAGATGGAGGCTTATCTGACCGACGGTCTTTGGCTGAAGCTGGCCACCCGCGCCAACGCGATGGGGCAAAGGCTGGCCAACGGCCTGCGCGCCAAGGGGGCGACGGTGGGTGACAGCCCGGCGAACATGATGTTCCCGGAATGGGCCACCGGCACCCATGATCGGCTTGAGGGCGCAGGGGCGGTCTACTACCGTATGCCCGCGCCCGAAGGCCGCGAACGTGCGCGGCTTGTCACAAGCTGGTCGACGACCGAGGATCACGTCGATAGCTTCCTGTCGGCCTTCTGACCGCAGGTTTTTCGCGCGATAGTCCGCAGCGCAGGTAGGCAATTCCGAATCGGGGTGATAAGCGGTGCGCATACCGAATCCGCATCCATAGGTCACCATGCCCGCTGTCACCGAACCGAAGCTGATCTCCGGCAACGCCAACACACCCTTGGCCAAGGCGATTGCCCGGCGGATGTCGATGCACCGGGGGATGAGCGTCAATCTTGTCGAAGCCCGGGTTGAAAGGTTCAACGATCAGGAAATCTTTGTCGAAGTGTTCGAGAATGTCCGTGGCGAGGACATGTATGTCATCCAGTCGACCTCGAACCCGGCCAACGACAACCTGATGGAGCTGCTGATCATGACCGACGCGCTGCGCCGGTCTTCTGCCGCCCGAATCACCGCCGTGATCCCCTATTTCGGCTATGCCCGTCAGGATCGCCGGTCCAAGGCACGTACCCCGATTTCGGCCAAGCTGGTCGCCAACCTGATCGAAACCGCAGGCGTCGACCGCATCCTGACGCTGGATCTGCATGCCGCGCAGATCCAGGGCTTTTTCGACATTCCGGTCGACAACCTGTACGCCAGCCCCGTCTTCGCGCTGGATATCGAGCACAACTTCAAGGGCCAGATGGACGACATCATGGTCATCTCGCCCGACGTCGGCGGCGTGGCCCGTGCCCGCGAACTGGCGAAACGGATCAACGCCCCGCTCGCCATCGTCGACAAACGCCGCGAAAAAGCCGGTGAGATTGCCGGAATGACCGTCATCGGCGACGTCAAGGGCCGCAAATGCATCATCGTTGACGACATCTGCGACACAGCCGGAACCCTGTGCAAGGCCGCCGAAACCCTGATGGAGGCCGGTGCGACCGAGGTTCACAGCTATATCACCCACGGTGTGCTGTCCGGCCCGGCGGTCGAACGGGTGCAGAATTCGGTGATGAAGTCGCTGGTGATCACCGACAGCATCGAGGCGACGGAAAAGGTCAAGGCGGCCAAGAACATCCGCATCGTCCCCACCGCGCCGATGTTCGCCCAGGCGATCCTGAACATCTGGGGTGGCATGTCCGTCTCCAGCCTGTTTGAAACCGATACCTTGGTTCCGATCTACGAAGGCCTGTACCAGCGCAGCTGAATCCGACCCCGGTTTCGGTGAACTTTGGCCCATATTCGGCCACATAAGGCGGGCATTCGGTCGATTGTATCCAATACCGGATTGATGATGCCCGCCACCATCCCCCAAAGACGACTTGGCCTTGTTCAACTGCTGCGGCAGCACGCCCTGCTTGCGGGTCTGGCTTTGATTTATTTCCTGGGGTCGTCCTGGCTAAGCGCCCAATACATGACCGATACCCGCAAACAGGATGTCGGGGCCGCGCTTCGCAGCTTTTTCCTGTCCGTGCCGCAGATGATCTTCTTCGTCCTGTTCTGGCGGCTATTGCGGCTCACCTATGCCGACCGCGCGCCAGATCGCTTTGCGCGCCTGAAGGCGGAGATCCTTGCCTTTCTGGCCCAGCGGGACCGGTTGATCGGCGGCATTCTGGGGCTGGGGCTGATGGTGGTGGTCATGTTGTCCTTCACCCAGATGAAGAACCTGATCCCGGCGCTGAACCCGTTTTCATGGGACATGGCTTTCATGAAGCTGGACACCGCCCTGCATTTTGGCCAACCGCCGCATGTCTATCTGCAAGCGATCCTTGGCGGACACTACGCGATTTCGTTTTTCACCGGGATCTACAACGTCTGGCTGCTGCTGATGTATTTCATGATGCTGGCGGCCTGCTTCATGCGTCCGGAAAGCCGGGTCCGGATGCAGTTCATGCTGGCCTTCGTTCTGACCTGGGCGATCGGTGGCAACCTTCTGGCGACCGTGTTTTCTTCGGCCGGCCCGGTCTATTTCTCGCAGCTCGGGTTGGGCGATACCTACGCCCCGTTGATGGACGTGCTGCGCGCCCATGCCGCGACAGGCGCGCTGACCGTGGTCGAGACGCAGGACCTGCTGTGGACGCTGCATTCGCGGCCCGCGCCGGTGAACCTGATTTCGGCCTTTCCCAGCATGCATGTCGGCTCGTCCGTGCTGATGGCGATCTTCGCATTCCACTGGCACCGTCTTGCCGGAATCGCGGTGTCGATCTTCGCTGCGGCGATGATGATCGGCTCGGTCCTGTTGGCCTGGCACTATGCGGTGGACGGCTATGCCGGGGCGCTGATTGCGGTCCTTTGCTGGAGTCTGGCAGGGTGGATCCTGCGATTGCCCGGCACCATCCTGCGGCCGGCAGATCAGGGCTGATCAGATCACATCCCATTTGTCGTCGTCCTTGACGGCACCCAAAGCCATCCAGTCCGCCCGCACCCGAGCGACCCTGGTGTCGCCCCAGGTACGGAACACGATCTCGAACCCGGTCGCGGTCACATTCTCGGCCAGGATATCGACGCGAGAGTTGGTCTTGTGGTCCATGTCCCACATCGAAATTCCAACCGTCACGACGGGCGGTGCAAGAAAGGCTTCCTTGAAGTTCTGCTGCTGGCGCACTTCGCGCGGGCCTGACCCAGTCCACATGGCACCATCATGCGCGAAATCCGAAAACAGAATGCGCGTGCCTTGTTCAATGCCGAATGGACCGGAAAACCGTTTCATGACAAACCCACAACCGTAACCCCGGTGTCACAATGGCGAGTCCATAACGCCTTGGCCAGAAAAAATTCCTTAGTGCGCGGATACTGAAAAGCCCCGGCGATTTCAGCCGGGGCTTTTCCGAAAATTGTCCTGGCCGGCTTAGTGGCTGACCGCCGCTTTCATCGCAAGAAGATCGGCAACTGCCTTGTCGGCTGCGTCCTTGTCCGTGTTGACGGCTGCCGCCTCGCAGGCATCCGCCACCAGCGCATCCAGCGCGGCAGGGGTCAGTTCGTCCAGCGGCACGGCCTGTTCGGCCAGAACCGAAACGCCGGTCGTGCTGATCTCGGCAAAGCCGCCGGTGACGATATAGGATTTGACCCCATCCGCACCGATGACCCGCAGAACGCCCGGCCGCAGCGAGGTGATGGTGGCGGCATGCCCCTCCATCGCCGTCATGTCGCCCATCGCGCCGGGGATCTGGACCTCGGTCGCCGCAAAGCTGGCAAGACGCCGCTCCGGGCTTACAAGGTCGAATTGAACCGTGCTGGCCATCTTGCCCCCTTACGCCGCTGCTGCGGCGAGTTTGGCAGCCTTGGCAATCACTTCGTCAATGCCGCCGACCATGTAGAAGGCCGCTTCCGGCAGGTGGTCGTATTCACCCGCAACCACGGCCTTGAACGAGGCGATGGTCTTTTCCAGCGGAACCTGCACGCCGTCCGAGCCGGTGAAGACCTTTGCCACGTCGAACGGCTGCGACAGGAAGCGCTGGATCTTCCGGGCGCGGGCCACGGTCAGCTTGTCCTCTTCGCTCAGTTCGTCCATGCCAAGGATGGCGATGATGTCCTGCAGCGATTTATAGCGCTGAAGCACACCCTGAACCGAACGGGCAACGTCATAGTGTTCCTGCCCGATAACCGCCGGATCCAGAAGACGCGAGGTCGAGTCGAGCGGGTCAACCGCCGGATAGATCCCCAGTTCCGAGATGGCGCGCGACAGAACGGTCGTAGCGTCGAGGTGGGCGAACGAGGTTGCAGGTGCCGGGTCGGTAAGGTCGTCGGCCGGAACGTAGATGGCCTGAACCGAGGTGATCGAGCCAGCCTTGGTCGAGGTGATGCGTTCCTGCAGCGCGCCCATGTCGGTCGCCAGCGTCGGCTGATAGCCCACGGCCGAAGGGATACGGCCAAGGAGAGCCGACACTTCGGAACCGGCTTGCGTAAAGCGGAAGATGTTGTCGACGAAGAACAGAACGTCGGTCCCCGACTGGTCGCGGAACTGTTCGGCCAGCGTCAGGCCGGTCAGTGCAACGCGGGCACGCGCGCCCGGCGGTTCGTTCATCTGGCCGTAGACAAGCGCCACTTTCGAAGCGGTCAGGTCGTCAACCTTGATAACACCCGATTCGATCATTTCGTGATACAGGTCGTTGCCTTCACGGGTCCGTTCACCCACACCGGCGAACACCGAATAGCCCGAGTGCACTTTGGCGATGTTGTTGATCAGTTCCATGATCAGAACCGTCTTGCCCACGCCAGCGCCGCCGAACAGGCCGATCTTGCCGCCCTTGGCGTAAGGTGCCAGCAGGTCGATGACCTTGATCCCGGTGACCAGAACCACCGATTCCGTCGCCTGCTCGCTGAAGGCCGGGGCGGGCTGGTGGATCGCACGGGTTTCCTTGGCCACGACCGGGCCCTTTTCGTCCACCGGCTCGCCGATGACGTTCAGGATACGACCCAGCGTCGCGTCGCCCACCGGAACCGAGATCGGAGCGCCAAGGTCGACAACCCCGGCCCCACGAACCAGACCTTCGGTCGCGTCCATTGCGATGGTACGGACAGTGCTTTCGCCAAGGTGCTGGGCAACTTCCAGAACC
>CAUJIP010000014.1 GCA_963205235.1 Pseudomonadota bacterium
AAAACGCCGCCCTTCGCCTTGTCCGTGATGAGCTGCTGCAGGGCCTCCTGACTGGTCGCGCCCACATTGAAATCGCCGTCCGTGGCGAGAAGGATGCGACCGATGCGCCCCTCCCCGGCCATGCTTTCGGCGACCTGATAGGCCTGGGCGAGCCCCTCGGCCCCGGCGGTGGAGCCGCCCGCTTCCAGCCGGCCGAGCGCGCCGAGGATCGCATCGCGGTCGCCGGCCGCGGTGGGCTCCAGCACCAGCCCGGCGGAGCCCGCATAGGTGACGATCGCCACCCGGTCCTCGGGGCGCAACTGGCCGAGCAGGAGCCGGAAGGACTGCTTCAGGAGCGGCAGCTTGTTCGCATCCTCCATCGACCCCGAGGTGTCGATCAGGAACACAAGGTTCAGGGGCGGACGGGCGGTGATTTCGGGCAAGTCGCCCTGAATGCCGATGGTCACCAGCCGCGTGCCGGGGTTCCACGGCGTGGGCATGACGCTGATCGTCGAGGCAAAGGCCGCGTCGCCTTCGGGGGCGGCATAGGCATAGGGGAAATAGTTCACCATTTCCTCGATCCGCACCGCCGCCGGGTCGGGCAGATAGCCCCCGGTCAGGCTGGAACGGACCACGGCATAAGACGCGGTGTCGACGTCGATCGAGAAGGTGGAGACGGGTTCCTCGGCCGTCACCTTGACCGGGTTCGGGGCGTCGTTGGCGTATTCCTCGGTATTCTCGACCGGGGGCGGCAGCGCATCGGGAAGGGCGCCGGGAAGAGCCTCGACGGTGGGGGAGGGGGCGGGCAGATACGCAAGAGTCCCGTCAGCCTCATCCGCAGCACGTTCGCGCAAAACGCTACCGTCATCGACCATTTCAGCGACAGGAGCATCCACGATCAGGCCGTTCATCCCGGCTTCACCACCCGACGCGACTTTGGCTTCGGGGGCAGCGGGAGCGATGGCATCGGTTGCGGCAAGGTCAGTCGGGGCCTCGGCCTCGACCACGGGTTCGACAGCCGCGACCGGTTGTTCGGCCACCACGGTCGGTTCGGGCGCGGGCTCGGCCACCACCTCGGCTTGCGGGGCTTCGGTGGTCGTGGTTGCGGTGGTGGCGGTTGCTGTGTCCCCGGTCCGCAAGTCCTGCTCGACATTCGGACCTTCGGGCTTTTCGGTTGTAGAGCCGGGATCGGTGATCTTGAGGTTGACCGGCAGGATCACGGCGATGCCGACCACCAGAGCCGCGACCGAGGTGGTGGCGGCAAGGGCGGGGCGGGAAGTCAGAAACTTGAACATGCGACGAACTCCGTTCAGGGGGGCCGCTTGAGTGCGGTCCTCACTGGAACGGGCGGGATCGGTTGATCCTTGGAGCCGGTCGAAATTTTCCATCGCAAGCTGGAAGGCGCGTGCCTTTGCGGCTGGGTCCGATGCGGGCGCAGACTTGAGCGCGGACTTGAGGTCGTCGAAGTCGTCGGTCATTTCGCGTCCTCTCTTGCCATGGCCCGCAGGCGTTTCTTCACTTCGCTCATCCGCCAGGCGATGGTGCCTTCGCTGACGCCCAATACCTGACCAGCTTCGGCTTGCGTCATTTCCTCGCCCAGAACCAGCGCAACTGTATCGCGAAGTTCGGGCGAAAGCCGGGTCATTGCCTGCGCAAGCCAGTCTTCAGCCTCGGCCTGGGTGGCGATTTCATCCTGTCGCGCCAGTTCCCAATCACCCCAGCCTTGCGAGGCGCGGGATCGCGTTGCCTGACGGCGGCGCAGGTCATGGGCGGCGTTCACCACGACACGGTAAAGCCAGGTGGTAAAGCGCGCCTCGCCCCGCCAGTTGCGCAGTTTGGCGGGCAGGGCGGCGCAGATGTCCTGGGCCAGATCCTCGGCCTCGGCCTTCACACCGGTCAGCCGCCATGCCAGCCCGTGAATGCGGTCGTAGTGCCGACCGACCAAAGTGGCAAAGGCGGCACGATCCCCTTGGGCCGCAGCAGTCGCAAGCATTTCGTCGGGCGTATCCATCAGCATCACGATAAGTCAGACGCGGTGGCCGGGGCAATCCTTGGGCCGGGTCAGGAATTCCTTTTGCGGGCGTGCAAGGTTTCCGTTTTGTCGGACCTTGTCTTGGGCCAACCGGTCAGCGCCTAACGGCGAAGGACAAAGGAAAACCCCCGACCCGGCGGTTCCGGATCGGGGGGGGCGCGGTTCAAACCGGGATCAGTAGAGCATGCCGTCGTAAAGCCCATAGGCTCCGGCGGTGGATTTCAGGCTGCTGGAGGCACCTTCGTCGGCGGCATAGGAAACTACCGCGTTATAGGTGCCACGACCGAAGGAACCGTCGACCGCGCCATGGTAGTAGCCCCAGGATTTCAGCTTGCGCTGGATCGCCTTGCGTTCGGCTCGGGTATAGCTGTTGAAGGCGCGGGCAGCGGGGGTTGAACTCAGCGAGGTATAGACCGGGGCCGGGTCAACATAGACGGGGGCCGGGGCTGGGGCGGTATAGACCGGCGCGGGGGCCACGGTCTTTTTCTTGGTGATCAGGCTGTCGACGATGATCGTGGTGACGACCCCGGCCAGGAAACCCTGTTCCTTGTCGCCCCAGGCATTCGCTTGGGTGGCGGGCAAGGCGGTAATCGACAGCGCGGCAACGGCGGCGATCAGGTGGGATTTCGCGGTGATGACAGTGGGCAGCATGTCGTTTCCTTTCGTGGGTTCACCCGGTGCACCTGTCAGTGCCTTGGGTCTATGCCATTGGTTTTGGGCATTCGGGCCGCGCTAGGCAAAGTCAGCGCCACGATAGGGGAAAACGGGGGGATGATATCGGATAACGCTTTTTGAATCAGCGTGTTACGTCAGGCCTACGCTTGGGCAAGAAAGCGGGACAGCCGTGTCAGCCCCTCTTCCGTCCGGGCCTCCGGGCCGCCGCCGACGCCCAGGCGGATGTAATCGGGCAGTCCATATGCCGATCCGGGTAACAGGAAGGTGCGCCATGGCGGGGCCAAAAGCGCGCGGGCCAGCGATTCGCCGGTTGTCCCGGTGACATGGGCAAGGCCGATCAGGCCCGCCTCGGGCCGGTGCCAGGAAAGGCGCGGCTCGGCGGTGATGAACTGGTCCAGCCGGTCAAGTGCGGCTTGGGCTTCGGTTCGGGCGCAGGACAGGGCGGCGGTCAGGCGGTCGGGGCGCAGGGCGATTTCGGCGATATGCTCGCCAAGTACGTTCATGATTTCAGAGCTGTTCTCGCGCAGGATCATCGCGTCGAGGATCACGTCCGGGCTTTGGCAGATCATCCAGCCGGTGCGAAGGCCCTGCAACCCAAGCGCCTTGGAGACCGAGCCGGTGGTGATGCCGAAGGGGGTGAGGCCCGCGATGGAAGGGGGCCGTTGCCCGACCCATTCGAGGCCCGCGTAAACCTCGTCCACCACCAGCCAGATGCCGTGATGGTCGGCAAGCGCAGCAAGGGCGCGAAGGTCGGGTTCCGGGATCAACCGGCCCGTGGGGTTGTTCGGGTTGGTCAGGAAGATCATCCTCGTGCGGGGAGTGATCGCCTTGGCCACTGCGTCGGGGTCAAGTGCCCAGCTGGTGCTTTCGTCGCGCGGAACCTCTGTCAGCGTTGCCCCGATGGCCTTGGCCATGACCCCGGCCTGCGGCCAGCCGGGGGCTTCGGTCAGGATTTCATCGCCCGCCCTCAGAAGCTGGCGAAAAAGCAGATAGTTCGCCTCTGCCGCGCCTGCGGTGATCAAGACTGAATCGAGCGGCAGGGCAAGCCGCGCCTGATCCAGCACCCGCTGGCGAAGGGCAGGCAGGCCAAGGAAGCTTGCCCCGTTCCAGTCCAAGGACAGGTCGGGGTCAAGGTCGGGCAGGAAGTCCTTGAGGCGGGGCGAGCGGGCGAGGGAAAAGCCGATGAAGCATTCGGGCGGTTCGCTTGCGGTGGTTTCCAGAAGATAGTCGAACAGCTTGTGGATGGTAACTTTCACGCCGCTTCCTTCCAAGATCAAGAATTTCAAGGAAAATTCTTGTCAAATTCCTTACTTAAGGAATTTGGCCGTCACCGCACGTCGCGCCCCTGGTTCAGGATGATCACGTTGCCCGAGGATACATCCCCCGCAGGCGAAATCAGGAATCCGACCCAAGCGGCAATCTGGTCGGGCTGCATCGCGTGGCCATGCGGCATGGTGCTGATGGCGCGGGCCAGCACATCTTCGGTCAGGACATCGAACAGCGGCGTTTCGGTCATCGCGGGGGCGATGGAATTCACCGCGATCTTGTCCTTCGCATAACGGCGGGCGAGGTCCTTGGTCAGCGTGTCCATCGCGGCCTTGGAGGCGCGGTAATGCGGCGGGTCGAAAACGTCGAAGTTATAGGCGCCGTTGGACGAGATGTTGACGATCTTCCGCACACCTGGCCGGCCCTGCATCGCCTTGACCGCGCCTTGGCAGCAGTGAAAGGCGGAATGGAAGTTGATCTCCATCTGCCGGGTCAGTTCCTGCGCCGGGATGTCGGGGAAATCCGACATGAAGCAGGTTCCGGCGTTGTTGACCAGCGCGTCCACCCCACCGAAACGGGTGGTGAGGCGGTCGAAAAGATCGGCCACCGCTTGCGGGTCGGTCAGGTCGACTGCTTCGGGGATGAACCCGTCACGGTCGGCTCCCATCATCAGAAGGGTCGGGCCGTCGATATCGACGCCCACGACCTTGAAGCCATCGTCAAGCAGCTGGTCGGTGATTGCCCGGCCCATCCCGCCTGCGGCCCCGGTGACAACCGCGACGCGGGTCATCCCCCGCTCACCCGACCACGAAGTCGAAATGCTTGCGCACGTCTTCCTCGATCTTCCAGGTGCCCTTGAAGTCCTTTTCGACCACGAAAGCATCGCCCGCCTGCACGGTGACCGGGGTGCCGCCATCGGGGGTGATCACGATCCGGCCTTTGATCAGCACGACATACTCATAGGCGGTATAGGTCGCGTGGTAGCTGCCCTTGGTGCATTCCCAGATGCCGCTGACCATGCTGCCGTCCGTGGCGGTATGCAGGACCCAGGTCTTCATCGAAGGTTTGCCTTCGGTGACGATCCAGCCGTCCAGATCGCCGGTTGCGGGGGCAATGCCGTCGGTCGACGGAAGTTTGGTGATCGTTTGCATGGGTCTGGCCTTTCGGTTGGGTCAGGCCAGACCTTGCGCGAGCTATCCCCGCTTGTCAAAGCGCTTCCCGACCCCGGAAAGCCCGTTCCCGACCCTGTCTAAAGCCGGTCGAAGTCGGCGGCAGAGTGGCGTTCGGGCAATTGCTCCGAAGCCTCGCCCCAATTGCGGTTGACCATGCGGCCCCGGATCACCGCAGGCCGCGCGTCGATGCGTTTGGCCCAGGCCATCAGGTTCTTGTAGCTTTCCACATCCAGGAATTCCGCCGCGCCATAGGACCGGCCCAGCACGACCGCGCCATACCAGGACCAGATCGCGATATCGGCTAGCGAGTATTCCCCGCCTGCCATCCAGTCCTTGTCGGCAAGGTGGCGGTCCAGCACGTCAAGCTGGCGCTTCACTTCCATCGCGAAGCGGTTGATCGCGTATTCGATCTTGACCGGGGCATATTTGTAGAAATGCCCGAAGCCGCCACCCAGATAGGGCGCGCTGCCCATCTGCCAGAACAGCCAGGACAGCATTTCCGTCCGGGCCGAGGGGTCTTTCGGGATGAAGGCCCCGCCGAATTTTTCGGCCAGATACAGCAGGATCGAAGCGCTTTCAAACACCCGCTGCGGCGGGGTCTGGGAATGGTCCATCAGCGCGGGGATCTTGGAATTCGGGTTCACCTCGACAAAGCCCGAGCCGAACTGGTCGCCGTTGCCGATCTCGATCAGCCAGGCGTCATAGTCGGCCGCGTGACCGGCCTGCAGCAGTTCTTCCAAGAGGATCGTGACCTTGATCCCGTTTGGCGTCGCCAGCGAATGAAGTTGCAGGGGGTGCTGGCCCACGGGCAGGGCCTTGTCATGCGTCGGCCCGGCAATGGGCCGGTTTATGCTGGCGAAGGTGCCGCCCGAGGGCTTTTCCCATGTCCAGACTTTCGGGGGGGTGTAATCCTCGGCCATCATGCGTCCTTTCAGCGAAACGGGGCGACGCAGCGCCGCCCCGTTCGGTTACTTAATGTAACGAAGATCAGACCGAAAGGCAGATGTACTTCAATTCCATGTAATCTTCGATGCCATGGTGGCTGCCTTCGCGGCCAAGGCCGGACTGCTTGACCCCGCCAAAGGGTGCCACTTCGGTCGAGATGAGCCCGGTATTGACGCCAACCATGCCGTATTCCAGCTGTTCCTGCACACGGGTGATGCGGCCGATGTCGCGGGCGTAGAAATAGCTGGCCAGACCGAAGATCGTGTCATTGGCGCGGCGGATGACCTCTTCTTCCGTGTCGAACTTGAACAGGGGCGCGACGGGGCCAAACGTCTCTTCGGTTGCAACCTTCATGTCGCCGGTGACGCCGGTCAGAACGGTCGGCTCATAGAAGGTGCCGCCAAGCTCATGCCGCTTGCCGCCCGCCATGACCATGCCGCCGCCTGCCAGAACGTCGGCGATATGCTCTTCGACCTTCTCGACGGCGTCTGCGTTGATCAGCGGGCCGGTGGTCACGCCCGCCTTCAGACCATCGCCGATGGCCAGGTTGCGGACAGCAACCGCCAGCTTTTCGGCAAAGGCGTCATAGACCCCGGCCTGCACATAGATGCGGTTGGCGCAGACGCAGGTCTGGCCGTTGTTGCGGAACTTGGAAATCATTGCGCCTTCGACGGCCTTGTCCAGATCGGCGTCATCGAACACGATGAAGGGCGCGTTGCCGCCCAGTTCCATGCTGCATTTAAGCACCTGATCGGCGGCCTGACGCAGAAGGATGCGGCCAACTTCGGTGGACCCGGTGAAGGTCAGCTTGCGGATGCGCGGGTTTTCGCAGAATTCCTTGCCGATGTCCGAGGACCGCTTGGAGGTCACGACCGAGAACACACCGGGAGGAACCCCGGCACGTTCGGCCAGAACTGCCAGCGCCAGCGCCGACAGGGGCGTTTCGGCGGCAGGGCGGGCGACAAAGCCGCAACCGGCGGCCAGCGCCGGGGCGACCTTGCGGGCGATCATGCCGTTGGGGAAGTTCCAGGGCGTGATGGACGCAGCGACGCCGATGGGCTGCTTGATCACGGTGATCCGCTTGTCGCGCTGATGGCCGGGGATGGTTTCGCCGTAGATGCGCTTGGCCTCTTCGCCAAACCATTCGATATAGCCCGCGCCATAGGCAATCTCGCCCTTGGCTTCGGCAAGGGGCTTGCCCATTTCGGCGGTCAGGATCGCGCCAAGGTCGTCCTGGTTCGCCATGCACAGGTCGGCCCATTTCCGCAGGATCGCGGCGCGTTCCTTGCCGGTGCGGGCGGCCCATTCGTGGCGGGCCTTGTCGGCGGCCTCGATGGCGCGGGCGGCATCGGCGCGGGTCAGGTCGGGCACACGGGCGATGACATCGCCGCGTGCAGGGTTCGTCACGGCAAAGGTCGCGCCATCCGCCGCGTCCACCCATTGCCCGGCCACATAGGCCTTGGACACCAGAAGCGAGGGGTCTTTCAGAAGCGACGCGAGATCGGTCACGGAATCGAGCATGGGGGCCTCCATTTGCTTTGGGTGACAGGTGCCATGACAGGGCGCTTATGTCCAGTTCCGTGCTCGGCTTCAGGCCAAGGTATGATCAAATCCCCGGCAAGCTGGACCGACACGCAAGCCAAGGACACCAAAACTTTTCGAAAATATTTGCAAATTCCTTCGAAGGAATTTGGCCCCGCCCTTAGCCGTTGGCGTCCATCCGTTCGATATAGGCGCGCATTTCCTCGGCCTCGTGCCGCGCATCGCGCAGGCCGCCCATCGCGGCCTTCAGCTCGGCTTCGGTCTGGCTGATGTGGTTCATCAGCTCGGCCTCGCGCTGTTCCAGATAGGCCAGCGCCTGGTCGCGCAGTTCTTCAGCTTCGTGCAAGGATTGGGCCAGACGGTCCATTTCCGCCATGTCACCACCTGCGACGCGGGTGAACCGGTGCAAAAGCCAATGGGCGAACCAGCCCATGGCAAAGGCTGCCAGAAGGATGATTGCCGTCGCGATGACGAATTCGGTGCGGTTCATTCGCTTTCCTCGGCCTTAAGTCCCTCGGGCCGTGGCAAGGGGCGTATCGTCTTTTCGGTCGGCGCAACAGAGGGGCTGGTGTCCCCCGAAAAATCGGGAGGCGTTCCAGCGGCAGGGGGTTCGACCGCGGCGGCAGTGCTGTCGGCGGGGGGCACGACGGTCGTCTGATCCCCAGATGGCATGACACCGGTCAAGCCCTCCAGCCGGGCTTCGCCGCCTGCACCGCCGGTTTCGGCAGCGGGCGGCAGGCCAAGCAGCACGAATTCGATCCGTCGATTCGCGTCGCGGCCCTCTTCGGTTTCATTGTCGGCAATCGGCACCGCTTCGCCATAGCCGACCGCCGACATCCCCGAGGTGTCGACGCGGCGCCCCTGCAGCGCCAGAAGCACGGCTTCGGCCCTGGCCTGGCTAAGCGACTTGTTCCCGTCTTCCGACCCTTGGGAATCGGTATGGCCGCCGATTTCCATCTGCATGGCCGGGCAGGCGGTCAGGATCGTGGCCAACGCATCCAGCACCGGGCGCGCAGCAGTGGTCAGTTCGGCCGAAGCGGGGGTGAAGGTGATCTTGGTCTTGGCAATCACCGCGTTGACATTCGCCGCGCATTCCTCGGGCGTCGGCAGCGAGGCGATGGGGTCCAGCGCCTCGTCATAGCGGACCTTGACGGTGAAGGTCTGGCCCTGGCCAAGCTTGCCCGACAGGATCTGCGTGATCTTGCGCCGCGTTTCTGTCGAACCGGTCACGCCCGTGACTTCAACCGTGTCGGCCCGCACCAGAAGCGAGCCGTACTCAACCTCGGCCAGCGCTTCCAGGCCCGCCAGAACCCGAACCGGCCAGCCTTCCGGCAGTGTCTCATCGACTCGGGTCGCGGTCAGGACCTGCGCCCCTTCAAAGGCCGCGCGCGCAAAGGCATCGACAGCCTGTCGCTGCATCGCATCGGTCAGACGGCCCCGAAGCTCGACCTTGCCATCTTCGGACAGGGTCGCGGTGAACTCGGCCGGGCCAGACTCGACCGAGGCTTCCTTTTCCAGCGTCGAGGTCAACGAAAAAGCGTCCGGCAGGCTGGTTTCAAGTTCGCCCACGACCTTGTCAAAGGCGGACTGCGTGACAGTGTTGTCGGCCAACAGTGTGACGTCGGCATCCGAAAAGGTGATCGTCGCTGCGCCAAGTTCGGCAACGGCGGCGATGCCCATGGTCACCGCCTCGGCCCAACGCGGGGTCGGGGTGCCAAGGCCGATGGTGCAGACGGTGGTATCGGTAACCCCGGCCTTGGTTCCGGCGACCAGAATCTGGCTGCGGGCCCGTTCGGTATCGGCGGAACAGCTGTCAAAGCGCTTGCCATCGGCATCTGCAACAAAGCGCAGCGTAAAGGGGGTGATCACCGGGCGGGGGGCCGAAATGTCCAAAAGGATGCGAACCCCGGCAGGTGCCAGCCCGCGCAATTCGGTTTCCAGCGCCCGCTTTTCGGCTTCGCTGTCCGAAATGGCCGTAACCTCGACCAGGGTCGCCCCGACCGAGATTTTTGACCGTTCCAGCCGACCAAGGGCCGCAAGCCCGAAATCAAGCGCCGGACCCCAGGTTGACGGGGCGGGGTAGTTCGCGGTTTCAAGGAAATTCTTCAGTTCCAGATCGGGCATGATCAACGCGGCGGCATCGGCAAGCGCGGTCTTGGTCAGGGCTCCTTCGCCGGGCGAAGCGGGCACCAGACCGATCAGCTGAATCCCGTCCTCGGTTCGCAGCATCTGAACCGAAAAGTCGGGAGCCTTGACCGCAGAGGCCGGGGTCACGTCCAGATTGTCGCGAACCCTGGCGCTGTCGATCAGCGAGCCGACCATGTTGACGGCGCGAAACCGCGCGGCCTCGTTCGGGGCGGTGCCGGTCAGGATCAATTGCAGGCCATCGGCACGGACGCCGACCCAGTCGATCTCGGCCTCGGCGAATTTGCCTGCGATCACCTTTTCGGTCCGCGCCTCGATCACCAGCGCGGCGGCAAAGGCGACGGTCGTCAGAAAAGCTGCGGCCAGGATGAATGCCAAAAGCGCCAGAGTCGTGCTGGAAAGGCGGCGGATGTGCATGACCAAGGGAACGGACTTCCGATACTTCGATGGACGGGCAGATTGGCGGGCAGCCCATGCTTCCTAAAGCTTTGCGCTTGCCGGTTCAACCAAGCCAGGCGGCGATGGCAAGAAACGGCACGGGAATAAGCCCCGCGTCGCGATTCGAGCGGAAAACCGCCAGACATGAGGCCGGATCGTCCAGATTCAGGCGTCGAAGCTGCCAGGCCAGATGCCAGCCCATGGCCCAGACCCCGGACAAGGACACCACAAGAGCAAGGGCGCGGTTCTGGTCGGCATGGGCCAGGATCACCGCTGCGGCCAGAATCAGGATCGTCGCGGCGAAAAAGCCCCAAAGCCACTGCCGAGTCGCCGATCCGAACAGCCGGGCGGTGGATTTGACGCCGATCAGCGCGTCATCCTCGCGGTCCTGATGGGCATAGATCGTGTCATAGAACAGCGTCCAGGTGATCCCGCCAAGGTAAAGCGCAATCGCGGCGGGCGAAACCGTGCCCGAATGCGCGGCCCAGACCAGAATCGCGCCCCAGTTGAAGGCCAGCCCCAGAAACACCTGCGGCCACCAGGTGAAGCGCTTGGCAAACGGATAGATCGCCACCAGCGCCAGCGAGGCGACGCCAAGCCCAATAGCCAGCCAGTTATAGCTGAACAGGATCAGCGCCGCGACTGCTGTCTGCGCCACCATCCAGACCAGCGCCTGACGCACGCTGACCTGACCCGAGGGCAGGGGGCGGCTTTTGGTGCGCGCGACCATCGCGTCAATGTCCCGGTCGGAAATGTCGTTCCAGGTGCAGCCCGCCCCGCGCATCAGGAACGCGCCAAGACCGCAGGACACCGCCAGCCAAAGATCCCAAGGCCGGAACCCACCCGCCCCGCCCGCCAGGGCCAGCGCCCACAGGCAAGGGATCACCAGAAGCCACGTTCCGATCGGCCGGTCAGCCCGCGACAAACGCAGGTAAGGCCGTGTCGGACCGGGGGCAAAGCGGTCGACCCAGTTGTCTTTCGGGGCATCGGCAACCTGCCCGATTTCAGCTGAAGCCGTTTCCGGTCCGGCGGCCTCTGGCATTTGCGGCGTGTCGGACATAGGTTCTGGCTCATGTCAGAAGGTAAGATCAGGCTTTATGTAGACCAGCCGCTTGGGGCGGGGCAAGCCGTGCGGCTGTCGTCCGACCAGGCTCACTACCTTGTCGGCGTGATGCGGCTTGCGGCGGGCGCAGTGATCCTGCTTTTCAACGGGCGTGACGGCGAATGGCGTGCCACCCTTGCCGAGGCGGGCAAGCGCGGGGCCATCGCGGTATGCGAGGTGGAAACCAACCCGCAAACCTTGCCGCCCGACCTTTGGCTGGTCTTCGCCCCGATCAAGAAGGCCCGCACCGATTTCATCGTGGAGAAGGCGGTGGAACTGGGCGTGCGCCGCATCCTGCCGGTGCAGACCCGCCACACCAATTCCGAACGCATCCGGCAAGACCGCCTGCAGGCCCATGCCGTCGAGGCCGCCGAACAATGTCGCGCGACCTTTGTCCCCGAGGTGGCCGACCTTGTGCCCCTTGACCGCCTTTTGCGGCAATGGCCCGAAGACCGGTGCCTTTACTGGTGCGACGAGGCTGCCATTGGCCAACCTGCCGAAATCACCGGCCCCGCTGGCCCCGCCGCCATCCTGATCGGCCCCGAAGGTGGCTTTTCCGCCGATGAGGCCGCGAAACTGCGCGGGATGCCGAACCTCGCCCCGCTGTCGCTTGGCCCCCGCATCCTGCGTGCCGACACCGCCGCTTTGGCCGCGATCACCCTTTGGCAAGCCCGCCACGGGGACTGGAGATGAGCTTCATTCGCCCCGAACTGATTGCCGCCACCTGGCGTCATGCCGAGGTGATCCTTGGTGGTGGGCTGGCGGCCTTGGGTCTGTGGATGGCAAGCTGGGGCGGGTTTATCTATCTGCCTCTTGGCCTGTTTCTGCTGGTCTTGGGTGTTGGCTGGGCTTTGACCGCATGGCGTCGGTTGCAGTTTCAGCAAGCGGGTGACGCGCCCGGACTTGTGCGCGTGACCGAGGCCCAAATCGCCTATTACGGCACCCGTGTCGGTGGGTTCGTCGGCCTGCCCGATCTGGCCGAGATCCGGCTTCTGACCCTGCACGGACGGCGGATTTGGAAGCTTAAGCAAGGCGATGGCCAGCTTTTGCACATCCCGGTCGAAGCCTTGGGCGCCGAAGCCCTGTTTGATGCCTTCTCTGCCCTGCCGGGGATGGACACCGCCGGTCTGGTTGCCGCCCTTGGCAGCGAAGCCGTGTCCGACAGCCGGGTCGTGGCCCTGGCCGAGGTTGACCGCCTGATCTGGGTACGCAAGGGCGCAGGTGTGGTTGTGCGCTGATGCAGAGCCCCCGACAAAGCCCGCGCCAAAGCCCCCTGCAGTGACAGAAAAACTATCCTCTGCGGAAAATAACTGTCGTCGCGGGCGGCACCCGCAGGTCCGTCGCCCCCTTGACTTGGCCCGCGCAGATTGACACCTGTTGTCGTCCCGGCACCTTAGCCGGATCAGCCTGTCGGCAATGCCCCGGAGCACGTCATGTCCATTCCTCAGTCCGGTGGCGGACTTATCGAAAGCTTCGACCAGCTTGCCGCCTATATGGAAGCGGGCAACAAGCCCAAGGCCGATTGGCGCATCGGGGCGGAACATGAAAAGTTCGGCTGGCTGACCGATACCCGCCAGCCACTGCCCTATGCCGGTGACCGGTCGATTTCTGCGATCTTCAGCGCGCTGGAATCCCGCTATGGCTGGACCCCGCTGAAGGAAGGCGAAAATACCATCGGCCTGACCCGGAACGGCGCGAACATCAGCCTTGAACCCGGTGGCCAGTTCGAGCTTTCCGGCGCGCCACTGGTGTCGTCGCTGGAGGTGGGCGCTGAATTGCAGACCCATCTGGACGAGGTCCGCCAGATCGCCGACCCGATGGGCGTCCGCTTCATGGGGATCGGGGCCGCGCCGGAATGGTCGCATGACACGATGCCGGTGATGCCCAAGGGCCGCTATCGCCTCATGACCGACTACATGGGCCGCGTCGGCACCCATGGCACGCAGATGATGTACCGGACCTGCACCGTGCAGGTGAACCTTGACTACGCCTCCGAAGCCGATTTCGTGCAAAAGATGCGCGTGGCGCTGGCCTTGCAGCCGGTGGCGACCGCACTGTTCGCCAGCAGCCCCTTCTTTGACGGCAAGCTGAACGGCCACAAAAGCTGGCGCAGCCGCATCTGGCGCGATCTGGACGCCAGCCGCACCGGGATGCTGCCCTTCGCGTTCGAGGACGGGATGGGCTTTCAGCGCTATGTGGACTGGGTCCTCGATGTGCCGATGTATTTCGTTTATCGCGACGGGAAATACATCAACGCGCTGGGGCAAAGCTTCCGCGATTTCCTTGCGGGCAAGCTTCCGGCGCTGCCGGGGGAAAAGCCCACCCTGTCCGACTGGGCCGACCACATGACCACCGTCTTCCCCGAAGCGCGGGCGAAGAAGTTCATCGAAATGCGCGGGGCCGATTGTGGTGACCAGGCCCATATCGCCGCCCTGCCCGCCTTCTGGGTGGGTCTGATGTATGACCAGACCGCCCTTGATGCCGCCTGGGACCTAGTGAAGGGGTTCGATGCCGAAACCCGGCAGGGCCTGCGCGTCGCCGCCTCCGTCTCGGCGCTGCAAGGCGAAGCGGGGGGCGTCAAACTCCTCGACCTCGCCCGCGCGGCGGTGGGTCTGTCGCATGCGGGCCTTGTCGCCCGTGGCCTTGGGGAAGAGGTGCAACTGCAGCCCTTGGTCGAAAGCCTGAAGACGGGCCGGGTGCAGGCCGACAAGTGGCTGGACTTGTACAACGGGTCCTGGGGCCGTGACCTGACCCGGATTTATGAGGCGTCAAGCCTTTGACCAAAGGGCTGCGGGTTGTATCCGCAATTCTTTAGAAACGGTAAATGTCCACAGCCAAGCCATTGATATTGCTTGGCCCGAAAATCTATCCAGCGTGGACAGATGGCCTGTCAGCCTGCGGATTCCGGCTTCTTCTGCCCGATCTTCGGCTCGGTCCCGGCCTTGATCCGTTTCAGGTTGGCCGAGTGGCGGACATAGATCAGGATCGTCAGGATGACGACCAGCAGCAGGATCAGCCCGTCATTGAAAACCACCAGCCAGGCCGAGGCGCTGGCCGCCGCGACAAGCGCCGCGATCGATGAGGTCCGGCTGACGACAGCGGCGACAAGCCAGGTGACGCAGGCTGCCAGCCCGACCATCCAGTTCAACGCGATCAGGATGCCAAGAAAGGTCGCAACCCCCTTGCCACCCTTGAACTTCAGCCAGACCGGGAAAAGGTGGCCAAGGAACGCGGAAAGCCCGGCAATCTGCGCCGCGTCCGGCCCGACCAGCCAGCCCGCGATCAGCACCGCCACCCCGCCCTTGGCGGCATCAAAGACCAGCGTGGCCAGAGCCGCCCGCTTGTTGCCGGTCCGCAGGACATTGGTCGCGCCAATATTTCCCGACCCGATCTGGCGCAGGTCGCCCAGCCCCATCGCCCGGGTGATGACGATACCGAATGGGATCGATCCCAGAAGATAGGCCAGAACGGCCGCAAGGATCAGAAGTGTCGGGTCAGAGGTGATCGGGGGCATGTCTCAGGCGTCCGCTGCAAAGACCTGTGTCCCGCCGACCCAGGTGGCCAGCACCTTACCCTCCATCCGCGCGCCGTCAAACGGGGTGTTCTTGGATTTCGAGCGCAGGCGGAACCGATCCATCAGGAAGGGGGCGTCCGGGTCAAACAGGATCAGGTCAGCCGGCGCACCAAGGTCAAGCCGCCCCTGCGGCAATCCCAGCCGGTTCGCCGGGTTCAGCGCCATCGCGCGGAACAGGGCGGGCAGGTCCAGATGCCCGGCATGATAAAGCCGCATCGCGGCGGGCAGGAAGGTTTCCAGCGCGACGGCCCCCGCAGCGGCTTCCTCAAAGGGCAGGCGCTTCGATTCCTCATCCGCCGGGGTGTGCAGGGACGAGATGATGTCGATCGTCCCATCGGCCAAGGCGGCGACCATGGCCAGCCGGTCCTGTTCCGACCGAAGGGGCGGGGTGAACTTGAAGAAGGTGCGATAATCGCCCACGTCGAATTCGTTCAGCGTCAGATGGTGGATCGAGGTCCCCGCCGTCACATCAAACCCTGCTGCCTTGGCCCGGACCAGTGCTGGCAGCGACTTGGCCGTCGTGATCTGATCGGCGTGATAGCGGACACCGGTCATTTCGACCAAGGCCAGATCCCGTTCCAGCCCCATCCGTTCCGCCATGGGTGACACGGCAGGAATACCGCGAAGCGAGGCGAACTTACCGCTGGTCGCAGAGGCCCCAGAGGACAGGCCGGGGTCTTGTGGGTGGCACACGACCAGTGCGTTCAGGGACCGGGCATAGGCCATGGCGCGGGTAATGGCCTTTGCTTCGCTGGAAACCCGGAAGACATCGGTGAAGGCAATCGCCCCGGCATCGCGCAGAAAGCCGATCTCGGTCATCTCGGCCCCTGCGCGCCCCTTTGTCAGGGCGGCCATGTGGCGGATGCGGACCGGGCTTTCCGTCGCGCGGCGGGTGACGAATTCAAGCACTTCCGGCGTGTCGATGGCAGGGCTTGTGTCGGGCCGGGCGATGATCGTCGTCACGCCCCCTGCCGCCGCCGCAAGACCGGCCGAACGGAAGCTTTCCTTGTGCCGCTCGCCGGGTTCACCGATCTTGACGCCAAGGTCGACGATGCCGGGGGCAAGGCATTTGCCGCCGCAATCGACGACAGTCGCGCCCTTCGGGGCCTTTCCGTCGCGGGCAAGGATTGTGCCGTCCTTGACGGTCAGGCTGCCGATGTCATCGCTCCCGGCTTCGGGGTCGATCAGGCGGGCGTTGAGGAAGTGAAGGATGGTCATGGCTTAGCCGATCCAGATGAAGGCAAGGGTGAAGATGGCAAGGAAGACCAGCACGGCCATGGCCACCATGCCGCCCTGGCGCATCTCGGCCCTGGTGGGCTTGCGGTCGGGGTCTGGGGTCATGGTTTTGCCTCCTCAAGGGTCGCGATGACCCCATTCAGCTTGTCGGCCAGCCCTTGCGCGTCGCCCGGAAACCCCAACCGATAGGCCCGATGATCGGAATGCAGCCGCACAGCACTGCCGGACGCTACCGCCTTCATCCCCGGTTCCAGCGCGAGTTCGCCGCCCTGCGCCCAGAGGATGCGGCGCGGGGTGACCACAAGCTCGCGCCCGGAGTCCCCTTTGGCGTCGATCCGGAAGACCAGCACGATCCAGGCCTCGACCGCCGCAAAGGCCAGCAGCCCCACCCACCAGAATTCGGCCACGAAATCGTGGGCAACCAGCGCCAGCACTCCGGCGACGACCAGCATCAAGATCAGGAACAGACCCTGAAACAGCCGTCGCCAGCGCAGCCTGTCGCTGGTGTCGGGGCGGTGGTGGATCAGCACCGCCTCGCCCGGGGCTAGGCGGGCCATCAGGGCGGCTGAGGGCGCGTCGGTCACGCCTGAGTCTCCACGTTCTTGCGCCCGCGTTCCGTCCTCAGGTTGCGTGCCAGCAGGTCCATGCAGGCCATGCAGACGGCGACGATTCTGCTCTCGTGCACCTTGGAAATCGTGGACTTACGGTCGGGATCGGTGGTCATGTCGCCTGCTCGGTCTGGATGTTGCGGATCAAGGCGAATACCCTTTGCCCTTCGGAAATGCCTTCAAACCCAATCTGAGTCGTGGTCACCGACCCTTCTGAGCCCGGCTCGCGACGGACGTGAAACCAAACATCATCATATCCCTTATGGCGCTTAAGCTCGACTGCCGTTTCCGGCAGGATAGGATAGCTTTTCACGGTGCCAA
The DNA here is from genome assembly GCA_963205235.1 of Pseudomonadota bacterium. Taxonomy (GTDB): domain Bacteria; phylum Pseudomonadota; class Alphaproteobacteria; order Rhodobacterales; family Rhodobacteraceae; genus Tabrizicola. Next base: position 17,036 of record CAUJIP010000014.1, read on the forward strand.
TTCGTGTCTTCTCGACAATGTAGGCGCATCGGTTGGTCAACACATAGAGCGTCGTCGTGTGGGCGCGAGCAGCTGCGCGCCATTGCAGTAGAGCGCCTGACACGCCAGCAAGGGTCAACATGGACCCCATCACAAAGGCAAATCCAGCTTGTCCAACGTTGCCTTCACGCACTGCCTCGGGAAGAAATTTCATCAGAATGGCCAGACCCCAGGCGAGCAGTCCAAGCCCGAACAAGGACGCAAGCACTCGAAAAGGAATGTTCCGAATCCCCGGCAGGGGCGACCCTTCCCAAAGGATACGCTCGCCGGGCTGAAGAAGGCGATCCCAGCGCACGTTGTTGGCGTCGTTGGTTTCTACCGACATGCACTCACTTCCAGCATTCCGAGATCATCGAACTCACGCCATCGCCCCCACGATCCTGCGTCCCCGCTCTGCACGCAGGTTCCGCGCCAGCAGGTCCATGCAGGCCATCCGCACGGCGACGCCCATCTCCACCTGGTCCTGGATGACCGAGCGGTTGATGTCGTCGGCCAGATCGCCGTCAATCTCGACCCCCCGGTTCATCGGGCCGGGGTGCATCACGATGGCATCGGGCGCGGCATAGGCCAGCTTTTCGGCGTCCAACCCGTAGCGGTGATAGTATTCGCGTTCCGAGGGGATGAAGCCGCCGTCCATCCGTTCCTTCTGCAGCCGCAGCATCATCACGACGTCCGCGCCCTTCAGACCTTCGCGCATGTCGTCGAAAAGCTCGCAGCCGAAATCTTCCACACCCGAGGGCATCAGGGTCGGCGGCGCGATCAAGCGCAGGCGGTTTTCCATCTTGCCCAACAGAATCAGGTTCGACCGGGCCACCCGCGAATGCGCGATATCGCCGCAGATGGCGATGGTCAGGCGCTGGATGCGGCCCTTGGCGCGGCGGATGGTCAGCGCGTCCAGCAGAGCCTGCGTCGGATGCTCATGCCGCCCGTCGCCCGCGTTCAGGACTGCGCAATCCACCTTTTGCGCCAGAAGGTTCACCGCCCCCGAAGCGCCATGCCGGACGACCAGCAAATCCGGGTGCATCGCGTTCAGGGTCATCGCAGTGTCGATCAGGGTTTCCCCCTTCTTCACCGATGAATTGGCCACCGACATATTCATCACATCGGCCCCAAGCCGTTTTCCAGCGAGTTCAAAGCTGGACTGCGTGCGGGTCGAGTTTTCGAAGAACAGGTTGATCTGCGTCATCCCGGCCAGCACGTCGGATTGCTTGACCGTGCGGCGGTTCAGGTCGACGTAACGCTCGGCCAGATCTAGGACGGTGGTGATCTCCAGCGGGCTGAGATGTTCGATCCCCAGAAGATGGCGGGCGCGGAAGGCCATGGTCGTCCCCTTGTCCGGTTTCAACCCTCTATGGCAAAGCCGTGGGGATCGGGCAAGCCGCTCCTCGCTTGACTTCGTCGCTCCTCGCGGCTGGACCTGCCGAAGAGCAGGCGAAGCCGCACGAAGAGGTGTCACTTCCGGCGCAGGTGTTCTTCCAGCCGGGGCATGATCTCGACAAAGTTGCAGGGGCGGTGGCGGCTGTCGAACTGGGGTTTCAGGATTTCATCCCAGGCATCGCGGCAGGCGCCGGGGCTGCCGGGCAGGGCGAACAGGTAGGTCCCGCCCGCAACGCCCCCGGTCGCGCGGCTTTGCACCGCGCTGGTGCCGATCTTCTGCATCGAAACGATGGTGAAGACGGTGCCGAAAGCCTCGATTTCCTTCTCGTAGACTTCGCGGTGGGCTTCGACGCTGACATCGCGCCCGGTCAGGCCGGTGCCGCCGGTGGTCAGGATCACGTCGACCTGCGGGTCCGCGATCCAGCCCTTCAGGCGGGCGACGATGGCCGGGCGGTCATCCGGCACGATCCCGCGACCGGCCAGCACATGACCCGCCTCGGTCAACCGGTCGACCAATGTGTCGCCCGACTTGTCCGTCTCGGGCGTGCGGGTGTCGCTGACAGTCAAGACCGCGATGCGGACGGGGTGGAAGGGCAGGCTTTCGTCGATGCGAGACATTGCTAACTCCGGGGCATCAGGGCCAGCCGCAGGGCCAGCGCGCCGAAGATTGTGGCGCTGATCCGGGAAAGCCAACGCGACAGATTGGCCGATTTCGCCACGCGCTGGCCGATGGAGCCTGCAAACAGGCCCACGGCCCCGTTGACGATCAGGCCGCCCAGCGAAAAGACCACCCCCAGCGTCAGGAACTGCGGCAGGATCGCGCGCGCGGGGTCAACGAACTGCGGCAGGAAGGCCAGAATGAACAGGATCACCTTGGGGTTCAGAAGGTTGACCATCAGTCCCTGCCAGAAGGCCCGCGCGGTCGAGGTCGGCGTCACCTGCGCTTCGGTTGCAAAGGGAGAGGACCGCAGCGCCGCGATGGCCAGCCACAACAGATAGCCGACGCCCAGCCAGCGGATCGCCTCGAACGCCGCCGGATGGGCCGCGACCAGTGCGCCCAGGCCCAGGGCGGCCAGCAGGGTGTGGACCAAGCCACCCAAAGCGATCCCGAAATTCGCTGCCATCGCGGCGCGGCGGCCGGATTTGAGGCCCTGTCCAAGGCAGAACATCATGTCCGCGCCGGGTGTGAGGTTCAGCGCCAGACCGGCTGGGATGAAGGCGAGAAGGGTGAGGATATCGACGGGCAGGGTCACGAAAGCCTCGCTTTCAGGGACAGAAGATCCGCCCATGCCTCACGCTTGGCGGCGGGATTGCGCAGAAGATAGGCCGGGTGTGTCATCGGCAGCACCGGCTTGCCCAACGCCATGGTCCAGTTCCCCCGCGCTCGGAGGATGCCCTTGGTCCCGGTCAGGGCAAAAAGCGGGGTGTTGCCGACAACCACGATCACCGCCGGGTCGACCAGCGCGATGTGGCGTTCGACGAAGGGCAGCATCATCGCGATTTCCACCGGTTCCGGGTCGCGGTTTCCGGGGGGGCGCCATGGCAGGACATTGGTGATGTAAAGCGCGGTCGCCGCGTCAGGGCTGGTGCGGGAAAGGCCGATGGCCGCGAACATCTTGTCCAGAAGCTGCCCCGCGCGACCGACGAAGGGACGGCCTTCGCGGTCTTCATCCGCACCCGGAGCCTCGCCCAATATCAGGACGCGGGCCGCAGGGTTGCCATCGGCAAAGACCGTATTCCGCGCGCCTTTCTTCAGGTCACAGTGGTCAAAGCCCACGATCGCCGCGCGCAGATCCTCCAGCGAGCGGGCGGCGTTGGCAGCGGCGCGGGCCAGATCGACCGGGTCAGCAACCGCCAACGGGGCAACCACCGCTTGCGAAACGGGCCGTGCAGCGGCGGGTTTTGGTGCCTCGACCGACAGCTCATAGCGATTGACAGGGGCATCAACGATAGGCTCATCCGCCCCAGCCTCGACCTGCCAAGCCAGCGCGGCAAGGGCGGCGTGCCAATCCCCGGCAATGTCGTCAGCAAGATCGGCAGCGATTCCCATGGCGCAAGACTAGGGCCGCACCGCCCCGGTCACAACCCGCTGGGCAGGCGCGGCCTAAGGCGCGGGACAGCCCCGGACCTCAACCGCCTTGCCAGCGGCAAGGATGGTCAGCGTCACGGAAGACCGGTCCAATGCGAAGGGCGCGCCGTCCGGGGCGACAAGTTCGGTCATGGTGACCAGTTCGCCCCCTTCGCGCGCCGTGACGGCCTGGGCCACCCAGACGGCGGGATCGGCGGTCTCGAACGCCACGACCTCTTCGGCACCGGGATCGCGCAGGCGCATCCGGGCCGTCAGGCGCAAGCCGTCGGCAATCGGTTCGACCGTGCAGCCAAGACCGGAAAGCCCCGCCTCATCCGCCGAAGCCGCGCGATTGGCCAGCGCGGCCTTGATGTGCTTTTCCGGCGCACCGTCGACGGCAAGCTCGGTGGACAGCTTGACATGGGCCGGAAGGCAGATCTCGTCACAGACGCCCAGATCGACTGCAACCTTCAGCGAGACCGGTTTCGACGGGTCAACCGGGGTAACCTCAAGCGGCAAGACCACCCGGTCATGGTAGCCTATCGTCAACATGCCCGAGGCTTCAAAGACCGAAGGAACCGGCCAATGAATGCGAACCGACTTTACATTTTCGGACATTGACCAGTTGAAAACCGGGGGAATCCCCACGTCTCCGGGACTGCGCCAATAGGTTTTCCAACCTGGGGCCAAGGTCAGGTCAAGCCCGGCCATCCGGTTCCCGCCATCCGTTGTCCAGCCGGACAGAAGCGAGGCGAACAGAACGTCATCCTGGGTCGTCGCATGGGCAGGCGCAGCGGCCAGAGCCAGAAGGACAGCAAGGGGGCGGGTCTGGATCATCATGCAGCCACCATAGGAATTGTGCGGCGGGAAGGAAATCACTTTGCGGCGACAAGACGTGAGGTGCGGTCGAAACCGCTTGAGGCTGCTTCGGGCCTGGATCATGCTGGCGATGGTTTCGGAGGTTTGAGTCGATGGAGCTTGCCGGGCAGATTCTGATCGCGATGCCCGGGCTGGCGGACCCCCGCTTTGACCGCAGCGTGATCCTGATCTGCGCCCATTCCGAAGACGGGGCGATGGGCCTGATCGTGAACAAGCCGCTGGAGGATATGCGGTTCGACGAATTGCTTGATCAGCTGTCGATCCCGCGCGCGCCGGAGGGCCGCGATATCCGGGTGCTGATGGGCGGGCCGGTCGACCGGGGGCGCGGCTTTGTGCTGCACACGGCAGACTGGGTTGCTGGCAAGGCGACGCTGGCGGTGCCGGGCGGATATGCGATGACCGCCACGCAAGACATTCTTGAGGCGCTGGCCATAGGAGGTGGACCACAGCATGCGCTGCTGGCGCTGGGCTATTCCGGCTGGGGGGCAGGGCAGCTTGAATCCGAAATCGCGCGCAATGACTGGCTGACCACTGCGGCGCCCGAGGGGCTGGTTTTCGGGGCCGAAGACAGCGCGAAATGGGCTGCCGCGTTGAAGGCCATGGGGATCGACCCTCTTACGCTAAGCGCGGCGGCCGGGCGGGCCTGAGGGTCACGCCTTTGCCCACTGACACCTTTCGGCGCAAACCGGCTTGCCACGCGCAATGGCGGCGGCGGCGATCCCCGGCACACGCGGATCATGGCCGATCGGGGGCAGAATCCGGCCCTTGAACCCGGCCCTTTCCAGGGCTTGCGGCAGGTCGTCCGTCACATGGTCCCCTTCGGCGGCGAAGAAGGGCAGGCAGACGGCCTTGGTGCCAAATCCGGTCAGGCTGGAAAGTTGCGGAACCTGATCGATGAAGCCAACCGCGACGCGCCCGATCCCGACTTCATCCCCGATCCGTCCGGCGACATGACGGGCAATGTCGGAGGGCACCGATGACCGGCCCGACCCATGCGCGGCCAGAACAAGCTCGTCAGCCGCCGCCTCGCGGGCCAGGCTGACGCAAAGGTCGTGGACAGCGGGGTCGCAGCCAAAGGGCTCCAGCACCTGCCAGCCGCCCGGCCCTGTGGCGACCCCGACCTCGGCCAGTTTCGCCGGGATCTGCACGCGGGTGAACCAGCCCCCCGCCATGAACATGGGATAGACCAGTCCCGCAGCCCGCCCCGCCACCGCCCTTGCCAATGCCCCCGGTTCGGCAAGGGTGGCCGAGGTCACCTCGCGCCCCGGCATCTGCGCCGCCACTTTCGCCGCGAAAGCCGCAAGCTCTGCCGCGGCAGGCAAGGGGTCTGAAGGTTGGCCGTGGGCCAGAATGAGGACAGGATGATGCGCCATGACGGAAAGGTGACGCTGCCGGTCCTGCGGTCAAGCCCTGATCTTGGTCCCGGCTTTGGAAAGATGATCCACCGGCTTGCGGAAAAACCGCTTTTCTTCCGGAATTTCCCTCGTATAGTCCGGCCTCATGACCAAGGGACACCACATCATGTCTGCATCCAGGGCTTTCGGCTCTGCGCTGCCCCTTGGGCTGCTTCTTCTTAGCCGCCTCTGAGCGTGCCCTAGGGCGCGACCGCTCAGAGGTGAGCAGCGCCCAGAAAACGCGAAGCTAAGAAATCAGGAAAAGAATACCATGACCAAATCTGCCCAAGACAAAGTCGTCATTTTTGACACGACACTGCGCGATGGTGAGCAATCGCCGGGTGCCACCATGACCCACGAGGAAAAGCTGGAAATCGCCGGCCTCTTGGACGAGATGGGCGTCGACATCATCGAGGCGGGGTTCCCCATCGCCTCGGAAGGTGACTTTGCTGCCGTTTCGGAAATCTCGAAGCGGGCGAAGAATTCGACGATCTGCGGGCTGGCGCGCGCCAACTTCAAGGACATCGACCGCTGCTGGGACGCGGTGAAGCACGCCAAGTCCCCGCGTATCCACACTTTCATCGGCACCTCGCCACTGCACCGCGCGATCCCCAATCTGGACATGGACCAGATGGCGGAACGGATCCACGAGACGGTGACGCATGCCCGCAACCTGTGCGACAACGTCCAGTGGTCGCCGATGGACGCGACGCGGACGGAAAATGATTACCTCTGCCGCGTGGTAGAAATCGCGATCAAGGCCGGGGCGACGACGATCAATATTCCGGACACCGTCGGCTATACCTATCCGATGGAAAGCGCCAAGATCATCCAGATGCTGCTGGAACGGGTTCCGGGCGCAGACAGCATCATCTTTGCCACCCACTGCCACAACGACCTTGGCATGGCGACCGCGAACGCCTTGGCGGCGGTCGAGGCGGGTGCCCGGCAGATTGAATGCACGATCAACGGGCTGGGTGAACGGGCGGGCAACACGGCGCTGGAAGAGGTCGTGATGGCCATGCGGGTCCGCAACGACATCCTGCCGTTCCGGACGGGCATCGACACCACCAAGATCATGAACCTGTCGCGCCGGGTCAGCCAGGTTTCCGGCTTTCCGGTCCAGTTCAACAAGGCCATCGTCGGCAAGAACGCCTTCCTGCACGAATCCGGCATCCATCAGGATGGCGTCCTGAAGAACGTCCAGACGTTCGAGATCATGCGGCCCGAAGATATCGGCCTGACCGCCAAGAACATCGCGATGGGCAAGCACTCGGGTCGCGCCGCGCTGCGGGCCAAGCTGAAGGAACTGGGCTTCGATCTGGCCGACAACCAGTTGAACGACGTCTTCGTGCGGTTCAAATCGCTGGCCGACCGAAAGAAGGAAATCTACGACGACGACCTGGTCGCGCTGGTCAGTGACGAACAGACCAACGACGCCTACGAATACCTGCAGCTCAAGAAACTGCGGGTCGTTTGCGGCACCGAAGGCCCACAAGAGGCGGACATGATCCTGACGGTCGACGGCGTGGATCACCACATCGACGCGACGGGTGACGGGCCGGTGGATGCGGCCTTCAACTGCGTGAAGATGCTGTTCCCCCACAAGGCGCGGCTGCAGGTCTATCAGGTGCAGGCGGTGACCGAGGGGACGGATGCGCAGGCGACCGTGTCGGTCCGGCTGGAGGAGGATGGGCGGATCGTGACGGGGTCGTCGGCCGATACCGACACCATCGTCGCCTCGACCAAGGCCTATATCAACGCGCTGAACCGCCTCATCATCCGCCGCCAGAAGACCGCGCCGGGTGAGGATGTGAAGACCGTCTCCTACCACGGCGAATAGGGTCGCTGATCGGTCCCTTGCGGGCCCTTATCGCTGGCCATGACCCCGGCCTGTGTTTGGCGCGCTGGGGTCCCTTTCCTAACGCGGGGCCAGAAACCCCGCGTCCGGGTGCAGAATGGTGATCGTTCCGGCTGGAAAGTTCCAAAGGCTGGGATGATCCATCAGGAATGCCGCCCCAAGGCGAAGGGCATCCGATCCCGGCCAGGGACGTTTGTCGTTTGGCCCACCGGCCTCGACCAGCCTGACGGTCAGCCCGTCGAAACTGGCCCCGCCAAAGGTGACCCCGGACAGGGAGGCAAGGTTGGTGGTGATGGTCAGCGTTCCGTCAGCCAGCAAGCGGGCGCGGGTTTCGGGGCGCAGGTAAAGCGTGCCGCTGTCGCCGGTGTCGAAATCCAGCAGCACCGGCAAGCTGCCGATGAAGGCGCCAGTGGTCGGCTGCTCGCCCGGGATGAGGGCAAAGGTCAGATTCGCTACCACATCCCTTGCTGCAGGCGGCGGGACGACCAGCGCCCCATGGTCATCCGTCCGGAAAAGGGTCAGCACCCCGCGCCGGTAGTCGAGTGCGAAAGCGCCGTCCTGCACGGCGGGCAGGCCGATGAAGCCCAGAAAATCCGCCCCGAACATGACTTCGGCAAAGCCGAAATCGCCGCTGACAACGGCGGACTCGGTGGCAATCGCCATGCCGTCGACCTGGATCAGCGGGGCTTGATGCAGACGCACCTCGATCGGCTGGCCCGAAGCTGCAAAGCCGTTGCCCACCACCTGTCCATCAGGCAGGGGCACGGCATCCCGGTTCAGGAACACGGTTTCGGGTGTGCCGGTATCGAACATCATACGACCCGACGTTTCGTCGACGCGGGCGGCCAGCATGGGTTTGTCGTCCACCACATCAAAGGTGATCTCGCGCCAGTCCTGGCCCGTCGCCGACAGATCGGCTTGGCCGCAGCTGGCGCTTGCGATGGCCGCGGCAATGGCCAGCAAGAGCATGGTTTTTACCTGTGCCATCCGCCCTTTCTCCTTGCCTAAAGCCCGCCAAACCAGCCGGTGACCGCTGCGGCGTGTGCTGCAGTGGCTGGTTGTGCCCGCCATTGCGCCAAGAGGTCTGACCAGCGCAGCGGCACGAAACTGACCGCGTCCCCCTTCACCGCGCGGGCGAAGTCGGCAATCTCGGCCTCATGCCGGGTTATCCCTTCGGGAGCAACCGGCTTGCCGCTGGCCCAAGTGGCGGGGGCGGCGTGCAGGTAGACCAGAACCGCTCCGCGTGCCCGTTTCACCCCTTGCGTCCGCAGGCCGTAGGCGTGTTTCACCAGTTGCGCGGCATCAAGATGGCGATAGGTCTGGCGGCCTTCGGTCAGCGCCTTTCGCATTGCGGTAAACCGGGCCATCCCGTCCCAGTCGCGGCTGTCGTAGGCTTCCGAAAACACGGTGGTCTTACCGGGGCGGAAGGGTTCGTAGCGTTTCGATTCCACCCCGACCAGCGTGGTGGCGGTGGTGATCGCCGCATCAAGCCAGGGGTGCCTGCCCCCGGCCCATGGAAAGCGCATCTCGGCCTCGATCTCGACCGTCTCGGGCGGGCCCATCGGCACGCCGGGCAGGGGCGGCAGCTTGCGCGGTTGTTGCAGGAACCAACCGAAGGCGTTGGCAGCCAAGGCAGCCGAGGATTCGGGGCTGTCGAATTTACCCGAGGCAAGTTCGCTGCCGGGCGCGCGGCGAAAGGCGGCAAGCACGGCTTCGGTCGGGACGCCCGGAAGAAAGGCGGGGTCTGTCATAGTTTCATGTCCTGCACTGTATTGCCGCCATCCACGACGAGCATCGAGCCGGTAACATAGGACGCTTCGTCCGAGGATAGGAAAACGGCGCAGGTGGCAACTTCGTCGGGGGTGCCGGACCGGCCAAGCGGGGTAGAAAGGCCCGCCTTCGCCTCAAGTTCGGTCTGGCTTTCGCTGGCGATCCAGCCGGGCAGAACGGCGTTGCAGGTGATGCCCCGCGCGCCGTATTCCAGCGCGATGGACCGGGTCAGCCCCACCATCCCGGCCTTGGCGGTCGAATAACCGGCAGTCCCGGCAAAGGTGACCATCGGCCCCGTGACCGAGGCCATGTTGACGATCCGGCCATGGCCCCGCGCCGCCATTCCGGGCAAGACGGCGCGACAACAGTGAAACGCGGTGTTCAGGTTCAGCGCTAGGTGATGCGCCCATTCGGCATCGCTGATGTCTGCAACCAGGCTTTCATCCGCCGCTTTGCCGCTTTGCACCATTCCGGCGTTGTTGATCAGAATCTCGACCGGGCCAAGCTTTGCCTCGACTGCCGCGATCAAGGCCGCCACCTGATCGGGGTCGGTCAGGTCGGCAATATGGGACATGCAGCCAAGGTCTGCCGCGCGGTCATGAATGCGCGCTGTGGTCGCCGTGATGCAGACCCGCGCGCCGCCTGCGACCAGATTTCGGGCGATGGCAAAGCCGATTCCCCCCGCAGAACCCGCCCCGGTCACCACGGCAACCCGCCCGATCACGCCAGTCATTTCACGCTCCACCATCAGGTTGCCGAAAGAGAGGATTCAGGGGATGTTGGATTAAGTCAATTATCATGGTCGAATTGCCCCGCTTTCGGCGCAGAAAATCGCAATACTGCAAGGCGAATTTCTGCTAAGCGGGGGACCGCGCGCGCCGTCGTCGGGGCTTTCGCATCCTGCGCATGGTCCCTATATTCCGCCACTGACCTTGGGGCCCTGAGTCGCCGAGGCAATCTTCTATTCATGTGGGGTCCCCGTAATGGCGTTCTTTCCAAGCCTGTTCTCGTCCGACATGGCGATTGACCTTGGGACGGCGAACACGCTGGTCTATATCCGCGGCAAGGGGATCGTCCTGAACGAGCCTTCGGTCGTCGCCTATCACTTCAAGGACGGCAAGAAGGTCGTGCTGGCAGTGGGCGAAGACGCCAAGCTGATGCTGGGCCGCACGCCGGGAACGATTCAGGCCATCCGCCCGATGCGCGACGGGGTCATTGCCGACTTCGAGGCGGCGGAAGAGATGATCAAGCATTTCATCCGCAAAGTTCACAAGCGGTCGACGATTTCCAAGCCGAAGATCATCGTCTGCGTGCCGCATGGCGCGACCCCGGTGGAAAAGCGGGCCATCCGGCAGTCGGTCTTGTCGGCGGGTGCCAAGCGTGCCGGGCTGATTGCCGAGCCCATCGCGGCGGCCATTGGCGCGGGGATGCCGATCACCGAACCCACGGGGAACATGGTCGTCGACATCGGCGGCGGCACGACGGAAGTCGCGGTGTTGAGCTTGGGTGATATCGTCTATGCCCGGTCGGTCCGCGTGGGTGGCGACCGGATGGACGAAGCCATCGTGAACTATCTGCGCCGCCACCAGAACCTGTTGATCGGTGAAAGCACGGCGGAACGGATCAAGACCAGCATCGGCACGGCGCGTATGCCCGATGACGGGCGCGGCGCCAGCATGACAATCCGGGGGCGCGACCTGTTGAACGGGGTGCCGAAGGAAACCGAGATCAATCAGGCGCAGGTCGCCGAAGCGCTGGCCGAACCGGTGCAGCAGATCTGCGACGCGGTGATGCAGGCGCTGGAAGCGACGCCGCCCGACCTTGCGGCGGATATCGTGGACCGGGGCGTGATGCTGACCGGGGGCGGCGCGCTTTTGGGCGAGTTGGACCTGAGCTTGCGCGAACAGACCGGGCTTTCGATCAGCGTGGCGAATGAGTCACTGAATTGTGTTGCGCTGGGGACCGGGAAGGCTCTGGAATACGAAAAGCAACTTCGGCATGTGATCGACTACGACACCTGATGGGTTGCGCGACGCGCGCGGCGAAGGAAGGCTGAGCCCCGTGGCCAGGACACGCACAGCACCGGAAGAATTCTCGCGGCCGCTGCGGCGGCTGCTGGTCGGTATTGCCGTGTTGCTGCTGCTTGGGTTGTTCCTGCTGTGGCGGATCGACAGCCCAAGGGTCGAACGGTTTCGCGCGGCGCTGGTCGATGCGGTGGTGCCGAACCTGGACTGGGCGATGCGCCCGGTGACGCTGGTCGTGGGGATGATCGACGATTGCCAGTCCTATACCCGGATCTACGAACAGAACCAGGAACTGAAGCGCGAGTTGCAGCAGATGAAGGCCTGGAAAGAGGCCGCCTTGCAGCTGGAGCAGAAGAATGCCCGGCTTCTGGACCTGAACAACGTCCGGCTTGACCCTAAGCTGACCCATGTGACCGGCGTCGTGATGGCCGACAGTGGCAGCCCGTTCCGGCAATCGGTGCTGTTGAACGTCGGCGCGCGGGACGGCATTCGTGATGGCTGGGCCACGATGGACGGGATCGGTCTGGTCGGGCGCATCGCCGGGGTGGGCGAACGCACCAGTCGGGTGATCCTTGTCACCGACAGCAACAGCCGGATTCCGGTGACGATCCAGCCTTCGGGACAGCGCGCCATTCTTTCAGGCGACAACAGCCTGGCCCCTCCGCTGGAGTTCGTCGAGGATACCGATGCCGTGCGTCCGGGGGACCGCGTGATCACCTCGGGCGATGGTGGGGTGTTTCCGGCGGGGCTTCTGGTCGGGCAGGTGGTGCTGGATGCCGACAAGCGGCTGCGGGTGATCTTGGCGGCGGACTATCAGCGGCTGGAATTCCTGCGGGTGCTGCGCAGCCACGAGTTGGAGCCGATCACCGATCCGGGCGAACTTTTGGCGCCACCCCTGCCAAAGCCTGACGGATCGTCCGCCACTGCCGAGGCGGAGGCCGGGGCCCCGCCCGTCCAAGCCGAGGGCGGCGATGTCGAGGCCGCCGGGTCCGGCGCGCAAGAGGGCGCGGGGGTCGGCGATGAGTGAGTTCTGGCGGCAGGAAGAATGGGTCTATCGCGGGGTTTTCCTGGGTCTGGCGCTGCTGTCGCTGTTCCTGCGGCTTTTGCCGCTGGGCGGAGAGCCGGGGGCGCTGCCTGGCCCGGATCTTATGCTGTGCGTGATCATGGCCTGGATCATCCGACGTCCGGATTTTCTGCCGATGCCGCTGATACTGGGTGTCATTCTGGTCGAGGATCTGGTGCTGATGCGTCCGCCGGGCCTGTGGACTGCGATCATGGTGCTTGCGACCGAATTCCTGCGCGGGCGCACGATCCTGACGCGCGAGCTTAGCTTTCCGGTGGAATGGGCCCTGGTCTCAGGTCTGATGGTCGGGATGCTTTTGGTCTATCGGCTGATCCTGGGTCTGGCGCTGGTTCCGCAACCGGCCTTCGGTTTCGCGGCGGTGCAGATCCTTTGGTCGATCGGTTGTTATCCGATCATCGTCGGGGCGTCGCGTCTGGTCATCGACCTGCGCAAACCCGCGACCGGCGAAATTGACGATTATGGGAGGCGGTTGTGAAGCGAAGCCCCCGTATCGCCGCCGAGAGCAATACCAAGCTTAACCGCCGCACGCTGTTTCTTGGCGGTTCCATGGCGGCGATGTTTGCGGTGCTTGGCGGGCGCATGCGCTATCTTCAGGTGGATCAGGCCGATGCCTTCAAGCTATTGGCCGAGGAGAACCGGATCAGCATCCGGTTGATCCCCCCGGCGCGCGGGCTGATCCAGGACCGCAACGGCAAGCTGATTGCCGGGAACGAACAGAACTACCGGGTGCTGATCACGCGCGAGACGGCGGGCGACGTGGAGCTGGTGCTGAAACGGCTTGCCAGTCTGATCCCGCTGACCGAAGACGATATCACCCAAACGCTGGACGAGGTGATGAGCCTGAATCCTTTCGTGCCGGTGACAGTGGCCGAACGGCTGAGCTGGAATGATTTTTCCAAGATTGCGGTGAACGCTCCGGCCCTGCCGGGTGTCCTGCCCGAGGTCGGTCTGTCCCGGCGGTATCCGCTGGATTTCGATTTTGCGCATGTTGTGGGTTATGTCGGCCCGGTCAGCGAAAAGGACCTTGCCGATATCGAAGCGCCCGATCCCCTTTTGTCGATCCCGAAGTTCCAGATCGGCAAGATCGGGGTCGAGAGATGGCTGGAGGATGACCTGCGCGGCCACGCCGGGACCAAGCGGATCGAGGTGAACTCGGCCGGGCGGGTGATGCGGGAGTTGGGCCGCGAAGAAGGTTTGCCCGGCGCGGATATCCGGCTGACACTTGATGCGGATGTGCAGAACTTTGCCCAAGCCCGGCTGGGTGAGGAAAGCGCGGCGGTCGTCGTGATGGATGTCACGAACGGCGACATCATCTGTTGTGCCTCGGCCCCGTCGTTCGACCCGAACTTGTTCGTGCGCGGGATCAGCACGGTCGAATATGCCGCCTTGACCGAGAATGACCACCGGCCCTTGGCCAACAAGACGGTCTCGGGGGCCTATCCGCCGGGGTCGACTTTCAAGGTCGTCACGGCGCTTGCCGCGCTTGAAGCGGAGGCGACCACTGCGGAAAAAAAAGTTTCTTGCCCCGGCTACATCGAGTTCGGCGACCGCAAGTTCCACTGCTGGAAGCGTGGAGGGCACGGAAGCGTGACGCTGGAACGCAGCCTCGCGGAAAGCTGTGATGTCTATTACTATGACGTGGCGCAGAAAGTGGGGATCGACAAGATCGCCGAGATGGGCCGCAAGCTTGGGCTTGGAGTGCGCCATGAAATGCCGATGTCGGCAATCACGTCAGCGGTAATGCCGGACAAGGCGTGGAAGCAGGAAAAATACAAACAGGATTGGCGCGTTGGCGACACGATCAACGCCTCGATCGGGCAGGGCTATGTGCTGGCTTCGCCTTTGCAACTGGCGGTGATGACGGCGCGAATTGCCAGCGGGCGTTCAGTGATGCCACGGCTTGTGCGCTCTATCGGGGGCAAGGACGTGCCCTTGGTCGAGGCGCCGGCGTTGGACATCCAGCTCGAGAGTCTGGTTGCGGTGCGAGAAGGCATGAATGCGGTGGTGAACGGGGAAACGGGAACCGCCAAGTCAAGCAAGATCGTCGATCCGGCCATGCTGATGGCTGGCAAGACGGGCACCAGTCAGGTGCGAAACATTTCCGCTGCAGAACGGGAAACCGGCGTGGTCGGGAACGATAACCTGCCGTGGGAGAAGCGCGACCATGCATTGTTCGTGGGCTACGCCCCGTTCGATGCGCCGCGTTACGCCGTCGCTGTGGTGGTTGAACATGGCGGCGGTGGGTCGACCGCTGCCGCCCCGATTGCGCGCGATGTGATCCTGCGCGCCATGTCGGACGGTTTGCCGCCGCTGGAAGCCTATCCCGAAAGCCAGCGCGGACGGATCGACACCATGCTGAAGGAATTGCCGCTGCGCGATCCGGTTACCGGCATGGCTCCGGTGAAGACCAAGGCATGAGGGGGGAATAGGCGATGAGCTTTCTTGAATATTCCCAGAAGATGGCGCCGACAGGGCTGCGCAAGGTGCTGCACCTGAACTGGCCGATCATCATTCTGATCACCTCGGTCGCTTCGGTCGGATTCCTGATGCTGTATTCGATTGCCGGTGGAAATCTGGACACCTGGGCCCGCCCGCAGATGGAGCGGTTCGGGGTCGGCATGGTGCTTTTGTTTATCGTCGGCATGGTGCCGATCTGGTTCTGGCGCTCGATGTCGGCCACGGCCTATCTGGTGGCCTTTGCCCTGCTTCTGGTGGTGGAGTTCTTTGGCAGCGTCGGCATGGGCGCGCAGCGCTGGATCGACCTTGGCTTCATCCGGTTGCAGCCGTCGGAAATGATGAAGTTCACGCTGGTGATGGTGCTTGCCGCCTATTACGGCTGGCTTGATCCGCGAAAGGTTTCAAGCCCGGTCTATGTGCTGATCCCGGTCTTGTTGATCGTGACGCCGACGATCCTTGTTCTGATGCAGCCGAACCTTGGAACCTCGCTGATGCTGATCCTTGCCGGGGCGACGGTGATGTTCGCGGCGGGGGTCAGCCTTTGGTACTTTGGCGCGGTCATCGCGCTGGGCGTGTCGGTCATCGTTGGCGTGTTCACCCTGCGGGGCACGCCGTGGCAGTTCCTGCATGACTACCAATACAAGCGGATCGACACCTTTCTGGACCCGACAGCCGACCCGCTGGGTGCCGGTTACAACATCATTCAGGCGCAGATTGCGCTGGGGTCGGGGGGCTGGTCGGGCAAGGGCTTCATGCAGGGCACGCAGTCGCGGCTGAACTTCCTGCCGGAAAAGCACACCGATTTCATCTTCACCACCCTGGCCGAGGAGTTCGGATTCATCGGGGCGTTTTCCCTATTGGGGCTTTACGCGCTGATCATCGGGTTCTGTCTGTTCGCGGCGCTGCGCAATCGTGACCGGTTCTCGGCCTTGCTGATCATCGGGGTGGTGGCGAACTTCTTCTTTTACATCGCGGTCAACCTGTCGATGGTGATGGGCATGGCCCCGGTTGTGGGCGTGCCGCTGCCGTTGCTCAGCTATGGTGGGTCGGCGATGATGGTGCTGTTGGTCGGCTTTGGGCTGGTGCAAAGCGCCCATGTCCACAGGCCGCGCTGAATGGTGCAATTTGCCCCCAGACACGGTCGATTTATCGCCGCCTTTGCCGTCGGGGTCGTCGTTGCGCTTGGCGGGTGGCTTGGTCAGGTCCAGCCAGCCTTTTGCCTGTTGATCGGGGCTGATGCGTTCTTTCTTCTGTATCTTGGCCTGATGCTTTGGTTTGTCCGAAAGGCTGGGCCTGCGGTTCTGCAGCGGCACGCCGAACAGGCGGATGAGGGCGTCGTCCTGATCTTGTGCCTTGCCTTCCTGACGGTTCTGGTCAGCGTGCTGGCGATCATTCTGGTGTTGAGCGCCGATCACAGCAGTGTTCTGGCCCGCGGGGTGGCGCTTGTCAGCCTTGGGCTGGGCTGGGCGACAGTGCATGTATTGGCGGCGTTTCACTACGCCGGCCTTTACTACCGGTCACCGGAGCATGGCATGGTCTTTCCCGGCAAGGGCGCCCCGGACACCTGGGATTTTCTGTATGCCAGCTTTACAATTGGCATGACAGCGCAGGTATCGGATGTGGTGATCGAGACCCGCCCGATGCGTCAGGCGGTGCTGGTGCATGGTGTGGCTTCGTTCTTCTACAACACCTGCATTCTTGCCTTGGCGGTGAATGCTGCCGTCACTGCTGCGCTTTAGGCGTTTCTCGGTTGAAAACGGGGCTGCCCGCCGCCGAAAATCTGGCATAGCGTGCGGCGATAGCTGTTGTCCCTGTCAAAGGCCCGCCCGATGCTGACTGTCCTTTTCGCCACCCCAAGTCTTTGGGAAGAATTCCATCCACATCTGGCTGCTGCCCTGTCCGAGGCCGGGATTTCGGCCCGTCTTGTCCCCGAGGCGCGGCCGGAGGAGGTGGACTACATCATCTACAGCCCGATTTCGCCGCTTCAGGATTTTACGGCCTATACCAAGACGAAGGGCGTCCTGAACCTGTGGGCGGGGGTGGAAAAGATCGTCGGCAACCAGACCCTGACCCAACCCCTGTGCCGGATGGTCGATCCGGGCCTGACCGAGGGGATGGTGGAATGGGTTGTCGGCCATTGCCTGCGCCATCATCTGGGCATGGACCGCCATATCGTGAACCCCGATCATGTCTGGAAACAGGTCTGCCCGCCGCTGGCGCGGGAACGGCCGGTGACGATCCTTGGGATGGGGGCGCTGGGGTCGGCTTCTGCGGCGGCACTGCGGGCGTTGAACTTTCCGGTGACGGGCTGGAGCAGGACGGAAAAGCCGGGGTCGCTGCATGGCGATACCGGGCTGGCCAAGGCGCTGTCATCGGCGGCGATCCTGGTGACCTTGTTGCCGAAAACGCCCGAGACCGAGAACCTTTTGAACGCGGACCGGCTGGCGCTTTTGCCCAAGGGTGCCGTGATCCTGAACCCAGGTCGTGGCGCGCTGATCGACGACGAGGCGCTGCTTGCGGCGCTGGATGCAGGCCATGTCGGCCATGCGACGCTGGATGTCTTCCGGGTGGAACCGCTGCCGAAAGACCACCGCTATTGGACGCATCCCCGCGTCACCGTGACGCCGCATATCGCCGCAGACACAAGGCCTTCAAGTTCGTCGCGGGTGATTGCCGAAAACATCCGCCGGGGCGAGGCTGGAGAGCCGTTCCTGCATCAGGTCGACCGGGTCCGCGGCTACTGAACGGCAAAGGTCGGGAACGGAACAGCCCGCGCGCCCCTGCCGTGGCAGGCAGGGCGACGGGCCCCTCATCGCTTCCTTCAGTCGCTCTTCGCTGGATCAAGCGAGGACCGCCCGCGAGGGAGGGACAAGCGGCAACAGGGAAAGTGCGGGGCGGTTGATGCGATACGGTCAAGGTGTGGTGCTGTGTCTGGTGGCGGGAAGCATCTGGTCCCTGATGGGGCTTGGCCTGCGACAGATCGAAGGCGCCTCGGTCTGGGCGATCCTGTTCTGGCGGTCGCTTGGAATGATCCCGGTGCTGATGGCCTTCCTGTGGTGGACCTCATGCGGAAGGCCGCTCGCCTCGATCCGCGCGGTAGGGGTCGCGGGGGTGCTGGGCGGCCTTGGCCTTGTGTTTGCCTTTGCCGGGGCGATCTATGCTTTCCAGACGACGACGGTCGCCAATGCGTTGCTGTTCTTTGCCGCATCCCCCTTCGTTGCGGCGGTTCTGGGCCGGATCGTCCTGCGCGAAGCTGTCCGGCCCGCGACCTGGGTCGCCATCGGCATTGCGGTCTTCGGCATCCTGATCATGGTGCGGGACGGGCTGGATACCGGTGCCTTCGTCGGCAACATGGCGGCGCTGCTGTCGGCGGCGGGGTTCGGGACCTTCAGCGTTGTCCTGCGCTGGGGGCGGGTGGGTGACATGCTGCCCGCCGTTCTGCTGGGTGGGGTCTTTTCAGCCATCGTCGCGGCGGCGGTTCTGGTCGTGCAGGGTGCGGTGATCGTCGTATCGGTCCATGACATGGGGGTGGCTCTGGCGATTGGTGCCTTTGTTGTCGCCCTGGGGCTTGTGTTGTTCACCCTTGGCAGCCGGGTGGTGCCTGCCGCCGAACTGACCTTGCTGTCATTGATCGAGGTGCTTCTGGGGCCGATCTGGGTCTGGCTTTTCCTTGGCGAAACCGCCAGCGGCAATACGCTGATCGGTGGGTCGGTGCTTTTGGCGGCAGTTCTGCTGAACGGCTTGGCCGGAGCTGCGCGCAAATCCGCAGAAGGGGTTGCAGACCGGTCGGTTCCGTGACTGTATGATCAAATTCACGGACGGTTTTCCGCAAGGCGGGGTCCGTGGCTTTGGGAGAGGCACGGATGCGGTCCGAACCGCAAGATACTGCGCATGGCCCCTGCTGGCCGCGCAAGCCCGAATTCGGTGGCGCAAGGGGGCCTTTCCTCCCCCTTCCCTTGACATGTGGCCTGTTGGCCACCACGAAATTCTGACAATAGAAAAGGCAAGCACATGCCCGGAAATCTGACATTTGACGCACTCAAGGCCGCCGTGACGCGCGGTGAAATCGATACGGTCCTGGTGGCCGGGGTCGACATGCAAGGCCGACTGATGGGCAAGCGTTTCCACGCCCAGTTCTTCATCAACGGCGGCTGGAAAGAGACCCATTGCTGCAACTATCTTCTGGCCGTCGACATGGAGATGACGACGGTTCAGGGCTACAAATCCTCGAACTGGCAAACCGGCTATGGCGACTATGTCATGAAGCCGGACATGACGACCCTGCGGCTGGTGCCGTGGCTTCCGGGCACGGCGATGGTGCTGTGTGATCTGCTGGACCACCACAATCACCCGGTCCCCCATTCGCCACGCCAGATCCTGAAGCGTCAGGTTGAACGCGCGCGTGGTCTGGGGCTGGAGCCGATGATGGCGACCGAGCTGGAATTCTATCTGTTCGAGAACAGCTATGAACAGCTGCGCGACAGCAACTTCACCGGGCTGAAGCCGATCAGCGCCTATAACGAAGACTACCACATCTTCCAGACCACCAAGGAAGAAGACGTGATGCGCGCCGTCCGCAACGGGCTTTATGGCGCGGGCATCCCGATCGAGAACTCGAAGGGTGAGGCGGACAGCGGGCAGGAGGAAGTGAACTATCGCTACTCCAACGCGCTGGACACGGCGGACAATCACACGGTCATCAAGAACGGCATCAAGGAGATTGCCTGGACCAAGGGGCGCTCGGTCAGCTTCATGGCGAAGTACGATCACCGCAAGGCCGGGTCGTCGTCGCACTGCCACCAGTCGCTGTGGACCTTGGACGGCAAGCCTGCCTTCTATGACCCTGCCGACCGGCATGGCATGTCCGAGATGATGAAGCAGTACGTGGCGGGCCAACTGGCCTATGCCCGCGAAATGACCGTGTTCCTGGCGCCTTACGTCAACAGCTACAAGCGGTTCACCGTGGGGATGTTTGCGCCGACCAAGGCGGTTTGGTCAGCCGACAACCGCACCGCAGGCTTCCGCGTCTGTGGCGAACACACCAAGGCGATCCGGGTCGAATGCCGGATTCCGGGGTCGGATGTGAACCCCTATCTGACCTGCGCCGCGCTTCTGGCTGCGGGTCTGGCCGGGATCACGCAGAAGCTGGAGCTGGAACCCGAGATGAAGGGCGACATGTATTCGGCAGGCGGTGTGCGCGAAATCCCGCACAACCTGCGCGAGGCGGCCGATCTTCTGAACGGCTCGAAGATGTACCGTGAAGCCTTTGGCGATGATGTGGTCGACCACTATCACCACGCCGCCCAGTGGGAGATTTCCGAGACCGACCGCGTCGTGACCGATTTCGAGATCCAGCGGTTGCTTGAACGCGCCTGAGTGTAGGGTGGGCGACATCGCCCACCCAATCCTTGCCGCAGAACCAATGACAGGTCGGGAAGCCCCGACACACGAGGACGACATGAAACCTATTCAACTGATTTCCCCGGTGGACGGCTCGGTCTATGCCGAACGCACGCCGCTTTCCCGCGATGCGGCCTTTGCTGTCGCAGACCGGGCCAAGGCCGCGCAAAAGGCCTGGGCCGCGCGCCCGCTTGCCGACCGGATCGCGCTGGTCAAGGCCGGGGTCGCCCGGCTGACCGCGATGAAGGAAACCGTCGCGACCGAACTTGCGCACCAGATGGGCCGCCCGATCCGCTATGGTCAGGGCGAGATGGGCGGGGTCAACGCCCGCACCGACTATATGGCCGAGATCGCCGCCGAGACGCTGGCTCCGACCGTGATCGAAGACAGCGACAAGTTCCGCCGATATCTGGCCCGCGCGCCCCTGGGCGTGGTCTTCATCGTGGCCCCTTGGAACTATCCCTATCTGACGACGATCAACACGCTGGCCCCGGCGCTGATCGCGGGCAACTCGGTCATCCTGAAACACGCCAGCCAGACCTTGCTGGTCGGTGAACGTCTGGCCCAGGCCTTCCACGAGGCGGGGGTGCCGGCGGATGTGTTCCAGAACGTCGTCCTGGATCACCCCACGACCGAGGCGCTGATTGCCGCCCGCGCCTTTGGGTTCGTCAACTTCACCGGGTCAGTCGGCGGTGGGCAGGCCATCGAACGCGCTGCGGCGGGCACCTTTACGCCGCTTGGGTTGGAACTGGGCGGCAAGGACCCGGGCTATGTCCGCGCCGATGCCAACCTTGACGCCGCCGTCGACACGCTGATGGACGGGGCGATGTTCAACTCGGGCCAATGCTGCTGCGGGATTGAACGGATCTATGTCCACGAAAGCCTGTATGATGCCTTCGTCGAAAAGTCGGTGGCCTGGGTCAAGGCGTTGAAACTCGGCAGCCCGCTGGACCCCGAAACCACGCTTGGCCCGATGGCCAACAAGCGGTTCGCGGCCGTCGTGCGCAGCCAGATCTCCGAGGCCATTGCGCAAGGTGCCAAGGCACTGATCGACCCGGCCCTGTTCCCCGCCGATGACGGCGGTGCCTATCTTGCGCCGCAGATCCTGGTGAATGTTGACCATTCCATGCGGGTGATGATGGAGGAAAGCTTTGGCCCCGTCGTCGGGATCATGAAGGTCAAGGACGACGCCGAGGCGTTGCGGCTGATGAACGATTCACCCTATGGCCTGACCGCCAGCATCTGGACGCAGGATTACGAGACGGCGGAACAACTGGGCGCGCAGGTCGAAACCGGTACCGTCTTCATGAACCGGGCTGACTATCTTGACCCTGCGCTGTGCTGGACCGGGTGCAAAGACACCGGTCGCGGCGGGTCACTGTCCTATCTTGGGTTCCATTCGGTGACCCGTCCGAAATCCTTCCATCTGAAGAAAGTCTGACACCATGACCCACAATGTTCCCAACCGGAACTGGTCCTATCCGACCGCGATCAAGTTCGGCGTTGGCCGGATTTCCGAACTGGCCGAGCATGCGAAATCGGCGGGGCTGACCAAGCCTCTGCTGGTCACCGACAAGGCCTTGGCCAGCCTGCCGATCACCAAGAACGCGCTGGATGTGCTGGAGGCCGGGGGCCTTGGCCGGGCGGTCTTTTCCGACGTCGACCCGAACCCGAACGAGATCAACATGGCCGCCGGGATCGAGGTCTACAAGGCCGGTGGCCATGACGGCGTGATCTGCTTTGGCGGCGGTTCGGCGCTGGACCTTGGCAAGATGATCGCGCTGATGGCGCATCAAAAGCCGAAGCTGACGGTCTGGCAGCTTGAGGATGTCGATGACTGGTGGACCCGCGCCGATGCGTCGAAAATCGCGCCGATCATCGCGGTGCCGACGACGGCGGGGACCGGGTCCGAAGTGGGCCGCGCCGGGGTGCTGACCAATTCGGTGACCCACAAGAAAAAGATCATCTTCCATCCGGCGCTGATGCCGAAGGTCACGATTTGCGACCCCGCGCTGACGGTGGGCATGCCGAAGTTCATCACCGCAGGCACCGGCATGGATGCGCTGGCGCATTGCCTTGAGGCCTATTGCAGCCCGTTCTACCATCCGATGTCGCAAGGCATCGCGGTCGAAGGCATGCGGCTGGTGTTCGAGAACCTGCCGAAGGCCTATGCCGACCCGAATAACCTTGAAGCCCGCGCGCATATGATGTCGGCGGCGGCGATGGGGGCGACGGCGTTCCAGAAGGGCCTTGGCGCGATCCACAGCCTTAGCCACCCGATTGGCGCGGTCTATGGCACCCACCACGGCACCACCAACGCCGTCGTGATGCCGATGGTGCTGGATTACAACCGTCGCGCCATCAAGGACAAGCTGACGGCGGCTGCGGCCTATTGCGGGATCAAGGGTGGGTTCAAGGGCTTCCGCCAGCGGATCATGGATCTGCGGGCGGAACTGAACATCCCGGAAAACCTGACCGCCCTTGGCGTCAAGGACCCGGATCTGGACATGCTGACGAAGATGGCGCTGGAGGATCCGTCCTGCGGTGGCAACCCGATCAAGATGACCAAGAAGAACACCCGCGCCTTGTTCGAGGCCTGTTTGTAAGGAAGAAACCGCCCGCCGGGTTTCGGCCCGGCGGGCGCCCAAGACCATGCTGATACGCGAGAATACTGACATTGCCGTGATCGGCGCGGGTGTGGTGGGGTTGACCATCGCCCTTGAACTGGTCGAAGCCGGGCGCGACGTGGTGCTGGTCGACCCCGATCAACCGGGCATGGGCGCAAGCTATGGCAATGCCGGCACCATCGCGGGCTATGCGACCAGCCCGGTCGGCACGCCGGATGTGCTACGGTCCTTGCCGTCGCTGATGTTTTCCAAGACCTCGCCGCTGGCGATCCGGCACCGGGCCTTGCCAAGCCTGATGCCTTGGCTGGTGCGATTTCTGCTGCAATCCTTGCCGAAAGCTGCGGCGCGGAATGCGCGGGCCCTTGCCATGCTGCTGGACGATGCGGCTGAGCGTTGGGATGATCTTGCGCTGCGGGTGAACGGTGCCGGAATCCTGCAACGCCGGGGCTGTCTTTACCTTTACGAAACCGACGCGGCGCTGCAGGCCGCCGGGGCCGAAATGGCGCGGCGTCGCGACCTGGGAGTCGCGGTCGATTTGATCGGTCCCGACCGTCTGGCCGAGCTTGAGCCGGGCCTGCCGCAGGGTCTGGGTGGTGCTGCGCATTTCCCCGAAGCGACGTTCCTGGATGATCCGGGCCGGATGATGGGGTTGATTGCAAAGTCGGTGCTGGGTCGGGCGCGGTTGATCACGGCGCGGGCCGACCGGTTGCTGCGCGGCCCTGACGGGGTGGTGATCGAAGGGCCGGGCCTGCACCTGCATGCGCGCCGGGTGATCATCGCCGCCGGGGCGCATTCGCGCGATCTGGCGCGGCAGGCGGGCGACCGGATCCCGCTGGACACCGAACGGGGCTATCACGTCGAATGGGACATGAAGACATCGCTCTTGTCGCGCCCGACCTGCCCGACCTCACGCGGGTTCTATTTCTGCCCGATGGCCGGGAGATTGCGGGTTGCGGGGACGGTCGAGCTGGGCGGGTTGACCCTTCCGCCGTCGCCGCACCGGGTGCGAAAACTGGTCGAAGGCGCGCGGGCGTTCTTTCCTGACCTGGGTGAACCGGACCGCGAATGGATGGGTTTTCGGCCAAGCCTGCCAGACAGCCTGCCGGTGATCGGGCCATCTGCGGCCGGTGCAGAGGTGATCCATGCTTTCGGTCACGGGCATCTGGGGGTGACTATGGCCCCCATAACTGCCAAGATCATCGCCGATCTTGTTGCCGACCGGGCACCGCACCTGGACATCAGCGCGTTGCGCGTGTCCAGGTTCTAAGTTCTCATCCCAGCGTCATTCGACCGGGTTCAAGCGGGCTCACTCAAGCCGCGGATCGGTGTCGTCGTTGCCACCGCAAAGCGCTGCACACAGGGCGACGGTGACGAGGATGATCGGCAGGATGCCGACTGACGAGGTCGGCTTGGCTGGAACAACTTCGGTTTCGTCGTCGATGATCACCGGGCCGCCAGCGAAGGCGACGGTCGACGAAAGCGCGAGGGTTGCAGCGAGGATCGGAGCGGCGAGCTTTTTCACTGGAAAGTCTTTTCGTGGGGTTGGACCCACGTTCCGTTGATCGTGGGTCCGGTGTCAAATGGATTGGGCATCGGGCCGGTGCGACCGATCACCGCCCACCTAAATCATGGTGCGGAAATCTCGGTCACGCCGGTCTTGATATCAGACCCGATGTCAGCGCGGGTCTTCTTCCTGCGGATCGTCGTTGCTGCCGCCGCAAAGCGCGGCGCAGAGGGCGACGGTCACGAGGATGATCGGCAGGATACCGACCGACGAGGTCGGCTTGGCCGGAACAACTTCGGTTTCGTCGTCGATGATGACCGGCCCACCAGCGAAGGCGGTCGCGGAAGACAACGTGATCGTTGCAGCGAGGATCGGCGCGAGGAATTTTTTCATGATGTGTCCCATAGGATTAAGGTCGATTCGCATTCTGCGATCTTACTCTAGGGGGCGGCCACAATTGCTGCAATACAGGCGGAAATTCTTGCGTCGATCCCGCTTTGGGCGTTGCACGGGGAGCACAGCACAGAACGTTGGTGTGGGCAGCGAAAAGGCCAGACTCAAGGAGTCCGGCCTTTTGCGTTGGGTCGTTGATCGAAGCGATCAGTCTATGGTCGAGTCTACCGGGTCGTCGCTGCCGCCGCAAAGCGCTGCGCACAGGGCAACGGTGACGAGGATGATCGGCAGGATACCAACCGACGAGGTCGGCTTGGCCGGAACAACTTCGGTTTCGTCATCGATGATCACCGGGCCGCCCGCGAAGGCGGCGGTGGAAACGGATAGCGCCAGACCGGCGGCCAGGATCGGAGCAAACAGGTTCTTCATGGTCAGTTCCCCATTGAATTGGACGGGGACTTCCGCCCGCGCCTTTCTGTTAGCATCTTGTCCTTCAAAAGCAAGACTGGCGACGAGACGGTCAAGGATTCCCTACCGTCTGTTCAAGCACGATCTTGCGGACTGCCAGGTAAAATGAACAAAGCCCGCCGGATCCAATCCGGCGGGCCGATGCCAGAACGGCAGTGATGCCGCGATTACTTGTCGCGCAGGTCTTCGTTGTTGCCGCCGCACAGTGCAGCGCAGAGGGCAACCGTCACGAGGATGATCGGCAGAATGCCGACCGACGACGTCGGCTTGGCCGGAACGACTTCGGTCGTATCGTCGATAATCACCGGGCCGCCTGCAAAGGCGGTGCCAGCCGAAATCACCAGCGCCGAAGCGAGCGTAGCTGCAAGAACACGTTTCATGGTAAGTCTCCCAGACCTGTCGGATTTCAGCAGTTGACCGCAGCGCTGCACTTGGTGGGCTCGGGATCACTGCCTCCGCAGAGTGCAGCGCAAAGTGCCACCGCAACAAGAATGACCGGAAGGACCCCCATGCTGGACGCGGGCTGGTCGGCGACCACTTCGACAGTGTCGTCGACGATGACGGGACCGCCAGCCATGGCCATGGGCGCAGACAGCGCCAGCGTTGCGGCAAGGATCGGTGCAAGAAGCTTTTTCATTTTTTCCCCCATAGGACTGAGCCCGTCGCGGTCAGACCTGTGGATCCGTCTGAGGGGATCCCGACGTGACGCTCGAGCGGTGCGGAGGATGCTATTAACCTATGGGTGCAGCATCAATCCCAAGGGAAAAATGATCCGGGCAAGAGATATGAATGTGACTTCTGGGATACAGTTTCTTCCAAATCAGCCGACCAGCGCCTTGATCGCCTGCCGGTTCGGGCAGAAGTCCGGCATCGTCACGGCTTGGCCCGCCGTTGCCAACCACATTTCGCATTCGCGGCCCCGGTCGCAGGCAGCACAGCGCGCCACCAACGTCTCAAGCTCGGTCCGCTGCAGCCAGCCTTCGACAACGGCTTGGGGCAGGTTCACCCCGCTGATCCGCGCCATTCCGCGCGTCAGCCACCAGGCCTTGGGAGCTTCGGGATAGCCAATCATGCAGGACCACCTTGGATGAGGGAACGGAGGCTCGATACTGCAAAGGGTGCCGTCAGAGCCGCGCACCCGCTTTGACGCAGATCAAGCAGCCAAGTGGTGCTGCCCCGGACCGGGCCGGAGCAGCGGAATTCGGCAAAGCCTCAGGCGCGGCGGATCACGTTCACCAGCCAGATCACCACACTCAGCAGCACAAGACCCTCGGCCAGCGGCAGGATCGGTGCTGGAATACCAGGCACTGCCTTGCCCGACATCAGCAAGAACAGGCCAACCAGAAGAATAAAAGCCCCCACCTGATGCAGCCAGAAATGGGCCTTGGCCAGCGGGCCCTCGGCCATCTGCGGCATCACCCGATAGGCCAGCCCGAAGACGGTCATCAGCGTGAACCCCAAGAGGTTGATATGGGCGTGAACCGGCGCGAGCGTGTGATCTTCGCTTGCCCCCATGTACATTCCGAAGCAGATGCCAACCAAAAGGTAGATGGCACCCATCACTAGAAAATTGCGTGAAATTGACATTTCTTGTTCCTTCTCTCTCCCGGACTCTTCGATCCGGCAAAGCGGAATCTAGCAGCCCCGGCGGCACGGGCCAAAGGAAATCATTCACAGATCACCTTTTCAGATTGCGTCGTTCCGGTGCGCCAGCGCCGCACGAGTACAGGTGACGATATGGGCAAAGCGGTCGCCGCCCAGCCGGACCCCGCCATACCAGCGGGTGATCACCACGATATGATCCGAAAGCCCCTCGCGCCCCAGCATCTTCAGGATCACCGCACCGGCACCGGATTCGCCGTCATCGCCCTTCATCGGGCCGCCGTTGGCAAGGATGGCCGCCCAACTGTGATGCGTGGCCTTGTCGAACTTGCGGCGGCGGCGCAGCGTCCCGAGGAAGGTGTCGATATCCTGTGGCGAATGCACTTTGCCAATCGTCGCGGCATAGCGCGAGCCGCGATCCCGCAGGACGTCTTCAAGAACGACCATGCCAAGCTCCATCACCGGGATGATGCGGGGCCTTCAGCATTCCCTTAACCGCCCGTCAGTCGCTTGACTGTGGCCTTGACGATGGCCTTGCGCTTGGCGTTCGCCGGATGGGTGTTGAGAAACCCGTTGCCCGGTTCCGGCAGACGATCAAAAAAGCCCGAGCCAAGGATCGGGTCATACCCGGCCAAAAAGGCGATCTCGGCACCCAAAGCATCGGCCTCAAGCTCGTATCCCTGCGAATAGGTGCGGATCGCCGTAGCTGTTGCCCGGTCCTGCGCCGCCTTGACCTCTGCCTCGGACAATCCGTCGGCCTTGGCCTGAACGCCCGCCATAAGCGCGCCCGACAGAACCTCGTCGCGCTGCTTCGGGATGTGGCCTGCGACGTGATGCGCAGCCTCGTGTCCCAGCACGAAGGCCAGTTCGTCGGCATTGTGCGCCTTGGCGATCAGGGCAAGCGTGAAGCCGATGATCGGCCGCCCGAAAGCATCGACAGTCTGGAAGGCGTTCGGCGGTTGGCCGGGGCGGTCGTCGATGACGATCCGAAAGTCGCATGTCCTTGCGGCGCCGCGCTTGCGGCACAGCTTTTCCGCTACCGGCTCTACCCGGGCCACGACCGAAAGGAAGGTGCGGGCGGCATCTTCCCCGGCCTTCACCGCAGCCGACGGGGCCCGCGCAACGCCCTCTGGGCCGCCCGGTTCGGTTGGGGGCAGGGATGTCGTCGGGATGCAGGCCGCAAGGCCAAGGCAAAACGGAAGCAGAAGGGCAAGGCGCATGCGGATTCTCTATGTGTCTGCCCACAACCTATCAAATCCCTGCGCTTGGGAAAGGCGGCTCGCGCAGATGTCATGCGCCTCGGCGATGTGGCGGGACGTTGCCTTGGCCACGGGTTCCGGGTAATCTTTCCCCATGTTCACCATCGAGCACGAGTTCGACTCGACCGTCATCACCCTTGTAGACGAGGGAGAAGACCTGCCGCTGCTGGAAGACGTGATCATCAACGCCTTCGAGGACTGCGTGACACTGGATCAGGTCGATCCCAGAACGGACGAGGTCATGCGGATCACGCTGTCTATGGGCCAGATCCGGGATCTTGCTGCAGCGCTGAACCTTCCGGAAGGCAGTTACCGGCTGGAACGGAAAGCCTAGTCCAGCCGGAACAGCTTGTCCCGCGACGTTGCCCCGCGCAGCAGCGTAAGCCGCGTCTTGGCGACGCCCAAAGCTTTGGCCAACGCAACGCGGGCGGCCTCGGTGGCCTTGCCGGCTTCGGGTGTTTCGGTCACGGCAACGCGGATCTGATCCTCGACCAACTCGACCCCAGCCCTTCGGGCATTCGGGGTCACACGGATAGCAAGGGTCGTACCGGGCAGGGCAAGATGCGAAAGGTCGGTCATGAACGGGATTGACCAACGCAGGGGCATCCAGCGCAAGTGCCAAATTTCTTTAGGAAGAAATTTGACAAATTCCGTGCTTAAGGAATTTGGCTTCTGCTGCGAACGGCAAACATCTGGTCATTCGGCGGACCGGTGCCTAGTCTGGCCCGAACACCTTGGGGGGACCGCATGACCACCGCCTTCTTTTCCGACGAGCGTTGTTTCTGGCATGCAGGGGGCAACTATGCCTTTACCCTGCCCGTGGGCGATCTGGTTCAGCCCATCCCCGGAGGCCTGCCGGAAAATCCGGAAACCAAGCGGCGTCTACGCAATCTGATCGAGGTTACAGGACTTTTGCGGCATCTGTCGCTGCAAGGAGCCGAACCTGCCAGCACGGCAGAGCTGCTTCGCGTGCATCCCGAAAGCTATTTGCAGGCCTTCAAGGCCCTGTCAGACGCGGGCGGCGGGGAACTTGGCTTGCGCACGCCCTTCGGCAAGGGCGGATATGAGATTGCTGCTCTGTCGGCCGGGCTTGCCACGGCCGCCCTGCGCGCGGTTCTGAGCGGCGAGGTGCGGAACGCCTATGCCTTGTCGCGCCCGCCGGGGCATCATTGCACGGCAGATTTCCCGAACGGGTTCTGCCTTCTGAACAACATCGCGGTCGCGATCCGGGCGGCGCAGGCCGAGGGGCGGGCGCAGCGGGTGGCTGTGGTCGACTGGGACGTCCACCACGGCAATGGCTCCGAGGCGATCTTCTGGGAAGATCCGGATGTGCTGACGATCAGCCTGCATCAGGACCGGAACTATCCCTTGGACACCGGCGGCATCGAGGCGCGGGGCGGTGGGGCAGGGGAAGGCTTCAACCTCAACCTGCCGCTTCCGCCGGGCGCGGGCCACAGGTCTTATCTGCACGCGATGGACCGGGTGGTTCTGCCCGCGCTTGAGCGTTTCCGGCCTGACGCGATTGTCGTGGCCTGCGGCTATGATGCGGCAGCCGTCGATCCCTTGGGGCGGATGCTGTGCACTGCCGCCACGTTCCGGCAGATGACGCAAAGGATCATGGCCGCTGCCGACCGGCTGTGCAACGGGCGGCTCGTCCTGGTGCATGAGGGCGGGTATTCCGAAGTCTACGTCCCCTTCTGCGGCCACGCGGTTCTGGAAGAGCTGTCCGGTGCCCCGGTCACCGCCCCCGACCCGTTGGCCGCCACTTTGGACAAACGCCAGCCCGATGCCCGCCATTACGCATTCGTCGCGGGCTGGATCGAGGAGGCGGCGACGGCACTGGGGCTTTGAACCTGTCCCAAGCGTCAAGTCCGGCCTGCGGGGCCGGTCGTCGCGCACTGGCGGCGGTCGGCTGAAAGCCGTAAAGTCAGGCGGCACAAAGACAGGATCGTCATGCCCCTTCGCAATCAAGCCGCCTTGGACTTTCTGAAATCCCGCCGGTCGCGTCCGGCAAAGCTGTTTTCGCTTCCGGTTCCCGACCACGACGCCCTTGCCGAAATCCTGACGGCGGCGCTGCGGGTTCCCGACCATGGCAAGCTGGAACCCTGGCGGCTGATCGTCGTGCAGGGGGCGGCCTTTGCCCGGCTGGCCGATCTGGCCGAAACGCGAGCGGTGGAGTTGCAAGGCGATTCCGAGATGATCGCCAAGGGGCGCGGGCAATATGATCTGGGCAAGTTGGCCGTGGTCGTCATCGCCTCGCCCAAACCCGCGCCAAAGATCCCGGCGGTCGAGCAACTGATGTCGGCGGCGGCGCTGTGCTTTGGCATCGTGAATGTGGCCGAAGCGGCGGGTTGGGGGGCCTCGTGGCTGACCGGCTGGCCAGCCCATGACGCGACCTTTGCCGCCCGCGCCTTCGGCTGCAGCCAAGGCGAGACGGTTGCCGGGATCGTCCATATCGGCACGCCGCCCGCAGACGCGCCGGACCGGCCACGGCCCGACCTTGATCGCCTTGTCACCTGGGCGGAAGCGTGATCTTCACCGCCTTCTTCCGCGCTTTGGGCCAGCTTGGCGACCGCCGTTTCCGTCGGGTGGTGCTGCTTGGCGCGGGCCTGGCGCTGGCGCTGCTTTTCGGGGTCTACGCGCTTTTCCTGCAGGCGATCTGGTGGTTCACGCCTGATGCGATCGATCTGCCGCTGATCGGACCGGTGGAAGGGGTACAAACGCTGCTGGGCTGGGCCTCGCTGCTATTCATGATCGGGCTTTCGGTGTTCCTGATGGTTCCCGTCGCCTCGGCCTTCACCGGGTTCTTCCTTGAAGACGTGGCCGATGCGGTCGAGGACCGGCACTACCCCGGACTGGCACCCGTCGCGCCCCCGCCCTGGCCGGAAACGCTGCGGCAGACCGTCAACTTTCTTGGCCTCGTCATCGCGGTGAATGTGTTGGCGCTTCTTCTTTACCCGTTTGCGGGCCCGGCGATTCCGCTGGTCTTCTGGGTGGTGAACGGCTTTCTGCTTGGGCGGGAATATTTCACCCTTGTCGCCATGCGCCGCCTGCCGAAGGCCGAGGCGTTGGCCATGCGGCGGCGAAATCCCGGAACGCTTCTGGTCGCAGGCACGCTGATGGCGGCACCGCTCTCGATCCCGGTTCTAAGCCTTGTTGTCCCGGTGCTGGGCGTGGCGACCTTCACCCACCTTTTCCACCAGTTGGCCGCTGCCGGGCGATAGGCCGGGGAAAATTTCTTAAGGAAGAAATTTGACAAAATCCTTCCTTAAGGATCTTGGTCCCACCCCTTGATCAGGGCTTCATGCGACCGAACCAGTCAAGGTCTTCGATGGTGATCCAGCCCGACAGGATCACCCCGGCGATCAGGGCCCAGATCGGGGTCGCGATCAGCGTCGTGATCCAGGCCTTGCGCCGCATCACGTCGCCTGCCGGGGCACCGGGTGGGGTGCCCGGTGTGATGTGGTTGGCTTCGTCCTGCGACTGGGTGCGGACCGGCAGGACGCAAAACAGCGTCATGAACCACGAGATCGCGTAAAGCACGATGGCGCCAGTAATGCTCATGCCTGTTCAAGCTCCACCAGACAGCCGTTGAAATCCTTGGGATGCAGGAACAGCACCGGCTTGCCATGCGCGCCGATCTTCGGCTCGCCCGACCCCAGAACCCGCGCGCCCGAGGCTTTCAGATGGTCACGCGCGGCCAGTATGTCATCAACCTCATAGCAGATGTGGTGGATGCCGCCCGCGGGGTTCTTTTCCAGAAAGCCAAGGATCGGAGAGGCGTCGCCAAGCGGATGCAGAAGCTCGATCTTGGTGTTCGGCAATTCGATGAAGACCACGGTCACCCCATGGTCGGGTTCGGGTTGGGCCGGGCCGACCTTGGCGCCCAAGGTGTTTCGGTACTGGTCCGCCGCAGCCTGCAAGTCCGGCACGGCGATGGCGACATGGTTCAAACGGCCAATCATGGGATCCTCGCAACAGGGATAGGGGGCTTATGCGGGCAGGGGCGGGACTGTGCAAGCCGCCAGCACGTCGCAGGCGCGTTAACCCGGAGTTTACGGCTGGACGGGACACTGAACCATAGTCAACGAGGTCTGCCGATGCCATTTTCGCCCGATCCGCACATGCCACTTTCCGTTGCCCCGACTGCTTCCCGTTTGCCGCTGCAGGGCCTGACGGTGCTGATCGTCGATGACAGCCGGTTCGCCTGCGATGCCTTGCGGCTGATCCTGCAACGGGCCGGGGCGCGGCTGCGGCGGGCGGAAAGTCTTGAAATCGCGCGGCTGCATCTGGGGTTTTACCGCCCCGACCTTGCGATTGTCGATCTTGGCCTGCCCGATGGCCGGGGTGAGGATCTGATTGCCGAACTCGCCGCGCAGGGTCTGCCGGTGCTGGGTCTGTCGGGCGACCCCGAAGGCAGGGATCGTGCGCTTGACTCGGGGGCGACCGCCTTTCTGGAAAAGCCCGTCGCCTCGGTCGCGGGGTTGATCCGGCTGATTCGCCAACTGGTCACCGGTGCTGGCGCACTGGCCAAAGAGGATGACATGCCCGCCCCGCACGGTGACCCCCTGGCGCTGCGCGACGACCTTGTACTTGCCGCCGATCTGGTCACGACCCAGGGCGATCCGGCCTATGCGCTTGGCTTCCTGCAAAGTCTTGCAAGGGCGTCTTGTGATCCCGCGCTGGAAGAAGCCACCCGTAAGGCCAGCACGGCTTTTGACCGGGCAAGGCTTGCCCGGATGATCGAAGACCGCCTTTCAGCACTGCAACCAATCGACTGAGGGGTGCACCGCAGGCAAAAGTCACCCTCTGCGGCGGTTCAGCCCTCGCTCAGGGCCGGGTCGCTTGCCGTGCGGACCAGCCGTGTCAGGTCGGACAGCCGTTCCCGCTGTTGCCCCTTGGCGTCGAAATTCGTCGGGCTCAACCAGATCCGATAGGCTTCGGACAATGAGGGCCAGTCGCTGTCGATCACCGAAAACCATGCCGTATCCCGGTTCCGGCCCTTGATCACCATATGGTTGCGGAACACGCCTTCAAAACTGAACCCCAACCGCTGCGCCGCCCGGCGCGAGGGCAGGTTCAGCGCGTTGCACTTCCATTCATAGCGCCGATACCCCGCGCGAAAGGCCCAGTCCATCATCAGAAACATCGCTTCGGTCGCCGCCGCACCGCGCTGCATCGACGGGGAAATGCAGATATGGCCAACCTCGATCGACCCTGCCTCGGGCGTGATCCGCAGATAGCTTGCGATCCCGCCCGGCTTGTCCGTCGCCGCGTCGCGCAGCACGAAGAACCGGGGATCTTCGCCCGCCTCACGCTCACGCGCCCAGCGGTGATAGGCCGAGCCCGAGGTGAAGGGGCCATAGGGCATGTAATCCCAAAGCGCGTCATGACCCTGAAAAGCCGCATGCAATTCAAAGGCATGGGCATCGGCGTTCAACGGTTCCAGCCGCACCAGCCGCCCCGCCATCATCGCATGGTCCGGCCTTGGCGGCACCTGCCAGCCCTTGACCTCGGTCCCAAGACGCGCGTCGTTCATTGCAGCCACCCCATTCCCCGAAAACCCCACGCGCAGGTTAGGTCCCAAGCCGGTCCAAGCGCAAGCCTAGAGGATAAGACCGGGTGCCGCTTCCATCTTCAGGCCGGGGAAGACCGTGCCTTCCAGCAGCCCCCGGTCCAGCCCGAACAGAGCCGCCATTGCCTGCGCCGCCCAGTCGCGCACATCCGAGGTGGGCATCAGGTCGCGCCGGTCGTAAAGGCTGGCTCCGTCCAGTCCCGGCCAAGCTCCATAAACCTTGCCGCCACGCACCGCTCCGCCCGCAACCAGCATCATCCCGCCGGTGCCATGATCGGTGCCCAGTGATCCGTTTTCGCGCACCGTCCGGCCAAATTCGGTCATCGCCATGACCACTGTCTTGCCCCAGACCGCCGTCCCCGCCTCGTCACGAAGTTGCAGGACCGCACGCTGCAATCGATCAAGCGGCCTGCGGATACTACCGATCTGCGCGCGGTGCGTGTCCCAGCCTGCTATTGAAAAGGCAGCGATCCGCGATGATCCGCGCAGCCTTTCGGCCACAAAGCTTGCGATCAGATCGATGTCCTTGCCTTCGACATCCTCTAGCCCCGCCAGATCGAAGGCAGTTGCCGAGGCCGCATAAAACAGCGGGTCGTTGGAATAGACCCGCTCCAGCAGGGCGCGCGCCGGATCGGAAACGGCAAGGTCCTGATCCGGGGCCCAATTCCGGGCCAACGCCGGACCGGTCAGGATCGGCATGACCTGCCGCCCGACAGCCCAGGCGGTTTCCGATCCGACCCCCGGCAACGCCTGCAACAGCCGGTTCAGCCAGCCGTCGCGCTGCGCTGCGGGCACAAGATCGGCGCCGGTACCAGCCTCCAATAGATCCTGTCCGTCGAAATGGCTGCGCTTGTCGCGGTACGGGGTCGAGGTGGCATGCACGAAGGCAAGCTCGCCCGCCTGCCACAGCGGCATCAGTCCGGACAGGTTTTCATTCAGCGCGAAAAAGCCGTCCAGATCGGTTCCCGGACTCAGGACACGGGGCCGCGCCGCAAGAAGCCCGGCATCGCCGCGTGGCTGCAGCACATCCAGCCCATCCATCGCCCCGCGAAGGATGATCACCACCAGCCGGTTGTCACCAAGGACGGAAGAGCCTTCGGCCAGCGACACTGTGGTCAAAAGCGGATGTGCAGCGGCCGAACAGCCCAGCGCGCCAAGGCCTTTCAGGAATATCCGTCGGTCCATCGCACGTTACCTTCTGTTGAATTCTGGCGAGGCTAGGACGATCCCCACCCCATCCCGCGCCGTTTCCGCCGCCGACACCGCCCAGGTCAGATCCTTGCCAGCCAGTCCGCCAAGTGCGGATTGCAGAAAGGCACGCGGATCGGGCAGGGGGTTGACCAGCCTTTGCGGCACCCGCATCGCCCAACTGATCCGCGCGGCCAGGCCCTGTGGCGTGATCCAGTCCGCCTCGGCCTCGGGCCAACCATTCGGGCCTCTGGCGCTGCGGAAGGGTTGACCCATCGCGGCCAGCGGGGTGGTGATGATGCGCCCGAAGCTGCGACCGTTCGCGTTGAAAATGACCTCGGGCCCGATGCCAAGCGCGCGCAGGCCTGCCACCAGAAAATCCTGCGGCTGTCGGGCTTTCTTCTGCTTGGTCATGGCTGCAGCGGGATGGGCAAGCAGCACTTTGGCCAAGGTCGAAAGATCGCCGCCACTGTCGCGAAAGGTGGCTGCCAAGGTCTCGACAAGGTCGGGGTCGGGGTCGTCAGACACGAAATGAACGGCCAGCTTGAAGGCGATATGCCGGGCGGTTTCGGGGCGGGCGGCGATGTCTTCCAGAAACTCGAGGATCGGGTTGATCCCTTCGCCGTTATAGGCGACGCCCAGCACGGTTTCCGCGCCCGGTTCGGCGCGCTTTGGGTCAAAGATCATGCCTGCGCCCGGCTCGACGGTCAGGCCGGTCAAAAGCTTGGCAAGTTGGCGCACATCCGCCTGGGAATAGGCGGCCCCGACCCCAAGCGTGTGCAGTTCCAGAAGTTCGCGCGCCAGATTCTCGTTCAGACCACGGTTCTGCCTGCGCCCTGTCGGCGATCCAGGGCCGATCGAGACATCCTGATTCAGATAGACCAGCATCGCCGGATGCGTCGTTGCCGCGCGCAAAAGATCGGCAAACCTCCCTGCGACATTGGGTCGAATTGCCTGATCGACCATCAATCCGGTCAACGGCTTGTTCATCGGGTTGCGGGCGGTGGTGGTGAAATGATCCGCCCAGAAGGCAACCAGCCGCTCGCGAAATGACTCCTCTGATCCGATCGCACGCGCAAAGCTTGCCTTTGCCGACTCGGTCGCCAGGGCCAGCGCGGCAACTTGTGCGGCCTTTTTCGCCACGTCATCCTTGGCGCGTCTGGCCTGCTGAAAGTCATGGAAAGCTGCGGCGATGCTGGCCTGATCCGGCCCCGGCCAGCGGGTCGCCGCAAGATCGGGACCGCTCAGCGCGGCAAGCATCTGGTCAGGATCGGTGGCCGCAGCCGGAAGGCCATAGCCAAAGCGGATTGCCAGGATCTCTTGCTGCACGATGGCCTCCGGGTTCTCCAGCCCTCAAGCTTACGAACCGGTTGCCCGGGCCCGTCGCTTCCCGCTCAAGATAGGAAGCGTCGGGTCCGGTCCCAAGCCATGCAGGACCCCGATAGCAGCAATCCGCCTGATCAGGCTTCCTTCGGCAGAACCCGCAAGCGAAGCTCGCGCAGCTGTTCGTTCATCGGCTCTGACGGGGCACCCATCAGCAGGTCTTCCGCGCGTTGGTTCATCGGGAACATGATGACCTCGCGGATGTTCTGGGTGTCGGCCAGCAGCATCACCAGACGGTCGATCCCGGCCGCACAGCCGCCGTGGGGCGGCGCACCGTACTTGAACGCCTTGACCATGCCGCCGAACCGCTTGTCGACCTCCGAATTCGGATAGCCCGCCAGTTCAAACGCCTTGTACATGATCTCGGGCTTGTGGTTGCGGATGCCGCCACTGATCACCTCATAGCCGTTGCACGCGAGGTCATACTGGTAGGCATAGACCTTCAGCGGGTCGCCGTTCAGCGCCTCAAGGCCCCCCTGCGGCATCGAGAACGGGTTGTGGGAAAAGTCGATCTTCCCCTCGTCGGTCTTCTCGTACATCGGGAAATCGACGATCCAGGCAAAGCGGAAGCTGTCCTTGTCGGTCAGCCCCAACTCCTCGCCGATGACGTTCCGCGCCCGACCCGCGATGGGCTCGAACGTTTCGGGCTTGCCGCCCAGGAAGAAGGCGGCGTCGCCCTTTTCCAGACCCAGCTGCACCCGGATCGCCTCGGTCCGCTCGGGTCCGATGTTCTTGGCGAGCGGACCGGCGGCTTCCATGCCCGACCCATCCTCGGCCTCGCGCCAGAAGATATACCCCATTCCCGGCAGGCCCTGCTGTTGGGCAAAGGCGTTCATCCGGTCGCAGAACTTGCGGCCCACGGGTTCGCCAGATGGCCCCTTCGGAGCGGGAATGGCGCGGACCTCGTTGCCCTCCTGCTCCAGCAGCTTGGCGAAGATCGCAAAGCCCGAGCCTGCGAAATGCTGCGAAACATCCTGCATCCGGATCGGGTTTCGCAGGTCGGGCTTGTCGGAGCCGTACCACTTCAGGCTGTCGCGATAGGCGATGCGCGGCCAGTCGGCGTGGACCTTGCGACCCTTGCCGAAGTGTTCGAACAGCCCCTGCAACACCGGTTGGACGGCGGCGAAGACGTCGTCCTGTGTCACAAAACTCATCTCGACGTCCAACTGGTAGAAGTCGGTGGGCGACCGGTCGGCGCGCGGGTCTTCATCCCGGAAGCAGGGCGCGATCTGGAAATAGCGGTCGAAACCGGCCACCTGGATCAGCTGCTTGAACTGCTGCGGCGCCTGCGGCAGGGCGTAGAACTTGCCCGGATGCAGGCGGCTGGGAACCAGAAAGTCGCGCGCGCCTTCCGGCGACGAGGCGGTGATGATCGGCGTCTGGAATTCGGTAAAGCCCTGGTCCCACATCGCATTGCGCAGCCAGCGCACCACGTTCGACCGCAGCATCATGTTCTGATGCATCGTGTCGCGCCGCAGGTCGAGGAAGCGATAGGTCAGACGGGTTTCCTCGGGGTATTCGGCATCGCCAAAGACCGGCAAGGGCAGTTCTTCCGACGCGCCCAGAACCTCGACCTCAGTCACATAGACCTCGATCTCGCCGGTCGGGATCTTGGTGTTGACCAAGGACGCATCCCGCGCCTTCACCCGCCCGTCAATGCGGATCACCCATTCGCTGCGCACCGCCTCCAGCGCCTTGAACGCCGCCGAATCGCCGTCACACAGCACCTGCGTGATCCCGTAATGGTCGCGCAGGTCGATGAACAACACGCCGCCATGGTCGCGCACCCGGTGGACCCAGCCCGAAAGCCGGACGGTTTCGCCGACATGGGTCTTGTTCAGACCGGCACAGGTATGACTGCGATAGGCGTGCATCTTCGTTCCCTTTCCAAGGGCTTTGGCATCATCGGCGCCGATACACCTTGCCCCCCGTCCGAAGTCAAGCCTTCGCCCTTTCATCTTTGTCTAAATATCCCCGCCGGAGGCTCCAACGCCCACCACCTGAAGCCTCCGGCGGGGATATTTAGACAAAGATGAAATGTGCCGGAATCAGCCCGCGTAGGGCGTTGCCGACCCATAGCTGCACCCGTGGCAGGTCTTCCGCCAAAAGCACCTCTTCCGGGCAGGCGAGGTCTGCGCGCAAAACGCCGGGTAGAAGGCCGCAGGATAGCGGAGGCGTGCGCATCCCTTGGCCCCGGTCGAAGAAGACTGAAGTGACGGTGCCCTCGCAGACCTCGCCGTGCTCATTTTGAAAGATCACTTCGTCCAGCCCATCCGACAGGGCGGCGCGGGTCTGGTCATAAAGCGCCCGGTTGGTGGATTTCACGGTTAGCCACGGATCGCCCGATGCCAGCCGCTGCGTCGCAAGCCCCACCCGCCATTCGCGTTTCGCTGGTGGCAGGGGGAAGGTTTCCCAAAGGCTATGCCCCAAGCTGTCAAGCGTCAGGCGCAGGCGGGCCGGGTGGTCGGGGCCATCTGGCGCGACATCAGGGCAGGCCCAGCCCAGAAGTCCGGCGCTGCGCTGCAAACGGGCCAGATGCAGGGGCCAGCGGGGTGCCCCCGACCCATCCCACAGGATCGTCTCGATCAGCCTTAGTCCCGGCTGACGGCCGCCTTCACGAAGCGCGCTTTCCACAGCGCTTCCTCCCATTCGCCATCGACAGTTGACCCATGCGTCAGCCCGCCGCCCACATTCATCACGATGTCCTGCCCGGTCACGGCCAAGGTCCGGATCGCCACCGAAAAATCGGCATCCCCGTCAGGCGACATCCAACCCACCGCCCCGCAGTAAACCCCGCGAGGCGAAGGCTCGACTTCGCGGATGATTTCCATTGCCCGGATCTTTGGCGCGCCCGTGACCGAACCGCAGGGAAACAGCGCCGCCATCAGCCCCGACAGACCCGGCGCGCCGATCAGATCGGCCTCGACGGTCGAGGTCATCTGGTGGACCGTCCCATAAGTCTCGATCGCGAACAGGGCGGGAACCTTGACGCTGCCAACCCGTGCCAGCCGCGAAATGTCGTTGCGCAGCAAGTCCACGATCATCAGGTTCTCGGCCCGGTCCTTCTCGGCCCCCTGCAATTCAGTAATGATCGCCGCATCTTCGGCCGCATCCCTGCCGCGCGGGCGGGTGCCCTTCATCGGGCGGGTGACGATGCGTCCGCCCTTTATCTGGAAGAACAATTCTGGGGACCGCGACACCACGACCGGCCCGACACCAAGGTCGACAAAAGCCCCATGCCCCACCGCCCCGGTACGCCGGAACGCGCCGTACAGCCCAAGGGCCGACCCAGAGACCAGCCGCGCCTGCATCGGGAAGGTCAGGTTCACCTGATAGCAGTCGCCCGCCGCGATATAGTCAAAGACCTTGCGCGCCGCATTGCCATAGGCGCGGCGTCCCACTGCGGGAACCGGCGCTGTCATCCGGGTCGTGCGGCCTTCGTCTGCGGCGCGGTCCAGCGACGGGCCCGCATCTTCTGGCGTGTCAAACACCCCCAGTGCCAGCAATGGCCCGGCGCGTCGGCGCGGCATCAGGCGGGCAAGCTTTGGCTCCAGCGCATAGCCCGCTTCATAGCCGACATAGCCAGCGATCCAGGCCCCACCCCGGCGCAAGCTTTCGGCCCGGGCCAGCGCGGGCGCAACTTCAGACGCCCGTGACGCGACGATCACCTCGCGCGGGCGGTTGAAGAGTGCAGGCCTTTCCCCCGGCCCATGTTCGATAAGGATCACCCCAAGGGCCCCCGCGATGCCAACAGGTTCGAAATAGGCCGAACCCGGCCTTGCCGCCAGACCAAACCGCGGCTCCCCGGCTCCCGAAACCGACCCCGAAGAAGAAAATACCTGATCGAAGGGTCAAGTAACGCATTCAAAGCTTGCTTGCCGATCAATTTCGCGCTTCCCTGTCGCCACGATTGCGCCACCACATCCTGTGGGCGGTTTGCCACAAACAACAACAATGCGTCCAACAACCGGTACGAAGGGAACTCAAATGGCTTCCGACGACTACAACGACCACGCCAAGCATGAGGACATGAAAGTCCTGCATGGCATGGGCTATGCACAGGAGCTTTCGCGCTCCATGTCCAAATTCTCGAACTTCGCGATCTCCTTCTCGATCATCTGCATCCTGTCCGGCGGGATCAACTCCTTCGCACAGGCGATCTCCTCTGTCGGCGGTGCCGGCGCGGGCATCGGCTGGATCACAGGCTGCATCATCTCGGGTATGTTCGCGCTTTCCATGGCACAGATCGCCTCGGCCTTCCCGACGGCGGGCGGGCTTTATCACTGGGCCTCGATCCTTGGCGGCCGGTTCTGGGGCTGGCTCACCGCCTGGCTTAACCTTCTGGGCCTGATCACCGTTCTGGGCGCCATCAACATCGGTACCGCCTATTTCTTCGCGGGTGCCATCGCGCCGATGTTCGGCACGGTCGCCGAAGACGGGACCATGACCACCTTCTTCACCGGCACGGACGGTCAGGTTGTCGCCTTCGTCGCGATCATCACGATCATCCAGGCGGTGTTCAACCATATCGGCATCAAGGCCACGACCTTCCTGACCGACATCTCGGGCTACATCATCTTTGCGACCACCGCCGTTCTGGTCGTCGCCTGCCTGATGTATGCGCCCGCGATCGACATCTCGCGGTTGTGGACCTTCACCAACTATTCGGGTGATGCTGGGGGCGGCGTGTTCCCGCAGACCGACAACGTGGGCTACCTGTTCCTGCTCTGCCTCTTGCTGCCGGTCTACACGATCACCGGGTATGATGCTTCGGCGCATACTTCGGAAGAGACCAAGAACGCTGCCCATTCGGTACCGAAAGGCATCGTGTCTGCTGTGATCTGGTCGTCGCTGATCGGCTGGATCATGATCTGCGCCATCACGCTTGCGATCCCGGACATGGCCGTCGCTGCTGGCCAGGGCTGGGGCATGTTCTTCGGCACGATGGATGCAATCATGCCCGCCGGGCTGAAGTCCGTGCTCTACATCGGCATATTCATCGCCCAGCTTCTCTGCGGTCTGGCCACGGTGACTTCGGCCAGCCGGATGCTGTTCGCCTTCTCGCGCGATGACGGGATGCCGGTCGGCTCCAAGGCGCTGGCCACCGTCTCGCCCAAGTACCGCACGCCGGTCAACGCGATCTGGACGGCGACGGTGCTCTGCATTCTCTATGTGGTGCTGGCGATGATGATCAAGATCGAAGGCACCTCGATCTACGTGATCGTGGTGAACTCGACCCTTGTCTTCCTGTTCCTGTCCTTCACCATCCCGCTGGTTGCGGCGATGCTGAACTATGGCGGGGCCAAGTGGCCGAACCCCGGCCCCTGGGCGATGTCGGCGGGCCTTTACAAGCTGGTGACGGTGCTATCGGTGGTCGGGATGGCGATCATCCTCTTCATCGCCGTCGCCCCGCCGAATGAGCGGGTGCTCTATGTCGTCGCGGGCTTCATCGCCCTGGCGCTGGTTCTTTGGGTCGCGGTGGAAAGCCGCCGCTTCGAAGGCCCGCCGACCGGCGAAAAGATCGCCGCTCGCAAGGCCGCCATTGCTGCTGCCGAAGCAGCGGTTGGCGAAAAGGGCTAAGGCCTCGGCCATCCTGAAAACCGGAAAGGCCAGAGCTTCGGCTCTGGCCTTTTCCTTTGGTCGCACGCCCCGCCGTTTGCCCCTTGCGCCCCCCCGGCTTCTGTCTATAACCCGCACAATTTTGCGCAAAGGATGGGGGCTGACATGCCGAAGCGGACCGATATCAAGTCGATCATGATCATCGGCGCGGGCCCTATCGTCATCGGTCAGGCCTGCGAATTCGACTACTCCGGCGCGCAAGCCTGCAAGGCCCTGCGTGAGGAAGGCTACCGCGTCATCCTGGTGAACTCCAACCCCGCGACGATCATGACCGATCCGGGACTGGCAGATGCCACCTACATCGAACCGATCACCCCCGAAGTCGTCGCCAAGATCATCGAAAAGGAACGCCCCGACGCGATCCTGCCAACGATGGGCGGGCAGACAGGCCTGAATACCGCCTTGGCGCTGGCCGACATGGGCGTGTTGGAAAAGTTCAAGGTCGAGCTGATCGGGGCCAAGCGCGAAGCCATCGAAATGGCAGAAGATCGCAAGTTGTTCCGCGAGGCGATGGACCGGATCGGTCTGGAAAACCCCAAAGCGACCATCGTCGCCGCGCCCAAGCTTGCCTCGGGAAAGTATGACATTGCAGCCGGTATCGCCCAGGCCCTTCGCGACCTTGATTATGTCGGCCTTCCCGCCATCATCCGCCCCGCCTTCACCCTTGGCGGCACCGGCGGCGGCGTCGCCTACAACCGCGACGACTATGAAGCCATCGTGAAATCCGGGCTTGAAGCCAGCCCGGTCGCACAGGTTCTGGTCGACCAGTCGCTTCTGGGCTGGAAGGAATACGAGATGGAGGTTGTCCGCGACAAAGCCGACAACGCCATCATCGTCTGCGCCATCGAAAACATCGATCCGATGGGTGTGCATACTGGCGATTCCATCACCGTCGCCCCCGCCCTGACCCTGACCGACAAGGAATACCAGATCATGCGCAACGGCTCGATTGCCGTTCTGCGCGAGATCGGCGTCGAAACCGGCGGGTCAAACGTGCAATGGGCGATCAACCCCGCCGATGGCCGCATGGTAGTGATCGAGATGAACCCGCGCGTGTCGCGGTCGTCGGCGCTGGCGTCCAAGGCCACCGGCTTCCCCATCGCCAAGATCGCCGCGAAACTGGCCGTCGGCTATACGCTGGACGAGCTGGACAACGACATCACCAAGGTCACGCCAGCGTCCTTCGAGCCCTCGATCGACTACGTCGTCACCAAGATCCCCCGCTTCGCCTTCGAGAAATTCCCCGGCTCCGAGCCCAACCTCACCACCGCCATGAAGTCGGTCGGCGAAGCGATGGCCATCGGCCGCACCATCCACGAATCCCTGCAAAAGGCGCTGGCCAGCTTGGAAACCGGCCTCACGGGCTTTGACGAAATCGTCATTCTGGGCGCACCCGACCGTGCCGCCGTGTCGAAGAAACTATC
Source organism: Pseudomonadota bacterium (assembly GCA_963205235.1). Lineage (GTDB taxonomy): Bacteria > Pseudomonadota > Alphaproteobacteria > Rhodobacterales > Rhodobacteraceae > Tabrizicola. The sequence goes on from CAUJIP010000014.1 coordinate 60,431, forward strand.
CGAGGTCACCCCCGACCGCCTGCGCGTCATCGCCCAAGCGATGCGGCACGGCTTTACCAACGACGACATTCAGGCGATCACCGCCTTCGACCCGTGGTTCCTGGCCCGCATCCGCGAGATCGTCGAGACTGAAGCGCAAGTCCGCAAGGACGGCCTTCCCGTCACGGCTGATGGCCTGCGCGCCCTGAAGATCATGGGCTTTACCGACGCCCGTCTGGCCAAGCTGACCGGTCGCGACGAAGGCCAGATCCGCCGCGCCCGCACCCGGCTTGGCGTCACCGCCGTCTTCAAACGCATCGACACCTGCGCCGCCGAGTTCGAGGCCCAGACCCCCTATATGTATTCCACTTACGAAATGCCCGCGATGGGCGATGTGGAATGCGAATCTCGGCCCACGGGCGCGAAAAAGGTCGTCATCCTTGGCGGCGGCCCGAACCGGATCGGACAAGGGATCGAGTTCGACTATTGCTGCTGCCATGCCTGCTATGCACTGACGGCGGCGGGCTATGAAACGATCATGGTCAACTGCAACCCGGAAACCGTGTCGACCGACTACGACACCTCGGACCGCCTCTACTTCGAACCTCTCACCCTCGAACACGTCCTTGAAATCCTGCGGGTGGAGCAGGAGAACGGCACGCTTCACGGCGTCATCGTCCAGTTCGGCGGCCAGACCCCGCTGAAACTCGCGAACGCGCTGCATGAGGAAGGCATCCCGATCCTTGGCACGACGCCTGATGCCATCGACCTTGCCGAAGACCGCGAACGCTTCCAGCAGCTTCTGCACACCCTCAACCTCAAGCAACCGCACAACGGCACCGCCCGCAGCCGCGACGAAGCCTTTGCTGTCGCCAAGGACGTCGGCTATCCGCTGGTCATCCGCCCCTCCTTCGTCCTTGGCGGCCGCGCGATGGAGATCATCCGCGACGACGCCCAGCTTGAACGCTATATCACCACCGCCGTTCAGGTTTCCGGCGACTCACCCGTCCTCCTCGACTCCTACCTCTCCGGTGCGGTCGAGGTTGACGTGGATGCGTTAAGCGATGGTAAAGCCGTCCACGTCGCTGGAATCATGGAACATATCGAGGAAGCGGGCGTCCACTCCGGCGATTCGGCCTGCTGCCTGCCGCCGCACCAGCTTTCCGCCGCCACCGTGCAGGAACTGAAACGCCAGACCGTCCAGATGGCCCTTGCCCTGAACGTCGTCGGGTTGATGAACGTGCAATTCGCGATCAAGGACGGTGTGATCTATGTGCTGGAGGTGAACCCCCGCGCCAGCCGCACCGTGCCTTTCGTGGCGAAAGCCACCGACAGCGCCATCGCCTCCATCGCCGCACGTCTGATGGCTGGTGAGCCGCTCTCCACCTTCCCCGCCCGCGCCCCCTATCCGCAGGGCGTCGGCCCCGACAGCCCGCTGCCGCTCGCCGATCCCCTCACCCTCGCCGACCCGAACACCCCCTGGTTCAGCGTGAAAGAGGCCGTCCTCCCCTTCGCCCGCTTCCCCGGCGTCGACCCTATGCTTGGCCCGGAAATGCGTTCGACCGGCGAAGTCATGGGCTGGGACCGCACCTTCCCCTTGGCCTTCCTCAAGGCCCAGATGGGCGCGGGCGTGACCCTGCCCGACACTGGCCGCGCCTTTGTCTCGATCAAGGACATGGACAAGACCCCCGCCTTCGCCGCCTCGATGCGCGACCTGGTGGCGCTTGGCTTCCAGATCGTCGCCACCAAGGGCACCGCCGCCTGGCTGACCGAACAAGGCGTCAAAGCCGAACCCGTCGCCAAGGTCTATGAGGGCCGCCCGAACATCGTCGACCGCCTGAAGAACGACGAGATTGCAATGGTGATGAACACCACCGACGGCACCCAGGCCGTGAGCGACAGCCGCGACATCCGCCGCGTCGCGCTGATGGACAAGATCCCCTACTTCACCACCGCCGCCGCCGCGATTGCGGTCGTGAGCGCGATGAAGGCACGGGGCGAGGGGTACGGGGTGCGGACGTTGCAGGGGTGAGGGAAGGCCTCACTTGCTACCAAATATCTCATTGCAGCGGCTCATTTCCCAAACGCCGCTAGAATCTTTTTGAGAGAGAATCTGTTCAATTTTCCCGGCTTTGTTCGAAACAATTCTGACCTGACACTGAATATCGATGGTCGTCGCAGGAGAATAGTTGGTATACGCGGTGGCTGTGTTTCCGTAGCCGGTCACAGTCGTATAAGAACTTCCTGGCATTGTTATGCTTTGCGGCGCTTCTGCCCAAACGAAAATGGTTCGGCCATCTTGGGTGTTGTATTGGCTCGAAGGAGGTCCGTTCTCTATGAAAAACTGGTCCACCGGTTTACCTATGTACTTTGATGAAAGCGCCTCGTTTGCCTGTTCAGTGGTGGTACAGGCTGTCACTGCTGCAGCAAAGCAAACAAGAATCAGTCGTTTCATTTTATCGTCCTCGTTAAAATTCAAAGCAAGCGTGGCCGAATAGACCTTGCGGGTCAATGGTTGGAAATCAGTTTACAGTCTAATGCCCATTCCCATCCGCCAGTGTAGTTTCCTTAACCCCCCGTTAACCCTTCCCATGCCACCCTCCCCGGGCCATGAAACCCGCCCTCCTCCTCCCTTTCCTCCTCGCCGCCTGTGGGGCCTCTCCGGCGCCTGAATTCTTCGGGGCCACCCGCACCGAAGTCACCGTCAACGCCCGCGACTATGTCGTCCTGCAAAAGGGCGAGCGGGTGGAGGTCATCCGCCTTGGCTATGCCCATCGGGGTGAGCATCAGGAAATCCGCGCCACGATGATCGAACTCATCCCCACTGTCACCGGCTGCACCCTGCGCGAAAGCACCCTGACCGGCGATTCCGGGGAAATGCGGGGGTCTGTCAACTGCCCGAAGTGACAGGCTATGGGCGGGCAGGGCGACCGACGCCTTGACTCCGCCCGCCCAAAGTCCAAGAAGCGGGCAGCCAGACGGAGGCCCTTATGCCCGCCATTCTCGACATGACCCGCAGCCTGCCCGAGGCCCGCATCCCGGAGCTTCCGAACCCCTATTTCGGCAAGGTCCGCGATTGCTATGATCTGCCCGATGGCAGCCGCCTTTTGATCTCCTCCGACCGGATTTCCGCCTTTGACCGCATTCTGGCGGTGATCCCGTGGAAGGGTCAGGTGCTGACGCAACTGGCGCGCTACTGGTTCGACCAAACCGCCGACATCGCCGCGAACCATGTCATCGACTACCCCGATGCCAATGTCGTCCGGGGCAAGCGGGTCACCATCCTGCCGGTGGAAATCGTCGTGCGCGGGTATCTGGCGGGCACCACCTCGACCTCGATCCTGACGCAGTACAAGGCGGGCCAGCGGCGCATGTATGGCCACCAACTGCCCGATGGCCTGAAAGACAACCAGGCCCTGCCGCAGGCGATCATCACCCCCACGTCCAAGGCCTTTGACGGCGGGCATGATGAGCCCCTGACCGCGCAGGATATCCTTGCCCAGGGCCTCTTGACCCAAAAGCAATGGGACGAAGTCAGCGCAAAATCCCTTGCCCTCTTCGCGCGCGGCCAGAAGATGGCCGCCGAAAGGGGCCTGATCCTTGTCGATACGAAATACGAATTCGGCGTGGACACCGAAGGCAACATCCTTCTGGCCGACGAAATCCATACCCCCGATTCAAGCCGCTACTGGATCGCCGATGGCTATGAGGCCGCCTTCGCCACGGGGTCGCGTCCGCCCAGCTTTGACAAGGATGTCATCCGGTCCTGGGTGGTCGCCCGCTGCGATCCCTACAAGGATGCGATCCCCGAAATCCCGGCCGAGATGATCGACCAGACCGCCCGTGTCTATGTGCAGGCCTATGAGGCGATCACCGGCCAGCCCTTTATCCCCGACACCGCAGGCACCACCCCGCTGGCCCGCGTCCGCGCCCATCTTGCCCCCTATTTCCAAAGCTGACTCGGTCACTGTTTGCGCTACCACAGGCGGGGCGCTAATCAGGCACAGGACCATGAGGAGATCGCGATGATTCTAAGCTGTGGCGAAGCGCTGATCGACATGCTGCCCCGGACCTCGGCGCTGGGTGAACCCGCTTTTGCCCCCTATGCGGGGGGGGCTGTCTTCAACACCGCCATCGCGCTTGGTCGCCTTGGCGCGCCCTCGGCCTTCTTCTCGGGCGTCTCGAACGACATGCTGGGCGAAATCCTTGCCGACACGCTGATCGCTTCCCACGTCGACACCCGCTACCTCGCCCGGTCCGACCGGCCCACGACCGTGGCCTTCGTCAAGCTGGTGAACGGCCAGGCCACCTATGCCTTTTATGACGAGGGCACGGCGGGCCGGATGCTTTCTACAGATCAGTTGCCCACCCTGCCGCCAGAAATCTCCACCCTCTTCCTCGGCGGGATCAGCCTGGTCAACGACCCCGCCGCCAGCACCTATGAGGCGCTGCAGGCCCGCGAAGCGGCAACCCGCGTCACCATGGTCGACCCCAACATCCGCCCCGGCTTCATCAAAGGCAAGGAAACCGAATACCGCGCCCGCATCGAACGGATGATCGCCCGTGCCGATATCGTGAAACTGTCGGATGAGGATCTGCACTGGCTGTCTGGCCCCGGCGACCTGACCGCGCTTGCCCGTGGCATCCTGGCCAAAGGGCCGAAGCTTGTGTTCATCACCGAAGGCGCCGCCGGGGCCCGCGCGGTGACCGCGACGCAGGACCGCTTTGTCGCCGCCCAGAAGATCACCGTCGTCGACACTGTCGGCGCGGGCGACACGTTCAACGCGGGCACCCTGGCCGCGCTGCACAAGGCCGGGGCACTGACCAAAGCCGGAATCGCCACCCTGTCCGACGCCACGCTGGATGCCGCCCTGACGCTGGGAACCCGCGCTGCCGCCATCACCTGCGCCCGCGCCGGGGCCAACCCGCCGTGGGAGAATGAACTGTGAGGGCCGTCCTCCAGCGCGTCGCGCAGGCGCAGGTCCATGTGGACGGCACACTGATCGGGCAGACGGCCAAGGGCTTTCTGATCCTTGTCTGCGCCATGGGCGGCGATACCGACACGCAGGCCGAAAAGCTGGCGGCCAAGGTCGCAAAACTGCGCGTCTTCAAGGACGATCAGGGCAAGATGAACCTGTCGGTCAAGGATATCGGCGGGTCGGCCCTTGTCGTCAGCCAGTTCACCCTTGCCGCCGACCTGCGCGGCAACCGCCCCGGCTTTTCCACCGCCGCGCCTCCGGCAGAGGGCGAGCGTCTGTACCAGAAATTCAGCGATGCCCTGCGCGCCGAAGGTGTTCCCGTCGAAAACGGCCAGTTCGGCGCGGATATGGCGGTCAGTCTGGTCAATGACGGGCCGGTGACCATCTGGATGGACACCGACGCGCTTTAGCCGCCGGAATTTTCGAAAATTCCCGACCGGAGCCTTCAAAGGCTCCGGCACGATTTCTTCGAAGAAATCGCAGTGCCCCGATCAGTTGAACGGATTGCCGGGGCTCTGGATCACGTCGCCGCAATCGATCAGCGCGTCAATCGAGGCGCTTGACCCGGCCAGTGAGTAATTCTGCACGTCCGACCCATCATAGTCCCGCAGATAAAGCCGGTTGCCACGAGCGATTTCGGTGATGAAGTTTACACCAGCCTGGCTGTCGGGCAGATAGAACAGCACCGAATTCTGGTAAAGCTCGGCTGCCGTCAGGCTCCACGGTGCGCGGCGGTCGACCTGAACTTCAAGATCCGCAGTATCACCTTCGCCGAACTGCCAGGCCGTCGAATAGAACTGCAACTGCACGGCCCCATCCGGATAGGTCCAGATCGAAAAGGCCTCGCCCGGCGCGGTCACTTCGGCGACGCAGCCGACTGACCCGTCGTCCCAGCCCACGATGCTGACGCTCCAGTGCTTATGCGAAAACAGCACCTCAGATTGTTGCGCCTCTGCGGCCGCCCCAAAAACGGTCAGTGCGACCGCAGCAATACCCATCCGAATGTTCATCTTTCCCTACCCGCAAGTCATTCCCTGCGCGTGTTTTCGCGCGCGCAGGCGATTCAGGCAAATGAAAGTTTTCGTCATCTTCGGGACAAGGCCCTGATTTCTTCAGGCCGCCCATTCCCAAGGGTTTGAAAACTGGCCTAGAACGCCGCTTACCGCCTCGTCGTCGACCGGGGCGCTTTTGGCAAGCTGCGCCACAAGGCCGCGCTTCTTGTCTTCGATCACCTGGGCGACCCTGGCGGGAATGCCTGCTTCGGCCAAGGCCGCGTCATAGGTCCGTGCAATCGCCATCCGCCGCAGGTCGGGCTTGAAGACCTTGCCGACGGCGGTTTTCGGCAGTTCGGGCAGTACTTCCATGTATTTCGGCAGGGCAGCGCGTTCGCTGATACGGGCGGTGGCATGGGCCATAAGCTCATCGACCGAGGCCGCAGCCCCCTTGACCAGCTCAAGATAGGCGCAAGGAAGCTCGCCCGCATGGGCATCGGGCTGGCCGATCGCGCCGACCATGGCCACCGCCGGGTGCCCCATCAGCGCCTCTTCGATGATCGCGGGGTCAATGTTGTGCCCGCCCCGAATGATCAGGTCCTTCGCACGACCGGTGATGAACAGATAGCCATCCGCATCGATCCGTCCCAGATCGCCCGTCCGCAGGAACCGGCCATCGGCGAACAGTTCCCGGTTCTTGTCGGCTTCGGTATAGGTCGAGCCTTCGAACACGCCGGGGCTGGAGATGCAGATCTCGCCCACCTCGTCCACCGCGCATTCGCGGAAATGGGTCGCCCCTTGCTTGGTCAGGATGCGCACGGTCGTATAGGGGAAGATGCAGCCAACCGACCCGATCTTCTTCGGCCCGTCGACCGGGTTCACCGCGACCAGACAAGTCGCCTCGGTCAGGCCATAGCCCTCGATGATCTCGATCCCGGTTTCCTTCTTGAAGCGGTTGTAAAGCTCGATCGGCAATGGGGCCGACCCAGAAAAGGCGCTTTTCAGGCTGGAAATATCGGCATTCACCGGGCGCTGCATCAGCGCCGACAAGGCAGTCGGAACCGTGATCAGATAGGTGCAGCGGTACCGTTCAACCAGCTTCCACAGATTGTCGAACACGCCCTCCCCGCGATAGCCCTGCGGGGTCGGAAAGACGACATGCGCCCCCGATCCGATCATCGACATCAGGATCGGATAGCAGGCGAAAACGTGGAACAGCGGCAGGGGGCACATCACCACGTCGTCCGCCTTGAACAAAAGCGTCGACCCAAGCCAGCCGTTGTAGATCATGCCACTGACCTTGTGCTGCGCGACCTTCGGCATGCCCGTCGTGCCGCCGGTGTGGAAATAGGCGGCAACGTGGTCCTCGGTGCGGTCGGCAAAGGTCAGGCGGTCAGCGGGCATCCGGGCCGCCTCGGCCCTGAAGTCCTTGACATCGGCCGTGTGCTGCTTGGGGTTCTTGGGCCGGACCCAGGGCACGATCAACCGTTTCAACCCCGAAAGGTTCGGCACCAGATCGACCTCCAGCACCGTCTTGACATTCGGGGCGAATTGCACCGCCTCGCTGACCTTCTGCGCCAGATCGGTTTTCGGGAAAGCCTTCAGCGTGACCACGACCTTGGCATTGGTCTCGCGTAGGATCGAGGCGATCTTTTCCGGCTCCAGCAAGGGGTTGATCGGATTGACAATCCCCGCGACCGCTCCGGCAAGGAAGGTCACCGCCGTTTCCATCGTGTTGGGCAGGATGAAGGCAACCGTGTCCGTCTCGCCGACACCCAGCGCGCGGAACAGGTTCGCGGCCTGCGTCACCTGCGCGTGCAGCGCCGACCAGGTCAGGGTCGTCTTCTTGGTCTCGGGGCCGGACAGCAGCTGAAAGCTGATCGCCGGACGGTCGCCGTGGCGGGTCTTGGCCCGGGTCAGATAGTCATGGATCGACCGGGCCTGGCCCCGTTCGGCCCAGGTCATCTCGGCCTCGATCGCGCGCAGGTCCGCCGATGTTGCGAAGCTGGTCATCCGGTTCTTCCCCCATGTCAGCCCGCTGTTGATCCGCAGGTTTCCGACAAGATGGGGAGTATGCGGTCGCTTGTGAAGTCAGTTTGTTCTTACCCCACATTTCCGCAACGTCACGTCACACAGTCCCGTCGGTGAATTGCAGCCGGGCCAGCCGGGCATAAAGCCCGCCCTCGGCCACCAGCGCATCATGCGTGCCCTGCGCCACGATCTGGCCCGCTTCGAACACAACGATCCGGTCGGCGCGTTTCACCGTCGCAAGCCGGTGCGCCACGACCAGAGTCGTCCGCCCCTCGGCCAGCTTGTCGACCGCCGCTTGCACCAGCCGTTCGCTTTCCGCGTCCAGGGCCGAGGTCGCCTCGTCCAGAAGCAGGATCGGCGCGTCGCGCAGGATGGCCCGCGCAATGGCGACGCGCTGCTTTTGCCCGCCCGACAGCATCACCCCCCGCTCGCCCAGATAGCTGTCATAGCCTTGCGGCAAAGCGGTCAGGAAGTCATGCGCAGCCGCCGCACGGGCGGCAGCCTCGACTTCGGCATCCGTTGCATCCAGCCGCCCAAAGCGGATGTTCTCGCGCGCCGACGTGGCAAAGATCACCGGGTCCTGCGGCACCAGCGCAATCGCCTTGCGGAAATCGCCGCGCACCAGATCGGTCAGGGGCACCCCGTCCATGGTGATCTGCCCCGATTGCGGGTCATAGAACCGCATCAGAAGCTGCAGGATCGTCGTCTTGCCCGCACCCGAAGGCCCGACCAGCGCGACGGTCTCTCCCGGTTTGACCGACAGCGAAACCCCATGCAGGGCCGAGGTCTCGGGCCTTGTGGGATAGCTGAAGGTCACATCCCGAAAGGCGATCTCGCCCTTGACCGGGCGGGGCAGGGCCTTCGGGTTGATCGGATCACGGACCGAGTCATCGGTCCCCAACAGCTCCACCAGCCGCTCGGTGGCACCAGCAGCCCGCTGAATCTCGCCCCAGATTTCCGACAAGGCCCCGACCGCGCCCGCCACCATCACCGCATAGATCACGAACTGGATCAGCGCGCCAACCGACATTGTCCCCGCCCGCACGTCCCGGGCCCCGATCCACAGCACGCCGACCACCCCGGCGAAGACCAGAAAGATCACGATCACCGTCATCACCGCCCGCGTCTTGATCCGCGACTTGGCCGCGCCAAAGCTTTTCTCGGTCACCTCGCCGAACTGACCACGGGTTTCCGCCTCATGGGTGAAGGCCTGCACCGTCTGGACCGAAGACAGCGCTTCCGAGGCCGCCCCGGACGAAGCCGCGATCCAGTCCTGGTTCTCGCGCGACAAGGCCCGCAGCTTTCGGCCCAGAACGATGATCGGCACGATGATTGCAGGCACGATCAGCAGCACAAGGCCAGTCAGCTTGGCCGAGGTCAGGAACAACAGCACCAGCCCGCCGAACAGGATCAGCACGTTGCGCAGCGCGACCGAAACCGAAGACCCGATCACCGACAGAATCAGCGTCGTGTCCGTGGTGATCCGGCTAAGAACCTCGCCCGTCAGGATGCGTTCGAAAAACGCGGGCGACATGCCCAGCACGCGGTCGAACAGCGCCTTGCGGATATCGGCCACGACCCGTTCGCCCAGCCGGGTGACAAGGTAATAGCGCGCGCCCGTACCAAGCGCGAGCAGCGCCGCAATCGCCAACGCCGCCCCGAAATACTTGTCCAGCAACTCGACATTGGCGGTGTTGAACCCATCAACCACCCGCCGCACGGCCAGCGGCAGGATCAGGCTGATCCCAGCCGTCAGGATCAGCGCCATCAGCGCCAGCCCCGCCATGCCCAGATGCGGCCGCAGGAACGGTACAAGCCCGCGCAGCGCGCCGACACGTTTCGACCTTGGCCGGTCCTCGACCACCGAACTGTCCGCCATGCCGCTGCCCCTCTCGTTTGCAGAACGGGTTTAGTCGCCCCGCGCCCGTCTCACAAGCACTGCCGTCCGCGACCAATGGTGCAACAGCCAATTTGCGTCGCTTGGCGCCCGTCCGTTTGATCGCCGCAGGCCTCCTGCCACCGATTCGCGCGACAGGGTTAACGCTGGCATGTCTTGCTTTGGGGCAAGACGGATGGAAGACGAAAGCAAGACAAAAGCAAGACACGGAATTCACCCAATTCGACCCGGATTAACGCCCAGATATTAGGCACTTACGCGGTCTGCCCCCCGATTTCGCCTCACCCGGCCCGCTTTTCGTTAACTCTTCCGCAACCATCGCCACCCTTCCCCCCGCCTGCGCCCCATGCCACCTTGCCGCGAAAGGAAGGTCCCGATGCCCGAAACCCGATTCCGCGCCCCGGATGGCGCCATGCTCGCCTATCGCGATCAGGGTCAGGGGCTGCCGCTTCTGTGCCTTCCCGGCCTGACCCGCAGCATGGCCGATTTTGACTACCTTGCCCCGCACCTTCCCCCTATCCGGTTGATTCGGATGGATTATCGGGGTCGTGGGGCCAGCGACTGGACCGGCGCTGACAGCTATACCGTGGATCAGGAATCCCGCGATGTGCTGGCACTCCTCGATCATCTGGGGGTCAAAAAAGCCGCGATCCTTGGCACCTCACGCGGTGGGCTGATCGGCATGGTGCTTAGCGCGGTGGCGCGCGACCGGGTTCTTGGCCTCTGCCTCAACGACGTCGGACCCGAAATCGCGCGCGACGGCCTCAATCGCATCTTCGACTATGTCGGTCGAAATCCGGCAGGCAAGACCTACCAAGGCTATGCCGAACGCCTGTCCCGCACCCCAGGTTTTGTAGGTGTCCCCGAACGCCGCTGGCTTGAGGAAGCCCGCAAACTCTCCATTGAGACCCCCGAAGGCCTCCGCATCCCCTATGACCCCGCCCTGCGCGAGTCGTTCCTGAAGGCCTTCGAAGGCCCCCCCGTCGACCTCTGGCCGCTGTTCGATGCCCTGCAAGGCTTGCCCCTCGCCCTGATCCGGGGGGCCAATTCCGACCTGCTGACGGTGGAAACGGCACAGAAAATGCAAGCCCGCCGCCCCGACATGCTTTTCACGCAAGTCCCTGATCGCGCTCATATTCCTTTCCTCGACGAACCGGAATCCCTTGCCGTGATCCACGCTTTCCTGAAGGCCCTGCCATGACCGACATCGCCGCCATCGAAGCCGCCGCCCAGCGCATGGCGGGGCACGTCCGTGAGACGCCACTTCTGAACGCCCCCCTCCTCGACCGCGCCTTTGGCCGCCGGATCTTCGTCAAGGCCGAATGCCTGCAAGTCACCGGCAGCTTCAAGGCCCGTGGCGGCTGGTCCGCCGTTTCCGCCCTGTCCGAAGCCGCCCGAAAGCGTGGCGTCATCGCCTATTCGTCCGGCAATCATGCGCAAGGGGTTGCCTATGCGGCGGCGGCGCACGCAAGCCCTTGTGTCATCCTGATGCCCTCGGACGCGCCGCAGGTGAAGATCGCCAATACCCGCAGCTATGGGGCCGAAGTCGTTCTGTACGACCGCGCCACCACCGACCGCGACGCATTGGGGGCAGACTTGTCCGCCAAACGCGGCCTGACCCTGATCAAGCCCTTCGACGATCCCATGGTCATCGCAGGCCAAGGCACCGTCGGCCTTGAACTTTCCCGCCAGACCGTCGCCGCAGGCATAACGAAGGCCGAGGTTTTCGTCTGCTGCGGCGGTGGCGGTCTTGCCTCGGGCATCGCGCTGGCGCTGGAACATCACGCCCCCGGCCTGACCGTCCGCACCGCCGAGCCGGAAGGGTTCGACGATATGGCGCGTTCCCTAACCAGTGGAAAACATGAAAAAAACGCCCGTATCTCTGGCTCCATCTGTGATGCGATCCTGACCCCCACCCCCGGCAAACTGACCTTCCCGATCCTGCAACGCCTTGCCGGAACGGGCGCTGTCGTCACCGACGATCAGGCCCTGCAAGCCGTCGCGCTGGCTTTCACCCACCTTCGCATCGTGCTTGAACCCGGTGGGGCAGCCGCCCTTGCCGCCGCCCTGTTCACCCCAGACTTGCCCGATACTGTCGTCGCCGTCGCGACCGGCGGCAACGTCGACCCAGAGGTTTTCCGCACCGCACTAAAGAGGTTCGGGTGACCGTCGTCTGGCTTTCCGACCTGCGGCTGAACGCCGATCTGACCGGCCCCGAAACTGCCCCGCCACTGGTGCTGATCCACGGGTTGGGTCTGGACCTGCGCGTCTGGGACGGGCTTCTGCCCCACCTGAAAGGCCTGCGCATCCTGCGTCTTGACCTGCGCGGGCATGGCGCGTCCGACAGCCCCGACGCCCCCTATGCGATGGGCGCGATGATCCGGGATGTCGAAAGTCTGATGACGCATTTCGCCCTGAAGGACGCCGTGATCCTTGGCGCAGGCGAAGGTGGGTTGATCGCGCAAGGCCTTGCAATCAAACGGCTTGATCTGGTCCGGGCGATGGTTCTGACCGGCTCTTCCACCCGCTTCGCCAATCCTGCCAGCTGGGAAAACCGCCTTGCCCGCCTCCGCGCCAAAGGCCCGGACCTTGAGGCCGAATGCGCCGCCTTTCTTGGCCCGCGCTGGCGGCAATCGCCCGCCCTGCTGCAGACCCGGGCGATGCTTGACCGGACCCGCCCGGAGGGCTGGCAGGGCTTCGCCGCCGCGATTTCCACCGCCGATTTCTACCAGACGACCGCCACGCTGAAGCTGCCGACCCTGACCCTTGCCGGCTCTGACGACCGCAAGACCCCGCCCGACCTGCAACGCGAAACCGCCGATCTGATCGCGGGGTCGGACTTCCACCTGATCCGGGGTGGCAGCCATCTGACGATGCTGACCGACCCGCAGGGCTTTGCCGACCCACTTCTGGCATTCCTGACCCGCATCGGTCATCGTCCATAGCCTGTTTGCGGCATATCTGCGTCGCTTTACTGCGACCAAAATACAATCACCCCCTCTAGCTTTCTCTTCACCAAATATCCCACGGCGGAGTGGGGGTGTGAAATCCCCCGGTTCCGCCGCAAGCCAAGGGGCGCGACCATGAAACTCAAGGACCTTGAAATCTTCGTCGTGGCCCCTCCGTTTCCCGGCTGGGGCGGGCGCTACTGGATTTTCCCGAAGCTGACCACCGACACCGGCATCGTGGGCTATGGCGAATGCTATGCCTCGACCGTTGGCCCCAAGGCGATGCAGGCCGTCATCGAGGACGTGTTCGAACGTCACATGCAGGGCGAGAACCCCGAGAATATCGAACTGATGTTCCGACGCGTCTATTCCTCGGGCTTTACCCAAAGGCCCGACCCGACCGTGATGGGCGCCTTTGCGGGGTTGGAGATCGCCTGCTGGGACATCCTTGGCAAGGCGCGGAACCGGCCGGTCTGGGCTCTGCTTGGCGGCAAGATGAACGACCGCATCCGCAGCTATACCTACCTTTACCCGCAACCGGATGAGGACGCGGCAGAGTTCTGGGTCAACCCCGACATGACCGCCCAAGCCGCGGCGCGCTATGTCGACATGGGCTTCACGGCGGTCAAGTTCGACCCCGCCGGTCCCTATACGATCCGGGGCGGGCATGAACCGGCGATGTCCGACATCACCCGGTCGGTCGAATTCTGCCGCAAGATCAGGGAAGCCGTGGGCGACCGCGCCGACCTTCTGTTCGGGACCCATGGCCAGTTCACCACGCCGGGCGCGATCCGGATGGGGCGCGAGTTGGAACCCTTCAACCCGCTTTGGTACGAAGAGCCGATCCCGCCAGATAACCTTCTGGAATTCGCCGAGGTGGCAAAGTCGGTCCGCATTCCGCTGGCCACCGGCGAGCGGATGACGACCAAGGCCGAATTCGGCGCGCTTCTGCGCATGGGCGGGGTCAAGATCCTGCAGCCCGCCTTGGGCCGCGTGGGCGGCATCTGGGAGGCGAAGAAGATCGCCGCCATGGCCGAGGTTTTCAACGCCGAGATGGCACCGCATCTGTACGCGGGCCCGGTCGAATGGGCGGCGAACGTGCATTTCGCCACCTCGATCCCGAACCTGCTGATCGCGGAAACCATTGAAACGGGTGGGGAATTCCACCTCAAGCTGATCAAGAACACGATCAAGTGGGAGGACGGCTATATCATCCCGCCCGAAGCCCCCGGTTTGGGCATCGACTTCGACGAAGACCTCGCTCGCGCCCATCCGTTCACGGGCACGGGCCTGCATCTGCAGATGCAAGAGGCCCCCTGCGACTATCGCCACGGCAACAGGTTCGAAGGGGGCGCCCCGGCGAAGAAGGCTTAGAGCCTGTCTGGTTCGATCTCGTATCGGAAGTCGCTGCCTCTCGCTTGCGCGCGACCGCGTTTTCCGGTCCGTTTGGTTCAATCAGAACCAGACAGGTTTAATAGGCCGTCAGCCCCTGCAGGGTGACAAAGGCCTTGCCCTTGCCGTTCTTGCGGCGGCGATAGAACATGTCGACATACAGGATCGCGCGGCCCTCTCCCGGCAGGTCCAGCGCGCCGGAATGGGTACCTTGCTCGACCAGCGCGTCGAAGCTGTAGGCCTGATGCTCGCCATTGCCGAAATAGACCACGGCGCGGTCAACATGGACGTTGTTGCCGGTCACCTTCAGCCGCAGCTTGGTATAGATCCCGGCATTGTCGGCCACGAGAATCCGGTCGGCATCGCCATAGACCTGCACTTCACGGCTGCCAAGGTCGACCCAGTCGCCCGCCCAGACCCTGACCGAAGTCAGAGGGGCGATGACGGCCCCCAGCCCGAATGCCAGCAGCTTCCGTCGAGTCGTCATGTCCAATACTCCCTGAAAGACACCAATGCGCGGACCCTACACGAAGTCCGCGCCGATTTCCGTCGAATTCTTTCGGGAAAATGGCGGGCCCAGGAGGACTCGAACCCCCAACCTCGGACTTAGAAGGTCCTTGCTCTATCCAGTTGAGCTATGAGCCCGCACAAGGCCCTTTTGCGGCAGGTGCCGCGATCAGGCAAGCACCTTTGTCATGAAGACCGAGTTCGGGTCTAGGGCATAGCTTGCGAACGGCGGGCATTCATCAAACCCCGCGCGCGCATAAAGCTGCCGTGCCGGTTCGAACATTCCTTGCGACCCGGTTTCAAGGCTTAGCCGGGTAAAGCCAGCTGCTTTCGCCTCGACCAGAATATGCTCCAGCATCCGGCGCGACAGGCCCTTGCCGCGCTGTTCGGACAGGACATGCATCGACTTGATCTCGGCATGGGTCGCGTCAATCTTCTTGAAAGCCCCCATCCCCACCGGAACCCCTTCGTCGCGCAGGACGAAAAACGCGACCTCTGGAATATCCAGCGAGGATGCGTCCATCATGTGAATGCTTTCCGGCGGGGTATCGGCATGCATGTCGACGGTGTGCCGTTCCATCAACAGGGTCAGGTCCGCCCCGGTCGGGCGTTCGCGGGCGATGGTCAGGGACGTCATGTCAGTGCGTCCAGGCGCCTTTTCGGTCGGTGGCGAAGTTTTCGCCATAGCCGCGTTGGCGGATCACGGGCTTGCGGGGTTTTGGCTCGGCCACGTCAAACTCCAACCCCTTCTCTTCGGCATAGGCCTCGGCTGCCTCGCGGCTGTCGAACCGCAGCCTGACCTGGGACTGGGTGTCGCCGGACGAGGTCCAGCCCATCAGCGGGTCAACTTCGCGGGCCGAGGCGGGGGCGAATTCCAGCACCCATTGGTGCGTCTTCGCGGTTCCCGATTGCATCGCGGTCTTGGCGGGTTGGTAGATGCGTGCGCGCATGGGGTATCCTCTGACGTTCCCGTCCTTATTCCCAAGCTTTCGCCAAAGCGCAAGCGCGAGATGGTTGGGATGAGAGGGAAAAGGCTGTCGGCTGATCCGGGGGGTCGTGGGGTGTGGGGTGTGGATCAGCCGACAGCACAGTTGCTGCTTGCCGGATCACTCTGGCGCAACTGTTTCCAGATATCAACCTAAAGATGTGCTGTAAGTGCAGATTTCTTCCGCTGATCGAATCAAGCCATCAGCCCAAGCGACCAAGCCGCAGAATCCGATAGCTGTTGAACTTGCGGAAGGCCTCGGCGCTGCGGGTTTTTCCGGTCAGGCGCTGCATCAGGTTAGCCCGACGTTTGCGCGACAGGACCAGACCGACAAGCCGACCAAGGACCCAGTGACCGAAGGGCCGGGTTTCGTGCAGGGCGTCCGAGACTCGGGTGACGCCATGCCCAAGGACAGCGAAGAATTCCTGCTCCAGATCGATGGAGGGGGCGACGGCGTCGGTGATCTCTTCCTCGGCCAGAACAGCAAAGGGAGAGGATGCAAGCGCGGCCCGAAAATCTGCAACCCTATGGCCGCCACCCGGTTGCGGGCCATGCACTTGGCGGCCGCGATATTCGGCCGTGCGGAAGCAATCGGCGATCAGAACCTGGCCACCGGGGGCAAGCAGCCTGTCGCAGATCGGCAGGCTTTCGGACAGAGGGATGTACTGGAAGCTTTCCGAGAAAAGACACAGGTCAAACGGCCCCCGACCGGTGAAATCCTCAAGCTTGCATTCATGCACGGTCGCGCCGGGGGCGTTGATCCGGCAGCGGGCGGCCAGAAAGGCCGAGGGCACGACAATCTCGACCGAATGGCCAAGCGCCAGCAGCTTTTTCGCCGTCTCGCCCGCGCCACCGCCGATATCAAGAATGCGCAGGGGGCCTTGGGGAAGGTAGCCAAACAGCTTGACCGTATAGGCATCCTGCGCCGCGCGCAGATTGCCTGCCGTCACCTCAAGCCCGGTCCAAAGCCCGTAATGCAGGTTGTCCGCGCCGGTCAGCCAGCGGATGAAGGCAAGCCCCACATCCAGGCCCACTGCGCGCGTGTCGATCTTCTTGGCCATATCCCACCTCTGCCGTTGCCTTAGCCGCTTCAACCGCATTGGGCAACGGTTTCGCCTATTCCCGCCGATCCCGTCTTGAATTAGAACAAAAACAGATCAAATCTGCTTTTCCCCGACTCGGAAAGCCCCCGACCGATGCCCCACAACAATATCAACGCCGTGACCGAACGCCCCGACGTGCTGACCCGGCCCAAGCTGGAGGGCGGGCGGGCTTTCGTGCTGTCCACCCCGTTCCAGCCTGCGGGGGACCAGCCCACCGCGATCCGCGAACTGACCGCCGGGGTTTTGGCCGGGGAGCGTGATCAGGTGCTGCTGGGGGCAACGGGGACGGGCAAGACCTTCACCATGGCCAAGGTGATCGAGGAAACCCAGCGACCGGCGATCATCCTTGCGCCGAACAAGACGCTGGCCGCGCAATTGTACGGCGAATTCAAGGGCTTCTTCCCCGATAACGCCGTCGAATACTTCGTGTCCTACTACGACTATTACCAGCCCGAAGCCTATGTCGCGCGGACCGACACCTATATCGAGAAGGAAAGCCAGATCAACGAACAGATCGACCGGATGCGCCACTCGGCCACCCGGGCGCTTTTGGAACGCGATGACGTGATCATCGTCGCCTCGGTGTCATGCATCTACGGTATCGGTTCGGTCGAGACCTATTCGGCGATGACGCAAGACCTGATCGTCGGCGGGTTCTACGACCAGCGCAAGGTGATGGCCGAACTGGTGGCCCAGCAATACAAACGGCTGGAGGCCAGCTTCCAGCGCGGAGCCTTCCGCGTGCGCGGCGACAGCCTGGAGGTCTGGCCCGCCCACCTTGAAGACCGCGCTTGGCGGTTTTCGTTCTTTGGCGAAGAGCTTGAATCGATTGTCGAATTCGACCCCCTGACCGGGGCGAAGACCGACAGTTTCAAGCAGATTCGGATCTATGCCAACAGTCACTATGTCACCCCCCGACCGACGCTGGCGCAGGCGATCAAGGGCATCAAGGACGAACTTTTCCACCGGCTGAAGCAGCTGACGGGCGAGGGCAAACTTCTGGAGGCGCAGCGGTTGGAACAGCGCTGCAACTTTGACCTTGAGATGTTGGAGGCGACCGGGGCTTGCGCCGGGATCGAAAACTATTCCCGCTATCTGACGGGCCGCGCGCCGGGGGAACCGCCACCGACGCTGTTTGAATTCATCCCCGACAATGCCATTGTTTTTGCGGACGAATCTCACGTCTCGGTGCCCCAGATCGGCGGCATGTACAAGGGCGACTTCCGCCGCAAGATGACCCTTGCCGAACATGGCTTCCGCCTGCCCAGTTGCATGGACAACCGCCCGCTTAAGTTCGAGGAATGGGACGCCATGCGCCCGCAATCCGTCTTCGTCTCGGCCACCCCGGCGGCCTGGGAGATGGAACAAACCGGCGGCGTCTTCACCGAGCAGGTGATCCGCCCAACGGGCCTGGTCGACCCACAGGTCGAAATCCGACCCGTGGAGATGCAGGTTGACGACCTTCTGGACGAAATCCGCAAAGTGGCCGCCCGTGGCCTGCGGACGCTGGCGACGGTGCTGACCAAGCGCATGGCCGAAGACCTGACCGACTACCTGCACGAACAGGGCATCCGCGTGCGCTATATGCACAGCGACATCGACACCATCGAACGCATTGAAATCCTGCGGGATTTGCGGCTGGGGGCGTTTGACGTGCTGCTCGGGATCAACCTTCTGCGTGAGGGCCTCGATATCCCCGAATGCGGGCTGGTGGCCATTCTCGACGCTGACAAGGAAGGTTTCCTGCGGTCGGAAACCTCGCTGATCCAGACCATTGGTCGTGCGGCCCGGAACGCCGAAGGCCGGGTGATCATGTATGCCGACCGGATGACCGGGTCGATGGAGCGCGCGATTGGCGAAACCAACCGCCGCCGCGAAAAGCAGGTGGCCTACAACACGCTGCATGGCATCACGCCCGAGACGGTGAAGAAGAACGTCGAGGATGTGCTGGCCGGCCTCTGGCAAGGCGACACCGATCAGGCGCGCATCACGACCAAGGTGGCAAAACCGATGGTTGGCCAGAACCTTGCCGCCCATCTGGACGCGCTGCGTCTGGCCATGCGCAAGGCCGCCGAGAACCTGGAATTCGAAGAAGCCGCCCGCATCCGGGACGAGGTCAAGCGGCTGGAGGCGGTGGAGTTGGCCGTCGCCGACGACCCCTTCGCCCGGCAGGAGGTGATCGAGGAGGCGGTGGAGGAAGCGGTCAAGAGGACTGGCCGGTCAACCGCCGGACGGGCAGGGCAAAGGGGTGGCAAGCGGTCAAGGGGACGGCGGTAGGGCAGGCGGGCACAGCGCCCACCCCATCCGCCTAGACCCGCTCAACCGCGTATGCGCCATACCGTTCGTCGATGCCGGGGCCGAATGCCCGATAGGTCACGACTTCGTTCTCCCGCTCTTCCCAGTAGCGGGGGTCGGCCAGCACCTCTGGCGGCAGACGATCCTTGAGGAAAACCCGGCGCTTCTGCCTTCGGACCTGCACTTCGTACTGGTTTGATCGCAGCCGGGCATCGGGGCGCAAAAACGCCTCACGCAGAACCTCAAGCCGGTCCTGCATGCGTTTGATTTCGGTTTTCAGCCGGGCATATTCGTCAACCGGATCCATGGCGGGCCTGCCTTCCAAAGGAACGACTCGGAAGGTCAGCCTCACCCGGATTTGGTTTCCAAAGGGTTAAGATTTGGCAGGCACGGCGGCAGGGCCTGCAAGGCCCAGAAGCGTGATCTTGTCGCCCTGCAGGCTGCCCGGAACCAGAAATCCCTTCTGTGCCACTTCGGGGTAGGTCTCGGCCCAGTCGCGATACCGGTCATTTGTCACGATCCGCGCGTTGAAATCGCGGGCGGTGGTCAGGATATAGGGGTCGGCCTGCGTGCCCTTGGGGACGACCAGAACCTGATTGGTCGGCAGGCCAAGCTGGCGGCCGAACTCCTCTTCGTTCACATAGCGGCCAAAAAGCTTCCAACCGGCATTGGCGTCGAAGACAACCCCAGGTGCAAACCCGCGGGATTTGAGGCTGTCCATGACCTTCAGAAGCGGGACAAGGCTGGGCGCGCCTTCCTGCCAGTGCATGACGTTGGAGCCGTCGACGACGATCCAGTTCCGCTGTTCCGGCGGTCTGGCGGATGTGCGGCGGTGGCGCTGTGTGGGCTTGGGGGGCCGGGGCTTGCGATGATTGTTCCTGCGCCCCCGTTGCGGGGCCATCAGGACCGGGAGCAGATAGAGAACGGCCAGCGCCAGAAGCCCGCCAAGGATCAAAGAGGGCGAGACGGTGATCCCCTCCCAGGGAGCCGCGTCGGGCTGGGCCACAAGGATCGTCTTTGAATCGGCCAGCGAGAGCAATGCGGGACTCCTTGAAACAAGGGGATGTTAGCCTTGCGAAGTGCGGGCTTGCAAGCGGGCGGGACAGATTGATGCCGATCAAGGCGGAGTAGGAGTGGGGCTGATAGACTGTGCGGTGTGATGAAAGGCAGGGGAGAAAAGCAATGCGTCTGATGATGGTTCTGTATTCGATGATTGCCACTGCGATGGCGGGGACTGGGGTGATTGTGGTTCTGACCATGGGTCAGGTCACGCTTTACCCGATCATTGCGGCGGCGGCAGCCGGGGCGGTGCTGGCCTTGCCGGTCAGCTGGTTCGTGGCACGGCAGATCAGCTAGAGGCTTCGGCCTCAAGGAAAACCCGAACGGTTTCTTCGAACTCGCGGGGTTTTTCGGCATGCAGCCAGTGGCCGACATCGGGGATCTTGGCGAAGCGGGCCTTGGGGAACAGGGCGCGGATGATTTCGCGATGCTCGGGCAGGACATAGGTCGACAGCCCGCCAGTCAGGAAAAGCGCCGGGTGGTTGAAAACGCCCTGCGTTCCCGGCCAACCGACGATCTTCGGCATCTCGGCCTCCAGCACCGCAAGGTTCAGCCGCCAGCGCGGCGGGTGTGACCGCAAGTCCAGCGACTGCAGGAAAAAGGCGCGCAGGGCCGGGTCGTCGATCGACGGGGCAAGGGCTGCATCCGCCTCGGCCCGCGTCGTGATCTGTGACAGATCGATACCGGCCATCGCGCGGGCATTGCGACTTTGGTCATGCGAATAGGCGACCGGCGCGATATCGGCCACCACCAACCGCCGGATCAGGTCGGGCCGGGTCAGGGCCAGTTGCATCGCGGTCTTGCCACCCATCGAATGGCCCAGAAGATCGACCGGCCCACCAAGGCTTTCGATCACCTCGGCCAGATCACCCGCCATATCGGGGTAAGACTGCGTCGCGGCGCGCGGGCTTTCACCGTGGTTGCGCATGTCGACGGCCACCACGTCGCGCCTATCCGACAGACGGCGGGCGATGACACCCCAGTTCCGGCCCGAGCCATATAGCCCGTGGGCGATGACAAGTGTCGGCGCTTCGGCCTTTGTGGCGGGGTGGCGTATCATGGCAAGCATGTCTGGTGAATACCGCCAGCCGCTGCGCAAGGCCAGAGGAGTTGAAAAAACGGGCGTAAAGTCTTAGGCTTGCTGCTGTGGGTGTGGGGATTTCAAGATGAGCATGGTGGCAGTCCATCAGATGGTGGAGCGTGTCTCGCAGTTATTGGAAGAGAAGCACGGGCTTGGCGGTCGCGATCTTGCGGCCAAGCTGCGACGGGGTCGGCGGCTTTTGCCGCGCAAGCTCCGCGATGCTGCGGACCGGCTGGTTCAGGCGGATGACAAGGCAAAGAACCCCAAACTGCGGGGGCAGATCGATCTGGGTCAGGTCGCCCAGGACTACGATGCCTGCGTGCGCCACCTTGCTGCCATTGATACGGTCGCGCGGCGGCGTGGGACTGTGATGGGCATGGTGGAATCGGTCGGGATCGGGGTTCTTGTGCTTGGGCTTGGTGCTACCGGGCTGGCGTGGTGGCTTGGATATCTGTGAACTCCAGTGCCTGTCGGGACAAAGCCTGACGGCTGACCAAGGTCACGGTGACGAAGGCCACGTAAAGCAGCAGATACCATGAACCAAGCTTGGCAAGGCTGACCGCATGGCCGGGAAGCTGGCCGGAATAGATCCAGGTTCCCGTCGCCGTTCCGACATTCTCGGCCACCCAAAGCGCAAGGGCCGACAGGAAGGCCGCCAGCGGCAGTGGCATCCACCAATGCCGGTCATGGATGCGGAACCAGATCCGGGTGCGGGCGTAAAGCGCGACAGTCGCGATAAACAGCCCCAGCCGGATGTCGGGCAGGAAGTGGTGCGCGAAGAAGTTCACATAGATCGCCGCCGCCAGCATCAGGGTCAGCGGAAAGGCCGGATAGGGCGCAAAGCGCATGTCGAAGATGCGGATGACGCGGGCGATGTAGCTGCCTACGGCCGCGTACATGAAGCCGGAAAACAGCGGCACGCCCATCAGTTTGAAGATCCCCGGCTCGGGATAGGCCCATGACCCGGCAGAGACCTTGAACCACTCCATCGCCGTGCCGGTAAGGTGGAACAGAAGGATGACCCGCGCTTCCTCCCGGGTCTCCAGCCGTGCTGCAAGGAAGACGGCTTGCGTGGCAATGGCAAACAGGAACAGCGCGTCATAGCGGTGCAGCGGCCAGTCGGGTTGCCAGAAGGCCTTGGTCGTCAGGATGGCAACCAGCAGAAGCCCGCCGAAGAGGCAGGCCCAGCCCTGTTTCAAGACGAAAAGCGTGAGTTCGGCCAGCGCGAAGGGCAGTTTGGCGCGGACCCAATTGCCCATCCGGTGTTCAAGTCGGCGAGTGTCAAAACTGGTCATCGGCCTTGGTCTGTGGGCAGGGAAAGGATTGCCGGATCAGACCTTTGCCGGGGGGGCAGGTCAAGGCGGCGAAACCTGACCGTTGCGGTCAGTCAAGCAGGATCACCTCGCGTCGGGGTTTCGGGAGGGGCGTCAGATGCGCGCGGGCGGCGCGGTGGCCGTCGTGGACGGCGTGGGCGATCAGACCCGGCGCGCGGGCGTCGCCGATGCGGATCAGGCTGTGCAGGGGCAGGGCCTGCAATGCGCGCCAAAGACCATCCTGCGGTTCGCGCGAGGTGACGGGGACAAAGCCCTCGCAGGGGATCGTGGTCTCGGACCCGGTGAAGGCGCAGGACAGGACGGCGTGGCCTTGGGTCAGACGGTTGACGATCCGGCTGGTGTGAATAGTGACGCCGCGGTCGATCAGGCGGGATTGCAGGCGGTCTTGTTCGACCGTCTGGCCGGACCATTCGGCGACGGTGCCGTTCGGGGTGACATAGGTCACGGGGAAGCCCTCACTGGCCAGAAGGTCGGCGAGGCCTGCGGCGATGTGATAGCCTTCGTCATCCCAGACCACGACCGGGCCCTTGGCGGGGCGCTGGCCGGTGAGGATCTGGTCGGGGGTCAGGGTGCGGGGGTCGGCAAAGCTGGCCTCGCCCCCCGGCAGGCTGCGGCCAAGGCCGTTGGTCCGCCAAAGGCTGCCGGTCGCGACCATGACATGGGAGACGCCAGTTTCGCGCACGTCATCCGCCGTCATCGCGCTGCCGGGGTAAAGCGTAACCTGCGGCAACCGGCTGATCTGCGACAGCCGCCAATCGACGACCCGGCCCCATTCGGACAGGCCGGGAAGGCGGGCCTCACGCAGCACGCGGCCACCGGGTTCGGCGGCTTCGGCCAGCATCACCGGGACGCCGCGTTTGCCAAGGGTTACCGCCGCCTCCAAACCCGCTGGGCCGGCGCCGACGATCAGGACCGGCTCGGCCTGACCGATGATCGCGGGGACGTTTTCGGGGTGCCAGCCCTGACGGAATTCTTCGCCCATGGTGGGGTTCTGGGTGCAGCGGATCGGCGCGCCAAGCCCATCGTGGGCATAGCAGATGTTGCAGCCGATGCATTCGCGGATCTCCTCCATCCGCCCGTCGCGGATTTTCGCGGGCAGGAAAGGATCGGCGATGGAAGGCCTTGCCGCGCCAATGAAATCAAGCACGCCCCGGCGGATTTGCGACAGCATGGTTTCCGGGCTGGTGAAGCGCCCGACACTGACCACGGGCTTGCCGGTGACGCCCCGGACATGGGCGATATGGGTTTCCAAGGGCGCCTCTTTGACAAAGCGCGAGGGGCCCATTTCGATGCCGTAATCCGGGATCGTCACGTCGAAGACGTCGATGAAGGGGGCAAGGCGTTCCAGCAGGCGCGCGCGTTCCTCAAGCCCCGTGCCGTCTTCGTTCAGAACCTCGATCCGCGTGGCAACGGCGGCGCGGTGGCCGACGGCATTGCGGGTATCTTCGGCCAGTGCCAACACGAAATCGGCGCGTTCTTCGAAGCTGCGACCGGGGTTCTGCACCGGGTCCAGAAACTGGGCCAGAAGGTAGGTATGCGCGGCATAGACATAGACCACGTCGAAATCGGCGGCGATGGCGCGCAGGGCGGCGGCTTTGTGGATTGCGCGGAATTCGGCCACGTCCTGCCGGTCCATCTTCTGCGTCTGCCAGGGCACGTTCTGCGCCATCACGCTTTGCGGCGCGATGCCGGGGGCCCGCGACCAGGCGTTCGAGGCCCTTGCGCCACCGTGCCAAAGTTCCACCCCCGCCAGTGACCCATGGTCATGGACGGCTGCGGTCATCAGGGCATGGGCGCGGATGTCATGGTCATCCCACAGCGAGGCATGGATCGCCGGGGTGTCATCCGAACTTTCATGGATCGAACAATATTCCGTGTTGACGACGCCCCAACCGCCCTCGGCTTTCACTTTTCGCATCTGGGCCAAGGTCTGGGGATGGCGGTTGCCCATGCCGGTGCAATGCGGGACCTGCCAAAAGCGGTTGGGTGCCGTGACGGGGCCGATCTTCAGGGGCTGGAACAGGGGATCGAAACGGGGATCGCGGGGCATGGCTTACCTGGGGTGTTGGGCGTGGAGGGCGTTCAGTTTGGCGAGAAGGTCTTCGGGCAAGGGGTCAGGGCCGGGGGCGGCAAGCCTGCGGTTCAGGTCGCGGTCGATCCGTTGCAGCAAGTCTTCGTCCGGTTTGTCGGTAGTGGCCAGGGGTTCGTTCGCACCGAAATAGGGCGAGTTCCACGGGGCATTGCGGCAATGCCGCGCGGTGTGGGGATGGCCAAGGACAGTGCCGAAAAGCCCGATCTCGCGCGTCAGGTTCAGGGCGAGGGTTTCGTCATCGACCACGGTCCCCTGCCACATCGCGCGCAGCATCCCGGCGATGTCGTTGCACAGAAGCAGCGCCTGCGGCGAATAGGTGATGCCTTGGTCGATGGACCCAAGATAGTCGCAGGTGGCGGGGCGGTTGTGAAAGATCTGGGTCATCAGGGTGGCGGTTTCGAACACCGAATCCTGGCTGAAACGGCGGGCATTCGCGGCCCCACCAAGGGCGGTAAACGAGGGCAGGCCAAGGCGGCGGCGGATCTGGCAGATGATCTGCTCGCCGAGGATCGTCTGCGGCAGGTTGCCGATGCCGCCGGTCGCGACCTCCATGAAATAGGGGTTGGTGGAGCCGATGGCAAAAGCACCGGGTGCGGCGGCCTGGGCCAGCACCATGGCGGCGAAATCGGTGGCCAGGCAATGGACCAGCGTCCCCGCCGTGGTGATGGGTGTCGAGGCCCCTCCGATGGCGATGGTGCCGATCTGGGTCGGGATGCCTGCGCGGGCACAAAGGATGATCTGTTCAACATGCGCCTCGGCATACATCAGGGGCAGGGGCGTGATGATGTGCAGGAAATAGGGCTTTTCGCGCAGGGCGTCATGGCTGCCGCGCAGGGCCGCGCCCATGTCGATGGCCGCCTGAAGCGAGGTCGTCCATTCACACAGATATTCCAAGGGCTTGGTGGTGTTCTGCATCATGGTCAGAAACTCGCCGACCTCGCCCCAGCGGTTCGAATTCGGCACGTCCTTGACCGAGACGCAGACCGCGTCGATGTGGTCCATCCCGTCGGCAAGGCGGGTGATGGTGGCCAGGTCGTCGCGGTTGGAAAAGCGGTGCTCGCCGGTGGTCAGGTCATGCACCTTGATGCAGGTCATCCCCGGCATGAACCAGGTGTGATCGGGGTCGATCTGGATGCCGTGGCTGGCGTCGCGGTTCCAGAGGGTGACCTGTTTCGCCGTGCTGGCCAAGGCGGCGCGGGTGACGGGTTCGGGGATGCGGATGACGCCGTTGCCCATGACTTCGCAGCCTGCGGCGGCCAGAAGACTATCAGCCTCGGTCCCCGGATCGAAGCGGCAGCCGATTTCGGCCAGCAGGGTGAAAGCGTCCTGCAAGATCCGGTCGGCCTCTTGGTCCGAAATCGGGTCATAGGGGCGGGTGCGGGTGGAATGCAGGCCCTTGTCGCGGTGCGTGGCCTCGGCGGTGATTTCAGCACGGCGCAGGGTGGAGCGGCGCATGGGGGACTCCGATTGGATATCCATTGACTAGCTTGTCAGTCAGAAATTGGCAAGGAAATCGACAAGGGGGTGCGGGAGGCGGGAAATCGGTGTGGGACGAGCCGGGTGGATGCCGGGCTTTTCGGCAAGCGGTTGAAGGCCGGGTAAGTGTTGGAGAACGCTTGCTTAAGCATCGGGTCTTGCCGGAAGAAGGCCGTCTTCCTTGCGTCTTGCTTTTGTCTTGCTTTCGTCTTGCCCCCCGGTGGCGACCGGGGCGTTAACCCTGTGGTGCGAATCGGGTTGGGCGGGTTTCGTGCTGGGACGGCTGCTGAAAGGAGCGCCTGCGGCGCGAAGACCTTTCGTCTTACCGTTTTGCGTGAAGAACGCATAACGGCTTGGAAATGCCTCCGGCGGGGATATTTGGGCAAATGTGAATGGCAGGGTCAGGGGGGGCGTCGAGTGCCGGGTTCGGGGTCCGCCGAAATGGAAAAGGCTTTGCGCGAGGATGTCACGCAAAGCCCGGTATTTTATCGCGGGGTTGGCCCCCCGTATCGCAGATGGTCGCTTAGAGCCCCGGATAGATCGGGAATTTTTCGCAAAGAGCCTCGACCTCGGCCTTGACCTTGGCTTCAACCGCCGCGTTGCCCTCTTCGCCATTGGCGGCAAGGCCGTCGACGACTTCGATGATCCAGCGGGCGATCTGGCGGAACTCAGCCTCGCCGAAGCCACGGGTGGTGCCTGCGGGGGTGCCAAGACGGACGCCTGAGGTGATGGTCGGCTTTTCGGTGTCGAAGGGGATGCCGTTCTTGTTGCAGGTGATGTGGGCGCGGCCCATCGCCTTTTCGGTGGCATTGCCCTTGACGCCTTTCGGGCGCAGGTCGACCAGCATCAGGTGGGTGTCGGTGCCGCCGGTGACGATATCAAGGCCACCCTTCATCAGTTCGTCGGCCAGAGCCTGGGCGTTCTTCACGACCTGTTTCTGGTAGTCGACGAAGCCGGGACGCAGCGCCTCGCCGAAGGCGACGGCTTTCGCGGCGATCACATGCATCAGCGGGCCGCCCTGGATGCCGGGGAAGATGGCCGAGTTGATCTTTTTCGCGATGTTTTCGTCATTCGTCAGGATCATGCCGCCACGAGGCCCGCGCAGGGTTTTGTGCGTGGTGGTGGTGGCAACATGGGCATGCGGGAAGGGCGAGGGGTAGATGCCTGCGGCCACGAGGCCCGCAAAGTGCGCCATGTCGACGAGAAGGAAGGCGCCGACGCTGTCAGCGATTTCGCGCATGCGGGCGAAGTCGATGATGCGGGGAATGGCGGAACCGCCCGCGATGATCAGCTTGGGTTTGTGCTCGGTCGCAAGCTGGGCCAGCTGGTCATAGTCCAGCGTCAGGTCCTGTTTGCGCACGCCATATTGCACCGCATGGAACCATTTGCCCGACTGGTTCGGGGCGGCACCATGGGTCAGGTGGCCACCGGCATCCAGCGACATGCCAAGGATGGTGTCGCCGGGCTTCAGCAGGGCGTTGAATACGCCCTGGTTCGCCTGCGACCCGGAGTTGGCCTGGACGTTGGCGAAGGAGCAGTTGAACAGCTTGCAGGCGCGTTCGATGGCCAGGTTTTCGGCCACGTCGACGAACTGGCAGCCGCCATAGTAGCGCTTGCCCGGATAGCCTTCGGCGTATTTGTTGGTCATCACCGAACCCTGCGCCTCCATCACGGCGCGGGAGACGATGTTTTCCGAGGCGATCAGCTCGATCTCATGGCGCTGACGGCCAAGTTCGGCCGTGATCGAGCCGAAAAGCTCGGGGTCGCGGGAGGACAGAGGTTCGGTGAAGAAACCGGTGTCGGCGGATGTCTTGCTCATCTTCGTGTCCTCTGGGCGGGTTGGTTGCGAGGCTATTTAGACCAGCGAGAGGCGACGCGAAAGGCAGGAAAGCGACACGTTCCGCGACGGGCGCGAAATAATCTTGCCCTGTGGAAACCGACGAAGGCTTGAGTTTGGCCAAGGCAGGGGCCAAGACTGACAGAAAGCCCAAGGGTCGGGATGAAGATGAAGCGACAGCGGATCCGGTTCACGGCCAGCAAGGCCCCGGCGGCGGTGGCGGCCTATGCAGCGCTGACGGCTGCCTATGGGCAGGCGGATTCGCGCAGCGCCGATGTGATCGTGGCGCTGGGCGGCGATGGGTTCATGCTGCAGACGCTGCATGCGGCGCATGGCCAGCGGTTGCCGGTCTATGGGATGAACTGCGGCACCATCGGGTTCCTGATGAACGCCTATGCAGTCGAGGACCTGCGGGAGCGGTTGGCTGCAGCCGAAGAGACCGAGATCAATCCGCTGGCGATGCGGGCGGTGAATGCCAAGGGCAAGGTGACCGAAGCGCTGGCGATCAACGAGGTGTCGCTGTTGCGGCAGGGTCCGCAGGCGGCCAAGCTGCAGGTGTCGATTGATGGGCGGGCGCGGTTGGCGGAACTGGTCTGCGACGGGGCACTGGTGGCGACACCTGCGGGGTCCACGGCCTACAACTATTCGGCGCATGGTCCGATCCTGCCCATCGGGTCGGATGTTCTGGCGCTGACGGCGATGTCGGCGTTTCGGCCACGGCGCTGGCGGGGGGCGTTGTTGCCCCGGACGGCGGTGGTGCGGTTCGACGTGCTTGAGCCTGAAAAGCGCCCGGTGATGGCGGATGCAGACAGCCGGTCATCGGTTCGCGATGTGATCAGTGTCGAGATCCGGTCGGACCAGTCGATCCGGCATCGGCTTTTGTTCGATTCCGGGCACGGGCTGGAAGAGAGGCTGATCGGCGAGCAGTTCGTCTAGAGCGTGTTGCGTTTGATCGGGTTCACCTGATCAGACGCAACACGCAAAATGTCCAAGGGCTTACCTGTCTTGGATTCCCTGCAATCTGAATCAGATTGAAGGAAATCCGCTCTAGCCCGCCAGATCGCGCCAGGCTTCGATCTTGCGGTACAGGGTCGAGGGCGAGACGTCCAGAACCCGGGCCGCTTTCGGGATCGAGCCGCGATGATGGGCAAGCGTTGCCTCGATCAGCCGACGCTCGGCCTCGGCCAGGGTCAGGCCGACCATGGTTTCGGGCATCGGAAGGCTGGATACCGGGGCAGGGCCTTCGGTGCGGAGCGGTTCGGAATCGGCAAGGCCGCGCGGCAGCATTTCGGGGGTCACCCAGCCGCCCTGGTTCAGCACCACGACGTTGCGGATCACGTTCAGAAGCTGGCGCACATTGCCCGGCCAGGGCAGCGCGGCCAGGAGGCTGCGAACGCGGGGGTCCAGCCCTTCGAAGCGACGGCCTTCCTCCAGCGCAAAGCGGTCAAGGGCGGCTTCGGCGATTTCGATGACGTCCGCGCCCCGGTCGCGCAGGGGGGGCATGTGGATCGGCACGACATAAAGCCGGTAGTACAGGTCTTCGCGGAAAAGGCCGCTGCGGACAGCCTCCATCGGGTCGCGGTTGGTGGCGCAGACAATGCGGACGTTCACCTTGCGCGGCCTTGTGGCGCCCACCGGCTGCACGGTCGAGGTTTGCAGAAAGCGCAGCAGCTTGGTCTGCAGGGCCGGGGCCATCTCGCAGATCTCATCCAGGAAAAGCGTGCCACCGTCGGCTGCGGTCGCTGCGCCCGGTTTGTCGGAGATCGCGCCGGTGAAGCTGCCCTTCATGTGACCGAAGACTTCGGATTCCAGCAGGTCCTGCGGGATCGCGCCGCAGTTCAGCGCGATGAACGGCCCGGAGGCGCGGTTGGAATTGGCGTGGACGGCAAGGGCGCAAAGTTCCTTGCCAGTGCCGCTTTCGCCGGTGATGAAAACGGTGGCCATCGATTTCGCGACCGACCCGATGGTCGAGATCACCTGCCGCATCGGTTGCGACGATCCGATGAAACCCGAACCGTCAAAAACCTCGGTGCTGGTGCTGGTTCCGGTGGTTCGCCCCCGGCGTTCCGAGGTCAGGGCCTGAATTGCCCCGATCAGCCGGGATTCGTCGAAGGGCTTGACCAGAAAGTCGCGCGCGCCTGCACGCATCGCTTCGACGGCGCGGTTGACTGACCCGTTGGCGGTGATCGCGATGACTTCGGTTTCGGGCAGATAGGCCAGCATGTCGCGCATCAGGTCGACGCCGTCGCGGTCGGGCAAGATCAGGTCAAGCAGCACAAGCTGCGGCCGGGTCAGGCGGAACTGTTCGATCCCCTCGGCGGCATTGCTGGCCGTCACCACCCGATAACCGGATGAGGTCAGGATCGACCGATAGACCATCTGCAACGAGATGGTGTCCTCGATCAGCAGGATCGGCGGGCGCGAGGTGGTGACCGGTTTCATCGTGTCTCTCGGCTGGCGGACAGGGCATTGATCTGGGCTGCAAGGGACGCCAGCTCGTGCCGGATGGTGGGGCCAAGGTCTTGAACGGTTGTGGAATCCCCGGCATGTGCGGCCTGGTTCAGGGCCTCCGCCAGATGTTGCAGGCCGGTGGCCCCGGCGGTTCCGGCAAGGGCGGTCAGGTTGTGGCTTGCCCGTCGCAGGATCAGCCAGTCCTGCCGGGGCAGCGCGTCCTTGATCATCGCGTCGCAATCGGCAAGGTCAGCGTTCAACTGAAGCAGAAGGGCCGGAGCCTCGACCGGGCCAACGATGTCAAGCAGCGCAGCAAGTGCAGCAAGGGGTTGGGCGCTGGTCATGGGTGGCCCCCAAGTCTCGGGGCATCAGGTGGAGTCAGGGCGAGGGCGTTTTGCATTCTGCGAATTGTTCCGCAAAATGCAAAGGGAGTCTAGTCCTTTGCCGTTCTGATCAGGACCAGTCGACCTTTACCCGCGGGCGAGGCCGATTGATTGTAGCGCCGCCGTGATCTCGTCCAGGATGGCCGGGTCGTCGATGGTGGCGGGCATTTTCCACGGCTTGCTGTCGGCAATGTTGACCATGGTCCCGCGCAGGATCTTGCCGGACCGGGTTTTCGGCAGGCGGTCGACCACGACGGCGCGTTTGAAATCGGCGACGGGGCCGATCTTTTCGCGCATCAGCTTGACGCATTCCTTGACGATGTCGTCATGCGGGCGGTTCGATCCCTTGTTCAGGCACAGGAACCCCAGCGGCGACTGGCCTTTCAGATCATCCGCCACCCCGATTACTGCGCATTCGGCAACGTCCCTGTGGCCAGCCAGAACTTCTTCCATTGCGCCGGTCGACAGGCGGTGGCCTGCGACGTTAATCACGTCATCGGTGCGGGCCATGATGTAAAGATAGCCGTCGGCATCGATATAGCCCGCGTCCCCGGTCTCATAATAGCCGGGGAAGTGGTTGAGGTAGGACTTCTTGAACCGTTCTTCGGCATTCCACAGGGTCGGCAATGTGCCGGGGGGCAGCGGCAGCTTGATCGCAATGGCGCCCAATGTGCCGGGGCTGACCGGGTGGCCGCCTTCGTCCAGCACCTGCACGTCAAAGCCGGGCATGGCAACAGTGGGCGAGCCGATCTTGACCGGCAGGCGTTCGATGCCAAGCGGGTTGGCGGCGATGGCATAGCCGGTTTCGGTCTGCCACCAGTGGTCGACGACCGGGACTTTCAGGTGGTTCTGCGCCCAGTGGATCGTGTCGGGGTCGGCCCTTTCACCGGCAAGATATAGGGCGTTCAGCGTGGGAAGGTGGGGGACAAGCTTGCCCTCGGGATCCTCGCGCTTGATGGCGCGGAGGGCCGTGGGGGCGGTAAAGAAGGACTTGACCTTGTGTTCGTTGATCACGCGCCAGAAGGCGGCGGCGTCGGGGGTGCCGACGGGTTTGCCTTCGTAGACGATCGTCGTGCAACCGGCGATGAGCGGGGCATAGCAGATGTAGCTGTGGCCGACGACCCAGCCCACGTCGCTGGCGGCCCAGAAGACATCCCCCGCGCCGACGTTATAGATGGCCCGCATGGTCCAGTTCAGCGCCACCAGATGCCCGGCGGTGGGGCGGACGACGCCTTTGGGCGCGCCGGTCGTGCCGGAGGTGTAAAGGATATAGGCCGGGTGGTTGCCTTCGACGGGGGTGCAGTCGGCGGGGGTGACGCCGTACTGGAATTCGTGCCACGCCACGTCGCGACCGGGGGTCAGCTTGGCCACCTCTTGCTCGCGCTGGAAGATGACGCAGAAGTCGGGCTTGTGGCTGGCCAGGTCGATGGCGGCGTCGAGCAGGGGCTTGTAGTGGACGACCCGGGCAGGTTCGATGCCACAGCTTGCCGCGATGATCGCCTTCGGGGTGCAGTCGTCGATGCGGACGGCGAGTTCGTTGGCCGCGAAGCCGCCGAAGACTACGGAGTGGATCGCGCCCAGCCGGGCGCAGGCGAGCATCGCTTCCAAGGCTTCGGGGACCATAGGCATGTAGATGATGACGCGGTCGCCCTTCTGGATGCCCTTGGCTTTCAGAGCGCCTGCGAGGCGGGCGACGCGGTCCTGAAGCTCGGCATAGGTGATGACGTGTTTCGTGCCGGTGACCGGGCTGTCATGGATGATCGCGGGCTGTTTGCCGCGATCTGCCGCGACATGGCGGTCGACAGCGTTCCAGCAGGTGTTGATGCTGGCGTCGGTGAACCATTCGTAAAGCGGCGCGCGGTCGGCGTTCAGGGCGCGGCTGGGCTTCGTGACCCAGTCGATGGCTTCGGCGGCCTGCATCCAGAACCCCTCGGGGTCGTCCTGCCAGCTCTTGTAAACCTGTGCGTAAGTCATCGCGATCTCCCCCCGCTGATGCACTGCGGTGGTGGTATGCGATGGGATGCCGTCCGCGCAACGGTGTTACCGGTAGCAGGGTGCGGCAGATTTGCAGAATTTGCGGTGGTGGGGCCGAAAGATTTGCAAATTGCGCAGATCAGGCGAAATCGCTGCGCCCGCGTGATCGGTTTTGCAAACCCGAGGCTCGACGGGTCGCTCGTCGTGTGACTTCGTCACTCCTCGCTGGTCGGTCGAGGAGGAGACGAAGTCGAACGACGAGGATCAGCCGTAATGCGCCACGGGTGTCCCCGCGATGGCGGACATGTTCAAGAGGCCCCGCGCGGTGATGGCCGGTGTGACGACGTGGGCCTTGTTGCCCATGCCCATCAGAATCGGGCCGACTTCCAGGCCCCCCGACTTGACCTTCAGGATGTTGCGCACGCCCGAGGCGACTTCGCTTGAGGCGAAGACCAGCACGTTCGCCGCGCCTTCGTAACGGGAGTTCGGCAGAAGGCGGTCGCGGATCGACTGATCAAGGGCGGCATCGATGTTCATTTCGCCTTCATAGGCGAAGTCGGGTTCGCGGGTGTCCAGAAGCTCCAGCGCCTCGCGCATGCGGCGGGCAGTGGCGGTGTCCATGTTGCCGAACTGCGACTGGGTGCAGAGCGCGATCTTGGGTGCAAGGCCAAAGCGGCGGACGTGGCGGGCGGCGCCGATCACGGTCTCCATGATCTGATGCGGCGTCGGTTCGGGGTGGACATGGGTGTCGGCGATGAAAAGCGGGCCGTCTTCCAGGATCATCAGCGACAGGGCTGCGACGGGATGCAACCCACCACGGGCAAGGATCTGGCGGACATAGCCCAGGTGCCAGTTGAACTGGCCGAAGGTGCCGCAGATCAGGCTGTCAGCCTCGCCCCGATGGACCATGATGGCACCGATGGCGGTGGTATTGGTGCGCATCACCGCGCGGGCGGTGTCGGGGGTGACGCCACGGCGGGCCATCAGCTCGTGATAGGTGCCCCAATAGTCGCGGTAGCGGTGGTCGTTTTCCGGGTTCACCAGATGGAAGTCGCGGCCGGGGCGGATCGGCAGGCCATAGCGTTCGCAGCGGGCCTCGACCACCTCGGGGCGGCCGATCAGGATCGGCAGGTCGGTGGTTTCTTCCAGCATCGCGTTGGCGGCGCGCAGGACCCGTTCATCTTCGCCTTCGGCAAAGACGATGCGGCGGGTGGCGAGCTTCGAGGCCTCGAACACCGGGCGCATGAGAAGGGCGGATTTGTAGACCGACCCATCAAGCTGACGCTTGTAGGCGTCAAGGTCGGGCAGGGGCCGGGTGGCGACGCCGGTTTCCATCGCGGCGCGGGCCACGGCGCTGGCGACCACACCGATCAGGCGGGGGTCGAAGGGTTTGGGGATCAGATAGTCAGCCCCGAAAGCCATGGTTTCCCCGCGATAGGCGGCGGCGGCCTCGGCGCTGGTCGTGGCGCGGGCAAGGGCGGCGATGCCTTCGATGCAGGCCAGTTCCATTTCGTCGTTGATCGTGGTCGCGCCAACATCCAGCGCGCCCCGGAAGATGAAGGGGAAGCAAAGGACGTTGTTGACCTGGTTCGGAAAATCGCTGCGTCCTGTGGCGATGATCGCAGTTGGCGCCACGGCACGGACCGCATCGGGAAGGATTTCGGGCGTGGGGTTCGCCAGCGCAAAGACGATGGGATTGGGGGCCATCTTGGCCACCATTTCGGGCGTCAGGACGCCGGGGCCGGAAAGGCCAAGGAACAGGTCGGCACCGGGGATCACATCGGTCAGGGTCGCCGCAGCGGTGCCTTGCGCGAAGTTTTCCTTCTGGGGCGTCATCTGGGCCATGCGGCCCTTGTAGACCAGCCCTTCAAGGTCACAAAGCCAGACGTTTTCGCGTTTGACACCCAGTTTCACCAACATCTCAAGGCAGGCGATGCCTGCGGCCCCGCCGCCGGTCGAGACGACCTTGATGTCGCTGAACTTTTTCCCCGCGACGATCATCGCGTTGGTTGCGGCAGCACCTACTACGATTGCGGTGCCGTGCTGGTCGTCGTGGAAGACGGGAATATTCATCCGCTCCCGGCACAGCTTTTCGACGATGAAACAGTCGGGGGCCTTGATATCCTCAAGGTTCACTGCGCCGAAGCTGGGTTCCAGCGCGCAGACGATTTCGGCCAGCTTGACCGGGTCGGGTTCGTTCACTTCGATGTCGAAGCAGTCGATGTTGGCGAACTTCTTGAAGAGGACGGCCTTGCCCTCCATCACCGGCTTAGACGCCAGCGCGCCGATGTTGCCAAGGCCAAGGACAGCTGTGCCGTTCGAGATGACGGCGACGAGGTTGCCTTTGGAGGTGTAGCGCGAGGCGGTCGAGGGGTCGGCCTTGATCTCAAGGCAGGCTTCGGCGACGCCGGGGGAATAGGCGCGGGCAAGGTCGCGACCATTGGCAAGCGGCTTGGTCGCGCGGATTTCCAGTTTCCCGGGCTTGGGGAATTCGTGATAATCCAGTGCCGCCTGCCGTGCCGCCTGTTTCGCCTCGTCCTGCCGGTCGTCGCTCATCCGTTCCTCCTGAAGATGGTTTAGCGTTAAACCATCTTTTCTGGCCGGACGCGCGCTTTGGGTGTGCCGGCTTTGTAGTGGCAGCATGACTGCATTTTCGGGTTATGGAAATCAACGAAATCCCGCAAGCGCTTTTCGGTTTTGCAAGCAAGTAAGGGCGCGGGTCGGACTAACAGTATACCGAATAGGCGAGCAGACGTCTGAAATGGGACATTTCTCTGGACTTGTGGCATTTACAGTATACTTTTTCACCGATGTCCCGCCCCAGCCACCGCGCCCGCATTCATGAAGACCTGCGCCTGCGCCTGTTGCGCGGCGAGGTGGGGCCTGACCTGCGACTGGTCGATCACGCGATTGCCGCCGAGATGGGCGTCAGCCGGATGCCGGTGCGCGAGGCGCTGATGCAACTGGTCAGCGAAGGGTATCTGGAAAGCACCAGCCGGGGCTTTGCGCTGCCGAACCTGACGGCCCAGCGGATTGCCGAGGTTTTCACTCTGCGGCGCCTATTGGAGCCTTACGCCGTGGCCTGCGTCGCGCGGGACCGGACCGAGTCGGACATTGCTTCCCTTCGTGCGGCACTTGCGGTGGCCGAGGCGGCGGGGGACGACGTTGCCGCCTTTCACCGGGGATCGGAAAGCTTTCGCAATGCCTGGCTTGAGGCGGTCAGAAACCTTGAACTTCGCCATGCCATCCAGCGCTATTCTGGTCAGGTCCAATCGGTTCGGTTTGCAACCTTGCCGGACCCGGCAGCGCGCCACACGATCGTTCAGGGCCTGCGCGCCCTGCTTCACGCCTTGCAGGTGCAGGACGGGCCGCAAGCCTCGGACCTGATGCTGCGATTCATTTACGATGCTGAAATCGCCCATGTCCGGATCGCCAGCCCGGACGTAAAAAAGGAGAGACCATGACCGACGAAATTCGCGCCGAAGTCCGGCTGCCGACGCAAGAACTGCGCAATGACCTGCCGTTCTATACCAAGACGCTCGGGTTCCGGCTGGACATGATTTTTCCGGCCGACAACCCTTCGGTTGCGGTCCTGTCCGGCCACGGGCTGCGGCTGCGGATCGAGAAGGGGGCGGTGGAGGCTCCGGGGACCTTGCGGATCCTGACCGATGATCCGGGCTTTGCGGGTGGCGCGAAGGAACTGACCGCACCGAACGGGACCAGGATCGAGATTGACGAGTTGAACGCTCCGGTCGTCACGCCCGCGACGGAGCATGCCTTTGTCGTGCGCAGGCTGGCCGATCAGGCGCCCTGGGTGATTGGCCGCGCGGGGATGGAGTATCGCGACCTGGTCCCCACCCGCCTGGGCGGCGCGATGATTGCCAGCCACATCCGCGTGCCGGATGGCCCGGTGCCGGACATGGTGCATTTCCACAAGGTGGGCTTTCAGCTGATCTTCTGCGTCGCCGGTTGGGTGGATGTTCTGTATGAAGATCAGGGGGATATCCGTCGCATCCATGCCGGGGACTGCTTTATCCAGCCGCCGACGATCCGCCACAAGGTGCTGCATTCCGAAGGCGTGCAGGTGGTGGAAATCGGCGTTCCGGCCGAACATGTGACCGAGATCGACCACCAGATGAAACTGCCCACCCCGCATTTCCGGCCAGACCGGGAATGGGACGGGCAGAAGTTCGTGCATGACATCGGGTCGAAGGGGGTGTTCAAACCCTTCCGCATTCCGGGCTTCGAGGCGCGGGATACGACGATCATGGCGGCGACCAAGGGGGTGGCCTCGGTCATGGTGGCGCGGCCTGTCGGAGTGGCGCCCTGGACCGTGCATGAGGGCGACATCCTGTTCACGTTCGTGATGACCGGCGGCATGACGCTGGAGGGTGAAGGCAAGGATCCCTACCGACTGGAACCGGGTGATGCCTTCGTGATCCCGCCGGGCATGGCGACGCGCTACTCCGACCCGACGCCCGACCTTGAGCTTCTGGAAGTGACGCTGCCGGGCAATCCGGTGACGCGGGTGGTTGCAAGGTAATCCTCATCGAGCCTGACGGCTCTCTTCGGTAGTGCAGCGAGGAGAGCCGTCAGGCTTGATGAGCGGATGCTTGCGGAATGCGCGCCGGGGGGTCACACTCTGACCAAATGGTCAGGGAGATTACGATGACGCTTTTGCAGGCGGCGACGGCAGTTCGGGAACGGGCCTATGCGCCCTATTCGCGGTTCAAGGTGGGTGCGGCGCTGCTGTCGACCAGCGGCGCGGTGCATGTCGGTTGCAACGTGGAAAACGTGGCCTACCCGGAAGGCACCTGCGCCGAAGCGGGGGCGATTGCCGCGATGATCGCAGCCGGTGACAGCCGGATTGCCGAGGTTTGCGTCATTGCCGACAGCCCTGACCCCGTGCCCCCCTGTGGCGGTTGCCGCCAGAAGATCGCGGAATTCGCAGGTCAGGAGGTGAAAGTTACGCTTTGCACCACGGACGGCAAGTCGCGGGTGATGACGGTGGCGGACCTTCTGCCCGGCGTGTTCACCGCCGCGCATATGGAGCGGACATGACCGACGCGCGGGCGATCATCGCGCGGATCAGGGACGGCGGGCAGCCCTCGACCGAAGATCTGCGCTGGTTTGCCATGGGGCTTGCGTCGGGTGAGGTGACGGACGCCCAAGCCGGGGCCTTTGCGATGGCGGTCCTGCTGAAAGGCCTGTCGGAAGAAGGGCGCGTGGCCTTGACCCGTGGCATGCGCGACAGTGGCAAGGTGCTGGAATGGGACTTGCCCGGCCCGGTGGTCGACAAGCATTCGACGGGCGGGATCGGGGATTGCACGTCATTGTTGCTGGCCCCTGCGCTGGCCTGCTGCGGGGCTTATGTGCCGATGATCTCGGGCAGGGGGCTTGGGCACACCGGGGGCACGCTGGACAAGCTGGAGGCGATTCCGGGGTTTCGGACCGGGCTGACGGAAGCCAGCTTGCGCAAGCAGATGACAGACGTGAAATGCGCGATTGTTGCGGCCTCAAGCGACCTCGCGCCAGCCGACCGGCGGCTTTATGCGATCCGCGATGTCTCGGCGACGGTGGAAAGCATTGACCTGATCACGGCATCCATCCTGTCAAAGAAACTGGCGGCGGGGCTGGAGGCACTGGTTCTGGACGTGAAATGCGGGTCGGGTGCGTTCATGAAGACGGCGGCGCAGGCCGAGGCTTTGGCGCAATCGCTGGTCAAGACGGCGCAAGGCGCGGGCTGCATGACCAGCGCCCTGATCACCGACATGTCACAACCGCTGGCCACGGCGGCGGGCAATGCGCTGGAGGTGATCGAGGTGATGGAGACCTTGACCGGGACTTCGGTCAACACAGCACTTTGGGATGTGACCGTGGCACTGGGCGGCGAGGCGCTGGCTTTGGCTGGGCTGGCGTCGGATGCGAAGGACGGTGAGGGGCGCATTGCCGAGGCGCTGGAATCAGGCGCGGCGGCGGAATGTTTTGGCCGGATGATCGTGGCGCAGGGCGGGCCTGCGGACTTTGTCGACCGCTGGCCGGACCGGCTGCCTTCGGCGCCCGTGATGGTCGAGGTTCCGGCGCTGGACGACGGCTTTGTCACCGCCATTGACGGCGAGGCGCTGGGGTTGGCCGTGGTGCATCTGGGCGGCGGGCGCCTGCGCGAAGGCGACCGGGTGAACCCGTCGGTCGGGCTGTCCGATCTGGCCGGGATCGGCGAGGAGACGGGGGCCGGGGTGCCCCTGGCCATGGTCCATGCCGTGACCGAAGATGCCGCGCGCGAGGCGGTTCGCGTGGTACAGGCGGCCTATCGGATCGGGGCCGCGCCGCCGGTGGAGCCGCCCTTGGTGATGAAGAGGATCGGCTGATGCCCCGAATCCAAGGTCGCGCGTTCCTGATCGTGATGGATTCAGTCGGCTGCGGCGGCGCGCCCGATGCGGCGGACTTCGGTCTGGCGGTGGGTGGCGATGCCGGGTCGAACACTTTGGGCCATATCGCACAGGCCTGTGCGGCGGGGCGGGCCGAGGTTGGTCGGTCGGGGCCCTTGCGGATGCCGAACCTGGACCGGCTGGGTCTGGGTGCGGCGGTGCGGCTGGCCAGCGGGGCGGTGACGCCGGGGTTTGACGCTGCGCCAGAGGGCCTGTGGGGGGCCGCGACCGAGGTCTCGAAGGGCAAGGACACGCCGTCCGGGCATTGGGAACTGGCGGGGGTGCCGGTGCCCTGGGACTGGACCTATTTTCCTGACACGGTGCCCGCCTTCCCGCCCGATATCGTTGCCGAGGTTTGCCGATTGGCGGGGACTGACGGAATCCTTGGCAATTGCCATGCCTCTGGCGTGCCGATCATCGCCGAGCATTGCGAAGAGCATCTGCGGACTGGCTGGCCGATCTGCTATACCAGCGCGGATTCTGTGTTCCAGATCGCCGCGCATGAAGAGGCCTTCGGGCTGGAGCGGTTGTTGAAGCTGTGCCAGAACCTGGCGCCGATGCTGCACGCCCGGAAAGTTGGCCGGGTCATCGCGCGGCCTTTCACGGGCGGGCCGGGGAATTTCAAGCGGACCTCGAACCGGCATGACTATGCTATCGCGCCACCTGCGCCCACACTGCTGGATTGGGTTTCAGGGGCTGGGCGCGCGACGCATGGCATCGGCAAGATCGGCGACATCTTTTCAATGCGGGGGATCGGGAAGTTGTGGAAGGGGAAAAGCGATGCTGACCTTTTCGAACATCTGGTGCGGCTGGGGAGCCAGGCAGAGGACGGATCCTTGACCTTTACGAACTTTGTCGAGTTCGACACGCTGTACGGCCACCCCCGCGACGTATCAGGCTATGCCCGCGCGCTGGAATGGTTCGATGCGGGCCTGCCCCGGTTTTTCGCGCAACTTCGCCCGGGTGATCTGGCGATCTTTACCGCCGACCACGGCAATGACCCGACCTGGGCCGGGACCGACCATACCCGCGAACGGGTGCCGGTGGTGGGCTGGGGTGTGGGTGCGCGCGAAGTGGGCTTGCGGGGGTTCGTGGATGTGGGCACCAGTGTTGCGACGCATCTGGGGGTTCCGGCGCAAGGACCGGGGCGGAGTTTCCTGTAACTTCCGACGGACCGGGGGTTTCACACCCCCCACAGCCTTGGTTTCTCGGACCAATGGCGCAACCAAGGCTGCACCCGTGGAGTATTTTGGCCAAGAGGAATGAGACGGAGAAGCGGGCATGTTGCCGAAGGTCGAATTGCATCTGCATCTGGAGGGGGCGGCGCCGCCTGCCTTTGTCGCGGGGCTGGCGAAGGAGAAGCATCTGGACATAGCCGGGGTGTTCGATGAGCGGGGTAATTACCGCTACAAGGACTTCTGGGATTTCCTGAAGGTCTATGAGGCGGCGACCTCGGCCTTGCAGTCGCCGCGCGATTATCAGCGGCTGGTGCTGGCGGTGCTGGAGGAATCGGCGGCCTCGGGTGTGGTCTATTCCGAGACCTTCATCAGCCCCGATTTCTGCGGTGGGCGCGATGTGGGGGCGTGGAAGGAATATCTGCACGCGATGCAGGAAGCTGCGGATCAGGCCGAACGCGAGATGGGCATCACCCTGCGCGGGATCATCACCTGCATCCGGCATTTCGGCCCCGAAAAGGCGCGCGAGACGGCGCGTTGTGCGGCGGAAACGGCGGGGGACTGGATCGTCGGGTTCGGCATCGCTGGGGATGAGAAGATCGGCTCGCCGAAGGATTTTCGCTGGTCTTTTGATTGCGCGCGCGAGGCCGGGCTCCGGCTGACGGCGCATGCGGGGGAGTGGGGCGGGCCTTCCAGCGTGCGGGATGCGGTCAGGGATCTGGAGGTGGAGCGGATCGGGCATGGGGTTCGCGCCATCGAGGATCTGGCGCTGGTGGACGAGCTGGCGGAAAAGGGGATCGTGCTGGAATGCTGTCCGGGGTCGAATGTGACCTTGGGAATCTATCCCACGTTCCGCGACCATCCGATTGCCGAACTGGACCGGCGGGGTTGCAAGGTCACGATCAGCACCGACGATCCGCCATTCTTCCACACCACCATGGCGCGGGAATATGAAAACCTCCACCGCGCCTTCGACTGGGACGAGGGGCAATTCCGGCGCATTGCGCGCCAGTCGCTTGACGCGGCCTTTTGTGACGCCGATACCAAGGCGAAGATCGCGAAGCTTTTGGAGGCCTGAATGCTGGATCACCTGACTGTCGTCACGCACCCGCTGGTCCAGCACAAGCTGAGCCTGATGCGCGACAAGGGCACCTCGACCGCCAGCTTCCGCAGGCTTTTGCGCGAGATCAGCCTTTTGCTGGCCTATGAGGTCACCCGCGAACTGCCGATGACGACGCGGCGGATCGAGACGCCGTTGGAAGAAATGGACGCGCCCGAGATCGAGGGGAAGAAACTGGCGCTGGTCAGCATCCTTCGGGCGGGCAATGGCCTCTTGGATGGGATCCTGGAGCTGATCCCGGCGGCGCGGGTCGGGTTCGTGGGGCTTTACCGCGACCCCGAAACGCTGCAGCCGGTGCAGTATTACTGCAAGCTCCCGGACCATATGGAGGACCGGATTTCCATCGTGGTCGATCCGATGCTGGCCACAGGGAATTCGTCGGCAGCGGCGATTGACCTGTTGAAGAAGGCGGGGGCAAAGCAGATCCGGTTCCTGTGCCTGCTGGCCGCACCCGAAGGGATCGCCCGGATGAAAGAGGCGCATCCCGATGTGCCGATTGTCACCGCATCGGTGGACAGCCATCTGAACGATCACGGCTATATCGTGCCGGGCCTTGGCGATGCCGGGGACCGGATGTTCGGCACCAAATGATCGGGCAGGGGGCCCTGACGCGCGGGCGGACTTGCGCCCTGGCGTTGATCTTCACCCTGTCCGGCGTAAGTCTTGCCGTCGCAGAGGGCTCGGGTATGCCCGCCGAACTGCCGCCCGCGACCTACAAGGGCCAGCAATATGTGGATACGCAGGGCTGCGTCTTCTTGCGGGCGGGGACCGAAGCCGAAACGATCTGGGTCCCCAGGGTGACGGCGGGTGGCAAGCAGCTGTGCGGCTATCCGCCTTCGGGCAAGCGCGTGCCTGTCGTGGGCGAGACTGGCGCGGATGAAGGGGTCTTTGACGCGCCAGCGGCCTCGGGCGCGGAACCGGTGGCAAGCCCGGAGGCCGCGGAGGCAGCCCCGGCTGTGGCCCCCGGGCCTGCGGATTCAGCAAGCTATGTCGTGGCCATCGGCAGCTTTGGCTTTTCCAGCAACGTCGACAAGGCAGCCGCCGGGGCCGAGGCGCTTGGCTATCCGGCGATCAAGGGCAAGTTGAAGGGTGGCGAGCAAGGGCTGGTCACCGTCTTTGCCGGGCCGTTTGGCAGCAAGACCGAGGCAGAAGCGGCCCAGAAAAAGCTGCGGAAGGCGGGCTTTCCCGATGCGATACTGATGGAATACTGACGCGCTTTACGCCGTCGGCCTTAGCCGTCGCAGATGCCCTGCAATGCGACCCAGTCTTCGTCGGGAACAAGCGGTGACGGCGACAGACCCTTGTAGGGGTCGCCCTCGGCCAGCGCTTGCAGGGGTGCCCCGCCCGGATCGATAGCCAAAGCATAGGGCGTAGCCGGGATCTGCGCGGCCTTGAAGGCAAGGATCAGCGCGTCGGTATCAAGCG
The DNA here is from genome assembly GCA_963205235.1 of Pseudomonadota bacterium. Taxonomy (GTDB): domain Bacteria; phylum Pseudomonadota; class Alphaproteobacteria; order Rhodobacterales; family Rhodobacteraceae; genus Tabrizicola. The sequence goes on from CAUJIP010000014.1 coordinate 103,374, forward strand.
GCTCGGAGGTGGTCCGCAGCGCCGCTTCGCCATACCCCGCAAGGGCGGAATCGGGCAGTTCTGCCGTGGTCAGAAGCTGGAACGTCGCGCCAAGCCCGGCATATTCCAGCAGGGGGACAATCGGGTCCCTGGCCCTGGCGCGTAGCCGTTCAACAAGGGCGGCACCGGCGGCGGCTTCTGGACCCTCGGCATTTTCGATCAGACGGCGCGGCAGGATGATCACGTCGCCGGGCAGATGCAGCGGCGCTTCGACCCCTTCGGGCATCACGTAAAGGATCGGGGTATCGACGGGGCCAAAGACCCGTTCGGACAGTTGCGCCAGCGCTTTCAGCCCGAACTGGTTGTTGCAGGGCGCGCCGGTGACGCGGCTAAGATCGTCCAGCACGCGCTGGCCAATCTCGGCCCGTTGCGCGAACGGCACGACCGAAGCGGTATGGGTCACCAGCGCCCCCGGCAGCCAGAACGTGCCGCCCGCGATGAGGGCCAGCGCCGTGCCTGCCAGAATCATGCCGCGCAGGCGACCGGGACGGGCAACGGCGGCCTGGACGGCGCTGTGCACCGTCTCAAGCGCGGCGATCATGTCGGGGTCCTCAAGTTCAAGGCTTTCCCCCGAATCCATGCCCGGCGCAAAGACCGGCGGGAAGGTGCCCCGGTTCAACTGTTCCACCGCTGGCAGCGACCAGTGGCTAAGCGCGGTGCCACTTTTCGGATCGATCAGGATCAGGGTCGCATCGCCAAAGCGGACATGCACTTCGCGGCGCTGATCATGGGGCGTCTGGCGCCACAGGCCAAAGCATTCGAGTCTCTGATACTTTTTAAGCGCCGTCATCGGCTGAATGGTCCTTGGCCTTTCGCCGAAGCTTATCGCCAGCCGGGGCGCAGAACAATCACTTGCAGGCGCGAAGGTGCTGCACCGACTGGGAAACCGCCGAAAGGGTCGCGTTCAGGCTGGAAGGCCCGCGCCTGACCGGGCAAAGCAGGGCAAATGACAGCAGGCGGCAGGCAATGAGCGGAACTGGAAACCGGACTTTGGCGGCGGCGCTGGCCGTGCTGGTCTATGCGACAGTCATCGGCTTTACCGACAATTTCGTGCGCGTCATCGAAAGGGATGGCGGGTTGTGGCAGTTTCACGCGACCCGCGCGGCGATGGCTTTGCCGATGCTGGCGATTGCCGGTCGGTTGTTTGGCTTTCGGCTTTGGCCCCGGCGGTTTGGCGCGGTGCTGGCACGGTCGGGCATTCATGGCGCGGCGATGGTGATCTATTTCGGCACGCTGCCATTTCTGCCCGTGGCGCAAGTGGCGGCGGGTCTGTTCACCGCGCCGATCTTTGTCCTGTTGATCCAGCGCTTTGTCTTTGGCCTTCCGATCAACGCGCTGCAGGTGCTGGCCGTGGCGGTCGGGTTCGGCGGCGTGATCATCGTGCTGGGTCCGGAAGTCGTGTCCGGGGCAAGTCTGGCGGCGGTACTGCCGGTTCTGGCGGGGGTGCTCTATGCCATCGGCAACATCGCGACCCGGCAATGGTGTGCCGAGGAATCGGCGGAAACCCTGTTGGGCGGGTTCTTTGCCATGCTGGGCGTGCTGGGTCTGATCGGACTTGCGATCCTGTCCCTGTTTCCGGTCGAGGTGGCCGAGGGGCCGACCAAGTTCCTGCTGCGCGGGCCGGAACTGCCGACGGGACCGTTCCTGTGGTGGACCTTCGTGCAGGCGGCGGGCTCGCTTCTGGGGGTCGGCTTGATGATCAAGGCCTATCAGATTGCCGAGGCGTCGAAAGTCTCGGTCTTCGAATATGTCATCCTGCCGATGACCGCCTTCTGGACCTGGGCGCTGTGGGGGGAAACCTTGGCCTGGTATTCCTGGATCGGCATGGCGCTGATCGTGTTGGCAGGCGTGCTGATCGCCCGCGCGCCACAGGCTCAGTCACCCACCGCCTCGCGCCAGTGACGGCGGCAGAGGCTGACGTAGGTTTCGTTGCCACCGATCACCACCTGTTCGCCATCCTTCAGCGCCCGACCGTCCGGGCCGCGGCGGATGACCATCGTCGCCTTCTTGCCGCAGTGGCAGATCGTGCGGACTTCGCGCATCTCGTCTGCCCAGGCCAGAAGGGCGGCTGATCCGGGGAAAAGGTTGCCCTGAAAATCGACGCGCAGGCCATAGCACATGATCGGCACGCCAAGATCGTCGACCGCGCGGGCCAGTTGCCAGACCTGCGGCTTTGACAGGAACTGCGCCTCGTCGATGAAGACGCAGGCGACAGGGCCTTGGGCAAAGCGGGCTTTCAGCTTGGCAAACAGGTCCTCATCCGGGGCGAAAGTGTCTGCCGGTTCGCCAATGCCGATGCGACTGGCAATCCGCCCCTCGCCCGCGCGGTTGTCGAATTGCGCGGTGATCAGATAGGTCGCCATCCCGCCTTCGCGGTAGTTGTGCGAGGCCTGCAGAAGCGAGGTCGATTTCCCCGCGTTCATGGTGGAGTAGTGGAAATAGAGCTTTGCCATGAGCCATGGCCTAGCGCGACCGGGGGGCTGGCTGCAAGAGGCGGAGGCAATCGCACCAGCCACCCCGGAAAAGAACGGGGCCCGCTGCCCCGGACCCCTTGCGAGGACACGGGGAAGCGGACCCCTCACTCAACCGGTGCTGGGGACACCGGCACACTCATCAACGTTCCGGACCGCCCGGAACCCCTTTATTCATGACAAGGTCTTTTCAACTGGTTAATGGGAGAAAAGATTGCAATTTCCCCCGCTTTTGCCGAAGGGCGCCTTGGGGGCCGTGGAGTAGCGAATGTCACTGGAAACCTATCTGAAGAAACACACCGAAGCCCTGGTCAAGGAAGTCGGGATCGAGGCGGCTGCGGCGCTGACCGGGAAATCCAAGGCGACGCTGGGACGCTATTATTCCGATCAGAATGAACATGACGACCGCTTCATGCCGATAGATGTCGTGGCGCAGCTTGAGGCCTCAAGCCGGTTCCCGCATGTGACGGCGGCCCTTGCCGATCTGCGTGGGATCACGATGTCTTATGACGGCGAAAAGCGGAATGCGTCGTCAACCGGCGTCAATCAGGACGTGGTCGCCTTGGCGCAAAGGTTCGGGATGCTGATGGCGGAATACAATCAGGCGATTGGCGACGGAAAGATATCCATCAACGAAGCCAAGCGATTGCTGCGCGAGACGCTGGCGATCCAGCAGGTTCTGCTGGAGATGAAGCTGAACCTTGAGGAAGAGGCAAGCTGAGGCGATTGCAGACGGGGCCGGTCAGGCCGACCCCGTCCGCATCGACTAGCGTGCGTCGCGGCGCGGCGCGAAGGTGCCGCCTTGGGGTTTTGCCGGACGCTGGCCTGCGGGCTTGCCCTGACCTGCGGGGCGGCCCTGACCAGACGGCTTGCCATGCGCACGTGGCGCTTGCGGCTTGGCGGTCAGTTTCTGGCCCTGACGCCCGCCACCACCGCCCGGACGCTGGCCCCGGTTCTGCCCCGGTTTTGGCGCGGCGGCCACGACATCCGCTGCCCAAGGCGCGCCACCGACGACCGGCAGGGGCGCTTTCAACAGCTTTTCGATGGCTTGCAATTCACCCATTTCGGCGGGCGCGCAGAAGCTGATCGAAGACCCGTCCGCCCCCGCCCGCGCGGTGCGGCCGATGCGGTGGACATAGTTTTCCGGCACGTTCGGCATGTCGAAGTTGTAGACGTGGCGCACCGTCGGAATGTCGATCCCACGCGCGGCGACGTCGGTCGCGACCAGCACATCAAGCTCTCCGCCCCGGAACTCGGTCAGGGTGCGGTCGCGCTGGTTCTGGCTTTTGTTGCCGTGGATCGAGCCGACTTTGAAGCCCCAGGTCGCCAGCAGCTTCATCAGCTTTTCTGACCCATGCTTGGTGCGGCCAAAGACCAACGCCTGTTCGCCGGGGTGCTTTTTCAGATACTCTTCCAGCATGCGGGCCTTGTCGCCGTTCGGGATGTAGTGGACGCCCTGGCTGATCCGTTCGACCGGTTTCCCCGGCGGGGCAACCTGCACCTTGATCGGATCGCGCAGATAGGTGTCGGCGATTTCCGAGATGTCCTTGGGCATCGTCGCACTGAACAGCATCGTCTGGCGTTTCAGCGGGATATGCTTGGCGATCTTCCGCAAGGAATGGATGAAGCCCATGTCCAGCATGTGGTCGGCCTCGTCCAGCACCAGATAGGCGCATTGGTCAAGCTTGACGTCGCCGCGTTCCAGAAGGTCGATCAGACGGCCGGGGGTGGCGACCAGAACGTCGGTGCCCTTCGACAGCGCCTGCGCCTGCTTGAACAGGGACGCGCCACCAACGACCATGGTGATCTTGACGGCGGTGCCTTTGGTGAACACCTCGAAGTTGTCCTTGATCTGGCCAATCAGTTCGCGGGTCGGCGCAAGGATCAGCGCGCGCACGTTCTTCGGCCCCGGCGGGTGGCCGATGTCCAGCAGGCGGTGCAGCAAGGGCAGGCCGAAAGCGGCGGTCTTGCCGGTGCCGGTCTGGGCCAGACCCATCAGGTCACGGCCTTGCATGATATGGGGAATGGCCTGCGCCTGGATCGGCGTCGGCGTTTTAAGCGTGGTTTTTTCCAGCGCTTTCAGAATCTTCGGCGACAAGCCGAGGTCGGCAAAAGTGGTCATGGGTAGCATCCAACGAACAAAGGGCCTACGACCCTCGCCCCGAGCCAATGCCCGTGACCGTGCCGCAAGCGGCGCCCCTGCGTGAATGTGGGAACCAGATCGTCCGGGGCTTTCGGTGCCTCACGCGGGCACGGCCATCGGACAGGGGGCACATGGGGCTTTGAGCTTGCAATGTCAAGCGATAGCCTCATCTAACGCTTGGGCTGGACCTTGACGCAGGCCCGGCGTATCACTTGGCGCGACTGCGTCAATTCGCCACCCCTGAATTGCCCAGCGATGGGCACACCCGTTAAGACGCCATATCTTTCAATGGCTTGCCAGAGGTTCAAACGTCATGCCGAAGCTGCACAGGATTACCGCCTACTGTGTGATGGTTGCCGCAGGTGCATGGATTGCCACCGGAGAATTCGCCTCGATCGGCAGCGCCGAGGTTGCCACCACCGAGGCCGAGAAGGCCCCCGATGCCACGCCCGAGGCACCAAAGCCGCTGATCCGCACGGTGGCGGCTGTCGAACCCGCGTTCATCGACCATGCCCGCGCGATCCGGCTTTCCGGTATCACCGAGGCTGACAAACGTACCGTGCTGGCGGCGCGGGCCGAGGGTGTCATTGCCGCTTTGACCATGACCAAGGGCGGCGTGGTCGAAAAGGATCAAGAGGTCCTGTCGCTGGAGGGGCCGGAAACCCAGGCGCAGGCCAAGATTGCCGAGATCAACCTTGCCCAGCGTGAGCGCGAGCTTGAGGTGGCGCAAAAGCTCTTCGAAGGCGGCAGCAGTTCGGAAACGGCGCTGGACAACGCGCGGTCTGCCCGCGATGCGGCGGCGGCGGAACTGGCCCGCGCCAAGGCAGCGGCGGACCGCCTGACGCTGAAGGCCCCCTTCGCCGGTGTGGTCAGCACGCTGGATGTCGAGCTTGGCGAATGGTTGCAGACCGGCACCCCCGTCGCGACCATTCTGGCGCTGGACCCAATCCTGGTGAAAGCCGAAGTCAGCGAGATTGATCTGGCCAGCGTGTCCGAAGGGTCAGTCGCCAAGGTGCGGCTGGTGAACGGGGTCGAAGCCGAAGGGACCGTGCGGCTTGTCGCCCGCGAAGCCTCGTCCGCGACCCGGACCTATCCGGTTGAAATCGCCCTGCCGAACGCCGATCTGGCCTTGCCGGCAGGGATGACGGCCGATGTGACCCTGTTCGCGGCCCCGGTGCGCGCGGTTGTCGTTCCCCGCTCGATCATCACCCTGTCCGAAACCGGAGAGTTGGGCCTTCGGGTCGTCGGTGCCGACAACATTGCGCAGTTCGCCGCGATCCAGGTGATCGACGATACGCCCGAGGGGCTGGTCGTCGTGGGTGTGCCCGAGGACGTGCGCGTCATCACCTCGGGTCAGGACCTTGTCCGCAACGGCGACACGGTGACGGTGGTTGCAGGCGGGGCCGACCAATGAAGCTTGTCGAAACCGCCATTGCCAATGCCCGACTGACGCTGTCGGTCCTGATGTTCCTGATGCTGGCCGGGACGCTGGCCTATGTGTCCATCCCGAAAGAGGCCGAGCCGGATATCCAGATTCCGGTGCTTTA
>CAUJIP010000015.1 GCA_963205235.1 Pseudomonadota bacterium
AAGGGCTGGCCGATGGCAGGTCTGTCACCCGAACAGGCCGCCGCGCGCGAGGCCTGGGAAGAAGCTGGCGTCGAAGGCGCCGTCAGTCCGGTCAGCCTTGGCCGGTTTGGCTATCTGAAGGAAATGACCGCGACCGCCGCCGTGCCTTGTGCCGTGGCGGTTTACGGGCTGCGGGTGGAAACCCTAGCCAACAAGTTCCCCGAAAAGGCCGAACGCAAGCGGCGCTGGTTCCGCCCGGACGAAGCCGCGACTATGGTGCGCGAACCCGATCTGGCCGCGCTGATCCAGGGCTTCACGCCGCCGACCCAGGGCCGCCAGCCCCCCATTTCCGCCAAAAGCGCCCAACGTCGCGGTTAGTCCCGGCCCCATTGACCTTTCCGGGGAAATCCCTAGCTTTTGCAGGTCAGTCAGGAAACCGACGCCAGCATGATCCGCTACAGCCTGAAATGCCCCGCCGGGCACCGTTTTGAAAGCTGGTTCCAGAATGCCGATGCATTCGGAACGCTGAAATCGGCTGGCCAGCTTTCCTGTGCGATCTGTGGCGACAGTTCGGTGGAAAAGGATCTGATGAGTCCGGGGATTCAATCAGCCCCCACCGCCCCCGATGCTGCCAAGGACAGCCAAGTCCCGGCTGACCTGACGCTGCCCGAGTCCGATCTGCAAAAGGCCATCGCTGCCTGGCGCAAGCATGTCGAGACGAACTCGGAATATGTGGGCGTCCAGTTTGCCAGCGAAGTCCGGCGCATCCACGAAGGTGAGGCCCCCGAACGGCTGATCCACGGTGAGGCCCGGCCAGAGGAAGCCCGCAAGCTGATCGAAGAGGGGCTGCCCATCGCCCCCCTGCCCTTCATGCCCAGCCGGAAGGTCAACTAGGGCGATCTGTCCACGCGGGGCAGGATGGAATTCGGCGCTTTTTCAATATGTTGACTGTGGGCATTTACGCTTTGGCAAGCATGACACCACCCTGACCGAACGTGTCAAGCCTATCGCCCAAGCCCGTTTCCCAAGGCCCTCACACCTACCCTCGCCAAGGAACGCAGACCCCGCGCAATGCGCGCCGGGGCCATGCGCCCAAAGTTGCGACGATAGGAACGCGACCTCTCTTGGCGTGCGACCTGCTTAACTGCCGTCCGTTCACTGCCCTCGCCTTAGTAGATATAGCGGATCTGTTCGGTCCAATACCGTTCCATCCGGCGAAGCGAGGTATTGATCTCGTCCAGGCCAGAGGTCGTGATGAGGTTCCGCTTCTCCATCCCCTCGGCGTGGCGGGCGAACAACTCCGCCACCATTCCCCGCGTCTTGCGGCCCTTTTCGGTCAACCGCACCCGCACGGACCGCCGGTCGAGTTCCGACCGCTGATGGTGCATATAGCCCAGTTCCACCAGCTTTTTCAGGTTATAACTGACGTTCGATCCCTGGTAATAGCCGCGCGACTTCAGCTCGCCCGCCGTCACCTCATTCTCGCCGATGTTGAACAACAAGAGCGCCTGAACCGAGTTGATTTCAAGGATGTTCAGCCGTTCGAATTCATCCTTGATCACATCCAGCAGCAAACGGTGCAGCCGTTCGACCAATGCGAGGTTATCAAGGTAGCAAGACAGGAAGGCGCGAAGCGATCCGTCAAGCAGCGGGGCGTGATGCGTCATGCCAAGTCTCCACCAGCAATACCGGCACAGAATCAGCACAAAGCGCAAACATTCCGTAAACTCGCGTCGATTTCGCGCTATTTTCCGGCCAGCCGGTCGCGGGCATAGGTGGTGATCCGCGCCAGCAAGGCGGCAAAATCCGCGGGCGGGGTCGCAGACCCCAGGATCCAGGCCATCAGGTCCTGATCGTTTTCGGCCAGCAGAAGTTCGTATTCCTCAAGCTCGGGCGCCGACAACCCCGCCAGATGTGCATCCGCCCATGGGCCAAGGACAAGGTCCATCTCCTTGGTTCCGCGCCGCCAGGACCGCATCTTCATCCGCTTCAGGCGCGCTTCAGCCGTCTCGTGCATCGCCCCACCATTCCCGCTTGAACCACCTTGGCGCGGACCCTAAGACAGGCCCAACCAAAACTCCACCACCGAAAGGGGCGACCGATGGCCTTCCTCTCAGACACGCTGGCGCGGGTCAAACCCTCGCCCACGATCGCGGTCACCACCAAGGCGCAGCAGTTGAAGGCCGAAGGCAAGGACGTGATCGGCCTTGGAGCGGGCGAGCCGGACTTCGACACCCCACAAAACATCCGCGAGGCGGCCAAGCGCGCCATCGACGCCGGCAAGACCCGCTATACCGCCGTGGATGGCATCCCTGAACTGAAAGCCGCGATCTGTTCGAAATTCCTGAGGGAAAACGGCCTGACCTATACGCCCGCGCAGGTCTCGGTCGGCACCGGTGGCAAGCAGATCCTGTACAATGCGCTGATGGCGACCTGCAATCCGGGCGACGAGGTGATCATCCCCGCCCCCTATTGGGTCAGCTATCCCGACATGGTCCTGCTGGCGGGCGGCACCCCGGTTCCGGTCGTGGCCGGGATCGAGACGAATTTCAAACTGACCGCCGCACAGCTTGAAGCCGCGATCACGCCGAAAACCAAATGGTTCATCTTCAACTCGCCCTCGAACCCCACGGGCGCGGGATATACCCGCGATGAATTGAAGGCCCTGACCGATGTGCTGATGCGCCATCCCCATGTCTGGGTGATGTCGGATGACATGTACGAACACCTTGTCTTTGACGATTTCAAATTCTGCACCCCGGCCGAGGTCGAACCCGGTCTTTATGACCGCACCCTGACCTGCAACGGCGTGTCGAAAAGCTATGCGATGACCGGCTGGCGGATCGGCTATGCCGCCGGGCCGATTGCGCTGATCAAGGCGATGGGCACGATCCAGTCGCAATCGACCTCGAACCCCTGTTCGGTCAGCCAATATGCCGCACTTGAGGCGCTGACCGGCCCGCAGGATTTTCTGGCGCCGAACCGCAAGCTTTTCGAAGGGCGGCGCGATCTGGTGGTGTCGATGCTGAACCAGGCCAAGGGCATCCGCTGCCCGAAACCCGAGGGCGCCTTCTATGTCTATCCCGACATTTCCGGCTGCATCGGCAAGGCGACGCCCGCAGGCACGGTGATTTCGAACGACGAGATTTTCGCGACCGCCCTGCTGGAAGAAACTGGCGTTGCCGTGGTCTTTGGCGCGGCCTTTGGCCTGTCGCCGAATTTCCGCGTCAGCTATGCCACCTCGGACGAGGTGTTGCATGAGGCGTGCAGCCGCATTCAGCGCTTTTGCGCGGCGCTGGTCTGACAGGTTCTTGCGGCAAGACCCGGGCCAGCATGTGATCCGGGTTGACTACGCCCGTCCGCTCGGGAAGGAATGACCGGACGGGTCTTCCCGGCGCGCCCTTTTCTTGAACCAGGCACAGGCAATGACGGCTGACCTTCCGAATTACTACTTCCGGGTGCGCGAAAACGGCGCTGCCGTGTTCCGGGTCAGCACCGAGAACCGCCAGCGCCGGATCGAGCTTGAGGAAATCGCCGTCGTCAACGTCAAGAACGGCAACGTCAAACCGCATGGCGATACCGACCTGACCAAGGCCGACAAGACCGCGATTGCCGATTGGCTGGCGGCCCGTCAGGCGCAGCTTTCCGCGCGCGAGGTTGATGACATCCTGCGCACGGTCGACCATCTGAACCTGACCACGCATTGGGTCCAGTCCCGCGCCTCGGATGTGCAGCTTGATGCGGTCACCGATGCGCTTTTGATGGCGATGCACGATCTGCGCAGCACGCTGGTGCGCAAAAAGGCGGACCGTCTGGGCCGTCCGCAGGACTGATCAGCAGGGCGGGACGGTCAGGCCCTGCGCTGGCATCGGCCCAAGATCCTTGACCTCTTCGCCCTTGACCCGCAGCACACGGGACCAGTCCAGCGAGGCCAGGATCAGCTCTGGTCCCGCCCCGCAGTCGCGCACGCCGCCTTGGATGACGCTGTCACCGATCCGGTGATTGGTCACACCGGGAAGGCGGGCGGTCTCGACCAGCCGCTCGCCCTCCAGCCGCACAAGGACCAGGTCGCCATTGGTATGCGGGTGGTCGACATAGGCAATCTCAAGCTGCCCGTCACCGTCGAAATCACCCACCCCCGCCGGGGCAAGCCAGCCCTGCGGCGTGCCGATGAAATCCGTGCTGGCAAGTCGCGTCAGGTCGCCGCCCAGGTCTGCATAGCTCCAGACCGCCAGCCGCGCGCCTGCATCGGGCGAACTTTCCACCACCACGATTTCGGGCTTGCCGTCCCCGGTGACGTCCCACAGACGCGGGGCGACATCCTCGAAGACCAGCCCGTCGGGCAGGCGGACCCAACTGTCTTCGAACCCATGCCGACAGGCCCCGCAGGCAAGGGCCGAAACCTCAAGCAACGTCCAGGTCGGCAGTCCGCCAAAGAGGTCATTGCCCCAACCCACTGCTGGGGTCGTAAGCCGCGCGGATTCGGGCCAGGCGGGACGCTTGGGATCATAGCCCTCGGGCCCGGGCAGGATGGTTTCGACGTGGTCGACGTCCTGCGCAAGACAAGGCGCGGCAAGCAGCAGGGCCAGCAGTATCGCCAGCCCACGCACCATCAAATCTGCTTTTCCGGCATCTGCACGCGCAATCCGTCCAGGGCCGCGCTGACCTTGATCTGGCAGGTCAGGCGCGAACGGACCGGATCGGGGTTCCAGGCGAAATCCAGCATGTCTTCTTCCATGCTGTCCTTTTTCGGCAGCTTGTCGACCCAGGCCGGATCGACATAGACATGGCAGGTCGAACAGGCGCAAGCGCCACCGCAATCGGCCTCGATGCCCGGAATGCCGTTGTCGCGCGCGCCTTCCATCACGGTAAGGCCGTTTGCAACGTCGACGACATGCTCTTTGCCGCCGTGTTCCACGTAAGTGATCTTCGCCATTCCTGTCTCCACCGGATCTTCCGTCGTGACATAGGCCAAGCCGCGCGGATTTGCCAGAGGGGCGCGACGTTGCTTGTCTTGGCGCACGAATGTTCTATCATTGTTCTTATGCCCATGCAGACCTCCCTCCCCCCCGCGCGCAGGGCCGCATGGCCCCGCCCACCAAAGGCGCTGCCTGCCGGGCGGCTGGGCGAGCCCCCGGCAGGGGCGCGGGTCACGGTGGCGGGGCTGGTTCTGGTGCGCCAGCGGCCCGGCACCGCCAAGGGCGTCATCTTCATCACGCTGGAGGATGAGACCGGGGTCGCCAATGTGGTGGTCTGGGCCAATGTCTACGAACGCTTCCGCCGCGCGGTGATTGCCGGGCGGCTGTTGCGGGTGACCGGAAAGCTGCAGCGCGATGCCGGGGTGGTGCATATCGTCGCCGAATTGATCGAGGACCTGTCGCCGCTGCTTGACCGACTGCTTGACCCCGGCTTCCGGCATGACGGCGCCAGAGCGGGCGACCAACCCTAGGCAAGGGACCAAAATCCTTAAGGAAGGATTTTGACAAATTTTTTCCTCAAAAAATTTGGCGGCGGGAAGATCCCGCCGCCAGGAAAAGCCTTGAAAGGACGGGCTTATTCGATCGACAGCGCCACAAAGCGCGGGTCACCGCCACGACGCACCAGAAGCAGGATCGACTTGCGCCCCGAATCTTTGGCATCCTTGATCCGGTCCTCGATATCCTGCAGCCGCGCAATGTGCTGCTGGCCCGCCTCGGTGATCAGATCGCCTTCGACCAACCCCTTGGTATAGGCCTCGGACGCCGGATCGACGTTCAGCACGATCAACCCCTCGGCCGAAGCATCAAGGCCAAGACGGTCGCGCAGGTCGTCGTCCAAGGGCGCCAGGGTCATGCCCAGCGTCTCCATTTCGCTTGGGGTTTCCGGGGCTGTCGCCGATGCGGGCATCGTCACCGCCTCGGCATCTTCCCGGCGACCCAGCGTCACCTGAAGCATCTCGGTCTGGCCACCGCGCAGCACGATCACCGGCACGGCCTCGCCCACCGGCGCATCGGCCACCCGCCGCGTCAGATCGCCTGCATCGGCCACATCCTGGCCCGCGAACATGGTGATCACGTCGCCCGAGGCAATCCCCGCGTCTTTCGCCGGGCCATCCGGCACATCGGTAACCAGCGCGCCCTTGGCTTCTTCCAGCCCCATCGCCTCGGCCACATCCGGGGTCACGTCCTGGATCTGCACGCCCAGCCAGCCGCGCCGGGTCTCGCCGAATTCCTTCAGCTGATCGACAACCTTCGAGACCACATTCGACCCCATCGAGAAGCCGATCCCGATCGACCCGCCGTTCGGCGACAGGATCGCCGTGTTCACCCCGATCACCTGGCCGTCCATGTTGAACAGCGGCCCGCCCGAGTTGCCCTGGTTGATCGCGGCATCGGTCTGGATGAAATCGTCATAGGTTCCCGAAAGCTCGCGCCCCCGGGCCGACACGATCCCCGCACTGACCGAGAATCCCTGCCCCAGCGGGTTGCCCATCGCCATGACCCAGTCGCCCACCCGCATCAGGTCGGAATTGCCAAAGCTGACAAAGGGCAACGGCTTGTCGCTTTCGACCTTCAACAGCGCGATGTCGGTCTTCAGATCGGTGCCGACCAGCTTCGCCTTCAACCGCTCGCCTGAAAAGAACTCGATCTCGATCTCGTCGGCGCCTTCGATCACATGGTTGTTGGTGACGATATAGCCGTCCTCGCTGATCACAAAGCCCGACCCCAGCGCGCCTTCGCGGTGGGTGCCGCCGCCCGGTGGACCGAAGTCTTCGAAGAAATCCTGGAACGGGCTGCCCTCGGGCACCATCGGCATGCCATCGGCGGGGCCGGCGACCATGGCGCTGGTGGTGATGTTCACGACCGCCGGGCTGACCTGATCCGCCAGATCGGCAAAACTTTCCGGTGTGCCAAAGGCCTGTACGTCACTGGCCGGGGCAAGACCAAGGCCAAGCCCGACGACAAGCGCCAGGATCGAGCTTGTCCGCAGGACGGGACGAAGGAAGGGAATGAAGCCGGACACGATGCGAACTCCTGTTCTTCAGATCATGCGGCGGGAAGCCCAAGCTTCCCCAACCGCGATACTTGGGATCAAACAGTTAGTGAAAGCGTCCTGCAATGCAAACCCCGTCGCGATCCATCAAAGGGATGTGAAGGAATTTGTCATCGACCCGCGACCTTATCCGCGCACCAGCCACAGGATGCCCACGCCCAGCGCCAATGCGCCCAGGCCGATCAGCCGCCGCTGATCCAGCCGCAGCCCGGTCAGCAGCCGCAAGGCATCTTCAACGCGCCGGGGGGCCAGTGCAAGCACCAGCCCCTCGACCGCCAGAACCAGCCCCAATGCCAGGGCCAGTTCGGTCATGGGGTGGTCGGAGCCTCGGTCGCCTTGGCGTCCGGCACGCTTTCTGACCGCAGATAAGTAAAGAACTCGCTGTCCGGACGCATCACGATCGAGGAATTCTCGCCTTTCAGGCTGACCTCATAGGCGGTCAGCGAGCGCAGGAAGGCAAAGAATTCCGGGTCCTTGCCAAAAGCCTCGGCCAGAATGCGGTTCCGGTCGGCATCGGCCTCACCCCGGATGACATCGGCCTGCCGCCGCGCGTCTGACGTCAGTTCCACCACCTCACGGTCCGCTGCCGCACGCACTTTCTGCGCCGCTTCGCCACCGCGCGCCTTTTCGTCGGCGGCTTCGCGTTCCCGTTCGGCCCGCATCCGGGCAAAGGTCGCCTCAAGGTTCTGCGCCGGAAGTTCGGTCCGCGTCAGACGCACGTCGATCACTTCGATCCCCAGCGCCGCCCCTTCGGTCTTGGCGATCTTGAGGATCTGGTTCATCAGCCCGGTCCGGTCCTGGCTAAGAACCTGGGCCTGCGTCGCGTTGCCCAGCACATCCGGGATGGCCTGGCTCAGGATGCCATCCAAAAGCTGCTGCGCCCGCGCCTCGCCCTCGGCCCCGACGGCCTGCCGGAACTTGATCAGGTCCGAAATCCGCCAGCGCGAGAAAGCATCCACCTCAAGCCGACGGTCGCCCGACAGCGTTACGGTGATCGTGCTGGTTTGCAGGCCAAGGATGCGGTCTTCGTAATAGACCACGTCCTGAACGAACGGCAGCTTGAAGCCAAGCCCGGCGTCTTCCTTGGTCTGGACCACTTCGCCGAATTGCAGGACCAGCGCCTTCTTGCGTTCGTCGACGATGAAGACCGACGACAGCGCCAGCGCCCCGACACCGACCAGGGCCGGAATGATATACATCGCGCGCATCAGTTGGTCCCTCCGGTCGTCGCCGCACCCGTGGCCGGGTTCATCCGGCCAAGCTCGGTCAGGGGCAGGAAGGGCACGACGCCCTGTCCGGCCTCACCGCCCGACACGCCGTCAAGGATCACCTTGTTCATGCCGCCAAGCACCCGTTCCATGGTTTCCAGATACAACCGTCGCCGGGTGATTTCGGGGGCCTTCACATATTCCTCATAGACCGAGATAAAGCGCGCCGCCTCGCCCTTGGCGCTGTTCACGGCCTGGGCGCGATAGGCTTCGGCTTCTTCCAGAAGCTGCGCCGCCTCGCCGCGGGCGCCTGCCGTCACCTTGTTGGCATAGGCATCGGCCTCTTTCTCAAGCCGGTCGCGTTCCTGCTGCGCCGATTGCACGGCGTTGAAGGCGTCGATCACTTCCGCCGGGGCCTGCGCCACCTTGAGGTTGACGCGGATCACGTTGATCCCCGCGCTATAGCTGTCCAGCGTTGTCTGCACTGCAGTCCGCAAATCCCGCGCGATCACGCCCCGGTCCCGGTTCAGGATCGGCGAAAGCTGGCTTTGGGCGATGATGTCGCGCATCGCGCTTTCGCTGACGGCGCGGATGGTGTTTTCCGGATCAGCCAGGTTGAACAGGTATTTCTCGGGGTCCGAAATGTTCCAGACTACCTGAAAGCCGATGTCGACGACGTTCTGATCCCCGGTCAGCATCCGGCTTGCACCCGACGCATCCTGCCCCTGCGGGATGTCGGTCGTCCGTTCCCCGGTCACAAGCACCTTTTCATAGGTCACGATCGGCCAAGGGGCAAAGTTCAGACCCGGCTCGCCCACACCAGCGCTTTCGCCCAGGAACAGCTCGACCGAGCGTTCTTCGGTCCTGACCGAATAGAACGACATGAAGGACCAGGCCGCGATCAGCGCCAGAACACCCAGAGCGATGCCCTGCCGTGTCACCAACGGGCCACCCGTGCCGCCGGTCCTTCCGGTTCCACCGGGGCCACGCCCGCCCATCAGGACGCGCAGCTGTTCCTGCCCGCGCTTCATCAGCTGGTCAATCTCGGATCCCCCAACCGGCCCCGGCCTCCCGCCGCGACGATCCTCGTCGTCATCGTCCCGCTTGCCGCCGCCGCCATTGCTGCCCGAGCCGCCACCGCCGCCCCAGGGACCGCCACTACCTGCCATTGATCAAAACCTCACTTCTTCGCGTCTTCCCTAAGCTGGTCATATCCGCCGGGATTTCAAGCCATACCGGCCCAATCTCAGCCCTTTCGGACCGGTTTTCGCATCGTCACCAGTTCTTCGGCCATGGTCGGATGCACGGCACAGGTGCGGTCGAAGTCTTCCTTCGTCGCCCCCATCCCGATTGCGATTGCCGCCAGCTGGATCATCTCGCCCGCATCGGGGGCGACGATATGGCAGCCAAGCACCTTGCGCGTTGCCTGACTGACGATCAGCTTCATCAGCACCCGGTCCTGCTTGCCCGCGAACAATGTCTTCATCGGGCGAAAGGCGGTCGAGTAAACCTCGATCGGCTCCCGCTCGCGCGCCGCTTCCTCGCTTAGGCCCACGCTGCCCATCTCGGGTTGGGTGAACACAGCCGAGGCGACCAGTTCATGGTCAAAAACCGTCGGCTTGCCACCAAACACCGTATCGGCAAAGGCATGCCCCTCGCGGATCGCGACCGGAGTCAGGTTGATCCGCCCCGTCACATCGCCCACCGCAAAGATCGAGGGCACCGCCGTCTGGCTGAACTTGTCCACGACAATCTGCCCCTCGCGCCCGAAACCGACGCCCAGACCCTCAAGCCCCAGCCCCGCCACGTTCGGCCGCCGCCCGGTGGCGTACAGCACCAGATCGAACTCGCGCTCTGTCCCGTCCGTCGCCACCGCGCGAATGCCGCTGGCGGTCTTTTCCAGCCGCATCACATCAGTGCCGCAGTGGATATCCACCCCATCCGCGCGCATCGCGTTCGACACATGACCGCGCGCTTCGTCGTCAAACCCCCGCAGGATCTGCGCACCCCGGTAATACTGGCTGACCTTGACCCCCAACCCATTCAGGATGCAGGCGAATTCGCTGGCGATATAGCCGCCGCCCACCACCAGCGCCCGCGCGGGCAGCGCGTCCAGATGGAACATCTCGTTCGAGGTGACGGCCAATTCCGCCCCCGGAATATCCGGCACGAAAGGCCGCCCGCCGGTCGCGATCAGGATATGCTTGGCGGTGAACTCTTGCCCGTCCGCCAACCGCACCCGGTGCGCATCGACCACCGCCGCGCGGGCATCATGCACCGTGACGCCAGCGTTTTTCAGCGTGTTGCGATAGGCCGCTTCCAGCCGGTCAAGCTCGGCCTCAAGCGTCTTGCGGAAGGCCAACCAGTCAAACCGCGCGCCCGTAACCTCCCAGCCATAGCCGCGCGCTTCCTCGAACACGCCGGGAAAGGCGCTGGCATAGACCATCAGCTTTTTCGGCACGCAGCCCCGGATGACACAGGTCCCGCCCATCCGGCTTTCTTCGGCCAGACCCACCTTGGCCCCGTAGTCACCCGAGGCGACCCGCGCCGCACGCACGCCGCCCGAACCCCCGCCAATGACGAAAAGATCATAGTCGAATGTCATCGCCTGCCCCAATTTCCGAAGTCACGGCTGACCTAAGCACAAAAGCGCCAAAGCGAAAGACGCCCCGGCGCTTTTCCCGTCACCATGTGGTGACCGTCGCGGAACCGGACCTTACTCCAGATCGGCGAAGATGTTGCTGCTTTGGGTCAGGTCCACAGCGCCCTCATTCGCCTGGCCCGAGGTGATGTCGCGCACAGTCACCCGCCCGTCTGCGTGACCAATGATCGCCACATCGGCGATGTCGACGAACAAGCCGTTTTCGACCACGCCGGGGATCTGGTTCAGGACCAGCGCCAGTTGCCGGGGATTGCCGATCCGTTGCAGGTCAAGATCAAGGATGAAATGCCCCTCGTCCGTCTTCAGCGGCTTGCCATCCTGCAACCGCAGGGTCGAGGTCCGGTTCTGCACGTCCAGACTGAACAGCGTTTCTTCGATCAGGGCCTGCGTTGTCTTCCAGCCAAAGGGCACCACTTCGACCGGCAGGGCAAAGGCCCCCAGCACCGGCACTTCCTTGGCCGCATCCGCGATCACGATCATCCGGTCGCTTGCCGTCGCCACGATCTTTTCCTGCAACAGCGCCGCCCCGCCGCCCTTGATCAGGTTCAGCGCGGGGTCGATCTCGTCAGCGCCGTCAATCGTCAGGTCCAGCCAGGTCACATCGTCCATGCCGACGACCTTCAGCCCCAACTCGCGCCCCAGTTCCGCCGTCCGGGTCGAGGTCGAGACGCAGGTGACCTTCAGCCCCTCTTCCCGCACCCGTTCGGCCAGACAGCGCACCATCCAGGCAGCGGTCGAGCCCGTGCCAAGACCCAGTTTCATGCCATCTTCGACAAAGTCGACCGACCTGCGCGAGGCTACATATTTTGCCCGGTCAATCGGCGAAAGTTCGGCGGCCATGGCAACATCTCCCTCTTTTGCGAAACAATACCGCAAAGCTTTCCAGGGGGCGAGTGCAAAGACCACCCGTTAACAAGTGCTTCGCCCCCCCTTGGCGGTCGCGGTCAGTCTTCGTCTGGATTGCGGGGTTGGGTCAACGCTGATCCGTCATCGCGGCAATCTTCCGGTTCAGGAATCGCAACAGCCGCGTGTTCAGGCTTGGCCTTGCCGGCCTTCCACCAGACGGCGGCTTCCGCAGCGGCGGTTCGGGTGGCTTCACGCGCGACTGTTCAATTTCCGCATCGGAAAAGAACGACAGAAAGCGGTCTGCCGGAACCAGTCGCAGCAACGCCCGATGCTCGGCCTCGAAAAGATCGTAGGCACTGTCATTGTCCGAAGTGCCAAGCCACCGTTTCACCAGATCACTGGCGGGCCGGGGCGGAAGCCATCCGCCCGGTGCATCCTGCCCCAGAACGGCATCAAACACCCGGTTCTTGATGATCACCCCGCAGCCGTGATCGCAATCCAGCGTAAAGTAATCCAGCGACGGGGTTTGCAGCACGAAATCCAGAAAGGCCTTGTAGGACAGGCCCCACCAGTTCCCGATCCGGAACCGTGGCGACGCCCCCTCGCGCGATTCCGGCAGGCAGTCATGCACCACCAGAACGCCGCCATCCGACAGAAGATCGAAAAACTCGCGAAGATCGCGATAGGCGGTCGCATAGGTGTGCCACCCGTCCACCAACGATATGTCCATCGCGCCGCCCAAAGACCGAAAGTCTTCCAGAACCCCGCTTATGTCCTCATCCGGCGACCGGAAGTCGATCTTCTGGCCGTCATCGAACACGAAAGGCGTGACATACATCATGCGGGCGACGGGATCGAACCAGTCGCGGTCGATCTGGAAATAGAACCGGCCCGTGCTGGGCGTGGCCAGTTCCATATAGCTTTTCAGTCCGAACCTTCGGCCCAGAAGATTGACGATCATCATCTTGCCAAGCTCGGCCATCTTCGCCCCCCTGACCCCGCTCAGACCATCCCCAAATGGCCGGGCACCCGATGCAGGACCCGCCCTGATCGTGACGGTCAGGCGACATCCGGCATCGACAGCCCCGAACGGATACCCCGCCCCAACCGCCCCCACGGCGGCAAGACAAGGTTTAAGAAATCCCTAACATAGAAATATAACAAGCTGTTTTTGCGTGATATCTTGAATCTGTCCACCGTGGACACTTTGCCATAAGGTCAGACCAGCCGCGACACCTCGACCGCAGCGCGGACAAAATCGGCAAACAGGGGATGCGGGGCGAAGGGTTTCGATTTCAGTTCCGGGTGGAACTGGACCCCGATGAACCAGGGGTGATCCTTGACCTCGACAATCTCGGGCAGCTTGCCGTCGGGGGACATGCCCGAAAAGATCAGCCCGCATTTTTCCAGGTCGCCGCGATACTGGATGTCGACCTCATAGCGGTGGCGGTGGCGTTCTTCGATCACGGTGGTCCCGTAGATCCGCGCCACTGCCGAGCCTTCCTTCAGGTTGGCCGTATAGGCCCCCAGCCGCATCGTGCCGCCCTTGGCATCATCGGCTTTCCTGCGGACGGTGTGGTTGCCCTGCACCCATTCCTTCAGGTGGTAGACGACCGGGGTGAACCGCTTTTCGCCGGCTTCGTGGTCAAACTCCTCGGATCCTGCATTCTTGACGCCGACCAGATTCCGCGCGGCCTCGATCACCGCCATCTGCATTCCCAGACAGATGCCCAGATAGGGGATCTTCTTTTCGCGGGCATAGCGGGCGGCCTTGATCTTGCCCTCGGTCCCGCGTTCTCCGAAACCGCCCGGAACCAGAATCGCGTGGAAGCGTTCCAGATAGGGCGCGGGGTCCTCACGTTCGAAAATCTCGGCGTCGATCCACTCGGCGCGGACCTTGGTCCGGTTCGCCATGCCACCGTGGGTCAGGGCCTCGGCGATGGATTTGTAGGCGTCTTCCAGCTGGGTGTATTTGCCGACGATGGCGATCCGCACCTCACCCTCGGGGTGGGAGATGCGGTCCATCACGTCTTCCCAGCGGGTCAGATTCGGTTTCGGGGCCGGGGTGATCCCGAAAGCGTCCAGCACCGCCTGATCCAGCCCCGCACGGTGATAGGCCAGCGGGGCCTCATAGATCGTTTTCAGATCATAGGCCGGAACGACCGCCTCTTTCCGGACGTTGCAGAAGAGGGCGATCTTTTCCAGCTCACGTTCCGGAATCGGATGTTCCGACCGGCAGACCAGCACGTCGGGGGCAAGGCCGATGGATTGCAGTTCCTTGACCGAATGCTGGGTGGGTTTCGTCTTCAGCTCGCCACTGGCCGAGAGGTAGGGCAGCAGCGTCAGGTGCATCAGGATCGACTGGCCGCGTGGGCGTTCGTGGATGAACTGGCGGATGGATTCGAAGAACGGCAGGCCTTCGATATCGCCGACCGTCCCGCCGATTTCGCACAGCATGAAGTCGACCTCGTCATCGCCGATGCGAAGGAAGTCCTTGATTTCGTTGGTGACGTGCGGAATGACCTGAATGGTCTTGCCCAGATAATCGCCCCGGCGTTCCTTTTCCAGCACGTTGGAATAGATGCGACCCGAGGAGATCGAGTCGGTCATCCGGGCATGGACGCCGGTGAAGCGTTCGTAGTGGCCAAGGTCAAGATCGGTTTCCGCGCCGTCGTCGGTCACGAAAACCTCGCCATGTTCAAAGGGCGACATCGTGCCGGGGTCGACGTTCAAATAGGGGTCAAGCTTGCGCAGGCGGACCGTATAGCCGCGCGCCTGCAACAACGCACCCAAGGCAGCAGAGGCCAAGCCCTTGCCAAGCGAGGAGACGACGCCGCCGGTGATGAAGATATAGCGTGCCAAGGCAGCCCCCCGTGATTTCAGGCGCGATTCGGGAACGGTGGAATCGCAGCACCACGGGAGTTGACCTATAACGACTCCCAAGACATTAGGCAACGCCCGCCGCAAGATGATGCGGACGCCACCGGGGAAGCTTCAACCAGTTGTAGAGTTAGGGGTTGGTCGCGGGTGCAGAGCCTTCGGCAGGCGCCGCGCCATCTGCAGGCGCGGATGCCGGAGGTGGCGCTGCAGGCGCGTCCTCGGCCCCCGGTGCCGTCAGGTCACCGCTGAGGGCCGGGTTTGCCGGGGCCTCTTCCGCAGCCGGTGCCGTCGCCGCGTCGCCTGCAACCGCATCGACGACCGAGCTGTTGCTGCCGCCACGGGCTGCAAGCACCGTCAGCGTCATCGAGGTGATGATGAAGGCGATGGCGAAGATCCAGGTCAGCTTGGTCAAGGCCGTCGCAGCGCCTCGGGCCGATACGGCACCGTTCGCGCCGCCGCCCATGCCAAGGCCGCCGCCTTCGGACCGTTGCAACAGGACGACGCCGATCAGAAGCAGCGCGAGGATCAGGTGGATGGTAAGGATTACGTTTTCCATGGGCCTTCCGGAAAGCTGACGCGCCTATCTAGGCGGAAGGGGGACGGGTTGCAAGGGTTGTCAAACCTGTCTCTCGCACACCGCCGAGAGCTTGTTGCCGTCGGGGTCGCGGACATAGGCAGCATAGAAGCTTGGCCCATAGGGGCGCAGGCCGGGCGCGCCCTCATCAGTCCCGCCAGCGGCAAGGGCTGCCTTGTGGAAAGCGTCCACGGCCGCAGGGTCAAGGGCAACAAGCGCCGGCATCGACCCGTTGCCGATCGTCGCTGGTTTGCCGTCATAAGGGCGGGTGATCCAAAGCCGGGTTCGACTGTCATCGGCAAAGCCGTAGCCGACTTCGTCGTCATAAGTCGCCCGCCGGATCAGGCCAAGGGGTGCCAAGGCCGCATCGTAGAACCGCGCGGCGCGCGCGACATCATTGGTGCCAAGGGTGATGTAGAGGAAGGTTTCGGTCATTGGCTTCGCTTTCGGGGAGTGGTGTGGGAAAGGGCCGGAAATCCCGCCCGACTGCCGCCAAGCCTAAGCGGGATCGGTCATGAAGCAAAGCGCCGCAATTTCGTTGAAACGGCGTTGGTTGCGGGCCCGGCGGGAAGGAGTCGGAGCGACTGTGGCGGTTCGGCAACAGTTCACAATATTTTGGTCCGACCTCTCGGCCGCGAATGGCCAAGCTGGGCGAAAAGTATTAACACAACGCCATTCCGCAATCATATCCTTTGGGGGGATACCATGAAAAAATCTACGCTGCTTGCTTTGCTCATCTCCACTGCTCCCGTCGTCGCGCAGGCTGAAATCGTTACCGGTGCCCTGACGCTGTCTTACACCGAGCACAGCAACGATTTCGGCGACATGACCACTACGGGCCTTGACGGCCGGATGGCGATCGACATGGAAAACGGCCTGACCTTCGGCCTTGACCTTGGTCAAAGCTCGATGTCCGTGGACGGCATCCCGATCGACATCGAATCCGACTTCTATGGCCTGAACGCCAAATATGCTTTCGGCAATGGCATGAACGCCGGGGTTTACATGGACCGCTTCGCCATCGGCCTGGACGGGATTCCGATCGAGCTGACCCTGAAATCGAAAGGCGTCACCCTTGGCTATGTCGGCAACGGCTTTGAGGCTGAGGCCTTCTACGGCAACACCGATGTCATCATGGTCGATATCGACAACTTCGGCGTCGCGGGCAGCTACACCGGGATGGAAGGGCTTGAGCTTGGCGCGGTCTACCATCGTTCGCGGCTGTCCATCGGCGGTTCGTCCGAAAACCTCGATTTCAAAGGTGTCGCTGGGACCTATATGGCGACCCCGTCGCTGATGGTGTTCGGCGGCTTCGGGACGCTTGACGTTCTGGGCATGGGCGATCTTGACAGCATGGGCCTTGGGATCAGCTATGATCTTGCCGGGGCGACGGGCTTTGCTTCCAGCCTGTCGCTTGAATACGGCCAGACCTCGCTTGACGGGCTTGATCTTGACGTCATCCGTGTGGGTTGGACGATCCCGCTGGGCAAGAAAGGCGCAGTCCTGCCGATGAACAGCGTGGCAGATTCGATCCTGAATCCGCGTCACGGGGCTTTGGTCGCCGGGCTGACCTCTGGCTTCTAAGGTTTGCTGATCTGAACTGGGAAAGGGGCGCGTCTTCGGGCGCGCCCTTTTCGCATTTGGTGTCCAAGTGCCAATTTGCGGTTTCCCCGCCGCGCGACTGCGGCTATAGGACAGACGGTTTGGAAAACCGGAGGATTGAAGCATGGCCAACGTCGTCGTCGTAGGTGCCCAGTGGGGCGATGAGGGCAAGGGCAAGATCGTCGACTGGCTGTCCGAGCGGGCCGATGTGATTGCGCGCTTTCAGGGCGGCCACAATGCGGGCCACACGCTGGTCATCGACGGCAAGGTCTACAAACTTTCGCTGCTGCCCAGCGGCATCGTGCGCGGTGGCAAGCTTTCGGTGATCGGCAACGGTGTGGTGGTTGATCCCTGGCATCTGGTGTCCGAGATCGAAAAGCTGCGCGGCCAAGGGGTCGAGATCACACCCGACAACCTGATGCTGGCGGAAAACGCCAGCCTGATCCTGCCGATCCACGGCGAACTGGACCGGGGCCGCGAGGCGCAAACCTCGGTCGCCAAGATCGGCACCACCGGGCGCGGCATTGGCCCGGCCTATGAAGACAAGGTCGGTCGCCGCGCGATCCGGGTGGCGGATATCTTTGATGCAGTCACGCTGGACACGCGGATCGGGCGTTTGTTGCAGCACCACAACGCCCTGCGCGCCGGGCTTGGGCTGGAGCCGGTCGATCCGGCAGCGCTGAAGGCGCAGATCCTTGAAATCGCACCGAAAATCAAACCCTATTCCGGCCCGGTCTGGAAAGTCCTGACCGAGGCACGGCGGGCGGGCAAGCGCATCCTGTTCGAAGGCGCGCAAGGTGCGCTGCTGGACATCGATTTCGGGACCTATCCCTATGTCACGTCCTCGAACACCATCGCGGGTCAGGCTGCGACAGGCACGGGGCTTGGCCCGACGGCGATCGATTTCGTGCTGGGCATCGTCAAGGCCTATACCACCCGCGTCGGCGAAGGCCCGTTCCCCGCAGAACTGCAGGACGCTGATGGCGAACGGCTGGGTGAGCGTGGGCATGAGTTTGGCACCGTCACCGGACGCAAGCGGCGGTGTGGCTGGTTCGATGCGGTTCTGGTGCGCCAGACCTGTGCCACCAGTGGCGTGTCCGGCATCGCGCTGACCAAGCTGGACGTGCTGGACGGGTTCAAGACGCTGAAGATCTGCGTCGGCTATGATCTGGACGGCAAGCGGATGGACTATCTGCCGACCGCAGCCGACCAGCAGGCCCGCTGCACCCCGATCTATGAAGAGCTGGAAGGCTGGTCGGAAAACACTGCCGGGGCGCGGTCCTGGGCCGATCTGCCGGGGGCGGCGATCAAATATGTGCGCCGGATCGAAGAACTGATCCAATGCCCGGTGGCCCTGGTGTCAACCTCGCCCGAGCGGGACGACACCATCCTTGTCACCGATCCCTTCGCGGACTGATCGCAGCATGGCGCTAAGCTACCAAGCCAGAAAACGTTGGGCGCTGGCGATCCTTTTGATCGGCCTGCCGGTCTATCTGGTCGTCGCGGTCAATCTTGTCGACCTGTTCGACCGCCCGCCCTTTCTGGTCGAGCTGGCGATCTATATCGGCTTGGGCTTTCTGTGGGCCCTGCCCTTCCGCTTTATCTTCAAGGGGATAGGCCAGGCCGACCCAGCGGCCAGGACCGACGACGGAACAAACTGACAGGCGGGCCGGTCAGGACAACCGGCGCGCCTCGTTCAGGTAGGGCGAGTTCTGCGACAGCGAATAGTTGCCGCGACCGTTCTTTTCGATCCGACCCGTGCGCAACAAGGTGCCAAAGCTGCGCAACCCGTCTTCGCGGGTGATCGAGCCACGTTCGGCGCTGGCCATCAACCGGCGCATCAGCTGCGGGCGGGTGAACTGGCTGCGCTTTTCGACGCAAGTGGCAAAGGCGGCGGCGGCTTCCAGCATTTCGACGGTCGAGGTCACACCCAGCCGTTCGGCAAACCGGACAAGGCCAGATTCGACTTCGGCGGTCAGCTCTTCGTCAAACTCTTCTTCCTCGTCCACCTCGGGATGGCCGACCTGATAGGGTTGCTCCAGCACGATCTTCGGCTGCGGCGCAATCGACAGCGGGGCGGCAGAGCCGACACCGATTGCCCCGGTAAGACGCCCGGTGCGCAACGCGACCATCGGCTGGCCATCGCGCGGGGTGGACACCACCGTAGCAGCAGCAGGGGCCGCTACGGGCGGGGCCACAGCGGGCGGCGGGGTCAGCGGCGGCGGTGGCCGATCAATACGCTGTTCAGTAACCAGAACCAGCGGCGGCGGGCCAAAGGCCCCGATGTTCAAGGTGCCGGGGCGTGTGTCGGGCACGCGAACCGACCGGGTCTTGCGGCGCTTGGGTTGCGCTGTCGGGGGTTCCGGGGCGGGAATCGGTTCGACCACTTGGGCAAGGTCGTCGCGATAACGGTCCTGCCGGTCTTCATCGGCTTTCCGCGCCTCGTCCAGGCCGGCAAGGTCGGTTTCTGCAACCACAACCGCCGCCTTCATCAGGGAAATCGCTTCAAGCCGACGACGATTCTCTTCGTCTGCCATGACGTTTTCGGCCTGACGCAGCAACCGGGACATTTCCGCATCGGCCCCGCGTTCCCGGACAACCCGGGTTGCGTTGGGGTCGGGCTTGTCCGCGACCGGGCTGGCGGCGTCTTCTTTCGCCGCATCGTCTTCGGCACGAATGCGCACGACGCGCGAACTGACGCGCTCGTACCGCCCGCCACCCTTGCCCGTTGCCGGGGCATCGGCCTGTCCGGCCTCGGGAGCATCGGCCGGGGCGTCTGCTGCAGGCGTCATGTCGTCGATCTGGTCGCCAGCAACCAATGCGGCAGCTTCGCCCAGGTCATCGGCCGCCGCCTCGGCTGCGACCTCGTCGAAGGCGGTTTCCGAGATTTCGTCGGCGAAGACCGCGCTTGCCGATTCCGGCTCCATTTCCGGCACGAAGTCTTCAGCTTCGCCCGTCAGCACCGGATCGGCGGCAGCGGTGCCTTCGGAGTCATCTTCAAAGCGGTAGTAGACCGGGGCGCTGGCCAGCGGTTCGACCGGCGGCTCCTCGGCAAGGTCGGCGACTTCGTCCACGATTTCCATCGGGGCTTCGGCGAGGACATCATCCTCGGCGAAAGCGGCGATTGGCGCGTCGACCACAGGCGCGACTTCGACCATCTCTTCGACTGCGGCTACCTCCGCAACATCGACGATTGCCTCGGCTTCGGCCATCTCTTCGACTTCGGCGACCTGCTCGACCTCTGGCACCTCGATGTCGACCAAAGCGGCAAAGTCAGCGGCTTCGACGGGGTCAGCCTCGACCGGGGCCAGAGCTTCGGCAACAGGTTCAGCCACATCTGGCGACTGGATCAGCGCCCCAAGCCGACTGATCACATCCGAAACTTCCGCCGCAGGGCTTTCCGGCAGGAAGGCGCGAAGCTGGTCTTCCGGCAGCGGTGGGGCCACTGGCGGCGGGTTGGCCGAAGCCCGGATCCGGGCCAGCTTGGCGGAAAACCCCTTGGGCGCCTCGTCCTGCAAGCTGGGCTCGACCGGGTGATCCGCGTCGCGCGTGGGCAGCGGGCTGGCATCGACAATCTCATCCACCGGGGCGGACCGGGCAGTCAGAGCGGGCTGTTCATCGACAATCGGCGCAGCAGGCTGGGCGAGGTCTGCCGGGGCCGCCTCCGGTTGCGGTGCGGCATTGCTTTCGGCCAGTCGGCTTTCGACCAGACGGGTCACCTCACGCTCGGCCACGCGGTGCAGCATGGCGGCATCGGGCTGAGGCGGTTCGGCACCGAAATAGCGGTCATGGGCGGCCATGTCGCGGAAATATTCGGCGATCACCTTCATCGTGTCGAAAGGGTTGTCGAACCCTTCCAGTGTGCAGCTGAACGTCCCGTAGGAAACGGTCAGGATTTTGCTTTCACTGGTCATCGCAGGCAGACCTTTCGCCGTACACATTTTGCATTCAGAAACCAAAAAACTCGCACTTAGACAGACTTATACCATGGACAGACCGGGGTAATTTGATGGACTGATTGTGGCCGTCGCGAAGAATCTTGCCATAATCGGATACAGTTTTACATGAAAACCCCGATTGTCCAATCGGCACAAGGGATAACGCTTGCCGGAGGCGGGCCTTTCACGGGGCGCGACCTGACGCTTTGCCTGACGCGCGCGCCGGTTGCGGTGGCGGCGGACAGTGGGGCCGACCGGCTTTTGCGGCATGGGGTCATGCCCGAGGCGGTGATCGGCGATTTCGATTCGATCCTGCCAGAGTCGCGCGCCCGAATCCC
Organism: Pseudomonadota bacterium; assembly: GCA_963205235.1. Taxonomy (GTDB): domain Bacteria; phylum Pseudomonadota; class Alphaproteobacteria; order Rhodobacterales; family Rhodobacteraceae; genus Tabrizicola. The sequence continues at coordinate 21,060 of CAUJIP010000015.1, forward strand.
GGCGATCCGTCAGCATGTCGTGGCCGAACAGGCGACCACCGACTTTGACAAGGCCCTGCGATCGATATCGGCCCCCATCGTGCTGGCGCTGGGGTTTGCCGGGGCCAGGCTGGACCACGGGCTGGCCGCGATGACGACGCTGGTGGCGCGGGCCAGCCAGCCCTGCATCCTGATCGGGCCAAAGGATGTGGCCTTTGCCGCCCCGCCCCGGCTGGAGCTTGATCTGGCGGTGGGCGAGGCGTTCTCGCTGTTTCCGATGGCGCGGGTCAGGGGCGAAAGCAGTGGGCTGGAATGGCCGATTGCGGGCATCGACTTTGCGCCGGACGAGATGATCGGCACCTCGAACCGGGTCGTGTCCAGCCGCGTGGTGGTGGAGTTTGACGGGCCGGGAATGCTGGTGATCCTGCCGCGACGCCGCCTTGACGCGGCAATCAGATCGCTTCGGCGCGCTTGACCCGGGCGGCAAGACGTTCGCGGTGGATGACATAAAGACCCGATGAGACGATGATCGCGATCCCTGCCCATGTCAGGGCATTCGGGAAGTCGTCAAAGATCAGATAGCCGAAGATGACGGCGGTGATGATCTCGGAATAATGCAGCGGCGCAAGGGTCGAGGCCGGGGCATATTTCAGCGCATAGGTCATGGCCATATGGCTGATTGCTGCCCAGAATCCGACACCGAACAGCCAAAGCCAGTTCCAGCCTTCCGGCCAGATCGGGTCAAGCTCGGGGTGGCCGGTGCCATTGGCCAAAAGCATGACCGGCAGGCACAGAATGATGCCGGTCCAAGACGTGTGAAACTGCATGGTCACCGGATGCATCCAGGCGGAAATCGCGCGGGTGACCAGCATGTAGAAGGCGAAAAGGAACGCCGTCGCCAGCGGCCATAGGGCCACAAGGCCGAAGACGGCCAGCGAGGGCTGGATCACCAGCATCGCCCCGCAGAACCCCACCGCGCAGGCGGCGATGCGGCGGGGGCCGACATGGTCGCCAAAGATCAGGCTGCCAAGGATCAAAAGGATGAACGGCTCGACAAAGACGATGGCCAGCGTATCGGCAATCGGCATCACCTTTACGCCGGACACGAAGGCATAGGTCGACACCAGAAGGAACAGCGCACGCAGGGTCGTGAGGAACAGCGCACGCGACGACAGGCGCAGCGTGAGGCGCATGATCAGGACGACCGGCAGCATCAGCGCCGCCTGAACCACGAACCGCGCTGCGGCGATCTGGCCGACAGGTACATTGTTTTCAGCGGCCAGCTTGGATGCGACATCCAGAAGCGGCGCAAGCGCACAGAAGGCGAGCATCAGAAGGATGCCCTGCAGGGTCTTGTCCTTGGTCATGCACCCTGCCTAGCCGCAGGTCCGGCGCGCTGCCTGCCTGAAAGCGACATCGCGCGGCATCGGGCGGTTTTCATGCAGAGCGCCCCTTTCAGGGTCGCAAGTCCTATGTCTCGTCGTCGGGCTTCGCCTCCTCCTCGGGCATGGGGGCGCTTCGCCCCCCAAAGGCGGGCCTGACGGACCCGCCTTCCCCCCCGAGGATATTTGAGGAAGAGAAAGGGCTGGTCCCGTTCAGCAGTTCGGGACGTTCACCGCAAGGCCACCAAGGCTGGTTTCCTTGTATTTCTCATGCATGTCGTGGCCGGTCTGGCGCATGGTTTCGATGCAGACATCCAGACTGACAAGGTGCTGACCGTCGCCGCGCAGGGAAAGGCTGGCGGCGGAAACCGCCTTGATCGCACCCAGGCCGTTCCTCTCGATGCAAGGCACCTGCACCAGCCCCTTCACCGGATCGCAGGTCATGCCAAGGTGATGCTCCAGCGCGATTTCAGCTGCGTTTTCAACCTGTTCCGGCGTTGCCCCCAGCACGGCGGCAAGGCCAGCCGCACCCATCGCGGCGGCCGATCCAACCTCGGCCTGACAGCCGCATTCCGCGCCGGAAATGCTGGCGTTGTGCTTGCAAAGCCCACCGATGGCCGAGGCGGTCAGGAGGAAATCCCCGACCTTGGCGGGCGAGGCCCCCGGCACATGGTCCAGCCAATAGCGGATGACGGCGGGAACCACCCCTGCCGCGCCGTTGGTGGGGGCGGTCACGACCTGACCCCCTGCCGCGTTTTCCTCGTTCACCGCCATCGCGTAAAGCGACATCCAGTCGTTGATCGTGTGCGGCGGGGTCAGGTTCAGCCCGCGTTCGGCGATTAGCGCGTCATGGATCCCCTTGGCGCGGCGGCGCACTTTCAACCCGCCGGGAAGGATGCCTTCGCCCTTCATCCCGCGCGAGATACAGTCGTTCATCACCTGCCAGATCCGGTTGATCCCTGCGTCAAGTTCGGCTGCGGTGCGGAACTTGAGTTCGTTCGCCCGTTTCATCGCGGCAATCGACAGACCGGATTTCTTGGCCATGTCCAGCATTTCGGCGGCGGTTTCAAACGGATAGGGCACATCGGCCCGCGCCTTCGACTTGGCCCCACCGGCCTCGGCCAGTTCCGCCGCCGTCAGGACAAAGCCGCCGCCGATCGAATAATAGGTTTCCTCGCGGATCACGTCGCCCTGGGCATCGGTCGCCTTCAGGATCATGCCATTGGCGTGGCCAGAAAGTGCCGGGCCATAGTCGAACAAAAGATCCTTGGCCGGATCGAATGCCATCGTGCCAAGACCGGGAACCTCGATCACCTTGGTCTCTTTGATCCGCGCCAGCACTGCATCGGCCTTGTCGGCGTCATAGGTGGCAGGTTCAAACCCGGCAAGGCCAAGGATCGTGGCCCGGTCGGTGGCATGGCCAACGCCGGTAAAGGCCAAAGACCCATGCAACGAGGCGCGCAGCCCGTGGAAATGGAAGGGCGAGGCGCGCAGCGTTTCAAGAAAGCGCGCGGCGGCGACCATCGGGCCCATCGTGTGGCTGGACGAGGGGCCGATGCCGACCTTGAACATGTCGAAGACGGAAAGAAACATCAGGCACCTGCATGGGTGAAAGGGTGGGCGCCAAGACCTTCGTCAGCAGCAACGCGCTGGACGGAAGGGCGGTTTTCATGGGCGACAAGGACGGCACGCAGCATTGGAAACTCGGCCAGATTGATCCGGTAAGGTTCGGGCGGCAACGAGGTCAGCCAGCGGACAAGCACCCCGATATACAGGCCCAGAACGCCGGGATGATCGGCGGACAGCCAGCGCGGAGACTGCGTGGCAAGCATGGCCTCGATCAGGCCAAGGCGGGCAACGACCTGATCATGGGCCGTGGCGCGGGCGGCGTCGGTATTGGCCTCGCCCGCCGGGCGGTGCGGGTAGAACATCGCCAGCGCCGCCTGATGCAGCGCGTTCGAGGTGAAGAACAGCCAGGACAGGAACGCCCCCCGATCCGTGTCATTCGGGCCGGGGCCAAGGCGACCGGTCTTGTCGACCAGCCACAGAAGGATGGCAGCGGTTTCGAACATCGGGCCGTCATCGGTTTCCAGCGCCGGGATCAGGCCCACCGGGTTGATCCTGCGGTATTCCGCGCTTTGCAGCGCGCCAGCATCGAAATCGACAATCGACAGTGTGTGGGGCAGTTCCAGTTCTTCCAGCGCCATGCGGACAATGGTCGAGGCGAAGTCGGGGGCGTGATGCAGGGTCAGATTCATCGGTCAACCTTGGGGTGCGGTGAAAGGGGTGGGGCCAAGTGCATCGGCCTCGGCGACCTTGCGGGCAGCCGGGCTGGTTTCGTGTGCGGCAAGGACCGACCGCAGTGCCGGGAAGGGACGCAGCGAAAACCGCATCTCTGGGTCTTTCGGCAGGTAGATCGCCCAGCGGAACAGGATGCCCAGATAATGCCCAAGCGCCCCGGACGAAGCGGACGAAAGCCAATCAGGCCGCTGTTCTGTCAGCATTGTCTCGATCAGACTGCACTGGATATTCAGCCGTTCAAGCGCGGCAGCGGCCATCTGTGCAGCAGCCGCCTCACCTGCAAGCCGCTCGGGGTGGATCATGTCCATCACGGTCGGGTGCAGGGTGTTGGAAACAAAGGACAGCCAGGACAGGAAGGCCGCCCGGTCCGGTTCACCCTGGCGCGGGCCAAGCCCGCCAAAGCTTTCATTCAGCCAAAGAAGGATCGCGACCGTTTCGAACATCGGGCCGTCGGGCGTTTCCATCGCCGGGATCAGGCCCTGCGGATTGATCGCGCGAAACCAGGGGGCGCTGAAATCGCCTTCGTCCCGGTCCATCAGGCGAATCTGGAACGGCACCCCGATCTCTTCCAGCGCAAGGTGGATGATCGACGAGGCCCAGTCGGGGATGTGATAGAGAGTGAGGGGAGAGGTCAAAGGACGCTTCCTTCCGGCGGATTCGGCTGCTGGGGGTCGGTGAAGGGATGCTTGCCCAACCCCTCGGCCCGGGCGGTGACGGGGGTTTCGACCCGCGCTTCCTGCCCCTGCGCCAGCGCTTCAAGCGCCGGGAAGGCGGCAAGATCCATCCAGCGCGGGGCATCGACCGGGTAAAGATGCGCCCAGCGCGACAGGACGACGGCATAGACGCCCAAGGGCTTGGCCGGGGCGAAAAGCCGGGGGTGCTGGCGGATCGCGGCGTCGATCAGGGTAAAATGGCGGATCATGCGGGCCGTCATGATTTCCAGATGCGCGGGATGGGCCTCGGTCGGGGCATATTGGTGCGGGTAGAAGATCGTGCGCAGGTCGGCATGGGCGGTGTTCGACAGGAAGAACAGCCATTGTAGAAAGGCAGCACGATCCGCCTCGCCCGGCAGCGGGCCAAGGTGGTGGGTATCCGACAGCCAAAGCAGGATCGCCGCCGTCTCGGCAATGGCGCCATGCGGGGTTTCCAGCACCGGGACCAGGCCCGTGGGGTTCAGGCGGCGATAGGCGGCACTGTCCTGTTGCTTGGCAGCGCGGTTCACCAGCGCCGTGCGATAGGGAATCCCGGCCCCGTCAAGGACAAGGCGGATGATCAGCGAGGCATTGTCGGGCGCGTAATGAAGCGTGTACATCGGGGCCTTGGGGCAACTTCGGCAAGACTCGCGCAAGTCTAGCGCGGCCGCAGGGCGAAAAGCGACCCCCCAACGCCGTTTGGCGCACCAGAGGCGGCCTAGCCGTGGATCGCCCGGGTCAGCGTCACCCCGGCCCAGGCTGAGACTGCCGTCAGCAGCCCGCCCCAGGTGACATCGGTCACCACCATCGTCCAGTGCCAATCCTTCATCACGCTCCACGAGGTGAATTCATAGGTGCCATAGGCCATGAGGCCGATGATCAGCGCGGGCACCACCAGCGGCGCGCCGGTCTTGATCGCGGGCAGCGACACCAGCGTCACCAGACCCGCCACATAGGCCAGATAGAACAGCGCGGCGGGGGCCATCCGGATCGGTTCCGCCAGCAAGGGACCGATGTGGCGGGTGAACAGGGGTTTCATCACCAGCGTCAGCATGAGCGCATCCAGGATCAGGAAGACGGCGGCAGTGGTGGCGTAAAGGGTGAAGGTCATTGGGATCTCCTTTCGGCAGGAGATAGCGCGGTTTGTCGGGATGGGTAGGGGTGAACGGCGGCACCGCGCGCGCCCGCGCGGGTCAATGCAGGGTGACGCACCCCGGCCTTGCGCCGGGGTCTCTGGTTGAAAGGGAGGTCCCGGGTCAGGCCCGGGACGGGGTTGGAGGTGGATCAACCAGGGTGTTGCATGGCTCGGCCGGGCATCCGCGGGAGGGACCGTATTCGTCATGGCACCGCGATGCGGGTGGTGATCCGGGGATTTTGTAGGGTGGGGTTTTACCCCACCATGCGGGGGTGGGAGGTGGGTTTGGTGGGGTCGAACCCCACCCTACGCATGCTTAACTGGAATACCACTTTTCGTCATCAAATCGATGAGACCGTTGCAAATTAGACCAGAAACACCAGTGTAAAAGGTGCAAATTTCAGCCAGTTCATGGTTGGCAAGGAGCAGTCTTTCACCGACTGCAAACCGCTTCTCGCGCAACACCTTCTTTGCGATAACTTGTGCACCACCGGACGACTTCACGACATGCCCGCTGCTGATAGCCAAATCAATGGGTATCTCTTCAAGGCCATCAACAAGCAGCACATCCATTGCCGTCCATTCCAGACAAAGATCTGATCCATCAGTGCAATCCCGAGCACGCACATAACCCGCGCCATGTGAGAGGCAGTTTCGAGCGAAATGCATCGAAGAAATACACTTCAGCCAATGATCATCGACAGCAACGATTGATGCCAGCTTTTGAAGCTTAGTTTTGACGCTGGAAATGTCTCTGAAGGCCACATCTTCGAGCACATAATCAGATGGAAGCCGTGCTCCGTGCAGACTGATGGCCTTGGACCAATTCCATACTTGATTGAGAAACAACTCAAAGTACGAATGTAGCTCCCTCAAGGCGCTTCCCAGAATCCAGCTGTCGAACTCCTCTAGCGCGACGCTCGCCGCTTCGGCCGCAACTGGTGACGGCCAGAAAGAATGCTTGCTAGTCGCACCAAGAGAGAAGTCCGTAAAGTTCTTCGCATCTTTCTCGCGAGTGGCAGCTATTGTCACAAAGGCACTTGCCCGCCGCGCGCCCAAATGCGCGACGTTCAGAAGCTCATCAGCATGAATATGAATTAAGGGGCTTAGGTCCTCACTCACCCCCAAACCTCCACAAACTCCCTCCACTCGCCTTTGCTCATGCCGGAGTCTTCCTGGCCAACCGCCTCACCTGCCAGACGCCGTTTCAAGACCGCAATCGCCTTGCCCGAAAGCGTCACCCCGCCCATCCGGTAATCCTCAAATGCCGCATAGGCCAGCGGCACCCAGTCCTTCACACAAGCCGCAATTGCCTCGGCGTAGACGCGGATTTCGTATTGGGCGTGGGGGTCGGCGCGCAGGCGCAGGAAGTGGAAGAGGTTGTGCAGGTCGACCTTCCAGTACCACTGGGTGTAGATGTTGGCGGGCAGGTTCATCCGGGCAAGTTCGCGGGCAAGGCCCTGCTGGCCGTCCTGGCTTAGCATCGCCTCGTAATGGTCATAGGCGCGGTTGGCGTCGGATTTCAGCAGGTCGAGGACGCGGGCGGCTTCTTCGCCTTGCAGGACCTCTCCCCTGCCCTGATTGTTCACAACAGATTGTGCCGCAAGCTGTTCGGGGGCCGGGATATAGAATTCGCGGTCCAGAACCGAATAGCGGGCGGAGTATTCGTTGACGTTGGCAGTGCGGTGGCGGATCCACTGGCGGGCGACGAAGACGGGGAGTTTGACGTGAAGCTTGACCTCGCACATCTCGAACGGGGTCGAGTGCCAGTGGCGCATCAGATAGCGGATCAGGCCTTCGTCGTTCTGGACATGCTTGGTGCCCGCGCCATAGGACACGCGGGCGGCCTGGACGATGGCGGAATCGTCGCCCATATAGTCGATGACGCGGATGAAACCGTGGTCAAGCACGGGGTGGGCGCGGTAAAGATGGGCCTCCATCCCCTCGCTTACCGCGCGGAGGGTTTGGCGCGGGGTGCTGCGGGCCGCTTCGATTTCGGCGAGCTGTTCGGGGGTAAGCGGCATCGCGGCCTCCGTTAAGATGCGAGTCGGTGTAGACTATAGCTTGCGGGCCGGGGCGGGGATACCGCAAGATGTCCGGGTGTCACGGGGAGAGAATGATGACGATCAGGTATTTGCACACGATGGTCCGGGTGAAGGATCTGGAAAAGTCGATGAAGTTCTATGCGCTGTTGGGGCTGGTCGAAACGCGGCGGTACGAAAACGAAGGCGGGCGGTTCACGCTGGTGTTCATGGCCCCGCCGGGGCAGGAGGATTGCCCGGTGGAGCTGACCTATAACTGGGACGGAGACACCGGGTTACCGTCGGACAGCCGGCATTTCGGGCATCTGGCCTATGAGGTGGACGACATCCACGCCACCTGCGCGCATCTGATGGCGCATGGGGTGGTGATCAACCGCCCGCCGCGGGATGGGCGGATGGCGTTTGTGCGGTCGCCGGACAATGTGTCGATCGAGTTGTTGCAGAAGGGTGCGGCCAAGACCCCGGCGGAACCCTGGATCAGCATGGCCTCGACCGGGCACTGGTAAGGGTTAACGGAAGGGCTGAACGGCGTTCGGGGACGTCTTGCAAACGTCTTCCTTTCGTCTTCCCTTGCGCGGGCGGCGGGAAGGGTTAACGCCGCAAGGAAGGCGCCTTCGGCGAGAGTATTTGCGCCAAGAGGAAGGGCGGAGAGGGTCCGGCTGCAGGTCATGACAGCGGCCGGACGCCGGGATCAGAAGCGGAACCCAACCCGCAGGGACAGGGTGCCGAAATCGCCTTCGACATTGGTATTGGCGATCTGGGGAACGGCTGAGGCAAAATTCTCGGTGTCGAAATTGCGCCAGAGATATTCAAGGCCAACGGTCATCCGGTCGGACACGGCAAAATCGACCCCGGCACCATAGGCGACGCCCGTACCGGAGATGCTGTCGAAACCTTCCTCCGTCCATTCGCCCTTGGTCAGGCCAAGAACGGCGTAGACCAGGGTCTTCTGACTGGCGTAGCCAAGCTTTCCTTTCAGGTCGAGGAAACTGGTGAAGCCATAATCGGTGTCATATTCCACGTTGCCCTTCGAATAGGCCAGTTCGCCACCATAGACCATGTTGCCGCGCTGGACATTGAAACCGGCAAAAAGCCCAGTGAGCGAGCCGTCAACGGCCTCTCGCGTATCGGGGGCATCGTAGACGAAATATTGCATGTCACCGTTCGAGGTTCCGACGGCAAGCCCGGCATAGGCGCCGGACCAATCCAACGCGGCAACAGTCGCGGCGGGCGGTATCATCGGTGGCTCGGGTTCGACTGTGGTCGGGCCACCAGCCAGCGCCGCGATGGGAAGCAACGTTACAAGGGCTGCAGCGGCAAGAGGTTTTTGCATGGTCAACTCCAGCGATGATTGAATGCGAAAGTCTAGGCCGGTGACTTGCACAAACGCAATGGTGCAGCAGGTCCCTGCGTCAAATCGCGCCGTCTCAGAGCAGCCAGGAGCCGAACGTATCTACACCAAGCGCCTGTGACGCCAGCAATCGCGGTCGGGGGGCATCGCCAAGCGCGGCAAGAGCCAGGGACCCAAGCGCCGGGTGACCGTCGGCCCCGATCAGAACGCCGCCCGAGAACATCGCCAGTTCGTCCACCAGCCGCGCCTTGACCAACGCGGCGGCGATGGTGCTGCCGCCTTCCGACAGGATGCGGGTCAGGCCTTTGGCGGCCAGCGCCTGCAGGGCGGCGGTCAGGTCAAGGTGGCCGTTGATTTCGGGCGTCTCGATCAGGGTTGCGCCGGTGGTTTCCCAAGCCTTTCGGGCGTCTTCCGGGGCTTGGAGGCCGTGGACCAGCCAGACCGGGGTTTCGCGGGCCGTGCGGCCCAAGCGGCTGGCCGGGGAGTGTTTCAGGAGACGGTCGAGGACGATCCGCACGGGTTGGCGCTGCGCGCCCATGTCGCGGATGGTCAGGTCCGGGTCGTCGGCCAAGGCGGTGCCAGAGCCAACCATGACGGCATCATGCGACATCCGCAGGGCATGGACTTTGCGGCGGGCTTCCGGGCCGGTGATCCAGCGGCTTTCGCCTGTGGCCGTGGCGGTGCGGCCGTCAAGGCTGGCCGCCAGTTTCAGGGTAACGAAGGGCAGGCCTTTGGTCACGCGCTTCAGGAAACCGGCGTTGAGGCTTGTCGCCTCGGCGGTCAGGACGCCTTCGGTCACGGCGATGCCTGCGGCGCGTAGCATGGCGTGCCCCTTGCCCGACACGCGCTGGTCGGGATCGGTAAGGGCGGTGACGACACGGGCCACGCGGGCCTTGATCAGCGCCTCAGCGCAGGGCGGGGTGTGGCCGTGGTGGGCGCAGGGTTCAAGGGTGACATAGGCGGTGGCGCCTTCGGCCTGCGTCCTGGCCTGTTCAAGGGCGCGGACCTCGGCATGCGGGCGGCCGCCGGGTTGGGTCCAGCCACGCCCGGTGATCAGGCCGTGCTTGACAATGACGCAGCCCACGGCTGGGTTGGGCCAAGTATTGCCCAAGCCCCGCGCGGCAAGGCGCAGGGCGTGGGCCATGTGGTCTGTGTCGCTCACTCGTCGCCAGTCGCACCGGGGCGGAGTTCCGAGACGAAGCCGTCAAAGTCATCCGCGGTCTGGAAGTTCTTGTAAACGCTGGCAAAGCGGACATAGGCGACCGTATCGATCCGGGCGAGGGATTCCATCACGATCTCGCCGATGATCTTGGAGGAGATATCGGTATCGCCAAGGCTTTCCAGCCGCCGCACGATGCCGGAAATCATCTGGTCGATGCGTTCGGGGTCGATCGGGCGTTTCTGCATCGCGATGCGGATCGAGCGTTCCAGTTTCGAACGGTCGAAATCCTCACGCTTGCCGGAAGATTTGATGACGACAAGATCGCGCAGCTGAACACGTTCGTAGGTGGTGAACCGTCCGCCACAGGCGGGACAAAAGCGGCGGCGACGGATCGAAACGTGATCCTCCGCAGGCCGCGAATCCTTCACTTGCGTGTCGATGTTGCCACAGAATGGGCAGCGCATCGGCCCCCTCCTTGCTGTTATGGTTGGTCTGCCTCAAGGCCCGGATGTTTCTCCGGGTCCCTGCACCAACTATAGGGGCAGGCGGATGATTTGGGGAAGCGCAATATTCTGTCCCCCGCATATAGCCGGGCAACTGTTGCAAAGGGGACTCAGTTTGGCCCGACCGGGGGCAGGGATCAGCCTCCGATCACCCGTTATTGCAGGTGGTCTTCCAGCTTTGACTGCTGAATTCCCAGCACATGCCGACAGCTTCCTTCAGGTCCCATATTCCCTCAAGCGAGTTTGACGGGGTGCCGGGGTCGCAGGTCAGTTCGGCGACAAGCGCGTCGCCCTGCATGACACGAACCCCGGCTTCGAGCGGCGAGTCCTCTTCGGCGGTGCGTTCCTGCGAGGTCCAGACCTCATAGCCGTAGCCGTCGTTGGTGAAGGTAACGGTTTCCCAGATCGAGTTGGAAACCCCCGGCCAGGGCAGGAAGTCGACGCTTTCCATCGGTTCGGTGATCTGCATTTCCGGCTGACCGGGCGGGCCGAAGCTGTAGGTGATGATGTCGGTCTCGTGGCATATCTCAAGCCGCTTGTCGCCGATCTGGCAGGAAAACACCCCGCCTTCAGGCAGGCAATCGGCAGTGGCGGGGGAGGCGAGGACGGATAGGGCAAGGGCAAGGCGGCGCATGGAAACTCCTATTTGCTCAGGAGTGTGCGTTGCCGGTTGCGGCCATGCAAGAGGGTTCGGACGGGTGCCCGTTTGGGTATCGGGAGTCGGGGTGAACCCCGACCTACGGGTCAGCCCTGATGCAGCACGACCTCACCCGCCCAGGGTTCGGTGACACCCCTGCCCCCGCCAAGGTCCTCAAGAATGGGCCGAAGCTTGTCGAGGTTGGCGATCATCGCAGGCCGCGCGGCGACCATCGCCTCGTGGCTCTCCCATTCACCGATGACGATGAAACTGCGCTCGCCCGATTTCACCAGCCAGAAGTTGCGGCTGCCCGGAATGGCCTTGGCGTCAAAGTCTTTATGAAGGCGAATGTATTCAGCCTCCATCCCCGGCTTCACCCGCATATGCACGACATTCATCACGGTCATGGTGGCTTCCCCCCGTTGGTCGTGAGGGAAAGATAGCATGGAATGGGGTGAGTCGGGGGGGATTTGGTGTGGGAGGTGTAGGGTGCGCTACGGCGCACCGTTCCATCCGCCGGGTGGTGCGCTGTAGCGCACCCTACGGTTCATTTGCAGAAACCTACATTTGGGTATATATTCTACCACACAATAGAGGACACACCGCACTATGACCCGCCTTCTGACCCCCCATATCGCCACGATGACGGAACTTCGCGAGCCGCATAAGGTGCTGGAACGCGCGGGGGGCAAGCCGGTGGCGATCCTGAAGAACTCTGCCGTGGTGGCCTATCTTGTTCCCGAGGCGGCGGTGGACACCGGCGACCATCGGGTCGCCACGCTGGACGAGGTGATGGAGGCGCTGGAGCGCCGCCGCGCAATCAACCAGCCGGTGCTGGACTACCTCAAGGACAAGTAAGTGCAGCTTCTTTCGCCCGAACTGGTCGAGGCGATCCACGATGCCATCCTGAACCCCGGCGAGATTGCCGGTCGGGCGCGGGACAAGTCGCTGGAGGCCGCCCTTGCCCGTGTCGACAACCGCCTTGCCTATGGCATGGTCGCGGATGCGTTTGATCTGGCCGCCGCCTATGCCATGGCCATCGCGCGCGGGCATTGCTTCAACGACGGCAACAAGCGCACCGCGCACCAGTTGATGGATACCTGCCTTACCTTGAACGGGATCGAGATCGCCTGGTCCGCTGAGGAGGTGGGCCAGATCATCATCCGCTGCGCCCAGGGGTTGATGGCGGACGGCGACCTTGCGGGGTGGTTGAGGGGGAGGGTTGGGTGAGGTTTTTTTTGGGGGGGTTCTCCCCGGCGTCGGAGAGTCGGGGTGAACCCCGACCTACGGGTTCGCTAGCTTCTGCTTCGTGTGCGGTGAGATCGATTGTAGCCGATCTGCGGGTCGTTTGACTTGAGAGACTTGATGAAATCTCCCTCTCTTGAAGACACCAGCACCTTGTCCTCGCTCTCGAAAAGGATCTCTTTCCTTAGAACAAAATCCCTCAAGTCTTCGACGGAAAAATCCGCTTCAACTGTCTCGTTGTGCCATGAGCCGAAGTAGCGAAGTGAGTGGCCGGGTTCGCCAATGTCCTTTCCCACATAGATTTTTCCGTTGGGAAAAGTGATCTTGTAGATGACGTAACGCAGTTTGCGCATCGAATTGGCCCAAAGAAACAGGGCGTCCGAAGGGGCACCCATTGCTCACTGATCCAGGAAACTCCGCAACTTCCTGCTCCTCGACGGATGCTTCAGCTTCCGCAAGGCCTTCGCCTCGATCTGGCGGATGCGTTCTCGGGTGACGCTGAACTGCTGGCCCACTTCCTCAAGCGTGTGGTCGGTGTTCATCCCGATGCCGAAGCGCATGCGCAGCACACGTTCTTCGCGGGGGGTGAGCGACGCCAAAACGCGGGTGGTGGTTTCCTTCAGGTTTTCCTGAATGGCGGATTCCAGCGGCAGGATCGCGTTCTTGTCTTCGATGAAGTCGCCAAGCTGGCTGTCTTCTTCGTCCCCGATGGGGGTTTCCAAGGAAATCGGTTCCTTGGCGATTTTCATCACCTTGCGGACCTTTTCCAAGGGCATCTGGAGTTTTTCGGCCAGTTCCTCGGGCGTCGGTTCGCGACCGATTTCGTGCAGCATCTGGCGACCGGTGCGGACGAGTTTGTTGATCGTCTCGATCATGTGGACCGGAATACGGATCGTGCGGGCCTGGTCGGCGATAGACCGCGTGATCGCCTGACGAATCCACCAGGTCGCGTAGGTGGAGAATTTATAGCCCCGGCGGTATTCGAACTTGTCGACGGCCTTCATCAGGCCGATGTTGCCTTCCTGAATAAGATCAAGGAATTGCAGCCCGCGGTTCGTGTATTTCTTGGCGATGGAGATGACGAGGCGAAGGTTCGCTTCGACCATTTCCTTCTTGGCCTGACGCGCCTCTTTTTCGCCCTTCTGGACCTGGTTCACGATCCGGCGGAATTCGCTGATGTCGACGCCGACGTATTGGCCGACCTGCGCCATTTCGGCGCGCAGTTCTTCGACCTTTTCGCGCGACCGTTCGATCAGCGCCTGCCAGCCGCGCCCAGCCTTCTGGCCCATGCGGTCCAGCCAGGTCGGGTCAAGTTCATACCCTTGATATTCCTGAATGAATTCCTGCCGGTTGATCCGCGCGGCATCGGCCAGTTTCACCATGCCCGAGTTGATCGCCATGATGCGTTTGTTGATGCCGTAAAGCTGGTCGATCAGTGCTTCGATACGCGAGTTGTTCAGGTGAAGCTCATTCACCAGAAGCACGATTTCCGACCGCAGTTTCTGATAGGCGGCCTCGTCCGTGGTGGAAAACACCTGGGTCGACGACAGCGTTGCGTCCATCCGCAGCTGCTGCATGTCGGCCAGCTTGTCATAGTCGCGCGCGATCAGGTCAAGCGTTTCAAGGACACGCGGCTTCAGCGCGGCTTCCATCGCGGCAAGCGACATGTTCGAGGCTTCGTCATCCTCGTCATCGTCCATCTCGCGCATGATCGGATTGCCGTCGGCATCCAGCTCGGGCTCGGCACCGCCAGCGGCCCTGCGCGGGGCGGCGTCGACATCAACACCGACACCAACTTCGTCCAAGGCTGGACCGTCAAGTTCCCCTTCTTCGCCGTCAAGGCTGCGGCCAAAGGTGGCCTCAAGGTCGATGACATCGCGCAGAAGGATTTCTTCGGACAGAAGTTCATCGCGCCAGATGATGATGGCCTGGAAGGTCAGCGGGCTTTCGCAAAGCCCCGCGATCATCGTGTTGCGGCCAGCCTCGATCCGCTTGGCGATGGCGATTTCGCCCTCACGGGAAAGGAGTTCCACCGACCCCATTTCGCGCAGGTACATGCGAACCGGGTCATCGGTGCGGTCCAGCGCTTCGGTCGTGGTGGTGGCAACGGCGATTTCGCGGCTGGTCGAGGTTTCGACCAACTCGCCCGCTGGGGCTTCGCCTTCTTCGACTTCCTCGTCTTCAATGATGTTGATGCCCATTTCCGAGAGCATCGACATCACGTCCTCGATCTGCTCGGACGAAACCTGTTCGGGCGGCAAGACCGTGTTCAGCTGGTCATAGGTGATGTACCCACGCTCGCGTGCGTCGGCGATCATCTTCTTGACCGCAGCCTGGCTCATGTCCAGCGAGACATCAGCTTCTTCGGCTTCGGGCTTGTCGTCGTCGGTGTCCTTGGCGGCCATGTGGTCTCCTAAAGGCGAATCGGGGGCAGCAAATTCGAATCAATACTGCGAATCAGGCCAGAGGAAAGGCCGAATCAGCGGTTTTTCTTGACCCATACCTGATCGTCGATCAGCGATTGCAGATGTCTTGACAGGGCGGCCCGGTCTTCGCCCAGATCGGCGCTGTCGGACGGGCCGGATCTTTCAGACCGGTGCCGGGCCTCGGCAGCCTGTGTCAGGCGCCAGGTGAGGCCTTCGTCGGGCAGTCCATCCATATCCTCCATGGCATCTTCGATCTCGCGCCGCGCGCCCCGGCGGGCTTCAAGTTTGGCCAGTTCCTCGGCCAGACAAAGGGCGGCAAGGTCGTCATCGGCGATGTTGCGGACCGGGGGGGCAATGGCGACATGGGGGCGCGACATCAGCGCGTCAAGAGCATGTGGGGCCGATTGCGCGATCTTCGAATGCAGGTCAGGCAGATCGGCCCCGGCCAGGATCATCTGGCGCAGCGTGTCATGGTCGTCGCCGGTCAGGTCCATACGCTCCAAGGCGGATTCGAAACGGTGGATCAGGGCGGGATGCAGGATCAGGGTGGCAAGGATCACGGCCTCACGCAGGATTTCGTCGACCGGGCCTTGCGCCTGGGCAAGGAGAGAGGAGCGGGTGGTGGCCAAAGCGCCCACCGGCGGGGCGAATTTGCGACCGGGGCGGAAGGGGCCGGGCTGGAAGGGGCGGGCCTGTCCGGTGCCGAAAAGCTGCAGCCGCAGGCGTTTCATTTCGTCGGTGTAATGGGTCTTGATCGATTGGTCGGCAATCCGGGCTAGGTGCGCGCGCAGCGTCTTGTCCAGGCTGGCTCGGCGTTCGGGGCTGTCGAAGACGCGGCCCTCGGTCTCGCGCTGCCAGAGAAGGTCGATCATCGGTTTTGCGGCATCGAGGACGGCCTGCATGGCGGGGGCGCCTTGGGCGCGGATCAGATCGTCGGGGTCCATCCCGCCCGGCAGGATCGCAAAGCGCAGCGCCTTGCCGGCCTCAAGCATCGGCAGGGAAAGGTCGATCACCCGCTGCGCGGCGCGGATGCCTGCGGTGTCGCCATCAAGCGCGATGATCGGTTCATCGGCGATGCGCCAGATCAGGCGAAGCTGATCTTCGGTGACGGCGGTGCCAAGGGGCGCGACAGCGGCGGTGAAGCCCGCCTCGCTAAGGGCGATCACGTCCATGTAGCCTTCGGCGACGATCAGGGGCTTGCCCTTACCGGCGGCTTCGCGCGCCGGGGACTGGTTGAACAGGTTCCGGCCCTTGTCGAAAAGCTCCGTCTCCGGCCCGTTCAGGTATTTAGCCCGTGCGTTGGGGTCGAGGGAGCGGCCACCAAGGCTGATCACCCTGCCCCGCCCGTCGCGGATCGGAAAGATGATGCGGGCGTGGAAGCGGTCGTAAAGGCGACCCGAGTCGGACTTGGCGATGACACCGGACGCGGTCATCAGGTCTTCGGAGATGCCCTTGGCCTTCAGGTGGTCGACCAGCGCCTGCGCGTTGTCGGGCGACCAGCCGATATCCCAACGGTCCCATGCGGGTTCGTTCAACCGGCGTTTCTGGGACAGGTAGCTGCGGGCGGCGGCCCCGGCACTGGTCTTGAGCTGCAGGCGGTAGAACTTTACCGCCTCGTCCATCACCTGCGCCAGTTCCGTGCGTCGGTCTGCCTTTTCAGCGGCGCGCGGGTCGCGGGCGGGCATGGTCATCCCGGCTTCGCGGGCAAGGGATTCGACCGCCTCGATGAAGCTCAGGTTCTCGGCTTCCTTGACGAAGGTGACGGCATCGCCCTTCGCGTGGCAGCCGAAGCAGTAATAGAACCCCTTTCGGTCATCAACGTGGAAGCTGGCGGATTTCTCCTGATGGAATGGGCACGGCGCCCAGAAATCGCCCTTGGCCATGTTCGACTTGCGCAAGTCCCAGGTGACCTTCTTCCCAACGATGGAAGAAAGCGTGACGCGGGTGCGCAGTTCGTCGAGGAATCCGTTCGGCAGAGACATGGGCTAAATTTCAATCGTCGCGCAGGAGGAACGCCCCGGGGCGCTTCGCCCCCGGACCCCCGAGGATACTTATGGACAGAAAATTGGGCGAGCCCAACTGTCATTTTCTGTCTTCAAATATCCTTGGGGGGTGCGGGGGGCGAAGCGCCCCCGCCACGGGTGGGTTACAAGCCCAAGCGGTCGCGCAGGGAGTACCATGTCATCGCCATGACAAGCATGGGCCAACGCAGTGCAGCGCCGCCGGGGAAGCGCATCTGGGGGATGCTGGCCAGGAGGTCGAAGCCTTCGGCCTCGCCTTGCACGGTCTGGGCGAGGATCTTGCCGGTAAGGGTCGAAAGTGCCACCCCGTGACCGGAGCAGGCCGACCCGGCCAGCACATTCGGGTGCGGGCGCATCAGGGCGGGCATCCGGTTGGTGGTGATGGCAAGGGTCCCGCCCCAGGCATGGGTGATCTTCACATCGGCCAAGTGCGGATAGATCTTCAGCATCGGCTTACGCGTTGTCTTGACCAGATCGGGGAAGCGGTAGCCATAGCTTTCGCCCCCGCCGAACAGAAGCCGGTTGTCATCCGACAAGCGCCAGTAGTTCACCACGAAATTGCTGTCGGCGACGGCGATGGGTTCGGCCAGCACCTCCTTGGCGCGATCCCCAAGGGGTTCGGTCGCAAGGATGAAGTTGTTGATAGGCATCACGCGCGAGGGGTAGCTGGGTTCAAGGCCGCCGATATAGCCGTTGCCCGCAAGGATGACGTGGTCGGCGATGACCTGGCCTTCGGCGGTCTTGAGCGTGGCCTTGGGGCCGGGGATGAGTTCGAGGACTTCGCTTTGCTCGTGAATCCGTGCGCCAGCGGTTGCGGCGGCCTTTGCAAGGCCGATGGCAAAGTTCAGCGGGTGGATATGGCCCGCGCCCCGGTCAAGGCTGCCACCGGCAAAGCTGTCTGAGCCGATCAGGCGGCGGATACCGGGGCGGTCGTGGGTTTCGACCTTGTCATAGCCATAGGTCCTGGCCAGATGGTCGGCATAGGTGCGGGCATGGGTGACCTCGGCATCGGTATAGCAGGCATGGGCCACACCTTCGCGGAAGGTGACCGGCATGTCATGGCGGGTGATAAGATCGCGCAGAAGCGTCTTGGCATCCTCGGCCATGTCCCAAAGGCGGCGGGCGTGGTCCAAACCCACCGTTTTTTCCAGCCAGTCCTGATCCTGCCTTTGGCCCGATCCGACCTGCCCGCCGTTGCGCCCCGAGGCGCCAAAGCCGACGCGGTGCGCCTCAAGCACCACGACGGACAGGCCCGCCTGTGCCAGATGGAGCGCTGCGGACAGGCCCATGAAGCCCGCGCCAACAACAGCGACGTCGGCCTTGACCTGCCCCGTCAGCGCGGGGAAAGGGTCAAGGTCGGTACGGGTCGCGGCATAGTAGCTGGCGGGGTATTCGCCCCGCCGGTCATTTGCGTGCAGAAGGTTCAGACCCATCAGACGTTGAGGAGCAGATGCTCCCTCTCCCACGGGCTGATGACTTGCAGGAACTCTTTGTATTCGTTCCGCTTTACACTGTCATAGACCTTGCAGAAATCGACACCCATCACCTCTTGCAGGGCGGTGTCTTCCTCCAGAAGGTCAAGCGCATCGCCAAGGTTCGCCGGGATATCCTCGTTGTCGATATAGGCCGAACCGCTGAATTCGGGCCGCGCCTGCGTCTTGTTCATCAGGCCAAGATAGCCGCAGGCAAGGGTCGAGGCGATGCCGAGATAGGGGTTGCAGTCCATGCCCGGCAGGCGGTTTTCCACCCGGCGGGCGGCGGAGCTGGAGATCGGAATGCGCAGGCCGGTGGTGCGGTTGTCGCGGCCCCATTCAAGGTTGATCGGGGCGGCGAAGTCGGGGACGTAGCGGCGGTAGCTGTTGACGTAGGGCGCGAACAGGGCGACCGCCGCACCAAGATGCTTTTGCAAGCCGCCGATGAAGTTCAGGAAAGCCTCGGTTTCAACGCCCTTTGGTCCGGCGAAGATGTTCTTCTTGGTGGCGATGTCCACGACAGATGTGTGGATGTGCATCGCGCTGCCCGGTTCCCCGGCGATGGGCTTGGCCATGAAGGTGGCAAAGCAGTCGTGGCGAAGGGCAGCCTCGCGGATCAGGCGCTTGAAGAAGAAGACCTCATCCGCCAGACGGATCGGGTCGCCATGGGCGAGGTTCAACTCGATCTGGCCCGCGCCGCCTTCTTGCAGGATGCCGTCGATTTCAAGGCCTTGCGCTTCCGCATAGTCATAGATGTCGTCGATGACCTTGCCGTATTCGTCGATGGCGGACAGGGAGTAGGCCTGTTTGCCCGCCGCGCGACGGCCAGAGCGGCCCATCGGCGGGATCACCGGCTGGTTCGGGTCGATGTTGCGGGCGGTCAGGAAGAATTCCATCTCGGGCGCGACAACCGGTTTCCACCCTTGCGCGGCGTAAAGGTCGACAATGCGGCGCAGGACGTTGCGGGGGCTGAAGGGGACAAGATTCCCCTCCTGGTCCTTGGCGTCGTGGATCACCTGCAGCGTGGTATCGGCGGTCCAGGGCGCGGCGGTGGCGGTCGACCAATCGGGTTCCAGGATCATGTCGGGTTCGGTGAAGGCGTCAAAGGGGTTGTCGGCCCACTCACCGGTGATCGTCTGCAGAAAGATCGAGTTCGGCAGGAAGTAGTTGGTCTGCTTGCCGAATTTGGCCGCAGGCATCGCCTTGCCGCGCGCCACGCCGGCGATGTCACCGATAATGCATTCCACTTCGTCTACCCGGCGGTTGCCGATGTAGTCGCGCGCTGCGTCCGGCAGCTGGTCGGTCCATTTGGACATATGTCACACGTTTTTTGGGGGGTGGCCCCCGCACCCGGGATCAGGCGCGGAGCTTCTCGGCCCCAGTTTTCGCTTGGTGGGTCAAAAAGAAACGCGCGATCCGGTCGGCCATCGACGGGCTGTCGAGGGGCGTGTCGACGCGGGCTTTCGCATCGGCAAGGATCGGGTCGGGGACCAGACCCGGGCCCCGGAACTTGATAAGCCCCTCCATGAACTCTTTGCGGAATTCAGGATGGGGTTGGACGGTAAACATGCGGTCATCGTAAAGCAGCGCCGCATTTTCACAGAAATCGGTCGAGGCAAGAACCTGCGCGCCTTGCGGCTTTTGGGTGACCTGATCCTGATGCCAGGCGTTAAGGGTATAGGTCTGATCGCCGAAATTGTATTCGGTGGGGCCGACGGACCAGCCGCCAGCATATTTTTCGACTTTGCCACCCATGGCTTGCGCGATGATCTGGTGGCCAAAGCAGACGCCGACGACCGGCACATGCGCGGCATAGGCGGCGCGGATGAAATCTTCCAGCGGCGGGATCCAGGGGTGATCTTCATAGGCCCCGAAGCGCGAGCCGGTGATCAGCCAGCCGTCGCAGGCATGGACGTCCTTCGGAAACTCGCTGCGAAGCACGGCATAGCGGCTGAAGGTCAGGCCGCGCCCGGCAAGCAGAGTTTCGAAGAAATCCGGGTAGTCGCCCATATCGGCGCGCAGCGCGTCGGGGGATTCGCCGGTCTGAAGGATGCCGATGTGCATCGTTTGTGCCCCGTGGTTTTCCGTAAGGTGGTCTGGAGAGAGAGTTTGGTCAAGTGCCGCTCATCGGCCCTGACGGACCTCTTCGCTGTGGTTGCATATTGCGAAGAGGCCCGGCAGGGCTGATGAGCGATTGTGTCAGACAGTGTCGAGGTAAAGCTCGACCCGTTCTTCCGGGGAAAGCTCGGCGATGTAGTGCAGTTCCTGCCGTTTGGTCTGCACCAGGTTGCGGATCAGCTCTTTGGGCAGAAAACGGTAAAGAATGTCCGAGTTTTCGAACGCATCAATCGCCGCTTCCCAAGTCGTCGGGATCTGCGGCAGGTCCATCGCATAA
Organism: Pseudomonadota bacterium; assembly: GCA_963205235.1. Classification (GTDB taxonomy): domain Bacteria; phylum Pseudomonadota; class Alphaproteobacteria; order Rhodobacterales; family Rhodobacteraceae; genus Tabrizicola. The sequence continues at coordinate 41,803 of CAUJIP010000015.1, forward strand.
GCGTTGCCGGTGACCGCCGGTGGCGGTTCGACCGCGTCTTCAAGGCCGGTCAGGGCCGCGCCAAGGATGGCGGCGAGCATGAGGTACGGATTCACGTCGCCCCCCGCCACGCGATGTTCGATCCGCCGGGCGCTGGGGTTCCCCGCAGGAATGCGGATTGCCGAAGTGCGGTTTTCATAGCCCCAACTGATCGCGGTCGGGGCATGTTTGTCAGGCACCAGACGGTCATAGCTGTTCAGATGCGGCGCAAAAAGCAGCGTCGAGTCATGCATCGCGGCAAGGCAACCTGCCACGGCATGACGAAGCTGCGCCGTGCCTTTCGGACCGCCGCTGTCAAAGATGTTCTCGCCCTTGTCATCCAGGATCGAGAAATGTGTGTGCAGGCCGGAACCGGAATATTCCAGATAGGGTTTGGCCATGAAGCTGGCGGCAAAGCCGTGGCGGCGGGCCAGACCTTTGACCAGCATCTTGAACAGCCAGGCATCGTCGGCGGCGCGCAGGGCGTCATCGCAATGCATCAGGTTCACTTCGAACTGGCCCAGGCCGGTTTCCGACGTGGTGGTATCGGCGGGAATGTCCATCGCCTCACACGCATCGTAAAGGTCGGTGAAGAAGGTGTCGAAGGCGTCCAGCGCGCGGATCGACAGCGTCTCGGCGGCCTTGCGGCGCTTGCCCGAGCGGGGCGAGGCGGGAACCTGCATGGTCTTGCCCGAATCGTCGATCAGGAAGAATTCCAGTTCCATCGCGCAGACCGGGGTCAGGCCCTTGGCCTTGTAGCGCTGCACGACAGAGTTCAGAACGTGGCGCGGATCGCCGTCATAGGGTTGGCCGTTCTCGCGGAACATCCAGATCGGCAAAAGCGCGGTCGGCGCCTCAAGCCAGGGCATCGGCATGAAGCCGCGCTCGGTCGGTTTCAACACGCCATCGGCATCGCCCTGTTCAAAGACGAGCGGGCTGTCGTCAATATCCTCGCCCCAGATGTCGAGGTTCAGGACCGAGAAGGGGAAGCGGGTTCCGTCCTTCACGACCTTGTCGGCGAAACGGGCTGGGACGCGCTTGCCGCGCGCCTGACCGTTCAAGTCCGCAGCGGCCACACGGATGGTCCGCACGTCGGGGTGCTTTCGCAGGTAGTCTTTCATCATCATTCTAACAGGAAAGGCACGATCCCCGCGCCCCGGACCGGAATTGGCCCGCCTGATGCGCAGGATGGGACCATGCCCTTGGTCCTTCCCCTGATTTGATCGCCTTCCCGCAAAGCCACTGTCGCGCGGCAAGCAGGTCCGAGCGGGTGCCCGGATAATTTGATCAAAAGTAGCCTACTACCGGATCAACTGTGGACGCAAGCGAATTCTGCTGCGCTCGTTCGAGGGCAGATGCCGGTTCAGCCTGCGGTTCACCCGGCCATAGACGAAGGTGACGATCAGCGTCAGGCAGATGAAGTAGAAGCCGACGATCGGATAGGGGATGAAGGGGTTGAAGGTCTTGTCCGCGAAATAGTTCGCGTAATACAGCGCATCCCCCTTCTGCGCGAAGGCCGGAAAGCTGGAGAAATAGACCAGCGTCGTGGCGTGGAACAGGAAGATCGCTTCGTTCGTATAGGCAGGCCAGCCCAGTCGCATCATGGTTGGCCATTCGATGCGGGTGAACTTCTTCCAGCCGGTTATGCCATAGGCTTCGGCGGCCTCCAGATCGCCCTTCGGGATCGATTTCAGCGCACCGTAGAAGATTTCAGCAGCATAGGCGGCCGTGTTGAGAAACAGCACGAACAGCGCCCCGGCCCAGGCTCGAGTGGTCCATGACGTGTTGATATGCAGGCCAAGGAAGTCGATGCCGGCCTTGGGAAGCAGGACAAGTGCCTCATAGGCCAGAAAGAACTGGATAAAGAGCGGAGAGCCGCGGAAGACGAAGACGAACCAGTCGGCGGGTTTGCGCACCCATGGATTGCGGGCATTCCTGGCAAGGGCAATGGCATTGGCAAGGAAGAAGCCGAAGGCCAGCGCCAGCACCCCGAAGTACAGGTTCCAGATCAGGCCCGAGCCGATCAGCGTGAACTGTTGGCAGAGTGTGAAGTCGGTCTTCGGCAGAAGGTTTTCGCCGATGCCGATGGAACGCAGGCCATAGGCCTGAACGGTTTCCCAGCAGGTCATGCTCATGCTGCGGCCTTTCGCATAGCTTCGCCTGCGGCGGTCGCCTGGCCGTGGCTCAGGCGTCGGGTCAGGCGTGAGAAGCCGATCTCGGACACCCGGGTGAACACGAGGTAGAAAACGAGAAGGCCAAGGAAATAGTAAAGCCGCCAGTCGCCATGCGGATATTCATAGACCTGCGTCTTCGACCCGCCCAGTTCGCGGGCGTAATAGACGATGTCCTGCACCCCCAGAAGGAACAAGAGAGGCGTCGCCTTGATGAGGATCATCCACAGGTTTCCAAGGCCGGGCAGTGCATAGACCCACATCTGCGGCACAAGGATGCGGCGGAAAACCTGCTTGCGGCTCATGCCATAGGCTTCGGCGGTTTCAAGTTGGGCACGCGGCACCGCCCCCATCGCGCCATAGATGACGTTTGCGGTGAAGGCCCCGAACACCAGCGCAAAGGTCAGCACGGCAAGAAAGAAGCCATAGGCCTTGTGCCAGATCGGGGCGGAACTGCCGAGCGGAACCTTGGCTTCCTGACAGACGCGGAACTCCAGACCCTGCCAGGGCCAGGCGCCACCATCACAAACGAAGAGGTTCTTGACGTATTCGATGCCCTGATCCAGCGCGATCACGAAGAACAGGAAGAAGATGATGTCGGGAATGCCGCGCACCATCCAAATATAGGCCTTGCCGAACCAGCGGACCGGCCCGACATGCGACCGGGCGGCAGTCGCCCCCATGAAACCCATGGCAAGCGCTGCGGGTGCGGTCACGGCAAGCAGCGCCAGCACGGTGACGAAGGACCAGTAGAAATCGACATGCTTGGCCGACGTCAGATAGCAGCTAAACCATGGCAAGGAGTTTAGAAAACCTGAAATCCACGAGGTAAGCCAAAAACTATCAAGCCAAGGCAATTGAACCCAGATGGCTTCGGCCAAAGCTTTCGGGTCACTGCAATAACTGAACATGCCTTGGTCCTTTTTGAGTGGGGCGGACCCAAAGGCCCGCCCCGGTCAAGATCAGCAGCCGGTCTTGCCAGCATCGCCCCAGGCGAGCGGCGAGTCCGCACCGAAATACTCGGGCTTTCGGATCATCGCATCCAGAGTTCCGTCGCACTTCATCGAGGTGATTGCGGCGTCAAACTTGGCGCGCAGTTCGGTATCGGAGGACCGGAAGGCCATGCCGACGCCGCCACCGATCATCTCGGTCTTGTCCAGCAGCACAAGCTCGCCACCGGATTCATCGGCGATGGGCTTGAGATAGTCGCTGTCGGCCAGCACCGCGACCGCTTCGCCGTTCTTCACGGCAGCGACGGTTTCTTCCGGCGTTGCGTATTCGACGACCTGCATGCCGTTTTCTGCAACGAAAGCGGCCTGGATGGTCGAGGTCTGCGCGGCGACCGCGCCGGACATCAGGTCGGCATCCTTGGACAACGCCAGATAGGCCGACGGCGTGGGTTGCAGATAGCCCTGGCTGAAATCGACGATCTCTTCCCGCTCGGCCGTGATCGACATGCCGGCGATAATGACGTCATAGTTGCCCGATTGCAGGTTCGGGATGATGCTGTCCCACTCGTTCGTGGTCCAGGTGCAGGTCAGGCCAGCGCGCTTGCACAGCTCGTCGCCGAATTCGCGTTCAAAGCCCGCGACTTCACCCGCGTCGTTGATGAAGTTGTAGGGAGGATAGGCGCCCTCGGTCCCCAGACGCACGACGTCTTGCGCGAAGGCCGCGCCCGAGACAGCCACGAGGGCCGTTGCGATAAGCAGTTTTTTCATTTTGGTCTCTCCTGTGTTGGATGGTCTTCAAGATCTTCAGAACCAGCGGTCTTCCAGTGCTGCAAGCGTGCCATCTGTCTGCATGGCATCCAGCGCCGCGTTCAGACTGTCAAGCAAATCGGTGTTTCCCCGGCAGACGGCCATGGCAATACCGTCGTCGGGAATCATGACCGGGTAAAGGAAATCCAGGTCATTCGCGTCGATGAAGGGGGCCAGATCCTCGCGCGTGTAGAAAGGTCCAAGGGCAAGATCGACAGTCCCCAGCGCCAGGGCATCAAGGACCTGGGTTTCGGTGGCATAGGACCGAAAGGTAAAGCCGGTCTCTTTCAGATGGGCCTCATGCACAGTACCTGACTGGACGGCGATCAGGGCCTGATCAGGCTTTGGCGCGCCCGGATGGCCGACGAACCATTCTTCAGGGCTGGAATTGCTGAAAGCCCGGGTAAAGTCGACCAGGTCGCGACGTTCCGGAGTTACGGCAATGCCGCCGATGATGATGTCGAACCGGCCCGACATGACGCCGGGGATCAATTCATCAAAATGTACGTTCTGCCACTCGCAGCGCCAATGCTGACGAGAGCAGATGTCGTCCATCAGGTCGCGGTCGTGGCCGGTGATGGTGCCGTCTTCCGCAAGGTAGGTATAGGCCGGAAACGGCGCCTCGGTCCCGATCACCACGGGCTCCGACGCGGCGAGGACCACCCCCGCCACCAATGAGGCGATGGTTCCCGCGCAGGGCATCAGGCCGCCGTTGCCGACAGAAAGCCGCGCAGGCGTTCGCTTTTGGGATTGCCGAACAGCTCGGCCGGTGCGCCCTGCTCTTCGATCTTGCCCTGATGCAAGAAGATGACATGGTCGGAACAATCGGCCGCAAGCTTCATGTCATGGGTGACCAGAAGCATCGTCCGCCCTTCATCCGCCAGAGCCTTGATCACGCGAATGACCTCTTGCTCAAGCTCGGGGTCAAGCGCCGAGGTGGGTTCATCGAACAACAGCGCCCGCGGTTCCATGCAAAGCGCGCGGGCAATCGCCGCCCGCTGCTGCTGGCCACCCGAAAGCTGCGCAGGCCAGGCCCCGGCCTTTTCGCCGATGCCGACCTTGGCAAGATAGTGGCGGGCTTTCTCTTCGACCTCTTTCGGGTCGCGCTTCAGCACGGTGACAGGCGCTTCCATCACGTTTTGCAGCACGGTCAGATGGGACCAGAGGTTGAACTGCTGGAACACCATCGACAGGTTGGTGCGGATGCGGGTCACTTGCGCCCGGTCGGCAGGGTGACGGTGCAGGCCTTCGCCTTTCCAATGCACCGACTCGCCTTCGAACTTGATCTCGCCCTGCTGGCTGTCTTCCAGAAGGTTGCAGCAGCGCAGAAGCGTTGACTTGCCCGAGCCGGACGAGCCGATCAGAGACACGACATGGCCGCGCGGCGCGACCAGATCGACCCCTTTCAGAACCTCAAGCTGGCCATAGCTTTTGTGCAGGTCACGAATTTCGATGACCGGGGTGTCTTGCGGGGTGTCTTGCATGGGCTTCCGTCTCTTGCAGCCGTCAAAGTAGGGACGAGATTCGAGGTCATTGCAACGTCGAATCGCGGTATTCTGTTCGTTCGGGCAGGCGATCTGCCCAGAGCCGGGCAGCAATCTGCTAGGGTGATGGTGGGTTTGGCACCGCAAGGTAGCTTTCGACCGGAATCCGGACCAGCCCGCGCAGACCCAGAATGTCGCGGTCTTCTGCGGTCAAGGCCGCGACGGCATCGCGCGTGGCGGCGTGGATCGGGTCGGGGTCACGGCCAAGGGCGGTGATAAAGGGCAAGCCGGGGGTCGGATCGGTCAGGCCCACGACTTTCAGTGCGGACATTTCCGGGGTGTGGATCGTCAGCAGCCGACAGGTCACCACATCAAGCGCCGCAATGTCGGCGCGGCCCGTCGCCACCGCCTCGGCCGAAAGGCGATGCCCGCCGGTTTGCAGGGCGGGGGGAAGCCTGATCCCAAGCTTGGCGGCATGGGTTTGCGGGGCGGCCCAACCGGACTGGGACAACGCCTCGTTATAGGCAAAGCGCGCGCCGTCGAAATCGGCGATGGTGCTGCGCGGATCATCGGCGCGGGCGACAAGGACAGACCGGTAATAGCCGGGCGCGCAGCCTTCGACCCCGAAATCGGGCGTGCCGACATAGGTGACCTTGCCCTGCAACCGGGCGCGGAACGGATAGCCGCAGGTTTGGGACAAGAGCAGATCGGGCGACTGCCACGCCTGCCAATAGGCCCCCTCGCCACGCGTCAGCGCATCGGGCGCATCGATCCCATCTGCGCGCAACCGGTCGCGGATCAGCGCCCAAAGCCGGTCATTCACCGCCATCACCGGGCCGAAATCATACATGCCCAGACTTGCGATCATTCCCGTTCCGCCTTTTCCGCCTGTTGCCGGGCAAGCGCGGATTCCACATCCGTCAGGCCCAGCAGGTTGGCGACAAGTCGCAAAAGCTGGTCCTCATGCGCCTCACGCAGACCATCGGCAAGCGCCACCGACCAAAGCGCGGTCATCAGCGCGGCGCGCTCATCCAGCGCCACCGCCTCTTTCAAGGCACGGGTGAAGCGGACGGTATCGGGGGCCTCGGCCTCGACCGTCTCCGCCTCGGCCCGCAGACGGGCGGCGGCAAAGGCGTCAAGCCCGTGGCGAAGTGCCAGAACCCGGTCGATCCGTTCGACCTCTTCCGCGGAATAAAGCCCGTCAGTCCGGGCAACGCGGACCAGCAGGGCGGCCAGTGCCAGCCTTGCATCCGTTTCGGCAAGGGGCGCGGGGGTCGGGGCCAGAAGTCGGCGAAGCAGGTCGATCATAAACCCAGCCTAGGCCTTTGCGGCGGGCTTGGAAAGCCGGGCGAAACGGGCGGTCAGGGCCGCGAGTTCCTGATCCAGCCCGTAAGGTGGGTTGACGATGAACAGGCCCGAGCCTTCCATCCGGTGGCCTTCCCGCGCAGGCGGAAAACGGACCTCGTGGCGCAGGCCTTCGGGGAAAGCCTCGGCCAACGCGCGCAGCATCGCGCCCTGCGACCCGCCGCGCAGGATCGGATACCACAGGATCAACAGCCCGACGTTCCACTTGCGATGAATGGCCGCTATGTGGCGCGGGATCGCGTCGTAATCGGCCTTCACCTCATAGCTGGGGTCGATCAGCATCAGCCCCCGCCGCGGGGTTGGGGGCGTCAGCGCAAGGGCAAGATCAAACCCGTCCCGCTGATAGACATTCGCGCCCCATTCCTTGGCCTCGGCCTTCAGATGGGCAAATTCCTGGGGATGCAGTTCGGCCAGGTGGATCGTGTCCGTCTCGCGGAGGCCAAGGGCGGCAACCAGTGGCGACCCGGGATAGGCGGCAGGGCCATAGGCGGCGCGGGCCTCGTCCAGCCGCTGGCGATACGGGTGGTCCTTGGGAAACAGCGCCTCGGCCAAGTCGATCCCGGCTGCCGCCTCACCCGTTTTGACCGCCTCATCTGCGCCAAGGTCATAGACCCCGCGCCCGGCGTGTGTCTCGATATAGGTCAGCGGCTTGTCCTTTTGCACAAGGTAATCCAGCACCCAGGCCAAAGCCGCGTGCTTGTGGACATCGGCCAGGTTCCCGGCGTGATAGAGGTGTTGATAGGACAGCATCCGCCTGCCCTAACCGTCTTTGGCCGGGTTGAAAAGCACCGGACGCTTGATCCGCCGCCGCAGGCCAAGTAGGAGCGACGGGAACGCGCAGCGGAGGCGAGATGGAAATCTTTACCTATGAGGGCTTTGTCGCCCTGATGCAGGTCATCGGGATCGACCTTGTGCTGGCCGGGGACAATGCCATCGTCATCGGTCTTGCCGCCGCTGGCCTACCCAAGGAACTTCGTGCCAAAGCGATCCTGGTCGGGATCGGGGCCGCGACCGTCATGCGGATCGGCTTTGCCCTGATCACCACCCAGCTTCTGGCGATTGTCGGACTGCTGCTGGCCGGCGGTATCCTGTTGCTGTGGGTCTGCTGGAAGATGTGGCAGGAATTGCAGCAAGGGGCACATGCCCATGACATCGAGGCGGTCGAGGCGCTGGCCAATCAGGACATCGACGCCGACGGCGCGATTGCCGACGACGCGCCGAAAAAGACCTTTGCCCAGGCCGCGACGCAGATCGTGGTGGCCGACGTATCGATGAGCCTAGATAACGTGCTTGCAGTTGCCGGGGCGGCCATGGACCATCCGACGGTTCTGATCATCGGCCTGGCCCTGTCGATCGCGATGATGGGCCTTGCGGCAAGCTGGATCGCCGGCTTGCTGAACAAGCATCGCTGGATCGCCTATATCGGCCTCTTGATCATCCTTTACGTCGCCTTGAAGATGATGTGGGAAGGCTGGCACGAGGTCGAGCCCTGGGTCCGGGAATGGTGGGCAGGGGCATGATCCTTTACGGTATTTCCACCTGCGACACCTGCAAGAAGGCGCTGAAGGAACTGGAGCGCGCGGGCAAGGACGTGACCTTCCGCGACATCCGCGCCGAGCCGCTGGATCGGTCCGAGATTGACCGGATTGTGCAGGAATTCGGGTCAAGGGCAGTCAACACCCAGTCGACGACCTATCGGTCGTTCAACGACTTTCTCAAGGCGTCAGAGCCCGAGGTGCAGATCGCAGCGCAGCCGACCGTGATGAAACGACCGGTCATCCAGGACGAGGATCGCTGGTATCTGGGTTGGGACAGCGCGACCGCCGAAACGCTTCTGGGGCCGCGCTGACTGCTTAAAGCAGGCGCAGGTCGCCGGCCGACTGCTTGCCGTCGCGGCCCGCCTGAAGTTCGTAGCCGATCTTCTGGTTGTCGCTGAGGCCCTTCAGCCCGGCGCGTTCCACCGCCGAGATATGAACGAAGACATCCTTGCCGCCATCATCGGGGGCAATGAACCCGTAACCCTTGGTAGCGTTGAACCATTTCACGGTGCCAGTCGGCATGCCGCTTCTCCTCTCAGAACCCCCCCGAGGCGAGATTACCCCGGGCCGTGCAATCAGGACTTCCAGGGCCGTCGTTCAGAGAACCGGTCAGGAATTCTGTCGTCACTGTGGCAATGATGCCTAGGAATTACTGAAAATCAAGCCGGAAGGCGAACAGTCGCTTTGGCAAGCAGCCGGTCGACCGACAAGGGCCCCGCGCCTTTCAAGGCCAGCACAACCAGAAGCAGCATCCAGAGCGCCCGCTGATCCAGGATCAGGGCGTCCGAGGCGCGGTCAAACCAGGCGCCGGTTTCCACCCCGTGACCGAAGATGTCGGTCAGGCTTTGCACCAGGACGAAGCCCGCCATCCCAAGGGCCGCAAACCGTGTCAGAAGGCCCAACAGGATCAGCAGCGGAAGCGCGATTTCCGCCCATGCCCCGGCGACGGCGACCAGCCAATGGAACAGGCCAAGCTGGCTTTGGTCATAGCCCACCGCCTCGAAGACGCGGGGAAATATCTGGGCATGGGCCCCTGCGGTCGGGCTGAAGGGACCGTCCAGCTTGGTCGCGGCCGAGGCCCAGAAATAGCCCGCCAGCACCCCGGCAAAGACCAGCCGCGCAAGGCTTGGCAAAAGCCAGTCGGATTGGCGGTCGGCAAGGCGCGCGGCGCGGTCGTAAAGGGCAAGGATTTGGGTCATTTCGATACTCCGACAATGGCCCTGCCCGAAATCAGCAGACCAAGGATTGCGGCCAGATCAATCGGCCCGGTGGCAAGGTCCAGACTTTCGCCCAAGGTCCGCCCAGCCATCAGGCCCGCAAGGAACGCTGCCCCGCCCGGCGGCAAAAGCTGCGGGCGCGGATCGAATTCGGGGCGCAAGATCAGCAGGTCTTCGGCCTGCGGTTTCGGGGTCGGGCCGTTGTCATGGTTCGCCGCCCAGATCGAGAAGATCGGCCAGCGCGACCGGATCAGTCGAAGGCTGGGGGCCAGGCGCAGCCGCAGCGCGGCGATGTCCTGACCCAGCAGTCTGTGAAACTCGACCTCAGGCAGATGGGTGCTGTCGGCAGAGTGGTAGCTTTCGCGCAGCGCCTGATCGACACGGGCGATGTCGGGCAGATAGCCAAGATGGGCAACCGGCTGAAATTGTTCTAGAAACCCTGGCATCTCATCGCCATACAGCATCAATATCCGCGATTTCGGCGGATGCGCACGCAGGAAAGCCAACGCCATGGCGGCAAAGAACTCTTCGCCCAAAAGCTTGACCAGCATCGGGAAGGCGGCTTTCAGCGCCTCGACCAGAGACCCCGCGACGTTGTTGCGATAGACCGCAAAGCGCTTGGGCGCGGGGTGACCACGCGGGTCAATGACCCCGACAGGCACCGGGGCATCAGGGTCAAGCAGCGCGGCGGCAAAATGGCTTTGGGTCATCTGACCGGCTCCAGAATCCGCGCGGCGCGGGTGGCTTCAGCGGCCAGTCGGGGCCAGTCGGGCACGTCGTTGTCCCATTCGATCAACGTCGGCAGTGGCCCGGCGCGGCGGATCACACGGGCATAAAGCGCCCAGACCGGATCGGTGACTTCGGCACCATGACTGTCAATCAACAGCCGCTGGCCATGATCGTCGCGATCCTCGTGATGGCCGCCAAGGTGGATTTCGCCCACCAGATGCAGCGGGAAGGCGTCGATATAGGCGACCGGATCGTAATTCTGGTTCACGCCTGAAACGTAGACGTTGTTCACATCCAGCAGCAGACCGCAGCCGGTGCGCCGCGCAACCTCGGTCAGGAAGTCAACCTCGCCCATCGCGGTTTCCGCGAAGGCGACATAGGTCGACGGGTTTTCCAAATGCATCCGGCGGCCAAGCACCGACTGCACCCTGTCGATGTGGTCGGCCACGCGGGCAAGGGTCGCCATGGTATAGGGCACCGGCAGCAGGTCGTTCAGGAACGCTCCGTCATGGGTCGACCAGGCCAGATGTTCGGAAAAGCTGGCGGGTTGCAGCCAGTCGCACAGGTATTTCAGCCGATCCAGGTGGTCGCGGTCCAGCGGGCCTTCGCCGCCGATGGACAGCCCGACGCCATGCACCGAAATCGGGAACCGTTCGGCCAGATGCCGCAGTTGCGCCAGCGGGCGGCCACCTGCGCCCATGTAATTCTCGGCATGAATCTCCAGCCAGCCGACCGGGCGGGCATCCTGAAGAATCGCCTGAAAATGCTGCGGCTTGTAGCCGACGCCGGGTTTTGCAGGCAGGCCGTGCGATTGATCCAACATGTCGTCCCCCAAGAAAATCCCCCGGCCCGAAGGCCGGGGGAGATGTCGTCATGCTTCCGGCAGGTCGCGGTCCAGTTCTTCCATCGACCCGTGGCGCATCATGCCTGCCTCGTCGGCCGGCAATTCCATCGTCATGCAGGTCCCTGCTGGCACCAGCTTGAACGAGTTGCCCTGATAGTCGACTTTCGAGGTTCCGGCGCAGGTGGTGCCTTCGCCCGCCTTGCAGTCATTCTGACCGGCAAGCGCCACGCCGAAGCATTTCTCCATCGCATCTTCCGCCGAAGCGACCGAGGCGACCGAGCAAAGCGCCGCAGTCAAGGCACCAGCGATGATCAGCGATTTCGAATGATAGGCCATGAAAATTCCCCTTTTGGATGGTGATCGCAACCGTTGCGATGCCAGAAGGTCTAGGGGAAAGCCGCGCTCACAAGACAGGCACGGGCGCGTGAAGCACGGCGACGTGACGCTGCCCTTTGCAAGCGCAGAAAACAAAAACCCCACATCGCTGCGGGGTTTTTTCGTTTTCGTTCCGTGGCTTGCCTTAGTTTCCGGACGGTGGCAGCGCCTCGACACCCAGGCCTGCAACTGCCGCATCAAGGCTGATTGTTTCAGTCCGGGTCTCGCCCAGACGGCGCACTGAAACAGTTTTCGCCTCGACCTCTTGCATGCCGATGGCCAGAATCACGGGAACTTTCCCGACCGAATGCTCGCGGACCTTGTAGTTGATCTTTTCGTTGCGCACGTCAGCCTCGGCCCGGACACCCACCTTACGCAGGGCTGCAACGACTTCATGCACGAACGGGTCGGCGTCCGACACAATCGACGCCACGACAACCTGCCGCGGAGCCAGCCAGAACGGCAGGCGCCCGGCGTAGTTTTCCAACAGAATGCCGATGAAGCGTTCGAACGACCCAAGGATCGCGCGGTGCAGCATGACCGGGCGATGTTTCATCCCGTCTTCGGCCACGAATTCCGCGTCGAGCCGGTTCGGCAGGTTGAAGTCGCACTGGAACGTGCCGCACTGCCATTCGCGCCCGATCGCATCGGTCAGCTTGAAGTCAAGCTTCGGCCCATAGAAAGCCCCATCGCCGGGGTTGATCTCATAGGGCAGGCCCAGCTTTTCGATCCCGTTCTTCAAGGCGCTTTCGGCCTTGTCCCAAACCTCATCCGACCCCACCCGCACTTCGGGCCGGGTCGACAGCTTGATGTCAAACTTTTCGAAGCCAAGATCTTTATAGACGCTGGAAAGGAGGGCGATGAACCCCGCGCATTCCTGCTCGATCTGATCCTCGGTGCAGAAGATATGCGCGTCGTCCTGCGTGAAGCCGCGCACCCGCATCAGGCCATGCATGGACCCCGACGATTCATACCGGTGGCACGAGCCAAATTCCGCAAGCCGCAAAGGCAGATCGCGGTAAGACTTCAGACCCTGATTGAACACCTGCACATGGCAAGGGCAGTTCATCGGCTTCAGCGCGTTGATCCGCTTTTCCTTGGCGCCTTCCTCGTCGACCTCCACGATGAACATGTTCTCGCGGTAGGCCTCCCAGTGGCCCGACTTCTCCCACAACACCCGGTCCACGACCTGCGGCGTCTTGATTTCCTTGTAGCCAGCCTGCCGCAGCCGCCCGCGCATGTAATCCTCAAGCTGGCGATAGATCGTCCAGCCGTTCGGATGCCAGAAGACCATCCCCGGCGCTTCTTCCTGCAGATGGAAAAGCTCCATCTCCTTCCCAAGCTTGCGGTGGTCGCGCTTCGCGGCCTCCTCCAGCATGGTCAGATGCGCCTTCAGGTCGTCGCGGTTCTTGAACGCCACGCCATAGATGCGTTGCAACATCGGGCGGCTGGCATCGCCCAGCCAATAGGCTCCGGCAACATGCGTCAGCTTGAACCCGTCGGCGGGCACCTGCCCGGTGTGCTGAAGGTGCGGCCCCCGGCACAGGTCCTGCCAGTTCCCGTGCCAGTACATCCGCAGGTCTTCGCCTTCGGGGATGCGGTCGATCAGCTCGAGCTTGAAGGGTTCGTGGCGGCCCCGATAATATTCTACCGCCCGCGCACGCTCCCAAACCTCGGTCTTGACCGGGTCACGCGCGTTGATGATCTGCTTCATCTTGGCTTCAATCGCACCAAGATCCTCGGGCGTGAAGGGCTCGGCGCGGTCAAAGTCATAGAACCAACCCTGATCGCGAACCGGTCCGATGGTGACTTTCACGTCCGGCCAGATTTCCTGCACCGCGCGCGCCATGATATGCGCCAGATCGTGCCGGATCAGTTCCAGCGCCGGGGCGTCGTCCTTCATCGTGTTCAGGCTGATCGTCGCATCTCCCGTGATCGGCCAGGCCAGATCCCAGTGCTTGCCGTTGACCTGCGCGGAAATCGCGGCCTTGGCCAGCGAAGGCGCGATGGATTGCGCCACTTCAAGCGGGGTCACGCCCGCCGCATAGCTGCGCTGATTGCCGTCGGGAAATGTCAGGGAAATCTGGCTCATGGCCTTCTCCTCGTCGTTTTGGCGCCTACGAAACGCCCGGTTGCGGGTTATGTCGGGCGGCTTCTGCCCTGCGGCACAACCGAAGTCAAGCCGTCGGCAAGCTTCCGCCAGTGGCTTTGCGGGGGCCTCATTGCCGCCCCGTTCCGTTCCTATATCGCAGGCATGACGACATATCTGACCACCCCGCAAGGCCGCCACATCGCCTATATCCAGACCCAGGGTCGCGGACCCGGGGTCGTGTTTCTGGGTGGGTTCCGGTCCGACATGACCGGGTCGAAGGCGCAGTACCTTCAATCTTGGGCCGAGGCGTCGGGCCGTGCCTTCCTTCGGATCGATTATTCCGGTCATGGCGCGTCGCACGGGAAGTTCGAGGATGGCGCGATCAGCGATTGGCTGCAGGACGCCGAGGCTGTGATCCATGCCCTGACCGAAGGCCCGCAAGTGTTGGTCGGGTCGTCAATGGGTGGCTGGATTGCGCTTTTGCTGGCGCGTTCCGCGCCTGAACGGGTCGCAGGTCTGGTCACCATCGCCGCCGCGCCCGATTTCACCCGTCGGATGCGCGATGTCGAGTTTTCGGCTGCCGACAGGATGCGGCTGACATCGGCGGGCCAGGTCGAGCGTCCCTCAGATTACGCGGACACCCCCTATGTCATCACCCGCCGCCTGATCGAGGATGGCGAGCAGAACCTTGTCCTTGACCGCCCGCTTGCCTTGCCGATGCCGGTCCGGTTTCTGCAAGGGACGGCCGATACGGATGTGCCGCCCTCGGTCGCGCATGACCTTTTCAACCACGCCGCAGGCCCGGATATCAGGCTGACCCTCGTGAAAGGCGCAGACCACCGCTTTTCGACGCCGGACTGCCTGAGCCTGATCGCCGAAACGGTTAACGGCCTGCCCTAAGGGCCAAGTCGGGCCTGAATTCGAAAATACTTCATCGGGACGAATCGAACACGAAGTTTTAGATCGTTGGATAGGAAGGTTTTTCAGATCCATCAAATCATGCTTTGAAACCATCGCCTTATGCGGTATCCTGAAAAAATGCCGATGCGGATTGACTTTCACTTTTCATGCATGATGCGCCGAAAGCCTCGCGCATGAAGGATCATGTCGTCCTGATCGCCGGTTTCATGGCCGATGCGCGGATCTTCATGCCGCAGATCGTCCGCTTTGGCCTTGACCGTCCGGTCACGATCTTCACGCTTGGCATGGGCGAAACCGTTGAAAAGCTGGCGGTGGAAATTGCCCCCCTGCTGCCTGCACGCGCCGCCGTTGTGGGCCATGGTCTGGGCGGCAATGTCGCGATCGAACTTTTGCGCCGCCGTCCAGAGGCGATCAGCCGGATTGCCCTTATCTCCACCGACCCCTTGCCTGAACCCGTGCAGCAGGTTGCCGCGGAAGAGGCGCTTGTCGTGGCCGCAAAGACCGGCCATCTGGCAGACTGCATTGCCCAGCTTATCCCCGAGACGGCCCTTTACGATGCGCCCTGGCGGGGCGAGGTCATGGCTCTGGTGCAGGACATGGCCGCCACTCTGGGGCTGGATCAGTTCATGCGCCAGTTGCGCGCCATGCAGCGCCGCCCCGACCAGCAAAAGACCCTGCGCAAGGCTGATGTGCCAACGCTGATCCTGACCGGCGCGCATGACCGGATCGTGCCGCCACGCCGGGCCGAATTCCTGGCCGGGCTGATGCCGCAGGGCTGCCTGGAAATCATCCCCGAGGCTGGCTATCTGCCCCAGTTGGAACAGCCCGACGCAGTCACCAAAGTGCTGGAGACCTTCCTGTCGGGCCGCTTGCCGACGCTGTTACTGCGCTGAGGCCAAAGCGATTTTCGCCTTTGGCTTGCCTGCCGCCCGGTCGATGAAGTTCAGCACCAGCGGGCGGATGTTCAGACGCCAGCTTTTGCCCGCGAAAATCCCGTAATGCCCTGCGCCCGGCTCAAGATGCTGACCTTTCTTGTCGTCGGAAAGACCAGTCAGAAGGTTCAGGGCGGCGACACATTGGCCGGGGGCCGAGATATCGTCGTTGGCACCTTCCACCGTCATCACCGAAACATTGGTGATCGCGCCGATATCGACCTTGCGCCCGGCCACGACGAAGTCATTCGTCGCAATCTCGCGGTTCTTGAACACCCTCTCGACTGTCGACAGATAGAATTCCGCCGTCATGTCCATCACGGCAAGATATTCGTCATAGAACCGGTTGTGGGCGTCGTGATCCGAGGATTCGCCCCGCGCGGCCCGCATGATCTGTTCGGAAAACGCCTTCGAATGCCGTTCGGCGTTCATCGTCATGAAGCTTTGCAGCTGCAAAAGCCCCGGATAGACCAACCGCCCGGCGCCCTTGTACTTGAAACCAACCCGTTGAATCGCAATATGTTCAAGCTGCCCCATCGTCACACGGCGGCCAAAGTCGGTCACTTCGGTCGCGGCGGCATCCGGGTCGACCGGCCCACCGATCAGGACCAGCGATTTCGGCTGCGCCTCGGGATCCTCGGCCGCCAGATAAGCCGTTGCGGCAAGGGTCAGGGGCGCGGGCTGGCAGATGGCGATGACATGGGTGTCGGGACCAAGCGCCTTCATGAACTCGGCCAGGTAAAGCGTATAGTCCTCGATATCGAACTTGCCTTCGGATACCGGAATGTCGCGCGCATTGTGCCAGTCGGTCACGAAGACATCGGCATCGGGCAAAAGCGAGGCGACCGTCGACCGCAGAAGCGTGGCATAGTGGCCCGACATCGGGGCAACCAGCAGGATCTTGCGCGCCATTGGCGACCGGCGCCGGACAAAGAACTGCACCAGATCGCCAAAGGGCTTTTCAACGACGGGCTTCACGTCAACCAGGTGATCCTGCCCATCGGGTCCGACAATCGACCGGATGCCCCAGTCGGGTTTCGCAATCATGCGGTCAAAGGTGCGTTCCGTCACTTCCCCCCAGGCAGCCATCAGGGGCAACATCGGGTTCATCGACATCGCAAAGGCCGGATAGCTGGCGAAGGCCCGGGCCGAGGCCCCCAGCCACGCATTGGTGTTGCGCGCACTTTCCATCAGGTCATAGGTGAACATATACTTCATTACGTCTCCTGGCCCTGAATATCAGGAACGGTTTTTCAGCACGGGTGGCAGATGTCGCATGGTGATGTTGCGAAATCCGGTTATGCTGCACAGCGGCGACGATAAGGGGGAACCATTCGCATGACAACAGAAGACATGACCCCCGACGCCACGGAACGTGCCGAACGGCTGACTGCGAACCTTGTGAAAGTCGAAGAACTGTCGCAGCGGCTGACGGCAGCGCTGGCACAGAAGCGGGTGGTCGACCCGGCGCTGCATGGCCCGGCCCCAGATGTCTACATGAAAGCCGCCGCAGCCTATCTGGCCGAGATGGTGTCAAACCCGGCTCGGGTGATGGAACATCAGGTCGGCTATTGGGGCAAGGCCCTGAAGCATTATGTCGAGGCGCAACAGACCCTTGCCAAAGGTGAATTCAAGGCCCCGCCCGACCCCGGCCCCAAGGACCGCCGCTTTCAGAACCCGCTGTGGGAGACGCATCCCTTCTTCAACTATATCAAGCAGCAATACCTTCTGAACGCCGAGGCCATCACCACCGCCGTAGGCGACATGGAGACGTTGGACCCAGCCGACCGCAAGCGGGTGGAATATTTTACGAAACAGATTGTCGACATGTTCGCGCCGACGAATTTTCTGGGCACCAACCCCGACGCGCTGGAAAAGGCGGTCGAGACGGATGGCGAAAGCCTGGTGAAGGGGCTGGAGAACCTGGTCCGCGACATCGAGGCAAACCAGGGCGATCTTCTGGTCACCCTTGCCGACCGCGAAGCCTTTCACGTCGGCCAGAACATCGCCACGACCCCCGGCGCGGTCGTCTATCGCAACAAGATGCTGGAGCTGATCCAGTACACGCCCACCACCGAAAAGGTCCACAAGACGCCGCTGCTGATCTTCCCGCCCTGGATCAACAAGTTCTACGTCATGGACCTCAAGCCGCAGAATTCCTTGATCAAATGGATCGTGGATCAGGGCTTTACCCTGTTTGTCGTGTCCTGGGTGAACCCCGACGCCGCCTATGCCGGGACCGGGATGGACGACTATATCCGCGATGGTTTCATGCGGGCCATGGTCGAAGTGCGCCGGATCACCGGGGAAAAGAAGATCAACGCTGTAGGCTATTGCATCGCGGGCACCACGCTTGGCCTGACGCTGGCGCATCTGCAAAAGGCGGGGGACGAGTCGGTCAAGACGGCCACCTTCTTCACCACGCTGACCGATTTTTCCGATCCCGGCGAAGTCGGCGTCTTCCTGAACGACGATTTCGTCGACGGGATCGAACGGCAGACCGATCTGGACGGGATCCTGTCCAAGCTCTTCATGTCGAAGACCTTTTCCTTCCTGCGCTCGAACGACCTGATCTATACCCCGGCGATCAAAAGCTACATGCTGGGCGAAGCCCCGCCCGCCTTTGATCTTTTGTACTGGAACGGTGACGGCACCAACCTGCCCGCCAAGATGGCCGTCGAATACCTGCGCGGCCTGTGCCAGCACGACGGTTTCGCAAAGGGCGACTTCAAGGTCTTTGGCAAGAAGGTCAAGCTTTCCGACGTTAAGATCCCGCTTTGCGCCATCGCCTGCGAGACCGACCACATCGCGCACTGGAAGGGGTCCTTCAACGGGATCAAGCAGATGGGGTCAAAGGACAAGACCTTCATCCTGTCCGAATCGGGCCATATCGCCGGGATCATCAATCCGCCCTCCAAGGACAAATACGGTCACTACACCAACGATGCCCCCGTCGCCGGTGAGCCGGAGGCGTGGCTGAAGTCCGCGACCTTCACCAAAGGCAGCTGGTGGCCGCGCTGGGGCGCATGGCTGGCAGGCAATTCGGGCCCGATGGTCAAGGCGCGCGTGCCGGTTGATTCGCTCTGTGCCGCGCCGGGAACCTATGTCGTGGCCACGCCAAAGGTCTGACATCTGCCTGTCATTCCCGCAGTTTAGGGTCCGGTCTCAAGGATTTTGCTGCAGTGCAGAAAAACCCTTGAAATGCTGCAGTGCAGCGTCTATATTCTTCTCATGAAAACGGGCCAACTGCCCTGGCCCAATGGAGAGTGCAATGACCAAGACCCCGGACTTCACCAAAGTCATGCAGGACATGATGGCTTCGTTCCCGGTTGACGCTTCGGCGTTCCAGAACGCATTCAAGACCCAGGCCGCCTTCGCCGAGAAATTCTCGAAAGTTGCGATCGAAGCTGCCGAAAAATCGACCGAAATCTCGGCCAAATGGGCCAAGGACGCGCTGGCCAAGGTTGGCCAGGTCTCCAAGGCCAAGTCGGAGCCGGCTGACTATTCGAAAGCCGTGACCGATTTCGCTTCGACCGCTGCGGAAATGGCTGCTGAAAACCTGGCTGCCTTCGCCGAAGTCGCGAAGAAAGTGCAGATGGAAACCGTTGAACTGATGCTTGCCGCTGGCAAGAACATCCAGGACGACGCGACCGCCGCTGTCAAGAAAGCCACGTCCGACGTGACCTCGGCTGCCAAGAAAGCCGCTGCAGCTGCGAAGTAATTCGCTTCAGCTTCTTGCTTCCAAGCATTGGGCAGGCCGGGTGACCCCCGCCTGCCCTTTCTTTTTGTGTCCGCCTCCCCTAGACTTCTCTGCAAGCGCATAATCCCTGGGGGGACACCATGGCCGAAACCACGAAGCCGCTGCTGATCAAGCGCTATGCCAGTCGGCGGCTCTATAACACCGAGACGTCGGATTACGTCACGCTGGAAGACATCGCTGGCTTCATCCGCCAGGGGCG
>CAUJIP010000016.1 GCA_963205235.1 Pseudomonadota bacterium
GGCATCATGCCGACCGGCCACGCATGGGGGGCCGTGCCCCTGTGCTTGGCCGGACTGCGCAATCCTTACTGCGCCGCTTTCTGCATGGCCATAAGCTCGTGCAGGAACGATTCGAACTCTCCGCACAGATCGGGGCGCGACAGGCCAAACGCCACCGTCGCCTGCAAGAACCCGATCTTCGAGCCGCAATCATAGCGCTGCCCGCGGAACCGAAGGCCAAAGACTCCGGATTTGCCGTCTGCTTCCTCGGCGATGGCGTCGGTCAACTGGATCTCGCCCCCGGCACCCTGCTTCATGCGGTTGAGGTTGGTCAGAACCCGGGGCGTCAGAATATAACGACCGATCACCGCAAGGTTCGACGGCGCGTCCGCAGCGTCAGGCTTTTCCACCATGCCCTTCACACGCACGATGCTGCCCTGATCTTCCGCAATATCCAGAATCCCATAGCTAGAGGTCTTGGACATCGGCACTTCCATCGCCGCCACCATGCAGCCACCGGTTTCGGCGTGCATCTCGACCATTTGCTGCAGGCAGGGTCGATCCGCCGCAATGACGTCATCAGGCAACAGCACGGCAAAGGGTTCATTGCCGATCAGCCGCCGCGCGCACCAGACCGCGTGGCCAAGGCCCATCGGGCGGTTCTGCCGGACATAGGCAATCGCGCCCGAATCCATGTTGGTATCCTTGAGGATATCCAGAAGCTCGGTCTTGCCCTTCTTGCGAAGCTCGCTTTCAAGTTCCGGCGAATGATCGAAATAATCCTCAAGTGCTGATTTCCCGCGTGAGGTGACGAAGATGAATTCCTTGATCCCGGCAGCGCGCGCTTCGTCGATCGCGTATTGGATCAGCGGCCGGTCGACCAGCGTCATGATCTCTTTCGGGATTGATTTGGTCGCGGGAAGAAAACGGGTGCCAAGACCCGCAACAGGGAAGACAGCCTTGGTGATCTTCTTGGTTCTCATGCTCGATCCGTTCTTTTGCGGCTTTTTTCGAACCCGCCCTTGCCTGCTTTCACAGAATTCTGACCCTATGCAGGCAGAGGCGGGGCAACTTTGGCAATTTGAACCCACTCTGCAACCATTGCACGAAAAAATTCTTGCTCCCGGCTGCCGAAATGCAGGATTTTCCCAACCTGTGGCCGATTTGCCCAGTCAGGCACCGCCAGCAAGCATCCTTTCGATCACCGCGACGTCGCTTGGGTTGTTCAGCTCCCAGAATTCACGGCCCCGCGCTTCGACCTTGACGCAAAGGACATTGCGGCCATTTTCCAGAAACCGAAGCTGCTCCAGCCCCTCAAGCTGTTCAAGCGGCCCGACCGGCCAGCTGGGATAGTCCATCAGCGCCGCAGGCCGATAGGCATAGACACCGACATGGTGGAAAACCGGCGTCGGCTCATCCGGGGCATAGTCGCGCCCGGTATAGGGGATAACCTCTTTCGAGAAATACAGCGCCCGTCCGCCAGCCCCGAAAACCGCTGTCGTCCCGCCAACCCGCCCCGCGCGGCGGTCGGCAAGAAACCCCGAAACCGCCCGCCCATCACAGCGCAGGACCGGGGTGGCAATCACCGCCTCGGGGTTCGCCGCCAGGCCTTTCAGCAGGTCTTCGACAAACCACGCCGGGGTCAGGGGGGCATCGCCCTGCAGGTTCACCACCACGTCAAACCCCGGCAATTTCGCCGCCACTTCCGCGCAACGCTCGGTCCCGTTCTGTGCGTCTGACGATGTCATCACCACTTCGGCCCCGAAGCCCCGCGCGTGATCGGCAATCCGGTCGTCATCGGTGGCCACCACCACACGGTCGATCCCCTTGACCGTCATCGCCGCCTCCCAACTCCGCCGGATCAGGGTTTTTTCCCCATCCGGGCCGCGCAAGGCGACCAGTGGCTTGCCGGGATAGCGGGTGCTGGCATAACGGGCAGGAATGGCGATCAGCGTCTTCATTTCAGCACGACACCCTTGGCGAAGGCGATGAAGAACGGGTTGTCCCATCCCGCCTTGCCATAGGCCAGCGGCTGGTGATCGTCGAACCGCACCACCTGCCCGCCCGCCCCGCGCAACACGGCATCGCCCGCCGCCGTGTCCCATTCCATCGTGCGGCCAAGCCGGGGGTAAAGATCAGCCTCGCCGGTCGCCACCAGACAGAACTTCAGGCTCGACCCGGCCGATGTCATGTCTTTCACGGCATAGCGGCTGATATAATCGTCCGTCGCCTGATCGCGGTGGGATTTCGACGCAACGACCATCAGCGCGCCATTGTCCGGACGGGAAACCTGCAAAGGCTTCAGCGGACCGGGCTGATCCTTTGCAAAGGGTCCGACCTCTTCAACCGACTGTCCGGCGGCGGAGGTATAGAACAACCGCCCCTTGGCCGGGGCATAGACGACGCCGCTGACCGGGACCCCGTTTTCGACATAGGCGATGTTCACCGTGAAATCGCCGCGCCGCTGGACGAATTCCTTGGTGCCATCCAGGGGATCGACGATCAGGAAGGTCTGCGCTGACAGCGCATGGCTTTCCGCCTGTTCCTCGGTGATCAGGGGCACGCCGGGGAAAGCCGCGCGCAATCCGGCGGAAATAACGGCATCCGCCGCTTCGTCCGCTTCGGTCACCGGGCTGGCATCGCCCTTGGCGCGCACTTCGAAATCCGGCCCGTCATAGACCGCCATGATCGCATCGCCTGCGTCCAGGGCCAGACGCCGCATGACCGGTACCAGCTTTGCAAGATCCATGATGACTCCCCTCGGTCGCCTACTCGGTGATTGAACTCATTGCCCGGCGCCCTTATCCTTCGGCGATAACGGAACGGCAAGCTTTCCCTGCCAAAGCTGCCGCGCCAGACAAAGTTGGTTCCATGTTCCGACAACAAAGCCGCAAGACGACGTTCTTCAGTACAGCGTTCACCACGCTTGAGCTGATTTTTCAGGTCGCCGTGCGAAATCTCCGAAAAAGGCATGGAAACGCCGCCAAAGGCCTGGTGATGAGCATCTTCAATTCGATCCTCATGATCGCGATAATGTACGTCATCTTTGACATGCTCGGGTTGCGCAGGGTCGCTGCTCGCGGGGATTTCCTGCTTTTCGTGATGTCGGGCGTCTTCATGTACCGAACGCACATCTCGGCTCTTGGCGCTGTATCAGGGGCCGACGGGCCGACGTCACCCATGATGCTGCACGCACCGATGAACCCGATCATTTCGATTTGCGGGGCTGCGCTGGCTGCGCTCTACAACCAGACTTTGTCTGCGGTTGTGATTCTGTACGTCTACAGTGTGGTCATTAGACCCATCAGTATCGAAGACCCAGTTGGTGTCCTTGGCATTCACATGCTGGCCTGGGCCTCTGGCATTGGCATCGGAATGGTTCTGCGGTCCGCCCGACCCTGGCAGCCGGACTTGGCGTCCATATTGACGAAGGTCCTGATGCGCATCAACGTCATCGCTTCCGGCAAGATGGTCCTTGTCAACAACATGCCCCCGAAGCTGAGGGCGTGGTTTGACTGGAATCCGTTGTTCCACGTCATTGATCAGGGGCGGGGCCATGTATTCCTGAACTACTCCCCCCACTTCACCTCGATTAGCTATCCGATCTTCTTCACGCTGACCTTCATCGTCATCGGCCTTATGGCCGAGTTTTTTACCCGGCAGTATGCGTCGGCCAGCTGGAACAAGCGGCGATGATCCGAATTGCCCTTCTCTGGCTTTCCCTGCTTTTCCTCCCGCTTCATGCGGAAGAGCTTCCGGCCCTCTACTCTGTCACGGGGGTCGCGGCGGATGATGTCCTGAACCTTCGCGAACACCCCGATTCCAGCGCTGCGATCGTCGGTCGGCTTGCCCCCGACGCATCCGGGGTCGAGGTTGTGGCCTTTGCCGACAACTGGGCCGTCATCAATGTCGATGGTGTCGCCGCCTATGCCGCCCGCCGCTTCCTGACGCGGGAAGTCGGGCCTGACTGGGCAACCTTGCAACGCCCGATCCTTTGCGCGGGGACCGAACCTTTCTGGACGCTTGCAGTGGATCCCGCGACAGCCAGCGCCGGGTTTTCCACGCCCGATCAACCAGAACCCAGATTGCTTGCGATTGATGATCTGTGGCCGGGCAATGCCTGGACGACATCGGCTGCCGTGTCGCTGCCCGTCGGTCTTGCCGTCTTGCGCCGGGCCGAATGCTCGGACGGCATGTCCGACCAGCAGTTCGGCATAGCGGTCGACCTTTTTCTGCGTGACGCAGGCGGATTGCGTCTGGTCGGCTGCTGCAGCCTGTCGCAGGACTGACCCTTGGAACAGCTTCGCTCAAGGTCGCCAGGTCACCCCGGACTGGAAGATTTGACACAGAACCTGCAATGCAGACGTTGCAGCCCTAATCGCGCCTGCCTATATACGCTCTGCACCACGACAGGCCGCCAGACTTGTCGGAAATCCAAGGTGGGGATGCCTGCTTTTCAAGGGTCCTTGCCGGAACATCGCCTGAAGTAAAGGGATACACACATGGCCAAAGTCATCGGTATTGACCTCGGGACCACGAACTCTTGCGTCGCCATCATGGACGGCGCCCAGCCTCGGGTCATCGAGAATTCGGAAGGCGCGCGCACCACGCCGTCTATCGTCGGTTTCACGGAAAGCGAACGCCTGGTCGGCCAGCCCGCCAAGCGCCAGGCCGTGACCAACCCCACCAACACCGTTTTCGCGGTGAAACGCCTGATCGGTCGCCGCCTTGGCGATGCCGAGGTGGAGAAGGACAAGAAGCTTGTCCCCTATACCATCACCGACGGCGGCAACGGCGACGCCTGGGTTCAGGTTCGTGGCGAAAAATATTCGCCCAGCCAGGTCAGTGCGTTCATCCTGCAGAAGATGAAGGAAACGGCCGAATCCTACCTTGGTGAAACCGTCACCCAGGCCGTGATCACCGTTCCGGCCTATTTCAACGACGCCCAGCGTCAGGCCACCAAGGACGCAGGCAAGATTGCCGGCCTTGAGGTGCTGCGCATCATCAACGAACCGACCGCCGCTGCGCTGGCCTATGGTCTGGACAAGAAAGAAACCAAGACCATCGCCGTTTATGACCTTGGCGGCGGCACCTTCGACATCACCATCCTGGAAATTGACGATGGCCTGTTTGAGGTCAAGTCGACCAACGGTGACACCTTCCTTGGTGGCGAAGACTTTGACATGCGCATCGTCCAGTACCTGGCCGATGAGTTCAAGAAAGAGCATGGCGTCGACCTCACGCTCGACAAGATGGCGCTGCAGCGTCTGAAGGAAGCCGCCGAAAAGGCCAAGATCGAGCTTTCGTCCAGCCAGCAGACCGAAATCAACCAGCCCTTCATCTCGATGAGCAACGGTCAGCCGCTTCACTTGGTGATGAAACTGACCCGGTCGAAACTGGAAGGTCTGGTCGAAGACCTGATCAAGAAGTCGATCAAGCCCTGCATGGCCGCGCTGAAAGATGCGGGCGTGTCCAAGGATGACATCGACGAGGTCGTGCTGGTCGGCGGTATGACCCGCATGCCCCGAGTGATCGAGGAAGTGACCAAGTACTTCGGCAAGGAACCCCACAAGGGCGTGAACCCCGATGAAGTCGTGGCACTGGGCGCGGCCATCCAGGCCGGCGTTCTGCAGGGCGACGTCAAGGACGTGGTGCTTCTGGACGTCACCCCGCTGTCGCTGGGCATCGAAACGCTGGGTGGCGTCTTCACCCGCCTGATCGACCGCAACACGACGATCCCGACCAAGAAGTCTCAGGTCTTTTCGACAGCCGAGGACAACCAGAACGCGGTGACGATCCGCGTGTTCCAGGGCGAACGAGAAATGGCGGCCGACAACAAGCTTCTCGGCCAGTTCAACCTTGAGGAAATCCCGCCCGCACCGCGCGGCCTGCCGCAGATCGAGGTCACGTTCGACATCGACGCCAACGGCATCGTATCGGTGAAAGCCAAGGACAAGGGCACCAACAAGGAACAGGCGATCACCATCCAGGCCTCGGGTGGTCTGTCGGATGACGAGATCGAAAAGATGGTCCGCGACGCCGAGGCGAATGCCGAAGCCGACAAGGAACGTCGTGAGCTGGTCGAGACCAAGAACCAGGGCGAAAGCCTGCTCCATTCGACCAGGAAATCCTTGGCCGAGCATGGCGACAAGGTTGATCCATCGACCGTCGAAGTGATCGAACTGGCCATGGGCCCGCTGGAAGACGCGCTGAAAGGCGAAGATGCCGGCAAGATCAAGGGCGCGATCCAGAACCTGACCGAAGCCGCGATGAAACTGGGCGAGGCGATCTACAAGGCCAGCCAAGCCGAAGGCGCTGCTGCATCGGAAGATGATCCGCGTCCGGTGGATGACGATGACATCGTCGACGCCGACTTCGAAGATCTGGGCAACAACAAGCGGAAGTAATGCCGCGTGAACTGGAAAGCGGGGCGGTCTGGCAGCAGACCGCCCCGCACCGGTTCCACTTGGGGGTTTTGCCGTGGCAAAGCGCGACTATTACGAAGTGCTTGGCGCTAAGAAGGGGGCTTCGGCGGAAGAGCTGAAGAAAGCCTATCGCACGAAAGCGAAAGAGCTTCATCCCGACCGCAACGCCGACAATCCGCAGGCCGAGGCCCAGTTCAAGGAAGTGAATGAAGCCTACGAAGTCCTGAAGGACGAACAGAAAAAGGCGGCCTATGACCGCTTTGGCCATGCAGCCTTTGAAGGTGGCATGGGCGGCGGCCCACGTCCCGGCGGCGGCCAGCAGGGTGACTTTGCCAGCGCTTTCTCGGATGTGTTCGAGGACCTGTTTGGCGATTTCATGGGCCGGGGCGGTGGCGGCGGCGGCGGTGGACGCAGCCGTGCGCAGCGCGGCTCGGATCTGCGCTACAACATGCGGGTCACTCTGGAAGAAGCCTACGCCGGCAGCCAGAAGACGATTCAGGTCCCAACCTCGGCCACCTGCGACACCTGCCACGGGTCGGGCGCGGAAGGCGGGGCGGAACCCGTCACCTGCCCCACCTGCAACGGCATGGGCAAGGTCCGGGCGCAGCAGGGCTTTTTCACCATCGAACGCACTTGCCACCAATGCAATGGCATGGGTCAGATCATCAAGAACCCGTGCCGCAGCTGTGGTGGCCAGGGTCGGGTGAACCGCGAAAAATCGCTGTCGGTGAACATTCCGCAGGGCGTGGAAACCGGCACCCGCATCCGCCTCGCGGGCGAGGGCGAAGCCGGGCTTCGCGGCGGTCCTGCCGGGGACCTGTACATCTTCATCGAGGTAAAGGACCACGCGATCTTTCAGCGCGACGGTGTCCACCTGTTCTGCCGCGTACCGGTTTCCATGCCCACAGCCGCGTTGGGCGGTGAGGTCGAAGTGCCGACCATTGACGGTGGCAAGGCCCGTGTCAAAGTTCCTGCCGGGGCACAGACCGGCAAGCAGATGCGGCTTCGGATGAAGGGGATGCCTGCGCTGCGGTCCTCGAACACTGGCGACATGGTGATCGAACTGGCCGTCGAAACCCCGGTCAACCTGACCTCGCGCCAGCGCGAATTGCTGCGTGAGTTCGAGAAGCTGAGCGAAGAGAACAATCCCGAAGGCACGTCGTTCTTTTCCAAGGTCAAGGGCTTCTGGGACGGGATGAAGGGCTGATCCGCCGCTCATCAGCCCTGACGGGCCCTATCGCTGATTCCAACGCAGCGATAAGGGCCGTCAGGACCGAAGAGCGACCGTTAATACTTTCTCAACCAGACTGGCGGCAGACTCCGGCTCATGGCCCAGTCGTTCCGCGATTCCCCCCTGCCCCTTTTCGCCCCGCAAGGCGATGCCGATGAGGCTGCGCCCGCCGCCCTGAATGGGCGAATGCCATCCTACATCGCCGATCACCGCCAACGCCTGCGCGAACGGTTCATGCAAGCCGGTGGCGCTTCGCTTCCCGACTATGAACTGTTGGAGCTTGTCCTGTTCCGCGCCATTCCCCGGCAGGATGTCAAACCGCTCGCCCGCCTGCTCCTGGACACGTTCGGTGACTTCAACCGCGTGATCACCGCCTCGCCCGCACGGCTGGAGTTGGTCAAAGGCATCGGTCCCGCCGTCGTGCAAGAGCTAAAACTGATGGAAGCCGCTGCGCAACGCATGATGCGGTCGCGTGTCCTGCAAAAGCCGATTTTGTCGTCTTGGGATGCGCTTCTGGACTATTGCCACACTGCGATGGCGCATCGGGAAACCGAACAGTTCCGGGTTCTTTACCTTGACCGCAAGAACCACCTGATCGCTGACGAAGAACAGGCGCGGGGCACGGTTGATCATGTGCCGGTCTACCCCCGCGAAATCGTCAAACGCGCGCTGGAACTGAACGCCAGCGCCCTGATCCTTGTCCACAACCATCCGTCGGGCGACCCCACACCCTCGGATGCGGATCTGTCGATGACCCATCAAGTCAAAGATGCTAGCCATGCACTTGGCCTGACACTCCACGACCATCTGATCATCGGAAAATCGCGCGAGCTCAGCTTTCGTTCGTCTGGCTACCTTTAGCCAGTCTCGCCCTAAAGCGGCTCCGCGCCGGGTGCCGGAACGCCAAAATCGGGAACCAACCACAGCTCGACTCGGCGGTTCAGATGCCGCCCGATGGCGGTTTCGTCACAGGCCATCGGCAGCGCCTCGCCAAAGCCTTCGACCGCCGGCAGGCTTTCCAGCGCAAGATCCGGCGCAATCGCGGCAAGTTCCTGCACCACCTTGGCCGCCCGTTCCAACGACAGCGCAAGGTTCACCTCTGCCGCGCCGGATCCATCCGAAAAGCCCGCAAGTACCATCTTTTCGTTGCGGAATGTGCCCGAAGCGATCAGCTCCGCAAGGTCGGCAAGATTGTCCTGCGACGTGGCATCCAGCGTGGAAGTGCCGTCCTCGAACCGGAAGGTCAGCGACAGCCGGTCGGCACCATCCATGATCCCGACCAGTCGCTTCAGGTCCGCCAAGGTGATGTCATCCCCGGCCCCCTGAATCGCGTTGATCAGACGCAGCCCGTCCTCGGTCATCGGTCCCCGCGTGGCAGATCGGTCAATGTAGCCACTCGCCTCGATCACCTCTTGCGCAATGGGTGTGCGCAGAAACTCCAGGAACTCGCGGGTCATCAGCGCCAACCGCCGTTTCGGGGCCAAAAGCGTGACGGGCAGGGCCAGCGGATAGTCTTCGGCCTTGACGGAAAGCGGGGTTGGCAACAGCGGAAAGCCGCAGCTGTCGGTCAAGGGAATCTCTCGTGCCGGAAGAATGTTCGCGCGCCCGGTGATCCCGATTGCCCAAGGGTCCAGCGCAACCGCCTTGGACAGGCTGTCCTGACTGCGATGCAGCACAGCTGTGGCAAGCGGTGCCCCGAACCGTTCGGAAAGGGCAATCTGCATGTCCAGCTCGGGTTGCAGCGCATGCAGGACGATCGGCATGTCCGGCCCGCCAATCGCCGACCAATTGTCGATTTCCCCTGCCAGCACGCGGACAAGATCCACGGTCGAAATCTCGGGCGTCGGATTGTCGGGCGCAACGATGGCGACCAGCGCGTCCATCGCCAGCGAATGCGCCGTAAACGCCGGGTCCGGCTGAAAGCTCAGCTTCAGATCAGCCTCGCCCGCCTCGATGGCCGCACTGGCAATCGGCGGAGGCAGCGGTTGAAAACTGATCACCGCCAGTTCCTCGTGGCTATCCGGGTCAAGGATCCGCGCAAGGACCGGATCGCCGTCTTGCGCTTCATAAATCAAGCCACGGCTTTCGGCAAAGGCGCGGAACAGGGGCGGCAGCAAGGCAACGGCAGGGTCACTGTCGCCGACAATGCGAATCACCGCCCGCGGGACGACCAGATCGGGACACGCCGGTCCTTCGCAGATGACCCCCTGACCATC
>CAUJIP010000017.1 GCA_963205235.1 Pseudomonadota bacterium
GCAGGCAGATCGACCGCTTCTCCTCATCCGTCCAAAGCCGCCTCGTCCGACGCGCCATCAAGCACCTTAGTGTCCACTATCATTGGTGGACACTATCCCGCACCGTCAGAAAGCGGCAGAGCGGTCAGGCCGGACGCTTACCTCGGATCAGCACCTCGCAAGCAGATAAATGGGCAAACGATGAAGCAGGACGACTTCCGGAAATGGCTTATGGCGCAGGGGCAGACCGATGCGACCGCTTCCTCTCGCGTGAGCAGCGCCAAGCGCGTTGAACAGTACCTCGGCGATCTGGACGAGTTGTTCGCGCAAGAGGATCGGGACAGCGTCCTGAACCGATTTGCCTACACCGCCGAAGATGAACGGGCGGAACGCCCCAATCCCTCGCCTGTTCCCATCGACGGTGTCTTGCGCACGGGTCTTGCCAGCCTCCAGCAGGCCCTGAAGCTGTACCATTCCTTCCAGACCGAACAGTCCAATGTGCCCGACAAGGCAGAACACCAGGCATTGGTCGACCGCCTCACCCGCGAGGAAGTCGAGGCGGCGATGCAGGAATGCGATCAACTTGGCCTGAAGGCGTTCCTCGCCCGTGGTGGCTTTGCCAGCCCACAGGTCTGGGTCAGCGATGAAGGCAAGGATCAGACCTATCCCGCGAAGGCCACCGTCGCAGCAGCATTGGGGCATTTTCCCGATGGCCGCGCCCGCGCAGCGAAGGAATTCTTCAACGGCTTCGGAGAGGCGCAATCTTTCGACAAACTTGAGGCTCTCGGGTTCCAGATAATTCGCAAGGGTGCCAACGCAAAGGATGACGCATTCACTCGCGACCGGATCGAGGGCGCAATGGACGCATACGACCAGTTCCGCAAGGATGGTGCCCATGCTGATGTATTCAGTAAGTATGGTGAACCTTCAGAATACTGGGTCAGATCCAGCAAGCAAAGGGAAAATGGCGTCTACCCGACGAAGCCAATAGTTGCCTTCTTGCTTGGCAATCCAGTTAAGCTCAATGGCGGGTTTAGCCAGAAGCACAGTGCGGCAGCACGAATGCATGAGGCAGGGTACGTGATCGTCGATCAAAATGACGACCCGCTGCCGCTGCCGGAACAGTACACCCATCTAATGCGCGGGGCAGACCGCATGCGCCTGATCGCACTCAATTATTACTTCGCTCCTGCCCGAGACGCTCGACTGTCCTCGGTGACCATTCGCGCTGCTGACGTTGCCAGAGATATCGCGGCGAAAGATCGCTTTCCGAATATTTGCAGCGCCTTGGGGAGCAAGGAGCTCAAGAACATGACAGGCTATCTTAGGCTCCATTCGACCATGCCCAACCCGTCCAGCACGACGACATTTACATTCACCCTCGATGCCGAGGAAAAAGAGGGTAACTCGATGGTTGATTCAGAAAGCCACTCGCAAGACCAGCCTGCTCAGATGGCGGTCGCAACGACAAACCTGATCCTTTACGGACCTCCCGGCACCGGCAAGACTTACCAGACGGCGTGGGAGGCGGTTCGCCTCTGTTTGGGCGACGCAGTTGCTGCTGATCTCTCCGGCAAGAACAACCGTGATCGGTTGATGGCTGAGTACCGGCGCCTGATGTCTGAAGGGCGGATCGAGTTCGTGACCTTTCACCAGTCGATGTCATACGAGGAATTTGTCGAGGGGCTGAGGCCCAGTGTCGATGGAGAGGAAGTTCCGGATAATGGCGCAGGCTTTCGGCTTGAACCTGTCGCCGGGATTTTCCAGCGCATTGCGAGGCGTGCAGAGAGAGGCGTGCCAGTCGCGCCGAGCGGGAACGTAATCACTCTCGATGGTCGACAGGTTTTCAAGATGTCGATCGCGCGCGCCAACGTTGCTTCCGAGGACTACCTGTTCGATGAGGCATTATCCGAGGGCCACACGCTTCTGGGCTGGGAAGACATCGATTTCACGGATGACAAGTTCTCCGACATAAACGAGATCCTTAAGGCCTGCCGTGAGCAGGGCAGGCGGGAGGGCGAGGTCACACTTCAGTCCGGCCAGGTCAGTCAAGTGGAAGTCTTCCGCAATCAGCTTGAAATCGGCGACATCATTGTTGTGACCAAGGGCAACAGCCTGTTCCGTGCAATCGGCGAGATTACCGGAACTTACGAATACCACCAGCGTGCCAACCGAACATATTGCCATCGCCGATCTGTGCGTTGGCTTTGGGTGGATCGAACCGGTGTTCCTGCGGGCGAAATCTACGATGGCAACTTCACGATGCGGTCAATCTACGCTCTCAATCGGGCTCGCTTGGATGCCGTTGCTCTTGAAGGATACATGAACAGCGGGGGTGAAGCCGTCAGTCGCGAGGTGGAACCCCATGTCCTGATCATCGACGAGATCAACCGGGCCAACATCTCGAAGGTGTTCGGGGAATTGATCACGCTCCTCGAACCGGACAAGCGCCTCGGGCGGCGTGACGAAATCCAGCTGACCTTGCCCTACTCGAAGAAGCGCTTCGGCGTGCCGCCAAACCTGCACATCATCGGCACCATGAACACGGCCGACCGCTCGATTGCTCTGCTGGACACCGCCCTGCGACGCCGTTTCACCTTTAAGGAACTGATGCCGAACCCCTCTGTCCTGTCCCCGAATGTCGGCGGGATCAATATGCAGAAGCTGCTGACCACGATCAACGACCGCATCGAGTATCTCTTCGATCGCGAACACCAGATCGGGCACGCCTATTTCACCGGCTGCAAATCGCGCGAAGATGTCGAGGACGTGATGCGGCACAAGGTCATTCCGCTCCTGTCCGAGTACTTCTACGAGGATTGGTCCAAGGTCGCCGCCGTTCTGGGCGATGGCCCGCAGGGCCCATCCCGGTTTCTGGAGGCGCGCCGCCTGACTGCGCCGCCGGGAATTGCCGCGGATGATTTCAGCGGCGAGAGACTGCGCTGGCGGGTGAAGGACCAGTTCGACCTCTCCGAGTTCGCGGCCTGATGCCCGCCTACTCCGTGCGCGAATGGGAGGCCGTGCCCCATGGCGATGGGGAGGGATGCATTCCGCCACACCTCGCCCAGCGCCTTGTGACACTGGCCAAGGCATCTCCCTTCGCCGGGCGTGGTGGCGGTGGCGTTCTCGAAGATCGGCGCCATGACCTGCGGGCGCGCGGGGTGGTTGGCGTTCTGGCGGTGCCGGGTTGCACGCTGGAAATCCTGCCGAAGATCGACGTCGGCGAAAAGGAAGGTTCGGCCCAGGAGACGCGCGAGATCCGCAAGCGCCTTGTGCATATGCTAGCGGTGGCGCTCGACCTGAAGATCCAGACCGGACGCATGACCGACCTCGACTGGCAGCGCGAAACGTTGTTGGAAATCCTGATCCGCGTCTTTTGCGACAAGCTGACTGAGGCGGTGCGCCGAGGCATGCCGCGGCGCTATACCCTCCACGACGACGACCTGCCGACGTTGCGTGGATCGCTGGATATCCCGCGCCAGTTCACCCGTCACATCGCAAACCCGGGCCGCCTGGCGTGCCGGTATGACGAGTTGTCCGAGGATATCGCCCTCAACCGCATTATGAAGGCGACCATCGCGCATCTGGCGGGCATGTCGCGCAACGCGACGAACGTGCAGCGGTTGCGGGAGCTGGCCTTCGTCTATGCCGATGTGGCGGAGGTGCAGGTGCCCGCCCTGCGGTGGGACGACGTCGTCATCGACCGCACGAACAGCGCGTGGCAGGAACTCTTTGGAATGGCGCAACTATTTCTGCGCAACCGATACCAGACCACCAGCGCCGGGTCAGGGCAGGGATCGGCACTGCTGTTCGAAATGAATGCCCTGTTCGAGGAATACATCGGCCGTCTGGTAACGCGGGCGCTGGTAGGGTCCGAATTCCGCGTGACCCTGCAGGGGGGCCGCCTGTTCTGTCTGACGTCGGTCGATGACGAACGTGCGTTGTTCCAGACCAAGCCTGACATTCTGATCTGGCGCGCTGGCCAGGTCGCCCATGTGATCGACACCAAATGGAAGCGGATTTCCGACCGGATCGACGATCCGAAGCAAGGGGTCTCCCAGGCTGACGTCTATCAGATGATGGCCTATGCCCACCTCTACAAGGCCCCGCGGCTGACGCTGCTTTATCCCCACCATGCGGGACTGGGCGACGAAGAGGGGATTCGCGCGCGGTTCCGGGTGACGGATCAGGAAACCCTGCTGGAAACGGCGAGCTTCGACATCTCCACCGGTGCCGACCTGGTGGACCGCATTCGTAGCCGGATCCTGGCTGGCATCGAAGAAATGTCCGCCGCAGAACCGTGAGGGCGAAGGGCACACCAGGGCAGGTGCACAATTGTGCCCATCGCGGCAGGGGACTGGAGTGACCGCATCTGCCATTATCGCCCAGCAGCGAATCCCTGCCGCTCGTTGACAGCGAGAATCCATGAAACGGGCTGGGCGATGCGCCGCGGTCGAGGCGTCTTCCGCTTGCCTCGTGGAACCTCCGTCCGGCCCGGCTTTCACCGGCACGCCCGCGCTTGATCGCGCAGTACGGCATAGTCGCTCAGCATCCGCGCGATGACGGCGCCTTCCGGCAGCCCCTCGACCTCGTCGGCGGCCCGCGCCTGCTCTGCGGCCGTATAGTCGACCACGGGCGGGCAGGGGGCGCGGGCGTCAGAACCTGCCATCGCGCAGCCGCTCAGCCAGAGCGTCACGATCAGGAGGGCGGCGGGCGGCGGCGTCGAGCATCTGTCGGTGGATGGCATCGTTTCTCTCTCTGGCATCAAGTCGTTCGGCGGCGCGCCCGGCGCGTTCGCCTGCGCGGCGGAGGTTTAGGAGGAACAGCAGGACCGTGGCTGCTGCGAGGATCAGGCCCAGCGCTTTCCGCGCCGGGCCATGGGTGAGGAGCCAGCCGATCACCTTTGGCCTCGCTTCCAGTCGTCCAGGCGCGCATGGATGGTGACCGCGATGCCGATCAGTGCGATGGCGATGAGCACCCAGCGCAGGGTGTCGAGATAGGGCACCAGTGGCAGGATCGCGGTTTGGGTTTCCGCCAGGACCTCTTGGGCGACTTCGACACCGGCGGCGCCAACGGTGGCGATACCTGCCGCCCCGCCGCCCTTCAGGGTGCGGCTGTCGGCCAGGACTTCGCGGGCGGGTTGGGTTTCCGGGACAAAGGGCGTGGTGCGAAGCGGAAAGGGATCGCCCCAGGACCGGGCGGGCCCGAGGTCTACATGCATGAAGCCCGAACGCGGATAGGTGCCGAAGCCGAGGAACCCTACGGCACGGGCGACGGCCTCGAAGGTCACCGGATCGTGGTTCGCCATGGCGATGTCGAAGGCTGTGCCCTGCATGTGTTTCGATGCCGGAGCCCCGCCCACGGCGCGGTTGTGGCTGGGGCTGCGATAGCCCGACCGAACGATCAGCGGCTTGCCGAGACGGTTGCGCAGGGATTGCAGCTTGTCCATCGCCTCGGTGTTGATCTTGATCGCCCCGGTCCCGCGGCAGGCGATCTCGGCCGGGGAAAAGCTGGGCCAGCGCCAGGCGCTTTCGGGCACATCGCGGAAATGGGCATAGGTCATGGTCGGCATGGTGATCTCCAGAAATGCAAAACCCGCCTCGGGGGCGGGTGGGGATAGGTTCAGGGGTGGTCTTGGGGTGATGGTCAGTCGGTGCGGCCGCGCTGGAACGCCTCGAACATCAGATCCCGCATCGCGCGGATGTCTGTCTCGATGCGCTCCAGACGGTCGGCGTCGCCCTTGCGGTCTTCGGCGCGCTGGCGATCCACGCGGTCGCGCTCGGCCAGCAGTTCACGGTCCATCCGGACGAGCATCGCGTCATTGGTGAAGGCGCGGCGCGTGACGGCGGCCAAAAGGGCGATGAAACCGCCGATCAGTGCGGTGATGGCTGCGGTCAAGCCATTGTCGCGGAAGGCTTGGCCGACCTCCTGCAGAAGCGATGTTCGTTCAGTCATGTTGATATCCCTCAATAATCTGTCTCGACGTAGACGCCTGCGCAGTCGTAGGCGACGACTGCCGCCGTCGCGCCGTTGTTCATGTAGTTGCGCGGGCTGAGCAGTTGGGTGGCAGCGGGCATGTCGGTGGTGATGGTGAACTCGACCGCCGCCCCGCTGACCTCCTCGACCACCCGCACGCCGATATCCGACCCGTTCGGCACAGCGGCGATGTAGAGCGTCAGCACATTCGTCATGCTGGCCACCGGGAAACTGGCCCCGAGGTCGATCAAGGTCGGTGCACCCGCGCCATCATTGTGCACCAGTTGCCAGTTGGAATGGGTTCCGCGCTGGAAGCCGATGCCGATGCAATTCAGCACGGTGGCCAGCGTCAGGGTGGTCGCCAGCGCTGCCACAGAACCATACAGCCCGAAGAACCCCATCCCGGTCGCCTGCACGGTGGTCAGCGACAGGCGGTTGACGTAGTTCCAGCCGCCGAGGCCATCAGCATTGCCGCGCCAGCAGACCCAGCCTGCGGAGCGTTCTTCGGCAACCGCACTGGCGGTGGCCGCACTGGTCACCCGCCAGCGCCGCATGCTGTCGGCCAGACCTGTGGTGGTCAATGTCGGCGTCGCCACAGTGCCGACAGCCGTGCGCGGCATGCCGTTCGTATTCACTGTTGTGCTGGTGGACGGGGCCCATGTCGCGATCCGATTGACCCCGAAGTGGGGCTGCAGCGGAAAGAACCGGCCTGAAGGTCGCTGCACATCCAGCCATCCGGCCCCGGCGCGATCACGGGCATAGACGGCGAGCTTGCCAGCGGGCGGCGGATCGGGAGCGGCGGCGAGCGCGGGCAACACGACCGGTTCGGGCAGTTCGACCCGGCCGGAAGCACGGTCGATCCGGATCGCGTCAAAGAAGGTAGATCCGTTCGGGCTGACCTTGAAGCTGAAATCATCGTTGCCGAGCAGCCCGATCAGGGCACGCGCCGAGAAGCCTGTCTTGAAGGCAAAGGCCGCATCGTTCCCGGCCGCCGCCTTGTTCACCGTTGCCTCGATCCCGGCGCCTGCGTTGTTGATCAGCACCGCAGGGGTGTTCATCGACAAGCGGTTGTAGCTGTCGGCCGTCGCTCCGCCGAGGCCCAGCAATTGCGCAGTCAGGTTGGCCTGGGGCATGCCAACCTGCGACACCGCATTGGCAAAGGTGACCGTGGGCGTGTTCACCACCGTCGTACCGCCCGCGCCCGCCGTCGCTGAGCCGATGTTGACGACCGTGGTGGACCCCAAAGCCCCGCCGGTCCCGAGGTTCAGGGTCTTGGTGACGCCGGTGGTCGTGGCCCCGGTGCCCATGCCGTAGGTGGCGGTCGTCGTCGCCGTGCCGATGGTGGCCGCTGCCGCCGACACGGTAACTGTACCCGAGGCGGTCAATGTCCCCGAGAATGTCTTGTTGCCGGTGAAGGTCTGCGTGCCCGCGAGGATTGCCAGTTCGGATGACGTGTTCGGCAGGGCGAAGGTCCGGGTCGTGCCGGTCGTAATCCCAGACAGCGAAAACAGCGCCTTCTTGGTCGGATCTGCGTCGTTCACCAGGCTGAAGATGGCATCCGACACATCGACCGGTTCGCCGACCAGATCCCAGGCCGACCCATTCCAGACGACAAAGGCCTGTTCCGCCGCGATCCACGCCAACCAACCCGGGCGGGGCACCAGCCGCATCCAGACTCCGTCGACCCAGAAGGCGACGTTCAGATCCCAGCCAGCCCACAGGCCTGTCGCGCCCGATGCCACAATATGCCGGTCGCCGTCTACCGGGCTGGCGGGCGGCGTGGTTCGGGTTCGGTCGAGGACCGACAGCTGGACCATCGCATCCAGCAGGCGCAGCGCCTCGTTGTGGGTCACATGCTTTTGCGCCTGCGATGCGAGGATGTAGGGCAGCAGGAGATGGGTGGTGATGTCGGACATGGGTGCGCTTTCAGAAGGTGAACGTGACAGATCGCCCAGCGCCTCGGCCGATCAAGGCAGAGAGCTGGTAGATGCGGATCGAAAGGGATTGACCGGGGCCGAGGGGTGCGCCCCAATCCGCGGTCTGCAGCGCGGCGTTGTAGAGGGCGCTGGTCGTGGCAGTCGTCAAGGATCGCTTGACAACTGACCCGTCCAGAATGTCGACCGTGTAAGCCTCGCTGTCTTCCGCCAAAGGCACATCTCCAGCGCCCCAGGTGTCAGCGGCAAGTGATCGCGACCGGCGCGTCCAGCGAATCGTGAGGTCGCCCGGGCTGCGGGCGGTGCGCCATGGCTGTTCGACATGGGCCACCGAAAACGGCCGCAGCCCAGCGCCCTCGGGGGTGAAACTGGTGGCAACAAAGGTCTCGTCGCTGACGGGCTTCGAGGCCGGGCCGATGCGCCAGTTCCAAGGAAGACCAAGATCAGCTTCAGCAACGGGCAGACTGGCAACTGCCGGATCCAGCACCACCACCCGCGCGCCAGTCGGCACAGTGCCGACGATGGCGCCTTCTGTTCCGCGCTGGCCACGCAGCAATCGGGTCAGCTGATAGCGCCCCGGTGCGATAAGTTCTGCAGTGCCTGCTTGGACGATCTCCCACTGCCCTGCGCCAGTCTCGACGGCCAGCGCATTGGCCCCACCCAGCAAGGTGATGTCCGTGACGCTTTCGAGCGTGCCGGAATAGAGATCGACCACAAGCGCATTGCCCAGATCGAAGCGCGACACCGGCCCGGCAAAGAAATCTGCCGCCAACACACCCATCCGCGCTCGCGAGCTGAAACTGGTCAGCAGGGCAAATCCGTCCGCCGCAGCGCTTCGGTAGACAGCGATCTCACCGGGCCATGGTTTGGCATGGGCCGCAACCATGGGGCGATGCGCAGGTTGATCCTCGCGAAGCTGCGGCAGGTCCAGGAACACGACGTCCGGAGCGCCAAAGACTGTGGGCGTTGACAAGGACGCTGGGCGGGGTTCGCCGGGAGGCAGATCGTAGGCCGCGCGGTCCTGGCGCACGGCGTCGATGCTGCGCAGGTCGGAGTCAGCGATGGACACCAGCCGCATCTCCGTCGGGCGGCCATCATGGTCCAAGAGGATCACATCGCAGGGATCCAGCGCCAGGCGGGAGGGCGGCAAACGGAACACGGCACTTTCCCGGCCCACCCACGCCTCCATCAAAGCGCGGCGGCAGCGGCGTTCGGCCTCCTCTGGCGAGATGGCCATTGGAAACGACTCGGACGCGATACGCGTCGTGTCGACGGTGATGCGCCGCGCCTCGACCTGCGCTGCGCCATAGTCCTCGTCGGCGCGGGCGACCTGCCATTTCAGCGCCTGGGGCAGTTCGGTTTCCTGCGCCCGGGTCAGTTCCATCACGTCGCCCTGCGCCGAGGCTTGGGCGACCATGCTGTCCGGCGTGACCGTGGCGCTGGCGATCCGGCCCCGCATCAGGAACTTGATCCGACCCTCGCTCTCGACAGCATCGAACCCGAAATGCCGGCCCAGCGTGGAAATCGACGCCCTTGGGGCTTCCAGTGCCGAAATGACGTAGCCTTCAACTGCACCCCATAGGCCGGAGACGTCAATGAGTTCCTCGGGCATCCCGGCGCGCAAGCAGAGGTGGCGCACCAAGGCCGCAAGCGACACGGCACCCAGCCGCCCGGTCAGCCAGTGACCGAGCCGCCAGTTCGGTCCATCGGTCCAGACATCGGTCAGTTCGGGAAAGAACGGATAGGGCCGCGCGTCCCAGGTCCAGGCAGCGCATTCGGGCACATGCACCATCTTGTTGCCATAGACCGAGGACACCGGATTGTTCGCCGCAGCACCCCAAAACAGAAAACTGGCCTCGAGATAGGCGCGCTGGATCGCATCGTCGCGCCAGCCCCGTGAAAAGTAGGGCGTGAAGCTTTCCGAGGATTTTGGATCGAAGAACACGTTCGGCTGGTTGGTGCCGCGATCTATCGCCGGGCACCCGAGTTCCGTGAACCAGACGGGCTTGGACTGCGGCACCCACGCGGTCGGCGTGCCGCTCTCCACCCCGCCCGGGCGGTTGAAATGCGGGTTTTGCCACCAGGCGCGCAGATCCTTGAAGCGGAAGACCCATGGTTTGCTGACGCCGCCGTCCGTGATCGGCGTCCGGACCTGTGTCGTCCGATCAAGGGCGCTGGCATAGAACCAGTCGAAGCCTTCGCCACCGGTAATGTTGGATTGCAGATAGCCCCGGTCATAGATTGCCGGGGCAAGTGCTGCATCGGCATGGTCAAACCCGTCGCGCCAGTCCGACAGCGGCATGTAGTTATCGATGCCGATGAAGTTGATGTTCGTGTCAGACCAGAGCGGGTCGAGATGGAAGAACACATCGCCGCTGCCGTCGGCAGGGTGGTGACCGAAGTATTCCGACCAGTCGGCGGCATAGCCGATCTTCGGCCCAGCGCCGAGGATCGCGCGGACGTCTGCCGCGAGAGCCTTGAAGGCAGTGACGGCAGTATAGGTGCTGGCCCCGCTCCGGATGGTGGTGAGGCCGGGCATTTCCGAGCCGATCAGGAAAGCGCCCACGCCCCCGGCGGCTTTGCAGAGATGGGCGTAGTGCAGGATCATCCGGCGCAGCGACCATTCGCCGACCGGCCCGGTCCAGCTGACAGTGGTGCCCGACACGCTGAAATTGGCGGGCGTCGCCGTGCCGAACAGCGCCGATACCTGCGTGCTAGCGGTGGCGGTCTTGTCCACCGACCCCAAAAAGCCCGCAGCCGGGGAGCAAGTAATCCGTCCGCGCCAAGGGAAGGTTGGCTGACCAGAGGTGGCGGCATTGGCGCTGTAAGGGTTCGGCTTTGTGTTGCCCGGCGGGACGTCCATCAGGATGAAAGGATAGAAGGTCACCCGCAGGCCGCGGGCCTTCATCTCCTGGATGGCTTTCACCACGGCGAAGTCGGCGGGCGTGCCGCCATAGACCGGACGGTCCGCGGCGTCGCGACTGACCAGAAACGCATCAGCACGGTCGACGCCATTCACGACCCAAGCCGATGGCGTTGTTGTCTTGGTGCCCACCTCGACGCCCGGCCGCACCTTGCAGTTCCCGGCGCGCAGATCATCGCCAAACCACGCGACAACCAGGCTGACGCTTTCGACAGCCGGGGCCAGAGATTGCAGCCGGTCGAGCGCCACCACGATGTCGGCGGTGTCGGTGATCGCGTTCAGGTTCTCGGCTACAGTTGCACCACCGGAGCCGGTGGATTTTTTGACCGGGGCGGTCGCATAGGTGAATTCGCCCGAGGCCGGGATCATTGTCACCGCCTTGACCAGCCCCTCGGCGGTGTCGGGATCGGCCAGCGGGCGGAACACCTCGAAGCTGATCTGTGGCAGGCGGTTGCCGAAGGCGCTGAGGTTCAACTCCTCGAAGACGACATAGGCGGTGCCGCGATAAGCGGGCGTGTTGGCTGCGCCCATCTTGGCGGCGATGAACGGATCGGGGGTCTGCACCTCGTCGCCCGGATACCAGCGCCAAGCGACGCCGGTCATGTCCATGGCCTTGCCGTCGGCCCAGACGCGACCAATCCCGGTGATCTCGCCCTCGCATAACGCGACTGCGAAGCTGGCGAAGTAGAGGTATTCGGTGGTCGTGACCTTCGGCCCGCTGCCCTTGCCGCCGCCCTGACTGGTGGTGTTGACTTCCTCTCGGAAATCCGTGGCCCAGATGATGTTGCCGCCTATGCGCATGCGACCGAACAGGCGCGGGATTACCGCCCCTTCGGTCGAAGAGGTGATGCGCAGGCTGTCGAGCCGAGCGCCCTCGATCCGCTGTGCCGGGGCGAGGGACGATACGATCCAGTTGTCGACGACCGAGCCGATAGTCGAACCGATGAAGCCACCGATCGCCGCGCCGGAAAAGCCGAGGATGGCACCGCCAAATGCTCCGCCGATCGCGGAGCCGACGGCGCCGAGAACAAGAGTTGCCATGTGTGGGGTCTCAATCTCTGGGGAACAGGAAGGCGAAGGCGATACGCCGCCGCCAAATCGGGGTCAGGACCTCCTCGACAACGCCCAGCCGTTCATAGGCGTGGATGAAGCGGTCGGGCGCCGTCAGGATCCCGACATGCTTGGCGATGGCGCGCGGGGCCATCCGGAACAGGACAAGCGCGCCGGGACCGGTGTCAGAGGGCATGATTTCCGGCATCATATGGCGCGCGCCTTCCGCCAGCACCTCGCGCGGGCCGGTCTCGCCCCAGTCCCGACTATAGGGTGGGATCGAGAACGGCTCGTCGCCTACCACCTCGCGCCAGACACCGCGCGCGAGGCCGAGGCAATCGCAACCGACCCCGCGCAGACTGGCTTGATCGTGGTACGGCGTGCCGAGCCAACTGCGGGCGGTGGCGATGACCAAGGCGGGATCAGCGCAATTCAAAGCACGTTTCCTTCGTGGCCACCGTCCTGGCTGGCATAGCGCAGCACCGCATCCTGGCCGGGGATATTGGGAAAGCCCCGGAAGTTGGCGACATTCGCGAACTTGGCGCTGCAGGTCGCGATCCGTTTGTCGCAGCCCGCCCGCGCGATGAAGCCATCGCCCTCGGCGACGGCGCGCACCGGTGCCTCCAGCAAGGTCAACGTCGCGATACTGCCATCCACACCATGCGCCAACACTTCAGTGACCCGCCCGGCATTAGCGCCGCTGGTCCAGGTCAAGGTGCCAGACGTGAACCAGCCCGCATCAAACCCGGACAGCCCCGAGGCCATGAAGGCCCGGTCACGCAAAAGGTCCGTGACCAAGCCGGTGCCCCTATAAATGGTGTTCTCCAAATCGATCCCACAGCGAGCATCACCCAAAGCCGCGTCGCACCCCGCCTGAAACGTTCGCCCGACCGTCTGACCGAGGACATGCGCGAGGCTGCGCACCTCGGCGACAAAGGCCATGCGGCCACGACGGATTTGCCCGACAGCACCCCGGCGCAAGAGGACGCGCTGGCTGGTATCGGCCCAATTCACCCGCCACAGCTCCACCGCAGCATTGTCCCAGCGCCCATCGAGGATGTCGGTTTCGGTGATCCGATCCGAGGTCAGCACGCCGGTCGCATCCTGTGCATCGACGGACAGATCGGAGCCAGAACGGATTTCCGAGGCGGCGAACCCGCTTTCCGGCTCAAACGCGGTGCCATCGAAGGCCAGCGAGCGGTCATGATCGGTGAAGCCCAGCGCCATGCCGTCGGCGCGGCTGATCCGCCAGCACCAGGACAAGGTGGTGGTGCCGTCATCGAGATGGCTCTGCAGCCCGGGGGAGAGGTTTTTCATCTGCGGATCTCCAAGAGCGGGATGGACGTGATCGACCCCAACCGCTCAAAGTCGAGGGTCACGTCGAGGGTGTCGCTGTCGAAGCGCACCGGCACATCGAATTCGAAGCCAGCGCGGACGATGACGCCATTGGCGGGTGCGGTGGTGAAGGTGACGACACCAGTCGTCGTGTCCACGGTCCAGCCCGACAGCTGCTCGACCATGCCCAGCGCCACGCGGACGGTCCCGGCCACCGGCTTGGCGATGGTCCTGACCCATGTCTGCGCGCCGGAGGTGTAGCGTTTCGACAGTTGGAAGGTTTGCTGGCTGCCGGTCCCGGTGCCGATCTGCTGGTCGGTTGCGGTGACCCCTTGCGACGGTAGGGCGGATTTGTAATCCGCCCAATCCTTGTAGCGAAAGCCGTACAATCGGCCGTTTCGGGCCTCGAAGAAGGAAACCACCGACGCCAGATCATCGGCACGGCGGATGCCATAGGCCACATCATAGCGACGGCGACTGTCGGCCCAGCTGGCGTTGCGTTCCTCGTCGCCCGAAGCCAGCTCGACGATCTGCGTGCGCCGTTCGGGTCCACCGCGCGCCCCGCGGCTGATGTTGTCGGGGAAGCGCACTTCGTGAAACGCCATCACATGCCCCTCCGACCGAGGGACACCGCGCGGGCGATATCGGCTGCAACCTGCGTCCGGGACTGGCGGAAGCTTTCGGCGTCGCGTGACATGATGGTGACGGAAATGTTTGGGGCAGAGCCTTGCCCTTGCCCTTGGCCATAACCAGCAGCTTCCCGGCGCGACAGAACCCGTTCTCCCCGTTGCAGGATTGCCGGAACCTCGTCGGGCTTGATCCCGGCCCAGCCACCCGAATGCATGCGCGGGGCACCGGCAAAGGCCATGGCCGGGACCATGCGGCCCGGGCCCGGCGCGCCGACCATGCCACCGGCGTGCAGGATGTTGGCGAAGATGCCACCGGCACCGCCCAGCGCGCCCGACAGCGCATTGGCAATGGGGCCGAGGATGAACCGACGTGCCGCCAGCTTGGCTAGATCGGCAATCATCGACGTGACCAGGTCGCGGAAATCCAGCTTGCCGGTTTTCACGAAGTCGGCCACGGCGTTTTCGGCTGAGGTGAAGGCGCTGACGAGCGTGCTGCCGATGTCACCGCCGATATCGCGCGCCTTGGCGGCATAATCGGCGAGCGCAGCTGTGACGGCGGCCCAGCCGGTCAGTGCCGTTTCGGCGCCCGCTGCTGCCGCCGCCCCGGCGTTGCGCGCGGCACCGCCAGCGCCATCCGCTGCGGTCGCGGTGTTGTTCAGCCCTGCCGCCAAAGCATCAGCTGATCCGGCAGCATCCGCCAGCGCGGCTTCAGCCTCCGCGCCGGTTCCGGTCATTGCGTCCTTGAGCGCCTGCCAACTTGCCAGCGGACGACCTGCGGCATCGGCCAGCATGCCAGCGGCCTCGCGGTAGCCATCGGCCCGGGCGCGGGCATCGTCGGCCATCGCGCCGAGGCCGAGGTCGGGTGGCTCAAGGTAAGTCTGAGACAGAGCGGCCGAGAAGGCGTCGGCGGCGGCTGCGCCAGCAGCTGTTGCGGCCCCCTCGAACGGGTTTCCGATCCGGCTGAGTTCTACTGGATCCAGCGTGCCGATCCTGACGCCGCCTTCGCCGGTGGCCCATTCGGGCAGCAGCGCCAGCGCGGCGTTCAGCCCGTTGATGAAATTGTTGATCCGGGTGACAACGCCGTTCAGCATCGCCTCGACGCCCGAGATCAGCCCGTTCGCGGCCTGGAAGGCAAAGTCACCGATGGCGCCGGGCAGACTGCCCCAGATCGCAACCGCAGCATCATAGGCTCCCTGGAAGATTGCCGCCGTCCGGTCGCCGAAGCTGACCACGCCCCCGATCGTGCCTTCCAGTGCTGATAGCCCGGCCGCTTTCAGCCCCTCCCAGCCAGCGCCCATGTTGGCAAAGGCCGCATCGAGTGACAGACCGATGCGCGACCAGACCTCCGATGCCAGATCACCCAGTAGCCGGAATGCCTCGCCCACGCCGCCTACCCGGGAAACAAGCTGCGAGAACTGATAAACCAGTTCCCCTGCTCCGACGATCAGCGCGCCAATGCCGGTTCGGATTAACGCTCCGCGCAAGATGACCAGAGCTGTGGCAAGGCCGCGAACGGAGAGCGCTGCAGCCGCCACCCCCGCCACCCAGCGCCCGGCCATCACGGCTGCGAAAGTGGCAGCATAGGAGGCCAGCCGCCCGAGATTGCCGATCAGCGCGTCGATGGCCGTCCGCAGCAGCCCGCCATCGGACACCAAGGCGACGAAAGCGTTCGCGAGGGCCTCGACCGATGGGGCCACGGCGACGGCGATCCGGTTGCGCAGGCCCTCGAACAC
Source organism: Pseudomonadota bacterium (assembly GCA_963205235.1). Classification (GTDB taxonomy): domain Bacteria; phylum Pseudomonadota; class Alphaproteobacteria; order Rhodobacterales; family Rhodobacteraceae; genus Tabrizicola. The sequence continues at coordinate 15,560 of CAUJIP010000017.1, forward strand.
CAGCGACATCGTGCCAAGGGCGACTTGGGTGCGCCGCAGCGCTTCGATGGCGTCGGTGTCCAGCACCGCGCCGAGGTCGGACGCCTGGTCGCCCAGCCGCGCCATCTCGGCCCCACCATTGCGCAGGAGCGGAAGGAGCCGAGTGGCATCGGACGCCATGGCCTCCAAGTAGAAAGTCATTTCCTGCTGGCTCAGACCGGCGCGTTCCAGCGTGTCGACGTAGAGCTGCAACGCCTCCGGCCCGGAGAGGCGGGCGAACTGGTCAGCCGTCACGCCCACCTGCGGGGCCACACTTTCGAAGAAATCCGCCATCGGCCCACCGCCGGTCTGCAGGAAATCGCCGACCCGGTCGTTCACGTCCTTCAGGATATCGGCGAGCTTTTCCTGTTCGATCCCGACTGTGCGCGCGCCTGCAGACCAGCGCTGCAGGGCTTCGGGCGTGGCATTGGCGACCTGTGCAAACTGCCGGATTTGGGCGGCACTCTCGGCGGTGGAGCGGACGATCAACCCGAGCGAAGCGGTGGCAGCAGCAGCGGCCGCAGACATGGCAATCCCGGCCCGGCGCGCAAAACCGGCAAGGCGGGTGTTGGCCAGCTCCATCTCGCGCGACAGGCGGCCGAGGCCCTTTGCGCCAGCCGTGCCGACACCTTCCAGTTCGGCGCGCACCTGACGGCCGCCCTCCGCCACGAGGCGGACGGACACACGCTTTTCAGCCATCGCGGCCTCCTTCCATCTGTTCGTTCAGTTTGCGCACCATCACCGCCTCGATCTCGGGCAGCAGCTCGGCGGCGATCAGGGTGTCGATCCCAAGGGCATGGGCCATGGCGAGGGCTGCATTCATGTCCCAGCCAAGCACCGCGCCGGGGATCACGCGCAGCTGACCACCAAGGCGGCCGACGAGATCCCAGATCTGCCAGCCGTCCTGCGTTTGCGGCCGGTTCAGTCTTGCGGGGCAGTCCGGGCAGCGCCCCGTACACGCGGCGCAATATCGGTCGCCCCCGCCGAAGGACCAGTCAGCGAGGGCGCGGAGACGTTTTTTTCTGCGTCCAGCAGCAAGCCGCGCGCGACATACTGCGTCTGGAAAGCCTCGAAGACCGGCCAGATTTCCAGGAGGGCGTCGATGCCCTCGGGCGAAACGGGGATGATGTTGCCCGCATCATCGCCAACACCCTCCCAATCCAGTACTGCGCGACGGGCTACGGATTTGGCCATGGCGAGTGCCATTTCCTCTTGGGTCGCACCTTCGGGGAGCGTTTCCACAGCCAAATCGGCGCGGGCCGAGACCATCAGCGCGGTGGTGAGGGGTCCGACCAGCAGGCGCAGGCCAGGGGCGAGGTCCAGCCATTCGGGCGTGGCAGTGAGGTTCAGTCGGATCATGATCAATATCCTGCAAGGGTGTTGACGAGAACGGCGGTGCACATCCGGGCGGGGCTGGCGGCCTTCGCGGCCTGCCAGTCGAAGCTGGCCTGCACCCCTTGCGGCCCGGCGATCTCGATGCGCGGGATCGGCAGATACACGGCATGCGCTGTGAACGTGAAACTGGCGTTCGCGCCGAGGCTGTAGACGAACTCCAACTCACACGGGCTGCCGTCGATGGCTTGGGTGACCAACGTGCTGTCTGAAAACCGCACCTCGATCCGCCCGGTAAGCGCCGCCATGGTCGGATCGGCGCCATCGATGCGGCCGTCACCACGGATGGTTTCGATCCGGTCGAGGTTGTTGGAATATGTGATCTCGGCCGAGACGACGTTGCCCAGCGCGGTGCCATTGCGCTTCACCGTGCCGTTGAAATGACCAAAGCGCTGCAGGCCCACCGCAGTTGGTGTGCCTGCTGCCGTGGCGGCCGCGATGGTTTCGCCTTGCGCCACCAGTCGTGTGGTTGCGGTCAGCAAGCCAGAGCGCTGCATCTGCCAGGACAACTGATCCAACACGCAGCCGGAATACATCGCGAAGCGCGGCACCTCGGGCATGGCGGTCTCGATCGACATGCTGGGCAGGATCCAGTTGCCCGACTGGAAGGTGTGGGTCTTCGGCGTCGTGCCAGTGGTGACCGGCTGGCCGAATGCGGCCTTCAGCCAGAACCCGAAAGCCTCGACATCGATGGGGATCACAACCTCGCCGTCGGCCGTCACCGAATCCTTGATCGGGGCAAGCGGATCGCGGCCATAGCCCAGCAGTTCGGATTCCAGCAGCGGCTGTTCCGACCCAAGGGTTGCCCGGGCGAAGGGCATCAATCGGAACCCGCTGACCGGCGGAGTGCCGTAAACCGTCTCAAACGCAAGCGCCATCTGCGCCCGCGCGCCTTGCGCACGTGCCATGGGGGTATCCTCGATGTTGGGGGTGTTAGGCCAGCGGGCCTGTGGTGGTGTAGTGCAGGACGACGGTGATCACCGCCGCTTTCAGCGCCGCCGCGCCCTCGATGGGGATGTCTACCGAGGCCGGGGCTTCGGGTTCGACCCAATCGCAGAGGCCGCCGAGGGTGCGGTCGGCCTCCAGTGCGGTGCCGATGGCAGCGATCAGGGTGTCGAAGGCGCTGGCCCGACCGGTCCCGGTCTGGACGACGACCTCCAACTCGGCGCGGTGCTGGTAGTGGTAGCGCAGGGGCGACAGTGTGACCTCCGGTTCGCCCAGCTGGCCATCACGCAGGATGATCAGACCGGCTGTTGGGATCCGGTCGGGCAGGACCTCGTCACGCAGAACAAGGGCGGCAAGCGGAAGCAGCCGCGCATGCAGCGCGGCGAGGATGGTTTCGCGGGAGGTGGGCATTTGCACTCCAAAACTGCAAGTCTTGCTAGCACTCTACCTGAAGGACAATGCGCCACCTCGAAGACAAGTGGCCCTGATGGGTTCTGACGAACGGTATTTCGGTCAAGGGCACCGACAAACGCGTCCTCGCATTCTGCAAGAAGCGTGGGGTATACAAGCGCGAAGCATAATCATATAGCCCTGCGCAGCGCGTGCTTAAACCACTCTCCCCAGGACATTGGCCTTTCCCATGGTAGAGGCCTTGATTTCAGTTGATCTAAAAGGCGTTCCCGTGTTTCGCGAGTAATTCGAACTTGCTCGCTTTCATAGGTTCTCATGTCTGCTACAACATTCTCCTGATAGGCACTTTCAAATGCACCAATATAGTGATGAACAATCTGCTGTGGATATTGCGTTTCCCCGTCAGGATTCAGCAATTCCAAGTGCGCCGCGAGCATGATCGGCCGGATTTGTTGTTGCGATAGCCTATCTATCGATCGTGCAAAATGATCTGAGCTCGATTCGACAACGATGTCTACCAATTCTTGTCCCAGCTCTGAAGGCACCGAAATGCCACTAGCATTTAACGCAACAGAAATCGCATTTGCCAAAGATTGGGTGCGTTCGCGCTTAAGCTCGATCACCTCTCTGTATTGAGACCAAACCTTGTCTCGATAGGATACAAGTTCTGACATGCTCATTGTGGAAAAATCTAACTGTGAAAACTCTGACAACGGGAGTTTTGCAACGGCATTTTCCAAGAATACATCAAATCCGAAATCCAAATCTGACACATTTCCGAACGCACTCCGTACGGTAGAGGCGAAAAAGTCTGATGCATATCTATCAGAGATTCTTGCGCCGGAACTTGCAACTACAAAGGCCGAAACCAACTCCCCCGCCGATTCAATGAATGATGAATTTTCTTGCGCTACGGAGACAAACCAAAGCTCTTCAGCCGCGTCCGCTAGGGTCAGGACTCGTTCTCGCTTCATAGCCAGAACATGACGGTAGCAGCGAGTGCGACGGCTGAGAGGAAGACCTTCGGGCATCGGTCGTAGCGAGTGGCAATCCGCCGCCAGTCCTTCAGTCGCCCGAACATGATCTC
>CAUJIP010000018.1 GCA_963205235.1 Pseudomonadota bacterium
ATCGCCCTTCAAATCCCGCTACGACAATTATATCGGCGGCAAGTTCGTGCCCCCCGTCGGCGGGCGCTACATGGACAACGTGACGCCGATCACCGGCGGCGTGGTCTGCGAGGTCGCCCGCTCGGACGCCGCGGATATCGAGCTGGCGATGGACGCCGCCCATGCCGCGAAAGAGGCATGGGGCAAGACCTCGGCCGCGCATCGGTCGAACGTCCTTTTGAAGATCGCCGACCGGATCGAACAGAACCTCGAACTGATCGCCACCGCCGAGACATGGGACAACGGCAAGCCGATCCGCGAGACGGTGAATGCCGACATTCCGCTGTCGGTCGACCATTTCCGCTATTTCGCCGGTGTCCTGCGCGGGCAGGAAGGCACGATGTCGGAAATCGACAACGACACCGTGGCCTATCACTTCCACGAACCGCTGGGCGTCGTCGGCCAGATCATCCCGTGGAACTTTTCCATCCTGATGGCGGCCTGGAAACTTGCCCCGGCGCTGGCGGCTGGCAACTGCATCGTGATGAAGCCCGCCGAACAGACCCCGGCGGCAATCATGGTGCTGATGGAGCTGATCGGCGACCTGCTGCCTGCTGGCGTGCTGAACATCGTCAACGGCACTGGGGCCGAGGCAGGCGATGCGCTGGTCCGTTCGGGCCGGATCGCCAAGATCGCCTTCACCGGGTCAACCGCGACGGGCCGCAAGATCGCGGAAGGCGCGGTTGCCGCATTGATCCCCTTCACGCTGGAACTGGGCGGGAAATCCCCGAACATCTTCTTCAGCGATGTCATGGCGGCGGATGACGCCTTCCTTGACAAGGCGGTCGAAGGCTTTGTCCTGTTCGCCTTCAACCAGGGCGAAGTTTGCACCTGCCCCAGCCGCGCGCTGATCCAGGAAGACGTCTATGACAAGTTCATGGAACGCTGCCTGGCCCGGGTGAAAGCGATCAAGCAGGGCGACCCGCGCGACGTGAACACCATGGTCGGCGCGCAGGCCTCGAAGCAGCAGCATGACAAGATCATGTCCTACTTCGCCATCGGTCGCGAAGAAGGCGCCGAGGTTCTGATCGGCGGTGATTCTGCACGCTTCAACGGCGATATCGCGAACGGCTATTACATCCAGCCGACGATCCTGAAGGGCCACAACAAGATGCGGGTCTTCCAGGAAGAAATCTTCGGGCCGGTGGTTTCGGTCACCACGTTCAAGGACGAGGCCGAAGCCCTCGCCATCGCCAACGACACGATGTACGGCCTTGGCGCAGGGGTCTGGACCCGCGACGGCACCCGCGCCTATCGCTTTGGCCGCGACATCCAGGCCGGGCGCGTCTGGGTCAACAACTACCACGCCTATCCCGCCCATGCGGCCTTTGGCGGCTACAAGCAGTCCGGCATCGGGCGTGAAACCCACAAGATGATGCTGGACCACTATCAGCAGACCAAGAACATGCTGGTCAGCTATAACCCCAACAAGCTTGGCTTCTTCTAAGCCTGACAGTTCAGAAACCGGGGCCGGGGGTGAGAGATCGCCCCCGGCCTTTTTCATGCCCGATCCGGCCTTTGTCATGCAGCTTTTACAATTCCGATAAAGAAGCGTCATGCAGCGGGGGTAAGACCCGTCGCACGCAGCCAAGTCCGGCCGCACGCATTCAGGAGCGTTCTGATGAAATCTTTCCACCTTACCGTCTCGGCCCTGGCATTCGCCGCTGTCGCGATGCCCGCCGCCGCGCGTGACCAGGTTCAGGTCACCGGGTCGTCGACCGTGCTGCCCTATGCGACCATCGTCGCCGAAGCCTTCGGCGAAAATTTCGATTTCCCGACCCCGGTCGTGGAAGGCGGCGGTTCGGGTGCGGGCCGCAAGAAGCTGTGCGAAGGCGTGGGCGAGAACACCGTCGACATCGCCAACTCGTCCAGCCGCATCTCGCAGTCGGACATCGATCTTTGCACCGCCAATGGCGTGACCGAGATTATGGAGATCCGCATCGGTTATGATGGGATCGTCTTCGCCTCGGACGTGAACGGTGCCGATTTCGCGCTGACCCCGGCGGATGTCTACAGCGCTCTGGCTGCCAAGGTTGCCAAGGATGGCGCTCTGGCGGACAACACCGCCGCGCAGTGGGCCGAAGTGAACGCAGCCCTGCCCGCTCAGGACATCCTGGCCTTTGTTCCGGGCACCAAGCACGGCACGCGCGAAGTGTTTGACGTGAAGGTCATCGAAGCGGGCTGCAAGGAAACTGGTGCTTACGACCTTTACCTTGCTGTCGCCGAAGGCGCTGACGACAAGGAAAAGGGCGACAACGCCAAGAAGGCCTGCCACGAGCTGCGCACCGACGGCAAGTCGGTCGACATCGACGGCGACTACACCGAGACCCTGGCCCGTCTGGACGCCGACAAGAACGCTGTCGGCGTGTTCGGTCTGTCGTTCTATGAAAACAACATGGACAAGCTGAAGGTCGCGCCGATCTCGGGCGTAGCACCTTCGGTCGAGACGATCTCGACCGGCGAATACCCGGTGTCGCGCCCGCTGTTCATGTATGTGAAGAAGGCCCACATCGGCGTGATCCCCGGCCTGAAGGAATACCTGGAGTTCTTCGTTTCCGACGAAATGGCTGGCCCGGATGGCCCGCTGGCGGAATACGGCCTTGTGTCCGATCCGGAACTGGCCGCGACCCAGGCTGCCGTTGCCGCGGAAACCGTGATGGGTCCGCTGGAATAAGATGACCTTGGCGGGGGCTGTCACCGGCCCCCGCCTTTCCCACCACCCGACGTCCCTTAGATCGAGTGCAAGATGACCGCCCTGATGCTTCTGGCCGTGATGCTGATCCTTGGCCTGATCGCCTTCTTCCTTGGCCGCAGCCGGTCTTTCGCCCAAGTCGGGGGGGACATCCGCAAGCTGCATTCGCTGCCCAGCCACTACGGCTGGCATGCTGCGTTGATGACGGTGCTGCCTGCGCTTGGGGTGCTGATCCTTTGGCTGGTGATCCAGCCCATGGTGATGCAGCGCCAGATCACGCCGATGCTTTCCCCTGCCGCCCAAGCCGATGCAACCGCCTTTACCCTGGCGATGGACGATGTGCGCCGCGTGGCTGACGGGCTTGACCGCGCGGTTGTCGCCGGGGTGATGACCGCGCCCGAGGCCGCTGCCTTTGGCACCGACCCCACCGCCGACATGGCGCAATTGCACGACAAGCTGGGCGAGGTTGGCGTTGCCCTTGGCGCGGACCTTGCGCCCGAAACCCTGACGGCAGCGCAAGCCTATCGTGATCTTGCCGGAACCGGTGCCATGGCGCGGATGATCGTGGTCGGGATCGCGGCCCTTGCCGGTCTGATCTTTGCCCTGCGCGCCACCAAGGCTGATCTGCGCGCCCGCAACCGGGTGGAACGTATTCTGCTTGGCGGGCTGATGCTGGCCTCCTCCATCGCGATCCTGACGACCATCGGCATCGTCTGGTCGATGTTTTCCGAAAGCCTTGCCTTCTTCCGGCAATATCCGATCCAGGATTTCCTGTTCGGCCTGACCTGGAGCCCGAATTTCAAGGGCGGGTCGGAACTCGGCTTCCTGCCGCTGCTGTGGGGCACGCTGTACATCTCGATCATCGCGATGATTGTCGCGGTGCCGTTGGGCCTTTTCACCGCTATCTACCTGTCGGAATATGCCACCCCCCGCACCCGCGCGCTGGTGAAACCGGCGGTCGAGGTGATTGCCGGTATCCCGACCGTGGTCTTCGGCCTGTTCGCGCTGATCACGGTTGGCCCCCTGTTGCGCGACTGGCTGGCTGAACCGCTGGGTTTGGGCAATTCCGGGTCGTCGGTGATGACGGCGGGTCTGGTGATCGGCATCCTGAATATTCCCTTCGTGTCGTCGCTTGCCGATGACATCCTGAACGCCGTGCCGCAGACGCTGCGCGACGGGTCCTATGCGCTGGGGGCGACGTCGTCAGAGACTGTGAAGCAGGTCGTCCTGCCTGCCGCCCTGCCCGGCATAATGGGCGCGGTGCTGATGGCCGCCAGCCGCGCGATTGGCGAGACGATGGTCGTCGCCATGGGCGCGGGGGCGGCGGCGAAACTGTCGCTGAACCCGTTCGAGGCGATGACGACGATGACGGTCAAGATCGTCAGCCAGTTGACCGGCGATACCGATTTTGCCGCCCCTGAAACGCTGGTCGCCTTTGCTTTGGGCATGACCCTGTTCGTGCTGACGCTGGGGTTGAACATCGCCGCGCTGAAGATCGTGCGGAAATACAAGGAGCAATACGAATGACCGTCGCCCCGATGAAAGGCCGTTCGGCGTCGATCCTGACCGCAGCCCCCGACATGAAGCGCCGCAACCGTGCCGAGGCCCGCTTTCGCCTTTATGGCGTGATCGCGATTGCGGTCAGCCTTTCGGTGCTGGCTTTCATGCTGGTCACCATCTTTTCCGACGGGATCAGTTCGTTCCGGCAGGCGAAACTTGCCTTCCCGGTGACGCTGGATGCCGGGGTCCTTGACCCCAAGGGGAATGGCAACCGGGACGAGATGACCAAGGTCACGACGGTCGGTTATGGCAAGGTGCTGGCGAAATCCTTCCTTGCTGCGCTGGACGCCAAGGGGATCGACACCACCGGGTTGAAGGACAAAGAGGTTGGCGAGCTGATCTCCAAGGAAGCAGCGGGCGATCTGCGCGCCCGAGTGCTTGCCGACCCCGCGCTGCTGGGCCAGACGATTGATCTTGTGGTGCTGGCGAATGGCCGGATCGACGGTTACCTGAAGGGCCGGGTGACGATGGACAGCGCCAAGCTTGACAGCAACGTCAGCCCCGAACAGTTGCAGCTTGCCGACCGGCTTTCCGCCGCCGGACTGCTGGACCTGCACTGGAACGTCGCCTTCTTCACCAAACCCGATGCGTCCGACCAGCGGCCCGAAGCGGCGGGGCTGGGTGTCGCGATCCTTGGCTCGCTTTACATGATGATCCTTGTCGCGGTCATGTGTGTGCCGGTGGGGGTTGCCGCCTCGATCTATCTTGAGGAATTCGCGCCGAAAAATCGCTGGACTGACTTGATCGAGGTGAATGTCTCGAACCTTGCTGCCGTGCCGTCGATTGTCTACGGCATCCTTGGCCTTGCGGTCTTCATCAACTTTGCCGGATTGCCGCAATCGTCCAGCTTGGTTGGCGCGCTGGTCATTTCGCTGCGCACCCTGCCGACGGTGATCATCGCCACCCGCGCCTCGATCCGCGCGGTGCCGCCGTCGATCCGCGATGCGGCGCTGGGGGTGGGAGCGTCGAAGATGCAGACGGTGCTGCACCACGTCTTGCCGCTGGCGATGCCCGGCATCCTGACCGGCACGATCCTGGGCCTTGCGGTGGCTTTGGGCGACACGGCACCGCTTCTGCTGATCGGGATGGTGGCCTTTGTCGACAACTACCCCTCCCTGCCAGTGGATGGCTTCCTTGACCCCGCCACCGCCCTGCCGGTGCAGGTCTATTCCTGGGCCACGCGGTCGGACCCGGCCTTCATCGAACGGTCAAACGGCGCGATCATCGTGCTGCTGGTGGTGCTGATCACGATGAACCTTGCCGCCGTTCTTCTGCGCCGCAAGTTCGAACGCCGCTGGTAGGGTCAGCCTTCGGTCAGAAGGGGCAGCATCAGCGCGAAAAGCTCGGCCTGCGATGAAATCCCGCAGCGCGCGTAAAGCTGTTTGCGGAAAACCTTGACCGTCTGCGGTGACAGGCCAAGGTGCAGCCCGATGGACAGGGTCGAATGGCCCTTCAGGATCAGCAGCGCCACTTCCGCCTGCCGGGGGGAAAGCCCGATCCCATGCACCCGCCGCGCCGCCGTGGCCAGAAGCGCCGGGGTATCCTCGACCGGCCCCGCCAGCCCACGCGGAGCAGGCCAATGTGCGCGTGCCAGGGCCGCGATGACCGGGGCCATCCGGCGGCAGGCCTGAACATCGGCCGGATGGAAGACCCTGCCCGACTGCCCGTCGCGGCCAAGGAACAGGTTCAAAGATACCCCCTCGCCCAGCCATTGGGTGAAGGCCAGTTCGTCGATGATCGTCGTCTGGCCGAAATATTCGACATAGAACCGGCTGCGCTGAAAAGCGTCCGGCGCAATGTCGCGCAGATGGTAAAGCCCCGGCAGTGCGCGGTCGACATGCAACCCGTAGAACGGGCTAAGCTTGAACGCGGCCTCCAGATAGCGCGATTGCAGCCGCCCGAAGATCTTGGGATCGCTGGCCTTTTGGTAAAGTTCCAGCGCTGGACCGGCATCGCGGTAGACCAGCACCAGCATGTTGTCGGGCCGCACAAGGGCCGTGACCAACCGCCACAGCGCCGCCTCGAACCCCTCACGCCCGATCAGACCAATCGCCTCGGCCAAGTGCGGTTCCATGCTGTCTGTCCCGGTCGCCATCCGCATACCTCACTGGGGGTATATACCCCCCAAACCATCATAGCTTACCAAGTTCAGCAATTCCAAGGGGTATGGCCGTGACCAGGACCTGCCTTAGGATGGTCGGGTCAACAAAGGAACCACCCCATGCGCCTTGCACTCTGGCAGGGGAAATCCCCCGCCGCCGATCTGGCCCGCGCCCTTGATCAGGCCGAAGCCGCGTTGAAAGCCGCCGCCGCCCTTGGCGCGGATGCGCTTGTCCTGCCCGAGGTCTGGCTTCCCGGCTATAACCAGCCCGACATTGCCGCGTGGGCATTGACCCAAAACAGCGCGCCCCTCCAACGCCTTGCCGCCGCCGCCAAGGCCCAGAAGACCGCGCTTGTCGTCGGCTATGCCGAAAGGGACGGCGACCGGGTTCATAACTCCGCCGTCTGCTTTGGCCCCGATGGCGCGCTGCTGGCGAACTATCGCAAGGTGCAGCTTTACGGTGCGCGCGAAAAGGCGATCTATCAGCCCGGTGACAGCTATTCGATCTTCCAGCTTGGCGCAGAAACCGTAGCAATCCTCATCTGTTACGACGTGGAGTTCGCACCCCACATCAAGGCGCTGGCAGATCGGGGCGTCACGACAATCCTCGTGCCGACTGCCAACATGATGCCCTTTACCCATGTCGCACAGCACACCGTCCCCGCGATGGCCGCGAACCATGGGGTGACGATTGTCTACGCCAACTACTGCGGGCAGGAAGGCGACCTGACCTATGTCGGCCTCTCCCTCATCGCAGGCCCGCATGGCGAAGTGCTGGCGCAGGCGGGCGACACCCCGGCCCTCCTCATCGCCGACATCCCGCCCCGCGACCCTGCCCGCCTGTCCACCCAATCCGCCGACCTAAGAGTGATCTGATGCGCGATCCCCGCCACGATATCCTGTTCGAACCGCTGCAGATCGGCCCGAAGACGGCGAAGAACCGCTTCTACCAGGTCCCGCATTGCAACGGCGGCGGCTACCGCGACCCGTCCGCCGTGGTGGAAATGCGCCGCACCAAGGCCGAGGGCGGCTGGGGCGTGATCTTCACCGAACAAACCGAGATTCATCCGACCTCTGAGATCACCCCTTTCATCGAACAGCATCTCTGGGACGACCGCGACATCCCCGCGCTGGCCCGGATGGCCGAGGCGATGAAGGGGAACGGCGCTTTGGCAGGCATCCAGCTTGCCTATTCCGGCATCAACGGCCCGAACCTCTACTCGCGTGAGGTGCCCTTGGCGGTGACCGGCGGGCCAATCCTGACCTTCACCTCCGATCCCGTGCAGGCCCGCACGATGGACCGGCAGGACATTCAGGACCTGCGCCGCTGGTTCCGAAACGCCTTCCGCCGCGCGCATCAGGCCGGGTTCGACCTGATCTGCCTTTACGGCGCGCATGGCTTTGGCATCCTGCAACACTTCCTGTCCCGCGCGACCAACCACCGCACCGACGAATACGGCGGCAGCTTGGAAAACCGTGGCAGGTTCCTGCGCGAAGTCGTTGAAGACATGCGGGAAACCACCAAAGGCGAAATGGCCGTCACCCTGCGGATGTCGCTGCACGAGGCGGGGGCTTATGGTTTCTCAAACGCCGAGTTGCGCGACTTCATCGAGATGCACGGCGACCTGCCCGACCTTTGGGATCTGGCGCATGGGACGTGGGAGAATTGCTCGGGCACTTCCCGCTTCAAACCCGAGGGTGCCCAAGAGGAATTGGTCAAGGGGATCAAGGCTCTGACGTCGAAACCTGTCGTGGGTGTGGGCCGTTTCACCAGCCCCGACGCGATGGTGCGGCAGATCAAATCCGGGATCCTCGATTTCATTGGCGCGGCGCGGCCAAGCATCGCCGACCCGTTCCTGCCGCTGAAGGTTCAGGAAGGTCGGTATGAGGACATCCGCGAATGCATCGGCTGCAACATCTGCGTGACGGGCGACATGACCGGGTCGATCAGCCGCTGCACCCAGAACACCGCCTTCATGGAGGAATGGCGCAAGGGCTGGCACCCCGACCGGGCGCGCGCAAAGGGTGCTTCGGAAAGCGTCCTGATCGTCGGCGCAGGCCCCACCGGGCTTGAGGCCGCGTTGCAAGCCGCGCGCCGGGGTTACAAGGTCACGCTGGCCGAGGCGACGACGGTTCTGGGCGGCCGGGTGGCCAAGGAACGGATGCTGCCGGGCCTGTCGGCCTGGGGCCGCGTGTCGGATTACCGCACCGGCCAGATGGCCCCGATGACGAACGTGGAAATCTACCGCGACAGCCGCCTGACGGCGGAGGATATCCTTGGCATGGGTGCCGACCATGTGGCGATTGCCACCGGGGCGACATGGCGGCGCGATGCGGTGGCGCGGCTGCACCTGCATGACATCCCGACCGATCCCGCGATGCCAGTCTATTCGCCCGATGACCTGATGGCAGGACGCGCACCTGAAGGTCAGACCGTAACCCTTTACGATGACGACCATTTCTACATCGGCTCTGTCCTGGCCGAGCTTCTGGTCGCCAAGGGAAACCGCGTCCATTTCGTCACTCCCGCCGTGAAGGTCGCCGAATGGACCGACAACACGCTGGAACAGGGCACGATCATGCGCCGCCTGCTGGAGATTGGCGTCGAGATTAACCTGAGCAAGGCCCCGGAAGCCATTGGCAAAGCAGGCGTAACTCTTGGCTGCACCTGGACCGGGCGGCAGACAGACCTTGCCTGCGACGCGGTGGTCCATGTCACCTCCCGTACCCCGAATGACCTGCTTTTCCACGCAACCCGCGCGCTGGATTGGCAGGGGGCGGGCATCAAGACCCTGAAACTGATCGGCGACGCCGCCGCCCCCGGCCCCATCGCCTGGGCGACCTATGCGGGGCGGAACTGGGCCGAGACGCTCGACCAGCCCGACACTGGCGACGCCCTGACGTTCCGCCGTGAAATCGCCGCGCTCGAACCGGGGGCCTCGCTCCTTCCCTGACCCTGCTCATTCCTCTTGGCGAAAATACTCCCCGCCGGAGGCTCCGCCCGAAAGCCCACTCCCTGACGCCCGAAGGACAAGAAATGACCCACTTCCGCCACCGCAAGTTCAACACCAAGGACACCTATCCCGAACAGAAGCTTGACAACGACCTGTGTCAGGCCGTCGTCGCCAAGGGTCGGATCGTGTTCCTGCGCGGGCAGTGTCCGCAGGATCTGGACACCGCCAAGGACATCGGCAGCCATGATCCGGTCGAGCAGACCCACAAGGTGATGCAGAACATCCGGCAGCTTCTGGAAGAGGTCGGCGGCAAGATGGAGCATCTGTGCAAGATCGTCGTCTATGTGACCGACGTCCGCCACCGTGAGGCGGTCTATCGGACCATGGGGGAATATATCAAAGGCGTGCATCCGGTTTCGACCGGGGTCTGTGTCACCGCGCTGGCGCGGCCCTCGTGGCTGGTGGAAATCGACGGGACGGCGGTCATTCCGGACGCTGAAGCATGACCTTCTCTCTCGTCGCGCGGTGCGCCCGGACTGGGCAGTTCGGGATGGTGATCTCCTCCTCCTCCCCCGCTGTCGCCGCCCGCTGCGCCCATGTTCGGGCGGGGGTGGGGGTGGTGGCCAGCCAGAACATCACTGATCCTGCGTTGGGGCCGCTGATCCTGGATCGGCTGGAGGCGGGGGTGTCGGCTTCGGAGGCCTTGAATGCGGTCACCACAGGCCGCGCCCACATCGACTATCGCCAGCTTCTGGTCGTCGACCGGGCGGGCGGGGTGGCCATCCATTCCGGCGGCAAGGTTCTGGGGGTCTGGGGAGAGGCGCGGGGGATCGATTGCGCGGCGGGGGGGAACCTGCTGGCAGGGTCCGGCATTCCGGGGGCGATGGTGGCGGCGTTCGAGGGCTCGAAGGGGCATCTGGGAGAGCGGTTGATGCTTGCCCTGGAAGTGGGGCTGGCAGCGGGGGGTGAGGCGGGGCCGGTGCATTCGGCAGGGCTGAAGGTCGCAGACCGGCTGAGCTGGCCGCTGATCGACCTGCGGATCGACTGGGCCGAGGACCCTGTGGGCATGCTGCGGGCCGCCTGGGATGAGTTCGCCCCGCAGATGGGGGCCTATGTTCAGCGGGCCGAGGATCCGACGCAGGCACCTTCCTACGGGGTGCCGGGGGATGAATAGTGGAAAAGTGACCACGGTGGGCAGCCTGATCAACATAAATGAATTCAATGGCTTGTCTGCGGACATTCACGAAATCTTAACCTCTGGAAAGGGGCACTGACCATGGCGGAAAAGATCCATACCCTGGTGATCGGCGGCGGACAGGCGGGGGTTGCGGCCTCGACGCATCTCAAGCGGCGGGGCGTGCCGGTTCTGGTGCTGGAACGCGCAAGGATTGCCGAACGCTGGCGGTCCGAGCGTTGGGACAATCTGGTTGCCAATGGCCCGGCCTGGCATGACCGGTTCCCGGATGCCAAGTTCGACGATTGCGACCCGGATGAATTTCCGACCAAGGAGCGGATCGCGGATTATTTCGTCGACTTTGCCAAGGCCGAGGACTTGCCTATCCGCACTGGAGTTGAAGTGACCAAACTGGAGCGGGATGGCGCGGGCTTTCGTGCCACCACCTCGCAAGGTGTGATCGAAGCCGAGAACGTGGTGGTGGCCACGGGCCCGTTCCAGAAGCCGTTGATCCCGACCGTGGTGACGGACCCCAGCATCACCCAGATGCATTCCAACGGCTATCGCAACCCGGAGGCTTTGCCCGCTGGCGCGGTGCTGGTTGTCGGGGCCGGAGCGTCGGGAAGCCAGATCGCCGAGGAACTGGCGCGCGCGGGGCGCAAGGTCTATCTGTCGCTTGGGCCGCATGACCGCCCGCCGCGCCGCTATCGCGGGCAGGATTTCGTCTGGTGGCTGGGGAAACTGGGGAAATGGGACGCCAAGGCGCCTGATCCGGGGACGGAACATATCACCATCGCGGTTTCCGGGGCCTATGGTGGGCATACGATGGATTTCCGCCGTCTGGCTGCGCAGGGGATCACGCTGCTGGGCCGGGCCGGGACCTATGACAAAGGTGTTTTGAGTGTTGCCCCCGATCTGAAGACCAATATCGAAAACGGCGACCGGAACTTCCTTTCGGTGCTGGAAGAAGCAGATGCCTATGTCACGGCGCAGGGCCTTGATCTGCCCGAGGAACGGGAAGCGCATGTGTTGGGCCCCCTGCCCGATTGCGTGACCAATCCGGTGCTGAGCCTGAACCTGAAAGAGGCCGGGATCAGCGCGATCATCTGGGCCACGGGCTTCAAGCCCGATTTCGGCTGGATCGACATCGATCTTTTCCGTGCCGATGGGCGGCCCCGGCATACGGACGGGGTCAGCGAGGTTCCAGGGCTTTACTTCGTGGGCCTGCCCTGGCTGTCGTGCCGGGGGTCGGCCTTCATCTGGGGGGCTTGGAAGGATGCCGAACGGCTGGCCGGGGTGATCGCGGCAAAACCGTAGCGCGGGACTGCTCGTCGTGGACTTCGTCACTCCTCGCCGGGTTCCGACGAGGAGACGAAGTCGAACGAGGAGGCCCGCGAAAGACGGCTTTAACCGATCAGCGGGCCAGAGCGGCCATAGGTTTCGTCATAGTGACGCCGAAGCCGCATGAGCGCGATGCGCAGGACGATCTTGCCTGACCGTGCCGCCCAGCCCATGCGCTTTTCGGCGACTTCCAGCCCTTCCAGAAAGCAGCAGCAGCG
>CAUJIP010000019.1 GCA_963205235.1 Pseudomonadota bacterium
CCCCAGATCGACCAGAACCCCCGCCGCCGCATCAAGGTAGGACGCAACATCCCGCCCCAGCCCCCCCTCCAGCCGATCCGACCCCGCCCCCCCGACCAGAAGATCATCCCCATCCCCGCCATAAAGCGTGTCATTGCCAAAACCCCCGAACAGCGTGTCTGCGCCCAACCGACCCTCCATCCGGTCATTCCCGGCCAGACCCCAGGCCAGGTCGCCCTGATCCGACCCAAGGAACGTGTCGGAGAACCCGGTCAGTTCGAACGCCTCGATCGTAAAAAAGCTGTCGTTCTGCGCGTCACCAGTCGAACTGGACGGGGTCAGAAGGTCAAGGACCAGCGCGGCGGTGCTGTCGCTGTAACTGGCAATGTCAAACCCGGCGTTGCCTTCCAGCCGGTCGGCCCCCGCCCCCCCGACCAGCGTGTCATCGTCGTCACCGCCATAAAGCGTGTCATTGCCCGCGCGGCCCTCCAGCCGGTCGTTGCCCGCCCGGGCCAGGATCTGGTTCGCCTGCCCATCCCCGCCAAGCACGTCGGCAAAGCCCGAGCCTTCCAGATCCTCCATCCCGACATAGCTATCGCCAGCGGCATCGCCCTGATTGCGCACGGGATTGCCCATGTCGGCGAAAACCCCGACCGGCGCGTAGAAATAGCTGATCCGGTCCCGCCCGGCACCGCCATCCATCAGGTCCGCGCCGGGCCCGCCATAAAGCTGATCATTGCCCGCCCCACCCTGCAGGCTGTCATTGCCCGCCCCGCCGAACAGGCGATCACTTCCCGCCCCGCCGTTCAGAAGATTGGCCTGCCCATCGCCAAGCAGGATGTCGGCATAACCCGACCCGATCACGCCTTCCATCGCCTGATAAACCTGCCCCGCCGCCGCGCCCGAATTCTGCGACGGGGTCTGCAGGTTCACCGTCACTCCGCCGCTTGCCGTGGAAAGGTCGACCAGATCAAAGCCCGCGCCGCCGTTCAGCGTGTCCTTGCCCGCTGTCACGCAGAAGGTCTCGTCTGCGGCGGTTCCGACGATATTGTCGGCAAGGCCGGTGCCATAAACCATGCCCGACCCGTCCGACACCGGCGGAGGCGCATGCCAGAGACCCGAGAAATCGCTTAGCCGAAAGGCCGCAGGCTGGATCGGCAAGCCATTCGCAGACCGGATCTCCAAAACCTCGTCGCCATGGCTGATCAGGGCCCCCGTCGCCGTGGCGGTGATCGTCAGCGCTGCCAGCGAATTGACCCCACCCCACAAGGAAAGATCGATCTTGTCGATGCCAAGCTGGAAATCACTGATCACATCCGCTTCGCCATCCGCCGACAGCACGAAAAGATCAGCCCCCGCCCCACCAATCAGGGTGTCCGCCCCCGCCCCGTCGGCCAGAAGATCTGACCCCGCGCCGCCCTCGATCCGTTCCGCGCCATCGCCGCCAAGGATCATGTCACCCAAGGTACCACCGGTCAGCGTGGCGGCATCTTCGCCGCCCATGATCACCGGGGCCAGCGGGCCGGGGTCGATCTGCAGCCGGGTGATCCCGCTGCCCTCACCCGCGACGAAAAGCTCGATCTTGCCATTGACGACCTGGGCCGTCATCGCGGTGATGTTGTCCAGTGCCTGCCCCGGCTCGCACAGGATCTGCCCGGTCTGTACCAGATGCCCGTCCGGCATCAGCTGCATCAGCGTCACGCCACCATCCGCGCCGCCCGCCATGACGAAGACCCGGTCGCCGATGGTCGCCGTCGCCAGCGCCTGCACCCCCTGAAACCTTGTGTCCAGCGTGTCGACCACATGATCGGCGACCCGCATCGCCCCGCTTGGTGCAAGTTCGATCACGCTGACCGATGACGACCCGACCGAGGCGACCAGCAGATAGGTCACGCCCCCCGCCTGCACCGCCTTGACGGCAGAGGGATCGGCGATCCCAAGCCCCTGCGCCGCGCTGCAAAGGGTCGGGGTCCCCAACACGCCACCCGCGCCGATGGGAAAGGCCCGAACCATATCCCCGGCAAGCGACAGGCTGACAAGAAAAGTCTGACTGCCCACTGTCACCGGGGTCAGGTCGGCAAGGTCGACCCCGGCGCTGGCACCGCCAAGGACCTTGGTTCCAATCAGCGTCATCGTGCCATTGGCCGCGACGGAATAGGCGTGGATCGTGCTTTCCCCTGCCCGCGCCGCATAGAAATAGGTGGCACCGCCGATCTGCACCACGCTTTGCGCCGACAGGGTTCCTGCCAGGCTTCCCGCCAACTGAACCGGCACCGCCAAGGCCCCGTTCGCCTGCAAGGCCTGCGTCTGGACGCCGGACTGATTGGCCCCGGTCACCACCAGTTGCAGTGCCCCGTTGACCCGCAAAAGCTCCACCGTCGCCTGCGCCGGCAAAGTCGCGCCGGGGGCTGTCACCTTCTGGTCGACCACCGTCATCGCGGCATCGACATCCAGCGCCAGAACCCCGCCCCCTGCCCGGGTTGCCGTGTAAAGAAGCGTATTGCCCCCCTGCACGACAAGCTCCATGTCGCAAATACCCGAGACCATGTTCAACGGCGCAGCCGTGAACGTCTCCATCACCTGAAAGGAATACACCCCAAGCCCCACGAACACCCGATTACCCAGGTGCAAGCATGGCAGGGAGTGGTTTCCTCAGCGTTGCCGCACTGCGGCCAAACCGGGGCGTATGCGCCGGATTTTAGCGGAAGCCTGCCGGATCAGGGGTCAACCCGGCCCGGTCGGCCAAGCCCGGAAATCGCCGTGAAGCCCGCTGCGCGCCAGACTTTGGGCGTATGGATGTTGCGCAGATCGGCGATCCGGGCCTGCGCCATCCGCCCCGCCAGCCGGGCAAGGTCCATATCCTTGAACAGCGCCCATTCGGTCAGGATCACCACCAGATCGGCCCCCGTCGCGGCCTCATAGGGGTCGTCGATCCAGGTCACGCCGGGCAACAGCGCTTTGCCCTCGTGACGGCCCTGCGGATCGGTGATCCGCAGCTTTGCCCCTCCCGCGACCAAGGCCGGAACGATGGTCAGCGACGGGGCCTCGCGCATGTCATCGGTGTCGGGCTTGAAGGTCACGCCGAAGACGGCAATCGTCTTGCCCGCCAGCGTCCCGTCGCACAAGGCCACCAGCTTTTCGATCATCCGATGCTTGACGCCGTCATTCGCGCCGATCACCGCCTCGACAATCTGCATTGGCACCCCGCTGTCGCGGCCAATACAGGCCAAGGCCTTGGCATCCTTTGGAAAACAGCTACCGCCATAGCCAGGCCCCGGTTGCAGGAACCTTGGCCCGATCCGCTGATCCAACCCCATCCCCTGCGAAACGGCCATCACATCCGCCCCGACCTTCTCGCACAGCGAGGCTATTTCGTTGATGAAGGTCACCTTGATCGCAAGAAAGGCATTCGACGCATATTTGATCAGCTCGGCGCTTTCGATCCCGGTCTCGATCAACGGGCTGCCTTTCGCGACCAGAGGCGCATAAAGCGCCGCCATCCGCGCCCGCGCCCTTTCGGTCTCAACCCCGACGACAATCCGGTCTGGCTGCATGAAATCCGCGATCGCCACGCCTTCGCGCAGGAATTCGGGGTTCGAGACGATGTCGAATTCCGCCTGCGGATTGGCCGCCAGCACGGCCTTGGCAACCGCACGGTTGGTCCCGACCGGCACGGTGGATTTCGTCGCGATCACCGCCGGACCCGAAAGCGCGCGGCCGATCTCTCCGGCAACCCCCAGCACAAAGCCAAGATCGGCACGGCCATCCCCGGCCCGCGAAGGCGTGCCGACCGCGATGAAGACCACCTCGGCCCCCGCCATGCCCAGCGCCAGATCGGTGACAAACGACAGCCGCCCTGCCGCGACATTCGCGGCAATCAGCGCCTCAAGCCCCGGTTCATGGATCGGCACGCGCCCGGCCCGCAGCCCGGCAATCTTGGCCGCATCGCGGTCGACACAGACGACCGCATGGCCCAGATCGGCCAGACAGGCCCCGGAAACCAGACCGACGTATCCCGTTCCGACGATCGCGACCCGCACGGCACCAGTCCCTTGCCAGATCGGGGCCAAACGGCGGCCCCACTGTCGGTCTGTCTAGGCAAGCGGACCAAGCCTGTCAAACTTTGGCCCGCCTGCCACACCGTCCGTCAGCACCAGACCCTCAGACATCCGCCTCGCTGGGATTGTCCCCAACCGCAGGCCCCGGACCAGGATCGGCAACCGCCTCGGCGAGCTGATCGCCGCCGGGCGCACCAGCCGCGACGGTCTCGCGCAGGGACCAGCGCCCCTCGATCCGGCAATGCGTGATCAGAATGTCACGCCACAGCACCGCAAGACCATCCGCCGCCGCCCCGTCCGGCAAAAGCGGCCGCAGCTCTTCAAGGTCCAGGACCTCGCTTCCGGACACCGGTTCCGGTCCGAACCAGCGCGGAACTCCGGTTTCGGTAAAGATGACATGGACAACCGCCCTCGGCTTCACGCTACCGCTCATCTCAATACTCCCGCGCTGTCAGAATGCCCATCACCGCGACCCCGACCACCGAGGACGTGCCCCCCACGCTCATTGCGCCCACCGCTCCCAAAAGCGTAGTCACAGCGGGCAGATCGGTGGTGACCGTTCCTGTCGCCTCGGCGGCAATGGTCTTGTCGGTGGTGCTGTAGCGGATCACCCGGTAACTGACGGATTGGGTCAGGCTGTTCGGGCTGTAAAGCTGCACCTCGTAAACCTCGGTCCGGTCCAGGGCCGGCACCGGAAAGCTGGCCCCAAGGTCGATCTTGGTGGCGGTTCCGGCCCCGTCGTTGTGCATGAACTGAAGGTTCGAATCCGCCGCATCCCAGCCCATGCCCGCGATGTTGGTCCGGCTTGACGGCTCGACATCGGTCGGGGCCGCGCTCCAGTCCGCAACACCGCAGAAACCCCGGCTGGTCGTGTTGGCAACCCCGGTCGCCGGCCCCCACATCTGCCGCACCAGAAACCCGCCCGGCGCATTGGCGTCCTTGCCGACCCGCAGGAACCGCGAATTCGCTCCGTTCGGACGCCACCCGGCAATCGCGCTGGTCGTGGCCGTCGTGACCAGAAGATCAAGCCGCGGCATCATCCGATGCAGGTTGGTCACCGCAGGCGTCGCCGCCGTCAGCGTGCCGACGTTCGTGGTGTTCAGCGAATGCTCGCCGGTAAAGGCGTTCAGGCCAACCTGAGCGACCCAGCGGTTGATGTTGAAATGCCCAAGGTCCGATTGCAGCAACCGCTCCACGCCATCGGGGCGCAGAAAGGCCAGTGTGCCGGGGCCGAAATCTCCGCCGAAAAGTTTCACCCCACCCGCCGCCGGCGTGGCCGGAGTAGCGATGAGGGGCAGGCGCAACTGCCCGTCTTCGATCTCGACATCCGCAGCCCCCGCAAGGGCCCCAGAGTCATTATACTGCACCTCACCCAAGGCACCTCCCGGCGCCCCCCCGCCACCGGGCGGTGCGGCAAACGTGCCATCCGCCCGCAGAAAGTTTGTCGTGCCCCCACCCGAGGCCGGGACCAGACCCTTGGCCCCGCTCGTGAACGTATCCAGAAGCGAAGTCGCCTGCGCCGGGCTCAGCACTTCCGGGGCCCCGGTCCCCGCCGTGTCACGGCCCAGAAAACTGTCGGTCGCGATACTGGCCAGCTTGCCCAGCGTCACCGCGCCCGCGTCAATCGTCCAGACCCCGCCGGTGACCGTGACATCGCCCTTGTCGCCGTCGCCGACATTGCCCAGAACCTGCGTCGCCCCGCCGCTGCGAACCTTCACCTCGCCACTCGTCGTGTTAAGCCACAGCGTCCCGTCCGCCGGGCTGACCGGGTCGCTTGCCTGCCCGCCCAGATGCACCGGCTGCGGCAAGGTCACCTCACCCGTCCCCGCCTCGGCCTCCAGCGCGACAGACCAACCCGTACCATCCGCGCTCACCTTGACGGCAAAGTCATCCGACCCCGCCGTCCCCATCTCGGCCCGCCCCGAAAACCCGGTCTGGAACAACAGGCTTGCCGTATCGCCGCCCGTGGCCTTGTTCAGCTTCAACTGATGCCCTGCGCCAGCGTGGTTCAACAGCGTTGCAGGCGAGGATACCGAAACCCGGTTCGTCCCGTCCGGGGTCGCCGACACCCCCAGTTGCGCCACCACCAGCGGCCCATCCGACAGCGTCTCCCAGACCAGCCCGTCAAAAACCGCCGTCTGCCCCTCGGCCAGCACATGCGCCTGCCAGCCCGGCAGCGGCTGGGTGAACTGCCACCCGGTCTCGGAATACAGCGCAATCTTCCCCGACTGCCCGACCCAATCTCCCGTCGCCCCCGCCGCCACGATATAGCGGTCCCCGACTGTGGCCAGACCCGGAGCCGTGGTCAGAACCCGGCTGAACACCGCCAGCTGCACGATCAGGTCCAGCGCCATCAGCGCCTCATTGTGCGTGACATGTTTCTGCGCCTGCGCCGGAAGGATCAGGGGCAGCGACAGGATCGTCGTATCATCGGGCATGAAAACCTCCGCAGGATCGCCTTGACGGGGGACCCTAGGGAAAAGCCGTCAACAGCCCCTGAAACCATCGGTCCGGGCAAGCCCAACAAACGCAACACCCGCCCCCCGTAGGGTGTGCTACAGCGCACCACGGCCCCATCTGTCGAACTTGAAACGCTTGCGCCCTCAAAGCGGCCGGCGATCTACGCAGCGGATCAGGCGGATATGGTGCATGGTGGAAGCCAGACCCAATCGCGCCCCTCCGACCCCTCGCCAAACCTTACGAAATCCCTAACGAAACATCCGAACCTCTTGATCCAAAACCACAATCCAAATCTGTCCACCGTGGACACATCCGCAACCTAGGTCCCGCCTACAGGTCCTCGATCACCGGAGCCACCCTCTCCCGCCGCGCCTCGATCCAGGTGTTCATACTGATCGCCAGGATGATCAGCGCCCCGCCCCCGATCACCCACCCATCCACCGGCTCGCCAAAGACCAGCGCCCCCACCAGCGACGCCCACAGAAGCTGCAGGAACGTCACCGGCTGCGTCACCCCCAGCGGAGCCGCCGCAAAAGCCCGCGCCATGCAGTAGTGCCCCCCCGTCGCCAGCACCGCGACACCGGCCAGCCAGACCAGATGCGCCACCCCCACCGGCTGCCATTGCCAGACCGCCAGCGGCAGCAACCCGACCGTCACCGTCACCGACAACACCGCCACCAGGACCGAGGCCGGGGCCTCCCGGCTCAGCCTTTTTGCCAACAGGTAGCTCATCGAAAAGAACACCGTCGCGCAAAGCTGCGACAGATGCCCCAGGCTCAACTCCCGCATCCCCGGCCGCAGCACGATCAGCCCGCCCAGCACCGCGACCACCACCGCCAGAACCCGGCTGACCCCCAGCCCCTCGCCCAGCAACAGCCCCCCCAGCACCAGCACCGTCACCGGCCCCAGAAACCCGATCGCCGACATCTCGGCCACCGGTACCCGCGCCATCGCGTAGAACCAGAAGATCACCGCGACCACATGCATCGCACCGCGCAAAAGAAGCATGCGCCCGACCGCCGCCCCGAACCGCCGCTCCCGCATCGCCCACAGCGCGGGCATCAGGAACAGAAGGCCAAAGCCGAACCGGATGAACGCCGACTGCGCCGCCGGAAGTTCGGTCCCCAGGTAGCGAACGATCCCGTTCACCCCCACAAAACACAACCCCGCCGCCGCCATCCACAAGGCCCCGTCCAGGGGGCGGCCAAGGTCACCAGGTCGCTGCATGGCCGGACAGAACCCCAAGCGGTTGGCAAAGGCAAGACCACGCGCCCCGCAAAGCCCGACCACGCCCCCTCGGCCGTCACCGCGGGCGGCGTCACCACACCCTTCACCTATGACCCGAACAGCAACATGCTCACCGGGCTTGGGGCCAAGATCATGGAGTATGACGGCGAGAACCGCCCCCTCTCCGTCACCTACCTTGGCAAGAAGACCTGGCTCACGTCTACGGCACCGACGGCAAGCGCCTGAAGAAAGTCGAAGGCCTCGCCCCCGCCACCCTCTGCACCGCCCTTCCGCCCGCCGCCAACGTGACGACGTATTTCGGCCCGGTCGAGGTGCGGAACTGGCTTGGGGCCGAGCAGGTGCTGACCTATCCCCAGCCCTCGATCAAGCTGACCAACGGCGTCGCGACCTGGCTCCACTTCGACCATCTGGGGTCGGTGAGAGCCCTCACCGACGCCGCCGGGGTGAAGGTAGAGGCGGCGATCTACCGCCCCTTCGGCGAACAGTCTGAGTGGCTTTTGCCCGGCAACGCCTCCCCCGAAACCAAAGGCTGGATCGGCGAGCGCTACGACGCCGACGCGGGCCTGCAATACCTCAACGCCCGCTACTACGACCCCGCCCTGGGGATGTTCCTGCAGCCGGACTGGTTCGAGGTCACCAGGCCGGGGGTGGGCACCAATCGGTTCAGCTACAGCTTCAATGACCCGGTGAACAAGATCGATCCGGGGGGGAATGCAACAATCTCCGTAGACAAAGATGATGACGACGAAGATCCATATGTGAAGGTTGATGCCGACGGAGACGGAGATGTTAACGACGATGATCTCACTGAAGAGCAAATCGCGATCTTCGCTAGGGATTACAGGGATTTCATTCTCGAGAATTCAGGTGCAGATTTGTCAGGCTACGGGGCAAAGCGTGTATACGGGAACGAAGTCGAGCAGCAATACCTGCGTACTGCATCCCAATTCATAGGATACAACATGGATGGAGGTTTTCCTGAAGATATGGTGATTGTTCCAGGCAATCAAATGACTCCTGAGCTCGGTTCTTCCACAGCTGGCAGGTTGGATAAGGTCGTTACCTCCAAGTCCAACGAAGTATTGTATGTAATAGGAGTTAACCTTGATGAGATGGATCAGGCAACGTATGCAAGCGATCTAGGGTCAGGACTCGTTCTCGCTTCATAGCCAGAACATGACGGTAGCAGCGAGTGCGACGGCTGAGAGGAAGACCTTCGGGCATCGGTCGTAGCGAGTGGCAATCCGCCGCCAGTCCTTCAGTCGCCCGAACATGATCTC
>CAUJIP010000020.1 GCA_963205235.1 Pseudomonadota bacterium
CTACGGGGCCGAGCCCCGCAGGGCGGGGCTGGCGGGATGGCTGGATTGGTTACTCGGCGTGTTCGCCTTCCTTGAAGGCGCTGTCGGTGATCTCGCGCAGCTTTGCGCGGTAGTGGTTCAGGGTGCCGACGTGTCCCCAATGGATCTCGTCGGGGCTGGTCTCGAAGTGGTCGGCGCTGAGGGCGGCGAGGCGGGCCAGCATCGTGTCGATCTCGAACTTGGCGGCGAGGAAGGCATCGAGGACTTTCGTGTTGTCGGTCGCGCGGCGGGTCATTTTGGTGGCTCCGTGGTGAGTTGCATCGTTCTTGTGGAGACACGTTCGCTCTGTCCGGGACGCTTATCAACGAGATAAGCTAATGATCTTGAATGATAATCGGAGCCGCCAATGCAGGGCATGAGCGAGCGCCAGTACGCCGCGCATGTCGGGCTGTCACGGGGCGCGATCCAGAAGGCGAAGACGGCCGAACGGTTGGTGCTGTTCGCCGATGGCAGCATTGATGCCGGGGCCAGCGATGTGCGTCGGGCGGAAACGACCGATCTGTCAAAGACCCGGAAGCCGCCTGAACCGAAGTTGAAACCCGTTCCTGAGGCTGCGGTTGTTGCTGTCGGCGATACTTTGCGCGAACAGGGGCTGGCGGTCCCGGCGGTCGGTGGCGGCACCACTTACCTGCAGGCGAAAACCGCCAACGAGGTGCTGAAAGCGCAGGAGCGGCGGATCCGGCTGCAGAAGCTGAAGGGGGAGTTGATCGAGCGGGCCCGCGCGCTGTCGCTGGTGTTCCGCCTTGCGCGGGAGGTGCGGGATGCTTGGGTAAACTGGCCTGCGCGGTCGTCGGCATTGATGGCGGCGGAACTGGGCGTGGAACCGGCCGCGATGCAGAAGGCCTTGGAAAAACATGTACGCGCCCACCTCGACGAACTTGCCGAGGTCCGGCCTGACTTCCGGTGAAACTGGCGACGACCTGACCGACTTCGATGGCGCAGCAGAAATCCTGCGCACCTGGGGAGCGGGGCTGACGCCGGACCCCGACCTGACCGTGTCGCAATGGGCGGACAAGCATCGGATGCTGTCGGGCCGCGCATCGGCGGAACCGGGGCGCTATCGCACGGCGCGCACGCCCTACATGCGCGAGATCATGGACCGGCTGTCGCCAGGTGATGTGATGCAACGCATCGTGTTCATGAAGGCCGCACAGGTCGGCGCGACCGAGGCGGGCAACAACTGGATCGGCTTTGCCATCCACCAGGCACCGGGACCGATGCTGGCGGTCCAGCCGACAGTGGAACTGGCAAAGCGAAACTCGCGCCAGCGGATCGATCCGCTGATCGATGAAAGCCCCGACCTGCGGGAGCGGGTCAAACCGGCGCGGTCCCGCGACGCGGGCAACACCATGCTGTCGAAGGAATTCGCGGGCGGCATCCTGATCATGACCGGGGCCAACTCGGCGGTTGGGCTGCGCTCGACACCGGCACGCTACATCTTCCTCGACGAGGTCGATGCCTATCCTGCCTCGGCCGACGAAGAAGGCGATCCGGTGACGCTGGCTGAGGCGCGGTCACTGACCTTTGCCCATCGGCGCAAGGTGTTCCTGGTCTCGACGCCCACCATCCGGGGTCTGAGCCGGATCGAACGGGAATATGAGGCCAGCGACCAGCGGCGGTTCTTCGTGCCGTGCCCGCATTGCGGGGCGATGCAGTGGCTGAAGTTCGACCGGCTGCGCTGGCAGAAGGGCAAGCCGGATACGGCAGAATATCACTGCGAAGGTTGTGATGCGCCAATCGGCGAGCATCACAAGACGGCAATGCTGGAGGGCGGCGAATGGCGGGCGACGGCTGTTGCCGCCGATCCGACCACGGTCGGGTACCATCTCTCGGCGCTTTATTCGCCGATCGGCTGGCTGAGTTGGGAGCGGATCGTGCGGTCATGGGAATCGGCCCAAGGGTCGGACGAGGCGATCAAGGCGTTTCGCAACACGATCCTTGGCGAAACATGGGTCGAGACCGGAGAAGCGCCGGACTGGCAACGGCTCTACGACCGGCGCGAGCGCTGGACGTCCGGCACGGTGCCAGCGGGCGGGTTGTTCCTGACCGCCGGGGCCGATGTGCAGAAGGACCGGATCGAGGTCGATGTCTGGGCCTGGGGTCGGGGTCTGGAAAGCTGGCTGGTCGACCATGTCGTGATCGAGGGTGGGCCGGATCGACATGACGCGTGGTCGGAACTGACGGCGCTGCTGGACCGGTCCTGGCCGCACGAACGCGGCGCGCATCTGCGCATCGCGCGGCTCGCCATCGACACGGGCTATGAGGCCCCGGCGGTCTATTCCTGGTCGCGGGCGCAAGGCTTCTCGCAGGTATCGCCGGTGAAGGGCGTCGAGGGGTTCAACCGTTCGAGCCCGGTCTCGGGGCCGACCTTCGTTGATGCGACCGAGGGCGGCAAGCGGCTGCGGCGCGGGGCTCGGCTCTGGACCGTGGCGGTGTCGACCTTCAAGGCCGAAACCTACCGCTTCCTGCGGCTGGAACGTCCGACCGAGGAAGACATGGCCGAGGGGGCGGCCTTTCCGCCCGGTTCGGTGCATCTGCCGCATTGGGTCGAGAACGAATGGCTGAAGCAGTTCGTGGCCGAGCAACTGGTGACCGTTCGCACCAAGCGCGGCTTCGCCCGGCTCGAATGGCAGAAGCTGCGCGAACGCAACGAGGCGCTGGATTGCCGGGTCTATGCCCGCGCCGCCGCCTGGATCGCGGGCGCGGATCGCTGGACCGACGAGAAATGGCGCGACCTCGAGGATCAACTCGGAGCGGCACCAACGGAAATCGCTGGCGCAGGGCGGGTCAACCGGCCGCAGGCCGCACCCCAGGGAAAACGGCAGTCGGATTGGCTTGGCCGACGCGGAGGATGGTTCTGATGACTGACTGGACGGAGACCGAACTTGCAGCCTTGCGCCGGGCCTATGCCAGCGGCACCACGCGAGTCAGCTATGACGGCAAGTCGGTGGATTACGGCTCGGCGGAGGATCTGCTGGGCCGTATCCGGACCATCGAACGCGCCATCGCGGGGACCGCACGGCCGCTGCCAGTGGCCGGGTTGGCGGGCTTCAGCCGTGGGGATCGCTGATGCCCGCGAACTGGATGGACCATGCCATCGCCTCGGTCGCCCCGCGCATGGCGGCCCGGCGCGTGCTGGCGCGTCAGGCCTTCGAAACCCTGACACGCGGTTATGACGGCGCGTCGAAGGGGCGGCGCACGGACGGGTGGCGCGCGCCGGGATCCTCGGCCGACACCGAGATCGGCGTCGCCGGGGCGCTGCTGCGCGACCGGATGCGCGATCTGGTGCGAAACAACCCGCATGCGGCCAAGGCGGTGGCGGTGCTGGTCAATAACATTGTCGGTTCGGGCATCATGCCCCGTGCTGCGAGCGGCGACGACAAACTGGACCGCAAAGTCGATACCCTGTTCGAACGCTGGACGGCGGATTGCGATGCCGATGGCCAGCTGGATTTCTACGGCCTGCAGACGCTGATCTGCCGCGAAATGGTCGAGGCGGGCGAGGTGCTGGTGCGTCGTAGACTTCGGCGGGCCAGCGATGGTCTGGCTGTGCCGCTGCAACTGCAGGTGCTGGAGGCCGACTTTCTTGACGCCACCAAGTCCAGCAACGTCGGTGCGGGCCGCATCGTGCAGGGCATCGAGTTCGACCCGGTCGGCAAGCGCCGTGCTTACTGGCTGCACCCGGAACATCCCGGCGATGCACACGGAGCCTTGCGCGGCGGGTTCGACAGCCGCCCAGTCCCTGCGACCGAGATCGCCCATGTCTATGAAAAGCAGCGCACGCAAGCGCGTGGCGTGCCGTGGGGCGCGCCGGTGATCCGCAGCTTGCGCGACCTTGACGACTATGAAGTGGCCGAACTGGTCCGCAAGAAGACCGAGGCCTGCGTCACCGCCATCGTCTTTGGCGATGATGAATCCCAGCAGGGCATCGCGCCGTCCGTGGTCGATGCCGATGGAAACCGGGTCGAGCAGTTCGAGCCGGGGCTGATCGCCTATGCCCGCGGCGGCAAGGACATCCGCTTCAACCAGCCGTCGGCCACCGGCGGCTACGGCGAATACAAGCGCGCGAGCCTGCACACGATCTCGGCCGGGTTCCGGGTGCCTTACGAGTTGCTGACCGGTGACCTTTCCCAGGTCAACTATTCCTCGATCCGGGCGGGGCTCGTCGAGTTCCGCCGCCAGATCGATACCGTCCAGTGGCAGCTGTTCATCCCGATGTTTTGCGCGCCGGTCTGGCGCTGGTTCACGGAAGCGGCATGGGCGACGGGCCAGATCCCGTCGCCCGATGTGCCGGTGGAATGGTCGCCGCCGAAGTTCGAAGCGGTCGATCCGCAGAAGGACGCGATGGCGAACCTGCTGTCGATCCGCTCCGGCACCATGACGCTGGCGGAGGTGATCGCCCGGCAGGGTCGCAACCCAGACGCTGTGCTGGCGGAAATCGCCGCTACCAATGCCAAGCTGGATGCCCTCGGCCTCGTCCTCGACAGCGATCCGCGCCGCGTCACGAAAACCGGCAGCGCGCAAACCAGTGACCCCGCCAGCGATCCAGCCGCTGACCCTGAAAACGAACCGGCGCAACCCGACGCCGCCCAACAGGACTGACCCCATGGACACAATGATCGAACTGCCGGCCATGCGCCGGACGGCGGAGCTTGCGCCGAACACGGCCGATGCGACCGCCCGCACCGTCGAGGTGGTTTGGTCGGCCGGGGCCCGCGTTCGCCGCGCCAGCTTCTTCGGCGAGCCTTACGACGAGGAACTCAGCCTCGATCCCGCCCATGTGCGGCTGGAAAGGTTGAACGCGGGCGCGCCCTTCCTGAAGGTGCACGAGCTGGGCGCGCTCGACGCGGTCATCGGCTCCGTCGTCCCCGGTTCCGCGCGCCTTGAAAATGGCCGGGGCATCGCGCTGGTCCGGATCAGCGAACGCGACGATGTCGAACCTATCTGGCGCGACATTCAGGCCGGGCACATCCGGGCGGTCTCCATCGGTTACCAGGTCCACCGCTTCGAGGTCTCCAAGCCCGATGGCGGCCGCGAGTTGTGGCGCGCCGTCGACTGGACGCCGTTCGAGGTTTCCGCTGTGCCGGTCGGGGCCGACCCCGCCGCAGGCTTCCGCGCCCAGCAACGCCTTCACGACTGCGTCCTTCATCGCCGGGACGCTTTGGCCCAACGACAAGGAGCATTCCCGATGACCGATCAAACCCAGCCCCCGGCCGCAGCGGCCGCCGAACCCCATGCGACCGAGGAGACCCAGATGACCGATCCCACCAATGCCGCTGCCGAGCCGCAGGTGCGCACCAGCGAAACCCGCGCGCTGTCACAGCCCATCGCGCCCGACACCGAAGCCATCGCCACCCGGGCGCGCGAGGGTGAGCGCGACCGCGTCTCCACCATCTACGATCTGGCGGGCCGTCTGAACCTTGAGCGAGGCTTTGCGGACGATCTGGTCAGGCGCGGTGTCACCGTCGACGAATCCCGCCGCCTTATCCTCGACCAGGTCGCCACAAGGTCCGACGAAACCCGCACCTTCCCGCATGTCTCGATCCCCCTCGGCGGCCGGGATGAACGCGTGACCCGCCGCGACGCCGTGGCCAATGCGCTGCTGCACCGCTACAGCCCGACGCTGTTCCAGCTGGACGACTCTGCCCGCCAATACCGCGGCATGTCGCTTCTGGAACTGGCCCGCGAAAGCCTGACCAATGCGGGGGTGAACACGCGGGGCCTGTCGCGCGACGAGGTTGCGACCCGCTCGCTGCATTCCACCTCTGACTTCCCCGAAATCCTGTCGGCCGTCACCAACAAGACCCTCCGGCAGGCCTACGAGACCTATCCCCGCACCTTCATGCTGTTCTGCCGCCAGGTGCTCGCCACCGACTTCAAGGCGATGAACCGGGTGCAGTTGGGCGAAGCGCCCCAGCTGCTGGAGGTGGGTGAAAGCGGCGAATTCAAGCGCGGCACGCTGGGCGAGAGCAAGGAAAGCTACAAGGTCAAGACCTATGGCCGGGTGGTCGCGATCACCCGCCAGACCCTGATCAACGACGATCTGGATGCCTTCACCCGGATCCCGGCGATGTATGGCAATTCCATCGCGCAGCTGGAAAGCGACGTGGTTTGGGGCATCATCACCGCCAACCCGGCCATGGCCGACGGCAACGCGCTGTTCCACACCACCCACAAGAACCTGGCTGGGACCGGCACGGCGCTGGCCGTCGATGCGGTGGGTGCAGCGCGGGCGGCGATGGCGCTGCAGACCGGCTTCGACAAGAAGACCGTGCTGAACATCCGCCCGGCCTATCTGATCGTGCCTGCCGCGCTGGAACTGAAGGCCGAGCAACTGGTGGCGCAGAACCTCGTGCCCGCCGACAGCACCAAGGTCGTGCCGCAGTCGATCCGGACGCTCTCGCCCATCAGCGAGCCCCGGCTTGATGCTGCCAGCGCCACAGCCTGGTATCTGGCGGCTTCCCCCAACCAGATCGACACCATCGAATATGCCTACTTGGAGGGTCAGCAGGGTGCCTATATCGAGACCCGCAATGGCTTCGACGTCGACGGGGTCGAGATCAAGTGCCGCCTCGACTTCGGCGCAAAGGCCATCGACTGGCGCGGCCTGTACAAGAACCCGGGCGCGTAACGCCCCTATCCTGAACCCTGACACGCGGGCGGTCCAGACAGGCCGCCCATCGTCTTTCCACAAGGATCCCCACCATGAAAAACTATGTCCAGCCCGGCAATATTATCACCCTGACCGCGCCCTACGCCGTAGCATCAGGCGATGGCCTCCTCGTCGGTGCCATCTTCGGCGTCGCCTCAGGCACCGCCGCCCTTGGCGAAGCGGTCGAGACCGCGGTCGAGGGCGTCTACGATCTGAAGAAGGTCGCCTCGCAGGCATGGGCCGCTGGCGACAAGATCTACTGGGACAACACGGCGAAGAACACGACCAAGACCCTTACCTCGAACACCCTGATCGGCGTGGCGACCGAGGCGGTGGCGGGCGGAGCCACCGACCTGATCGGCCGGGTGCGGCTGAACGGCGCGTTCTGATGTCGGCTTTCGCCGCTGCCGTTGGCGCGCTGTTCGCCGATCCGAACATGGGGCGCAACGCGGTCTACATCGCCGACGGCGGCGCGGCCGTTCTTGTACGCGTCGTCGCCCGGCGTGCCGATGCCGTCACCGACTTCGGCGATGCCCGGCTCTGGTCTGAAACCACCCGCGTAGACTTGCGCGTGGCCGAGGTGCCAAACCCTCGCCCCGGCGATAGGATCGAGATTGACGGCGACGCCTTCCTCATTCAAGGCGAGCCCATCCGTGATCGCGAGCGGCTGGTCTGGACTGTCGATCTGTGCCCAGCATGAAACTGAAACTTGCCATCGATCCCGACATCGTTGCCCTGATGGCGGCCGAGGTCGCAGCGGGGGAACGCGCTGTCACCGCCGCGATGCGGGAAGCTGGAACGGGCCTGAAATCCGCGTGGCGCACACAGATCACCGGCGCGGGGCTGGGCACACGTCTCGCCAACTCGATCCGCTCTGCCAGCTTTCCAAAGTCCGGCGAAAGCCTGAACGCGGCGGCGCTGGTCTGGTCGAACGCCCCGGTGATCATCGGCGCGCATGACACCGGCCCGCTGATCCGGTCGAAGAACGGGTTCTGGCTCGCGATCCCCACGCCAGCGGCAGGCAAATCCACGCGCGGCGGCCGGATCACCCCCGGCGAATGGGAACGCCGCACCGGCTTGCGCTTGCGGTTCATTTATCGCCGCAGAGGGCCGAGCCTGCTGGTGGCCGAGGGGCGGTTGAACACGAAGGGCCGAGCGGTGGCATCACGGTCGAAAACCGGCAGGGGCGTCGTCACTGCGCCGATCTTCCTGCTGGTACCGCAGGTCAAGCTGCCGAAGCGGCTGGATCTGGCGCGGGATGCAGAGCGGGCGGCTGATGGTGTTCCGGGGCTGGTCGTGGCGAACTGGGTTGAGGGGCGGGCTTGAGCGCTGCCGGCCGATGTCACCCGTATATGTGGGCAGCGATTTCTGAATGTAGGATCAGCTACCGGAAGCTAAATTCTCGGATACCTCCGTGCATTCCATCTTGCCGGAGTGGGGTCTCTTCAACGGGCGGCGCAACTACGAACTCCAACTGGCCAATGTCCATGTTTTCAATGAAAGGAGCAAATGCAACGACCCGGTCCTGGATTGCCGACATCGGCGCGGAAAATATCACCGGCGTTCCGGTCTCGCGTGTTGCACTGTTCCATGTCTGCGCAAATTGCTCCACGGGGCCAAGGGTCAATGAATAGGAACTGAGGTAGTGTAGCTCTCTGCGAACGCTATCAAGGGTAGGCATATAGACGCCGCGGCGGACGTAAATTTCGTCAAGGGAACTTGGGCCATCGGATCCAAGATGATCGATATAGTCGGGCATGAAAGAATCTAAGAGTCCCCTATTGGCCTCAAAAATCACGGCCATCTCTCTGGGGGAGAGAAGAGGCGGAACGCTATCGTCGACTGACTTGATGACGAACCGGCCCGCATGAGTTGGATGGCACAAAAGATCGTAGTCGCGGATGGATGCCTTGATTGCGCGCATCTCCGGCGAGCTTTGTCGCCGCGCCATCCCATCGACCCATGACTGAGCAAAGCTGGTGACAAAGGCATCGAGCTTCTCGACTGGCACACCCTTGCTCAAAACCCCACATTTCCCAAGTAAGGCGCTGATTTCGCTGTCCTGACCATTATATTTCCTATATAAAACATGGTGTTGAAGGCTGCGAGGGGCGCGTTTCATGGATCACCCAGAGGGTGCGGGCTTGCAACGGGCAGATCGGGTG
>CAUJIP010000021.1 GCA_963205235.1 Pseudomonadota bacterium
GCCACCGCGCGGGCCGCGCAGGGTCTTGTGCGTGGTCGTCGTCACGACATGGGCGTGGGGCATCGGGTCGGGGTATTGCCCCGCTGCGATCAAGCCTGCGTAATGCGCCATGTCCACCATCAGATAGGCACCGACCTCATCCGCAATAGCGCGGAAGGCGGCAAAGTCGATGTGGCGCGGATAGGCCGAGGCCCCGGCGATGATCAGCTTCGGCTTCTTCTCCAGCGCCACTTCGCGCACGTTGTCCATGTCGATCAGCTGGTTGTCAGCACGCACTTCATAGCTGACCACATCGAACCACTTGCCAGACATGGTGACGGGCGAGCCGTGGGTCAAATGTCCGCCATGGGCAAGGTTCAGCCCCATGATCCGGTCGCCCGGCTGCAACAGCGCCAGAAACACCGCCTGATTGGCCTGCGCGCCGGAATGGGGCTGCACGTTGACAAAGCCCGCGCCGAACAGCTGCTTCGCGCGGTCGATAGCGATCTGTTCCACCACATCGACATGCTCGCACCCACCATAATAGCGTTTGCCGGGGTAACCTTCGGCATACTTGTTGGTCAGAACCGACCCTTGGGCCAGCAGCACATCAAGGCTCACGATGTTTTCCGATGCGATCAGCTCGATCTGGTTCATCTGGCGATCAAGCTCGTGTCCGATGGCCTCGGAAATGGCGCTGTCGGTGATCTGGTTCGCGCTAAGGGATTTCAACATGACAAGGGGCCTTTCAGGCAAAAGCGGGGGGGAGCGCCCAAAAGGCGCGATGATTTGTGCGATGGTGCGACGGCGTCAGAGGCCGCAGGCAAACTCACGCAGGGCGATGTCCAGAAGCTCGGACACATGCGGGAAGAAAGACCGCCAGACCTCGATCCGGAAGGCATCGTCGGTGTCGCGGATCAGGACCACTTGTGCGCTGTCAAACAGCGTGCGCTTGGCGGTTCCGGGGGCCATGCGCGACAGATCCAGCGGACAAGCGACCGAAAGCAGTTCCTGCGCGCCGGGGCCGGTGATGGCGATTGTGAACTCACGGTCCGAGATCACAGTCAGGCTGTGGGGAGCCATGGCCCGAACCTTGGCGAAATCGGCCACGATCGCGGTCTGTTCGGCTTCGGGGGCGTGGAGCAGCCATTCGTCTGGCCCAAGGCACCAGGCAGCGTGACCGTTCATGGCGACACCTTGCCCGATCGTGGTCGGCAGCGGCAGGCCATAGGCCGCCGAGGCTGCGGCCAGATTGGAGGGGGTAATGCGCAGATTCAGCCGCGCCACGGGGGG
This sequence comes from Pseudomonadota bacterium, assembly GCA_963205235.1. Lineage (GTDB taxonomy): Bacteria > Pseudomonadota > Alphaproteobacteria > Rhodobacterales > Rhodobacteraceae > Tabrizicola. Next base: position 1,273 of record CAUJIP010000021.1, read on the forward strand.
CAGAACAGCGATCTTGACGGCGGCAAACGACTTTACGGGGGCATTCATTCCGGCTTCCTCCTCATTCAACCTTCAACCGGTCACCTTCGGGGTCGTAGAACACGCACCCCGTGACCTTGGCCGCCTGCGAGCCGCCATCCGCCGTGGGGATGTGCAGCGTGTCGCCCATCCGGTCAAAGCCGCCTTCGACGATCGCCATGGCAATCGATCGTCCCAAGGTTTCCGACCAATAGGAACTGGTCACATGGCCGATCATTTTCATCGGTTTGGGCTGCCTGGGGTCCAGTACGATCTGCGCGCCTTCGACCAGCACGGTCTTCGGGTTCTCGGTCAGCAAGCCGACCAGTTGTTTGCGCCTCTTGGCGACGATGTCAGGCCGTGCGAGCGAGCGCTTGCCGACGAAATCGGGTTTTGCTTTGCCGATGGCCCAATCGATTCCGGCATCTTCCGGCGTTACGGTGCCGTCAGTGTCCTGACCGATGATGATATAGCCCTTTTCGGCGCGAAGGACGTGCATGGTTTCGGTGCCGTAGGGGCAGATGTCGTAGGGTTTGCCCGCCGCCATCAGCTTTTCCCACAGCGCGCGGCCGTGGCGGGCGGGGACGTTCACCTCGAACCCCAACTCGCCGGTAAAGCTGATGCGGAACAGGCGCGACGGGAACCCGGCCACGGTGCATTCGGCAACCGACATATGCGGGAATGCAGCGTCAGACATATCCTGCCCTTCGACCAGCGGTGCCAGCATCTTGCGCGCATTGGGGCCATTGATCGCAATGGTCGCCCATTCCTCGGTGGTCGAGGTCAGCCAGACCTGCAGGTCTGGCCATTCGGTTTGCAAGTAGTCTTCCATCATATTCAGCACGCGGGCAGCGCCGCCCGTGGTGGTGGTCACATGGAACAAATCGTCACGCATCCGGCCAATCACGCCATCGTCGCGGATAAAGCCGTCTTCGCCGAGCAGCAGCCCATAGCGGCATTTGCCGGGAGCGAGTTTCGCCCAAGGGTTGGTATACATGCGGTTCATGAATTCCACCGCATCGGGGCCGGACACTTCGATCTTGCCAAGGGTGGAGGCGTCGAAGATTCCCAGCGACTGGCGCGTGGCGCGACATTCGCGGGCTACGGCCGTGTACATGTCCTCGCCCGTCTTGGGGAAATACCACGCGCGCCGCCACAGGGCGACGGGTTCGAACGCGGCCCCGTTTTCGGCGGCCCAGTTGTCAATCGGCGTTTTGCGCGTCACCTCGAAGTGGCTGCCCTTGTGATAGCCTGCCAGCGCGCCAAACGTCGTCGGCGTATAGGGCGGGCGGAAGGTTGTCAGACCAACCTGAGGAATGTCCTTGCCAAGCGCATCAGACGCAATGGTCAGCCCATTCATGTTGGACAGCTTGCCCTGATCGGTGGCCATGCCGTTGGTGGTGTAGCGTTTCACATGCTCGATGGACCGCATGCCTTCGCGCACTGCCAGCCGGATATCCTTGGCCGTCACGTCGTTCTGGAAATCGACAAAAGCCTTGGCGCTGCCGGGGCTGCGGTCGGTCGGCAGTTCCTTTTGCGTGATGCCCGTGCCGGTGCGGTCGCCAATCACGGCATACGTCGCGGCGCCCGCCTTGCGGCCCAGATCGCGCAGCGCATCCGCGCCCGCCTTGGCGCCGTCTTCCAGCACGGCGGCGATGCCCCAAAGGCCGCGTCCTGCCCCGGCGATATGCACGGCTTCGGTCTTGTTGCCAGGCAGATAGGCCTTGGCTTGCGCGTCCCAGTCAAGGCTGCCTTTGGTGTGGCTGAAGAGATGCAAAGACGGAGTCCAGCCGCCGCACATCAGGACTGCATCGCAGGTGATCGTGCGGGCCGCACCCACCCTGCCGCCGCGCACCGGATTGACGCGGATGGACTTCACCCGCAGCCGCCCACCCGTGGCCGTGGCAGTGTGGCCGGTCAGGACCTCGATCTGTCGCGACATCGCCGCCTGCACAAGTGCGGGCGCAATATCGGTGCGGGTGTCAACGATGGCCGCCACCTTGCAGCCCGCATCGGCCAGATCGAAGGCGGTATACCAGGCGCTGTCATGGCTGGTCAGGATCACCGGGCGGTCGCCCACCTTGACGCCAAAGCGGTGCAGGAAGGTCTGCGCCGCCCCAGCCATCATCACGCCAGGGCGGTCGTTGCCGTCAAATACCATCGGACGCTCTATCGCGCCCTGAGCCAGAATGACCTGGCCCGCGCGGACCCGCCAAAGCCTTTCACGCGGGGCATCGGCCGGGACATCTGACAGATGGTCGGTCAGCTTCTGGCACAGGCCCACCATGTTCTGGTGGTAGTATCCGATCGCCGTGGTCCGGTTCATCAGTCGCACATTCGGCATGCCCGCCAGTTCGGCAAGCGTGGCGGCCAGCCAGTCCCAAGCCGACCTGCCCTCGATCATGGGAGAGGGTTCGGACAGCAAAGTGCCACCCATCTCCGATTGCTCATCCACCACAACCACCGAAGCCCCCGTGCGCGCGGACGTCAGCGCTGCGGCAAGGCCCGCGGGGCCTGCGCCCACGATCAGCACATCGCAGTGCAGATAGCGGCTGGCGTAATGGTCGGGGTCAAGTTCGGTCGGCGACCGGCCAAGACCGGCGGCGCGGCGGATGAAGGGCTCATAGACCTTGTCCCAGAAGGACTTGGGCCACATGAAG
>CAUJIP010000022.1 GCA_963205235.1 Pseudomonadota bacterium
TCTCGGCGAGATGGAGGTCTGGGCTCTGGAAGCCTACGGCGCCGCCTACACCCTGCAGGAAATGCTGACGGTGAAGTCGGACGACGTGGCAGGCCGGACCAAGGTCTACGAGTCGATCGTCAAGGGCGAGGACAACTTCGAGGCCGGCGTGCCGGAATCCTTCAACGTCCTCGTCAAGGAAGTGCGGGGCCTCGGCCTCAACATGGAACTCCTGGATGCGGAGGAGGAGTGAGGACCAAAAATCTTAAGTAAGATGTTTGGCAAATTCCTGACTCAAGGAATTTGCCTGCTCACCCCTCTGACCGCAGCCCTACATTTGGGAAGATGAAATGAACCAGGAACTCTCGACTAACCCCTTCAGCCCGGTTGCTCCGGTCAAGACCTTCGACGAGATCAAGATCAGCCTGGCCTCGCCAGAGCGGATCCTGTCGTGGTCCTTCGGCGAGATCAAGAAGCCGGAAACCATCAACTACCGGACCTTCAAACCGGAACGTGATGGCCTGTTCTGCGCCCGTATCTTCGGGCCGATCAAGGACTACGAATGCCTTTGCGGCAAATACAAACGCATGAAGTATCGCGGCGTCGTCTGCGAAAAGTGCGGCGTTGAAGTCACGCTGCAAAAGGTGCGGCGTGAGCGGATGGGCCACATCGAACTGGCCGCCCCGGTTGCGCACATCTGGTTCCTGAAGTCGTTGCCCAGCCGGATCGGCCTCATGCTTGACATGACGCTGCGGGATCTGGAGCGGATTCTGTACTTCGAAAACTACGTCGTGATCGAGCCGGGCCTGACCGACCTGACCTATGGTCAGCTGATGACCGAGGAAGAATTCCTCGACGCGCAGGACCAGTACGGCGCCGACGCCTTCACCGCCAACATCGGCGCCGAAGCGATCCGCGAAATGCTGGCCGCCATTGATCTGGCCCCGCTGGCCGACCAACTGCGCGAAGAACTGCGGGAAGCCACGGGCGAACTGAAGCCGAAGAAGATCATCAAGCGTCTGAAGATCGTCGAAAGCTTCCTCGAATCCGGCAACCGCCCGGAATGGATGATCCTGACCGTGCTTCCGGTGATCCCGCCGGAACTGCGCCCGCTGGTTCCGCTGGATGGTGGCCGTTTCGCCACGTCCGACCTGAACGACCTTTATCGTCGCGTCATCAACCGCAACAACCGCCTGAAGCGCCTGATCGAGCTTCGCGCGCCGGACATCATTGTCCGGAACGAAAAGCGGATGCTGCAGGAAGCTGTGGACGCGCTGTTCGACAACGGCCGTCGCGGCCGCGTCATCACGGGCACCAACAAGCGCCCGCTGAAATCGCTGTCGGACATGCTGAAAGGCAAGCAGGGCCGCTTCCGCCAGAACCTTCTGGGCAAGCGCGTCGACTTCTCGGGCCGTTCGGTCATCGTGACCGGTCCGGAACTCAAGCTGCACCAGTGCGGTCTGCCGAAGAAGATGGCCTTGGAACTGTTCAAGCCCTTCATCTATTCGCGGCTGGAAGCCAAGGGCCTGTCCTCGACCGTCAAGCAGGCCAAGAAGCTGGTGGAAAAGGAACGTCCCGAGGTCTGGGATATCCTGGATGAAGTCATCCGCGAACATCCGGTCCTTCTGAACCGCGCGCCGACGCTGCACCGTCTGGGCATCCAGGCCTTCGAGCCTATCCTGATCGAAGGCAAGGCGATCCAGCTGCACCCGCTGGTCTGCTCGGCCTTCAACGCCGACTTCGACGGCGACCAGATGGCCGTCCACGTGCCGCTTTCGCTGGAAGCCCAGCTGGAAGCCCGCGTCCTGATGATGTCGACCAACAACGTGCTGTCGCCTGCCAACGGCAACCCGATCATCGTGCCGTCGCAGGACATGGTCCTTGGTCTTTACTATGTGACCATGGAACGCAAAGGCATGGTCGGTGAGGGCATGGCCTTCGCCGATATCGAGGAAGTCGAACACGCTCTGGCTGCCGGTGCGGTGCATCTGCACGCCCGCATCAAGGCCCGCCTGCGTCAGGTTGACGAAACCGGCAACGTGGTCTGGAAGCGCTTTGACACCACCCCCGGCCGTCTGCGGCTTGGGAACCTTCTGCCGCTGAACGCCAAGGCACCGTTCGAACTTGTGAACCGCCTGCTGCGGAAGAAGGACGTCCAGACCGTCATCGACACCGTCTACCGCTATTGCGGCCAGAAGGAATCGGTCATTTTCTGCGACCAGATCATGGGCCTTGGCTTCCGTGAGGCGTTCCGTGCCGGGATTTCCTTCGGCAAGGACGACATGGTGATCCCGGACAGCAAATGGACCATCGTCAACGAGGTCAAGGATCAGGTTGCCGGCTTTGAACAGCAGTACCTCGACGGCCTGATCACCCAGGGCGAGAAGTACAACAAGGTGGTCGACGCCTGGACCAAGTGCAACGACAAGGTGACCGAGGCCATGATGGCCACGATCTCGGCTGTCCGCCACGACGCGGACGGGTCGGAACGTGAACCGAACTCGGTCTACATGATGGCCCACTCCGGTGCCCGGGGTTCGGTCATCCAGATGAAGCAGCTTGGCGGGATGCGCGGCCTGATGGCCAAACCGTCGGGCGAGATCATCGAAACGCCGATCATCTCGAACTTCAAGGAAGGTCTGACCGTTCTTGAATACTTCAACTCGACCCACGGCGCGCGGAAAGGCCTGTCCGACACCGCGCTGAAGACGGCGAACTCGGGCTACCTGACCCGTCGTCTGGTTGACGTGGCACAGGACTGCATCATCCGCGTGCATGATTGCGGCACCGAACAGTCGATCACTGCCTCGGCAGCGGTAAACGACGGTGAAGTGATCGTGCCGATGGGCGAACGTGTCCTTGGCCGCGTTGCCGCCGATGACGTGATCATCCCGGCAACGGGGGAAGTCGTCGTCGCCCGGGGCGAGCTGATCGACGAACGCCGTGCCGACCTGATCAACGGGTCGGGCGTCGCGTCGATCCGCATCCGCAGCCCGCTGACCTGTCAGGCCGAAGAAGGCGTTTGCGCGCTTTGCTACGGTCGTGACCTGGCCCGCGGCACGCTGGTGAACATCGGTGAAGCGGTCGGCATCATTGCCGCCCAATCCATCGGCGAACCCGGCACCCAGCTGACGATGCGGACGTTCCACATCGGCGGCGTCGCCCAGGGCGGACAGCAGTCGTTCCTGGAAGCCAGCCAGGAAGGCAAGATCGAATTCCGCAACGGCAACATCCTGAAGAACGTCAACGGCGAGCAGATCGTCGTCGGCCGGAACATGCAGATTGCCATCCTGGACGAAGCCGGTCAGGAACGGGCGGCCCACAAGCTGACCTATGGCGCCAAGCTGCACGTCAAGGACGGCGATGTGGTCAAGCGCGGCACCAAGCTGTTCGAATGGGACCCCTTCACCCTGCCGATCATCGCCGAAAAGACCGGTGTTGCGCGCTTCAAGGACATGATCGCCGGCATCTCGGTCCGCGAGGAAACCGACGATGCCACCGGCATGACCCAAAAGATCGTGTCCGACTGGCGGAGCGTGCCGAAAGGTGGCGACCTCAAGCCGGAAATCATCGTGATGGACCCGGCCACGGGTGACCCGGTGCGCGGCGACAGCGGCAACCCGATCACCTATGCCATGTCGGTGGACGCGATCCTTTCCGTCGAAGACGGCCAGGAACTCCGCCCCGGCGACGTGGTGGCCCGTATCCCGCGCGAAGGTGCCAAGACCAAGGACATCACCGGGGGTCTTCCCCGCGTGGCCGAACTGTTCGAAGCCCGTCGTCCGAAAGATCACGCGATCATCGCCGAATCCGATGGCTATGTCCGCTTCGGCAAGGACTACAAGAACAAGCGCCGCATCACCGTTGAACCGGTCGATGAGACGCTGACCGCCGTCGAATACATGATCCCCAAGGGCAAGCACATTCCGGTTCAGGAAGGCGACTTCGTCCAGAAGGGTGACTACATCATGGACGGCAACCCGGCTCCGCACGACATCCTGCGGATCATGGGGATCGAGGCGCTTGCCAACTACATGATCGACGAAGTGCAGGACGTCTATCGCCTGCAGGGCGTGAAGATCAACGACAAGCACATCGAGGTTATCGTGCGGCAGATGCTGCAGAAGTTCGAAGTGCTTGACGGCGGCGACACCACGCTTCTGAAAGGCGAGCAGGTCGAAAAGACCGAGCTGGACGAAGAAAACCAGAAGTCGCTCAACCGCGGTGGCCGCGAGGCCAAGGCGGAACCGGTCCTTCTGGGCATCACCAAGGCAAGCTTGCAGACCCGCAGCTTCATCTCGGCGGCCTCGTTCCAGGAAACCACGCGAGTCCTTACCGAAGCTTCGGTTCAGGGCAAGCGCGACAAGCTTCTGGGCCTGAAGGAAAACGTCATCGTTGGCCGCCTGATCCCGGCGGGTACCGGTGGTGCCACCAGCCGCGTCAAGAAGATCGCCGCCGACCGCGACCACATCGTGATCGAGGCGCGTCGGAGCGAGGCGGAAACCGCCGCCGCTTTGGCTGCTCCGCTTGAAGTGATGGAGACCGAGATTGACAGCGGTCTCGTCGACACGGTCGAAAGCCGCGATTGATCCTGATCGCCTTCGGGCAAGACATGACCCCCGCCTGTCGAAAGACCGGCGGGGGTTTTTCATTGCCAGATTGCCGCAGCATCATTCCGCCCTCCAAGTCTTGAGGAACGGTGCTGCGATACCTACCTCCCTTTAGGGAAATTGCGGGAGCCAGCCACATGCCTGTTCGATCAATCGTGACTTTTGTGCAACCGGCCGAGGTCAACACCGCTCACCCGGCCTTGGCCCTGACCTTTGGATGGGCAAGCGCGCTTTCGGCACAGGCTGTGGTCCTGACTTTCACGGTCGATGTCACCGGGGCAGGGGAAGGCGACGCACCGCAGAATTTTGACAAGACCCGCGCCGACATTCTAGCGCTTGCCGACACGGCAGGGGCGTCCTGCACCGTCGTCGATCGCTCAAGCTTTGCCTATGGGATTGGCGAGGTCTTTGCCGACCATATGAAGGTCGCCGACATTGGTGTGCTGCGGGGTCGGCACGGCCCGCTGACCGGCGAACGGCTTCTGGTCGATGCGGCGCTCTTTGACTCGGGGCGTCCCCTGATCCTGGCGCCAAGCGCCGTCGCCCTCACTCCGCCGCGCCGCGCGCTGATTGCCTGGGACGGGACCCATGCCGCCGCCCGTGCCATGCAGGACACCCTCTCCCTGCTTGCACCGGGCAGCGAGGCCATCGTCGCCCGCGTCACCGACGACAAGGCCCTGCGCATGGATCAATCCGGGATCGAGGCCGCCCATCACCTTGCCCGCCACGGCGTCAAGGCCGAGTTCCGCGAATTGGCCCGCAATGGCCGTGAGGTCTACGATGCCTTGGTCCAGGCGGCGCAAGCGGCCAAATGCGATCTGATGGCCGCTGGCGCTGTGCGGCATTCCCCGGTGCATGACATCCTCTTCGGAAGTGTCACCGCGCGTGTCCTGGAAGGCGACTGCGACTTGCCGATCCTGCTCTCGGCCTGACCGGCAGTTCGTCGGGATTGGCTTGGCGATCCCGACGGACAGGTGCCATCGCCGCAGATTTCGCGCGCCTTCTTCAGGGTTTCTCCTATCGCCAAATATCCTCGGGGGGAGGCTTTGGTTTTGCCCCAAACCAAAGACCGGGGGGCGAAGCGCCCCCGCGCCCGAGGAGGAGGCGAAGCCCGACGACGAGACAAAAGGTCTTCGCGGCTGCCAAGCCGCTCCGGTTCCTTGCTCCGGGCCAAGGACGGTGTCCTGTCCAATTTGGCCCTGTCCGCAGGACGGTCAGGACCCTGGCGAAGGCTGGCGGATGCAGACGCCAGTCCTGCAGGCACTGCAAGACGTCCTCGCGACGAATGATCCGGGTGCCGGGTATCCTTCGGAAACTGGCCAAAAGTTAAGAAATCCCTAGTGTCCACAGACAACCCATTGAAAACAGGTTCATTTCAAGATTTGTCCACCGTGGACACTTTCCCTTTCCGCTGCCACCTGCTACCCAGAGCCGGTCAGATGAAGGACCTCGAAGTGCCCGTCTCAGAAAACCTCCGCGGCATCCTTCTGATGTGCGCCTCGATGGCCGCCTTCACGATCAACGATACCTTCATGAAATCGGTCACCCAGACCATGCCGCTGTACCAGTCGATCGGGATGCGGGGGCTGGTCTCGATGATCGGTCTGCTGATCTTTGCGGCGGCCACCGGGGCCTTCAGCTTCCGGCCTGCGCGCAAGGAAGGCATGCTGATCCTGTTGCGGACGGTGGGCGAGGTCGCCTCGACTGTGCTCTTCCTCACCGCCCTCATCCACATGCCGCTCGCGAACCTTTCCGCGATCATGCAATCCCTGCCGCTGCTCATCACCTTGGGGGCGGCGCTGATCTTTGGCGACAAGATCGGCTGGCGGCGGATGACGGCGATCATCGTGGGTCTGATCGGGGTGTTGATCGTCATCCGGCCGGGGACCGAGGGGTTTGATCACTGGGCAATCCTTGGCGTCCTGTCCGCCCTTTTCGTGGTGGTGCGCGACCTGTCGGTCCGGCCGCTCAAGGGGCATGTCCCCTCGGCAGTCGTGGCCCTGTCGGCGGCGACGGCGGTGGCTGGAATGGGCTGGGTCGGCACGGCGATCGAGGGCTGGCATTCCCCGACGGGATCGGAGCTTTTCCGCGTCACCTGTGCCGGGCTTTGCCTGATCGTGGGCTACCTGACCTCGGTCAGTGCGATGCGGCATGGGGACATCGGCATGATCGCCCCGTTCCGCTATACCTCGCTTCTCTGGGCGATTGTGCTGGGCTTTGCGGTCTTCGGCAACCTGCCCGACTTCTGGACCCTGATCGGGTCGACCATCGTCGTCGCGGCGGGTCTTTTCACCCTCTGGCGCGAGCGCAACCTGAGGCGCCGCGCCGTCGGCTGAGGCGGGCTGGCCGTGTTGACTCCCCAGGCGATTCACCCTATACGCCCGCCAACCCGAACCCCCGGTTTCGACCGGGACAAGGGCTCAGAGCGCTTGAAGTGGTCATGATCCGGGCAAAAATGCCCCGATCCTCTGGAAGTGAACCGCGTCATCTCCCGAAAGGGCGATGGGTGCGGTGTTCGTGTTTTGCGATTCGCGCAAGGCATGGTCGAGAAGCGGCGCCCCCGCACGGCTAGGGGGGCGAGTATCGAAACGAGGAACGTGAATGCCGACGATTCAACAGCTGATCCGGAAGCCCCGGGAAGCAGTGGTCCGGAAGTCCAAGTCGCAGCACCTGGAATCCTGCC